>NZ_JOGO01000058.1 GCF_000719475.1 Streptomyces sp. NRRL F-5630 | reverse complement strand
GTCCCGCACCGACCCGTGACCCCCGCCCGCTCCCGCCCGTTGTGCTGTGCGTCCGCCCCCCACCCCTGAGAGGGACCCAGACACATGAAGCACGACAAGCTCGCCAAGGCCGCCTTCGCCGTCGGTGCCGTCCTCGCCGCCGGTGCCGCCGCCTCCGGCACCGCCTCCGCCGCGGGCCCGACCGACGCGCTCGGCGGTCTGCCCCTCGGCTCCCTCACCGGCGCGCTGCCCGTGGGCGACGTGGCGGGCCAGCTCGCCTCGGGGGAGATCACCGAGAACCCGCTGGAGAACCCGACGGTCGCCGGTGCCGTCCACACCGTCGAGCAGACCGGCAGCCAGCTCGCGGGCCAGGTCCACCAGGCCCGTGCGGGCGGCAAGGGCCAGGGCAACGCCCCGATGGTCGGCGGCCTCCCCGTCCAGGGCCTCCTCGGCGGCCTCCCCGTCGGCGGTCTCCTCGGCGGCCTGCCGCTCGGCTGAGCCCCGCCCGCAGCACCCGCCCCGCCTCCCGGTCCCCCCGGAGGGCGGGGCCCTTGTCGTCCCGTACGCCTGGAGGTCCCCATGGACGACCCCTCCGCCCGGTACACCGCGCTCGCCCGGCACGAGGAACGGCTGCGCCACGAGGAGCGAAGCCGGCGCGAGGCGCGTGCCGCCGCCATACGGCGCGCCGCCGCGGAGGCGTGCCGCCCCGCCGCCGTACGCCGCCCGCGCCCCACCGACGCGCTCGTCCCGCCCCGCCCGCACTCCAGCGAGAACCCGCAGGTCCCCGGCCCGCGCCCCCGCGCGCTCAGCCTCGACGACTTCGCCGAGTCCGCGATGGCCGTCGTACGCCCCGTACCGGGCCAGGAGGTCGACCTCGACCTGCGCCTCGGCCCGCCACCGGCCCTCGACCGCCCGGCCGTGCCACCGCCCGCCCGCGAGGCCCTCGCCGCTCCGGCGGCGCCCGCGAGCCCCCCGCCCGGCGACTGGCGCGCCGCGCTGCGCCCCGCCATGGTGCTCGACGCGGCCTCGGCGGGCCCCTGGACGGCGTACGGGATCAGCACGCGTACGGCGGCGGGCCCGTCCCGTACCGAGGCGCTGGCCCTCGCCCCGTACGGCCCCGGGCTCCTCTTGGCCCTCGCGAGCGGGCCCGCCGCGGACGACGCCTGCGCGGCCGTCTACCGGCACGCCCTGCGGACCGCGCCCGCGCTCCGCGAGGCCCTGCGCACGCGTGACGCCGAGGCGTACCGGCGGCTCGGTGAGGAGACCGCCCGCGCCTGCGCGACGGTCCTCGCCGACGCGGCCCTGCGCGACGGCACTCCGCCCGCGGCCTACCGCCTGCGCCTCCTGCACGTCCCCGTGGACGACCCCGGGGCGCCGTGCGGGCTGCTGGTGCTCGGTGCGGGCGACTCCCCCGGCGTCGGCGGGGGGACGGCCGTGCTGCGTCCCGGCGGCGACTGGTACGAGACGCCCGCCACCGCCGCCCGCCTCCTCGAAGGCCCGCACCCGGGAGGCGCGTTGCTCCTCACGACGGGCCGCTTCCCCGCGGACCCCGGCACCCGCGCGCGGCTCGCGTCCGCGTGGGCGCCGGGACCGCCGCCGTCCGGGCCGGTCTCGCTCCTGGGCCAACCGCTCGGCGCGGGGGGCGAGTCGACGGCTGTCGTGCTGTGGCGGCGGTGAGGCGGTTCAGGGCTTGCGGGCCACGGCCGAGTAGCCGGCCTTGACGATGCCCTCCTCGCCGGGGATCGGCTCGCCCAGCTCGGGGCGCCACTCGCCCTCGGAGACGATGCCGGGCTCGACGAACTCCAGACCGGTGAAGAACTTCGCGAACTCCGCGCGCGGGCGCGGGTGGAGGGAGGCCGTGCCCGCCTGGTAGAGGCTGCCGACCTGCTCGGCCTTCTCCGGCTGGAAGTCGGCGGTCACGTGCGAGAGCACGAGGTAGCTCCCGGGCGCCAGGAGGTCGACGAGCCCGGAGACGACCTCGTGGGCCCCGGCCTCGCCGTCGGGTCCGGTCCTGTCCCCGACGAAGTGCAGCAGCGCGATGAGCGAGAGGGCCACCGGCTTGCTGAAGTCGAGGGACCTGGAAGCCCGTTCGACGATCGCCGCACTGTCGCGGACATCGGCCTGCACGTAGTCGACGGAGCCCTCGGGGTGGCTGCGCAGGAGCGCCTCGGCGTGGGCGAGGACGATCGGGTCGTTGTCGCAGTAGACGATCCGCGCGTCCGGGGCGACCCCCTGGGCCACCTGGTGGAGGTTCGGCGAGGTGGGGATGCCCGTGCCGATGTCGAGGAACTGCCGTACCCCCTGCGCGGCGAGCCACCCCGTGGCCCGCCGCATGAACTCCCGGTTCATCTGCGCGAGGACGGGAACGTTCGGCTCGATGGCGAGGACCTTGCGCCCCATCTCCTCGTCGACCGGGTAGTTGTCCTTGCCGCCGAGGAACCAGTCGTACATCCGCGCCGGGTGCGGGCGGGTCGTGTCGATGTAGGGGGAGGGGCTGTTGGGGGCCGCTTCGCTCATGCCGCTGCTCTCCAAGTCACACGCGTCAACCGTCATGTAGCAGCGAGAGTATGCGAGTCGCGGCAGGTGCGCGCGGGACGGGGCGGCGGGGTGGGCGGGCGCCGCTCCGGGGCGGGCCGGGCCGCTGAGTCCGTGAACGGCGCGGTGGGGCGCCCCGGACCGTGCCGCGTCCGGAACGCCCCGCCGTCACGGGCTTGTTCAGTTGCCCGAGACCGTGACCTTGTCGTCGTTCTTGAGCTCGTCGACGAGCTGCTTGACCTTCGGCATGTCCCAGGCCAGGTTGCCGCCGACGCTGCCCGCGATCGGCATGTTCATCTGCTTGCCGTCGCCGCCCGTGACGCCCTTCATCGCCCAGAACATCGACGCGAGGTTCCAGAGGCTCATGTCCTTGTCCACGACGAGCGAGTCGAGACCCGAGCCCATCACGGGGTAGAGCTTGAAGGGGTTGAGGACCGTGCTCGGCGTCGCGACCTGGTGGGCGAGCGCCGCGAGGAACTTCTGCTGGTTCTTCGTGCGGTCGAGGTCGCTGCCGGGCAGCGCGTAGCGGGTGCGGACGAAGGCGAGGGCCTGCTCGCCGTCGAGGGTCTGCTTCCCGGCCTTGAAGTCGGCGCCCGACTTCTTGTCCTTGAAGCCCTTCGGGATGTCCATCTCGACGCCCCCGACCGCGTCCACGATGCTCGCGAAGCCGCCGAAGCCGATCTCCGCGTAGTGGTCGATGTGCAGCCCGGTGTTGTACTCGATGGTGCGCACGAGAAGCTCGGGGCCGTCGAAGGCGTACGCGGCGTTCAGCTTGTTCGCGCCCCGCGCCGGGTACATCTTGCCCGAGTCCGAGCCCTTGAAGGAGGGGATCGTGACGTTCGAGTCACGGGGCAGCGAGATCATCGTGGTCCCGTTGTCGCCCGTGTGCAGGATCATCATCGAGTCGGTGCGCTTGCCCTCGGCGGAGCCGGTGTGCAGGCGCTTCTTGTCCTCCTGGGACATCCCCTCGCGGCTGTCGGAGCCGACGATGAGGTAGTTGGTGCCCTTGCCCTCCGAGGGGCGGTCGATGACCTTCGACAGGTCCACCTCGCGGCGGATCTTGCCGTCGGCCCAGAAGTACGTCGAGACGGTCGTCACGACGAGCGCGGCCACGACGACGATCGCGGTCCACTTGACGCGCTTGCGCCAGTTCGGCGCCGGGCGCGCGGAACGGCCCTGCGCGGGGCCGCCGGGACCGCCGGGGTGCTGCGGCCCGCCGGGCGCGCCGTAGACCTGCCCCGTGTTGTAGCCGCTGTCGTACTCGCCGTAGCCGTCCGCGTACTGACCCTGCGGCTGCCCGTACTGGTCCGGCGGCGGGTACGGGCCGCCCCGCTGTCCGTACTGCTGCTGTGGGGGCACGGGAGCCGGGCCGCCGGGAGCCCCCGGCCGCCCGGGGCCTCCGGGCCCGCCGCGCCGCACGTGCGGCATCGAGCGGGCGCCCTCGGGCTGCGCCTCGGCGCTCCCGCGCCCGTATCCCCGGCTGTCGGATCGCTCCCCGCCCCAGCCCTGCGGCGTCTCGTTCATGGGACAAGTCTGCCGTCCCCGGGGGCTCGCCATACAGGGCGGGGAAGGAATCGCAGCGGGCCTGTTGCAGAGCTGATGCAAAAGCGGGGGTGACCGGGCGGACATAAAGTGGACCGTATGACTGACCCGGCACCGCGTACGGACCCGGAGATCCCGGGCAAGCCGACCTCGGCATCCCGTACGACGCTCTCGCACATCATGACCGCCACCGACACGAACCTCTACGGCACGGGCCACGGGGGCGTGATCATGAAGCTCGTCGACGACGCGGCGGGCGCCGTCGCGGGACGGCACTCGGGCGGACCCGCGGTGACGGCCTCGATGGACGAGATGGTCTTCCTGGAGCCGGTCCGCATCGGGGACCTCGTGCACGTCCACGCGCAGTGCAACTGGACCGGGCGCACCTCGATGGAGATCGGCGTCCGCGTCATGGCGGAACGCTGGAACGAATCGACCCCGGCCCAGCAGGTCGGCACGGCCTACCTCGTCTTCGCGGCGGTCGACGCCCAGGGCCGCCCCCGGCCCGTGCCCCCCGTCCTCCCCGAGACGGACATCGACGAGCGCCGCTTCCAGGAGGCCCAGATCCGCCGCACCCACCGCCTCGCCCGCCGCCGCGCGATCCGCGAGCTGCGCGAGAAGCGGGTGGCGGAGGGGCTGCTGGACTGAGCGGGAGGGGACGGGAGGGACGGGCGGGGGCCCGCGAGGGGTCAGGCGCCTCTCAGGAGGGGCACATCACCTCACGGGAAGGGCTCAAGAGGGGCACGTCACCTCGTCCCCCCGGACCGCTCCGTACTTGTTCTCCTTCGGGGCCTGGGCCGGGTCCTCCGCGCGTACCTTCGTCACGGCCGGGGCGTCCTCTCCGGCCGTGACCTCCAGGGTGGGCCCGAGGCCCTTGCGGGGGACGAGGGCCGCGTGGGGGAGGGCGGTCGCGAGGCTCTTGGCCGAGCGGTCCCAGCCGGGGTCGTAGGCGATCGTCGTCCGCGCGGCCGGAGCGGCCCGCTCCGTGCCCGCCGTCGCGGTGAAGCCCGTCGCCCTCAGCGCCTTCGCCACGCGCTCCGCCTCGCTCCCGGTCCCCGCGGCGTCCAGGACCCGTACCGAGATCTGCTGCGGCGGGACGTCGACCGGGAGGGGGGCCGGGCCCGGGGCCGGTTTGTGGGCGGCCAGGGGGCGGTCCTCGCGCAGGGCCGTGAAGAGGTCCTTCGCCCGCCGCGGGTCCCACACCAGGGTGTCGCCGATGTGCGGGACGTGGCGGCCCTCGGGCGCGAGCGGCATCGAGACGAACTCCGAGGAGGACGGGCTGAAGCCGCGCATCGCGCGGGCCAGGTCCAGGATCTCGTCCGTGCCGAAGCCCTTGTCGGCCCGCACGGACGACAGGAGCGCGTTCGCGACCTCGTGCAGCCGGACCGGGTTGAGCAGCGTCCCGCCGCTCGTCGCGCGCTCCACGACCGCCGCGAGGAACCGCTGCTGCCGCCGCATCCGGCCGAGGTCGCTCGCCGCGTCGACGTGCCGCGCCCGCACGTACTGGAGCGCCTGCCCGCCGTCGAGCGTGTGCGGGCCCGCCGGGAGGTCCAGGCCCGTGTAGGAGTCCTTGAGCGGCTTCGCCGTGCAGATCTCGACGCCGCCGAGCGCGTCCACGGTCCGCATGAAGCTCGTGAAGTCGACCTCCACGTAGTGGTCGATCTTCACCTTCGTGAGCTTCTCGACGGTCCGCACGGTGAGCTGCGGGCCGCCCTCCGCGTAGGCCGCGTTGAGCTTCACCGGGTGCTCGTGGTGGTGCTCGCCCGAGGTGCGGTCGAGGTGCGGCGGCAGCATCGCGTACGAGTCGCGGGGCAGGCTCACGACGCTCGCGCGGGAGTGGTCGGCCGAGAGGTGCACGATCATCAGCGTGTCCGTGCAGTGGCAGGGCGCGCCCCCGAGCCGGTACCGCTTCCGCGTCTCCTCGTCGAGGCCCGCGCGCTCGTCGGTCCCGGTGAGCAGCAGGTTCATGCCGTGGCCCTCGGCGGGCCGCTCCGGTCCCGCGAGGCCCTTGAACGCGTCGACGCGGCCGATCTTGTGATCGACGCCGCTGAGCAGGGTGTGCCCGGCCCCGGCGGCGAGGAGCACGGCGACGGAACAGCCCGTCAGCCCCCGTACCCCCCAGCGCAGCAACCGGCGGCGACGGCTCGGCGGACGGCGCGGGACCCGGCGGGCACGAGGGGCGCGGCGGGGACGGGGGGAGTGGGGGCTGGGGGCGGGCACGGTACCTCCGCACGGGTGACACTGCCGCGCGGGCGGCAGGGCGGGACGGGATGAGCCAGACCGTAAGCCGGTATGACTGTCGTACCGCCGTAGTGGCCGACGCGGCGCGCTTCAGGTCCCCCCTTTTGGCGGTAACGCCCCGCTGCCGCTGCCGCTGCCGCTGCCGCCCGCCGCCGCTGTCGCCCGCCCCCGCTGTCGCCCCGCCCGCCTCACCGCTCAGGCGCCGCTCACCACGAGTACGCCGGGTCCACCTTCATGCACGCCGTGTCGTCCGCGCCGTTCAGCGCCTGCGCCGACTTCGGCAGCGCGTCGTCGTCCTCGTCGTCCTTCTTCGGGAAGCGCGTGCCCTCGCGCCAGTCGGAGCCGATCACGACGGTCACGCCCGTGACGTCCGCGCTCTCCTTGACGCGCCGCAGCGGGATCTTCAGCGCCTTCGCCACCGACTGCGCGTCGGCCTCGGCGTCCCCGCCCGGGTAGCGGACCTCCGTCTTGTCCTCGCTGCCCGTGTTGGCCTGGTCGGCCGTCGTGCGCGTGAAGTCCTCGGCCGCGAGCCGCTCCGCGATCGTGCCCGCGCGCCCCGGTACGAGGGCGAGCTGATCGGTCGCGGTGGCGTTGCGCACCGACACCTCCACCTCCCCGGGCGCGGCGGCCTGGTCGCTGATGTCCTTGACCTTCGGCTTCTTCTTGTCCTTGCCGTCGAGCGCGATGTCCTCGCGCACGAGCCGCCACAACTGCTCCGCGTCCCCGGCCTTCGGCGCCACGCGGGGCCCCTCGTACACGAAGGGCATCGTCGTCAGCGTGATGCGCTCCGGGGGCACCGCGCGCAGGTCGTTGCTCAGGTCGTAGATCTTCTTGACGCTGCCGAGGCCGTCGTCGACGGTGAGCGCCTTCGTCGCCGCCTCGGCGAGCGAGCGGAGCTTGCCGGGGTTGGCGAGCGTCGCGTTCTCGCGCAACTGCCGCACCATGGCGCTCATGTACATGTGCTGGGCCTGCGCGCGCCCGATGTCGGTGCCGTCGCCGAAGCCGTAGCGCGTGCGCAGCCACTGGAGCGCCTGCTCGCCCTTGACCGGGTGCGTGCCCTTCTCCAGCTTGAGGCCCGAGCCCTTGCCCGTGGAGGTGTGCGAGTAGATGTTGCGGTCCACGCAGACCGGGACGCCGCCGACCGCGTCGGCCATCGAGACGACGCCGGAGAAGTCGACCAGCATGAAGTGGTCGATGTGGATGCCGGTCGTGGCCTCCCACGTGGCGACGGTGCACCCCGGGCCGCCGCGCCCGAGCGTCTCGTTCGTCATCCGCCGGGTGGTCGTGGCCTGGTAGACCTCGCCGGTGTCGGGGTCCTCGCACTCGGGGAGCTTGAGCAGCGTGTCGCGCGGCATGCTCACGACCGACATGTTGCTGCGGTCCGCCGAGACGTGCACGAGCATCTGCACATCGGCGAGCGGCTTGCCGCCCACCGTCTCCTTCGCGCCGCCGAGTTCCAGGTTCTCCTTCGTGTTCCGGCTGTCGGAGCCGATCACGAGGATGTTCAGCGGCGTCTGGCCGGCCGTGTTCGGAGTCGGTGCGGGCGGACGCTTCTCCGGTGCCACGGGGGTGAGTTCGGCCTTGACGATGTTGTCGTTGAGGTGCTGGTAGTAGAGGTAGCCCGCCGTCGCGGTACCGGCGATCACCACCGCGAGCGACAGCGCCGTCCAGGCCAGCACACGCCGCGCCCGGCGCCGCTTGCGGGGCGGGGCGGGGACGGTCGATGCGGCAGCCGGTGCGGGGGAGGCGGCGTCCGGCGCGCTGTCCGCTGCCGCCTCGTTCGCGGCAGCCGGTGCGGGGGCGTTCGCGGCCTCCGCCGCCCGGTCCGTCGCGGTCTCCGGTACGGAACCGTCCGCTGCGGGCCCCGGTATGCCCTCCGGGTCCGGCTCCGGTACGCCCGGGGTGCCGGACGCCTCGCCCGGGGCGGGCCCGGGTGCCGGCTCCCCCGCCCGTACGGACTCCCCCGGACCGAGCCCCGGGAGCTTCCCGCTCGCCGTGTCACCCGTCATCTCGTCCCGCCTTCCCGCCCCTTGCCTGTCCGGCACCCCTCGGTGCCGGGCCCTGGCCTCCACCCTCAGACCTGCGAACACGCCGAAACGTTGTGCCACCGGTCGTAGTTGGCCCCCCCCACGCCCGGGCGGGAGGCTCCCTCGCCTCCCGCCTGCCCCCTTCTTCCCCGCCCGAGCGGGCCCGCTCAGGACGCGCAGACCTTCTTGTCCGCCTCCTGGCGCAGGACGTTCTTCGGCGCTTCCTTGGGCGCCGTCACCGAGATGCCGGGGCCCTTGAAGTCGGGGCCCAGCACGAGCTTCATCGCGGGGAGCCCCTGGTCGTTCTCGATGCTCTCGCCGGGCTTGAGCGCGGACCCCGGCAGCCCCATGATCTCGGCGAGCTTGCGCGCCTGCGGGGCCTGGTCGGGGGAGTACTCCAGCGTCGTGCCCTTCTGCTTCGGCGCGTCGCCCTGCTGACTCGACTTGCTGACACCCTGGTTGGTCTGGAGCCAGGTCAGCTCGCCCTGCGCCATCCCGGTCGCCGCACCGCCGTTGAAGATCTCCACGCGGATGTCGGACGCCTCGGACTTGCTCCCCTTGAGCCGCGCCTCCTCGGCCTCCTTCTTCTTGTCCGCCGCGGCCTTCTTCTCGCTGTTGACCTTGGTGAGCGAGACGTCGTCCTTCATCATCGCGAAGAGGGGTTCCGCGTCCGTCTCGTTGAGGACGACCGTCGCCTTGACCTTCTCGGCCGGGTTGTCGACCACGGGGAGCGTCACGAAGGTGATGTTCTTCGGGTTGATGTGCTGCAACTCCTTGGCCAGCGACATCAGTTTCGTGATGCTGCCGATCCCCGAGTCGACCGTGAGCGCGTTGGTCGCCGCCTCGGCGACCTTGTAGAGCTTCTTCGGACTCGTCAGCGTGTCCTCGGACTTGAGCTGACGGGCGAGTGAACCGAGGAACTGCTGCTGGACCTTGATGCGGTCGAGGTCGCCCTGGTTGCCGAAGCTGTGCCGGGTGCGCACGAAGGCGAGCGCCTGCTCGCCCTGCACCTTGTGCGTCCCGGCCGAGAGCTTGAGGTGCGAGTCGGGGTCGTCGACGTCCTTCGCCACGCACACCTCGACGCCGTTGACGGCCGTCGTCAGGTTCTTGACCGCGTTGAAGTCGGCCATCATGAAGTGGTCGACCTTGAGCCCGGTCAGCTCCGTGACCGTGCGCATCGTGCAGCCCGGGTCGCGGCCCTCCTGCCCGAGGCTCGTGTTGAAGCGGACGTTCTGCGTGCCGGGGATCGTCTTCGTGGAGCCGTCGTCCTGCTTGGTGGGGCAGTCCGGGATGTTCGTGATGAGGTCGCGGGGGATGCTGAGCCCGGTCGCGTTGGTGCGGTCGGCGGAGACGTGCAGCAGGATGTTGGTGTCCGCGTGGCCCGGGCTGTCCTTGTCCCCGTACCCCTCGTTGCCCTTGCCGGTGCGCTTGTCGGTGCCGATGATCAGGATGTTGATCGGGCCGTCGGGGGCGGCGTCCTTGTTCCCCGCGTCGCCGATGTCGACCTTGTCGATGTTGCCGTTGAGGTGCTGGTAGTACGCGTAGCCGCTGCCGGCCACCGCGACGATCACGAAGCCGATCCCCCCGGCCGTCCACAGCAGCGCCTTCTTCTTGCCGCCGCCCTTGCGCGCCTTGCGCGAGGCCGCCCGCCCCGCGCCCTGGCCGCGGGCCGAGGCCCGGCCACCGCTCGCCGCCTCCTGCCGCGCCGCGGCACGGCCGCCCTCACGGGGGGTGCTCGCCGCGCGCGGGGACCCGTCCTGCCCGGCGCCGGAGGGCCCGGAGCGGTAGGGGTCGGTTCTGCGGGGGCGCGCGGACCCGTCGACGTGGTCCCAGGTCCCGCCTCCGGCCCCCGGCGCCTGCGGCGACTGCTCAGCGGAGCCGCCGAGTCGCAGTTCGTATTCGCCCGTCTGCGGATTGAGTACCCATTGGTCGGCGGGGTCGAATTCTTCCCCCCGCCCACGGCCTTGCGCGTCCACGGTTGTCCAATCCTCCGTCACGGGGCACGCGGCGCCGACCCGCCCTCCAGGTGGGGTGGAGACGCGGCGGGAGGCACTCGGGTCAATCGGTGACGCGCCGCGATGAGTACGGCCACGGCCACCGGGATCGCTCACATTAGCCGCCCGCCGCCCCGCGCGACGACGGCGGTGACCCATTCCACTTCCCTTACAACCGGGCATTCCGTGGCAATTATGGAAGTGATTGAACTCCGGCCGGTCATTCCTTTACTTGAGAAGGCCGAGTGGTGCACAGTCCGCCGACAGCGTGCTCACTTACGTGCCCGGACATCCCGCCCTTACGTGCCCGGACATCCCGCGTCCGCCGCGGTCGTCCCCCGGTAGCGCTCCCCGGCCCCGGTCCTCGCGGCGTCACGGTCCGTGCCCGCCGCGTCGCCGCCCGCGCCCGCCGGATCGTGTCCCCTGGCCGCCTCGGCGCCCTCGCCGCCCGCCTTCGTGCGGTCGGGCCTCCCGCTCGCGTCCGGCGACGGGGAGCCGCTCGGGCGCGGCTCCACGCCGACCGGTGCGTCCTCGCGCAACCGCGCGAAGAGACGTTCCGCGTCGGGCTGCACGAGCTGGTCCCGGTTCGGGTCGGCCGCGTACGCCTCGCGCGGGACCGTCAGGAAGCGGACGTCCTTGGTCGGTACGGAGCGGACGTCGCGGACCATGCCGTAGAGGTCGCGCAGGCTCGCGAGGCCCGGGTCGGTGGTGAGCGCGGAGGTCGCCGCGTCGAGCACGGGGTAGAGCTTCGCCGGGTTGTAGAGGACATCGCCGCCGCTCATCTTCGAGACGAGCGCGGCGAGGAACTTCTGCTGGCGGTTGATCCGGTCGGTGTCCGAGCCGTCCCCGAGCGTCTTGCGCACCCGTACGTACCCGAGCGCCTCCTCGCCGTCGAGCATCTGGTTCCCTGCGGCGAGCTTGAGGTGCGCGTCCTTGTCGTCGATGGGCCGCTCGACGCACACCGTGACCCCGCCGACCGCGTCCACCATCTTCTTGAAGCCCTCGAAGTCGACCACCACGTAGTGGTCGACGCGCACGTTCGTCATCTTCTCGACCGTCCGCACGGTGCACGCGGTGCCGCCGCTCTCGAAGGCCGAGTTGAACTGCGCGAGACGCTCGTCCTGCCGCTTGCCGTCCGTGCCCCGGCAGGCGGGGACCGTCACCATCAGGTCGCGCGGCAGCGAGACGGCGGTCGCGTGCTTCCTGTCCCGCGAGACGTGCAGCAGGATCGTGGTGTCCGAGCGCTGGGTGCCGCCGTCGCGCCCGTACTCCTGGTTCTTGCCCGCACGCGAGTCCGAGCCGATGAGGAGGATGTTCTGCGCCCCCTTCGCGCCGGACGAGGGCCGCTCGCGGTCGTACTTGCGCAACTCGTCCGCCGCCGAGGTGTCCTCCGTGATGTTCCGGTCGAGCTTCCGGTAGAAGCCCCAGACGACGGCAGTGAGGACGAGCAGCGCGACGGCGAGCCCGAAGGCGACCCAGCGCACCCAGTGCCGATGGAGGACGTGCGCGATGTTCACTGGACCTCCGCCGCTCGCCGTCAGTTCTCCCCTTCCGACGATGCGGCCCGAGGGGCGGGAGCGCGCGCGGCGGGGGGCCGAACGAATGGCGGGCATCGAACGAAGGGCGGGGCACCGAACGAAGGAGGCCCCAGGCGAAGGGGACCCGACCAGAGGGGCCCCCGCACGCCGGAACGGGCTATACGGCGGAGACGGTCACCCGCTCGTCCGCCATCCGCCGCTCCAGCGCCCCCCGGTCCACGTGACGGCAGAGCACGACGGACGCCCCCACCGCCAGCGGCGCGTAGAGCCCCGCCGCGAGACCCGCCCAGTCGGCGAAGCCGAGGCCGCTCAGAATCCGCTCGCCGGGGCCGACGCCCAGCCGCTCCGCGTCGCCCTGCGCGCGCTCCACCAGCTGGGTGCTCGTCAGCTCCTCGCCCGCCACCACGAGCGCCGGTTCCTCCGGGTCCACGGGGGCGAAGGGCGCGAAGCGGTCGCCCTGGGCCGGGACCTCGACCGCGTAGTCGAGGAAGCCCTCGGGCGTCACGGGGAACCGCACGCCGAGCGGGCGCAGGCTGAGCGCGACGCGCTCGCCCGTGCAGGCGCGGGCCGCCTCCAGGGACTCGGGGCCCGTCACGACGAGGTCCGCCCGCGCCGGGTCGCCCGCGACGTCCACGAGGAGCCCGGTCGAGGAGGCGGCGACGAGCCAGACGGCCGACTGCCAGTGCGCGGGCAGGTGCAGCGCGAGCCGGTCGCCGGGGCTCAGGGACAGCTCACCCTGGATCAGGTTCGCGGTCTTGGCCACCCAATTGGCGAAGGTGGCGACCGAGAGTTCCACGCGTTCGCCGGTCGCGTCGTCGTAGTAGGTGACGAAGGGGCGGGCCGGGTCCGTGGCGAGCGCGGAACGCAGCAGGTCGGCGGGGGTGCGGTCGAGAGCGGTCACGTGCCCCAGGCTACGCGGGCCGCCCCGCCCCTTCCGCCCGCCGGGTCCGCGCACGGCCGTCAGGGTGTCACCAGGGTGGCCGACGCACCCTCAACTCCCGTGGACAGCTCCGGAAGATATGCCCAATATCGTTCATATGCGTACATTTCTCGCCTCCTCGATAGGTGTCGCCTGCGCGGCCCTCCTCACGCTGCCGCTCGCCCCGCCCGCCGCCGCGCACCCCGACACGGGCACCCGCGCCCGCACCACCGCGCCCGCGCGCCCCGCCTCCTCCGCGCCCGCCCCGGTGCCCGGCTCCACCGCCTCGCTCCCGCTCACCAGCCTGCCCGTGGCCCGCGCGGACGGCCACGAGCGCTACGACGCGACGCTGTCCCGTCGTGGCACCAAGCCCTTCTCGCTCGTCGGCGTCGTCTGGGACGACCCCGCGCGCACGCTCACGGGCACGGCACAGGTGCGGGTACGGGACGCGGCCACCGGCGCCTGGAGCGCCTGGCGGGCCCTGGAGACCCACAACGCCGAGCACGCGGCGGACCCGGAGAGCCGTGAGGCCCGCGCGCCCGGCCGGCACGGCGGCACCGCGCCGCTGTGGACCGGGGCGGCCGACGCGGTCGAGGTGCGGGTGAGCGGCCCCGCCCCGCTGCCCGCCGGGCTCCGTATCGACCTCGTGGACCCGGGCACCGACCGGCGCGGGGCGACGAATCCGGTGCCGGGCTCCGTGCGGCCTCCCGCCGACCAGGGCTCGCTCCCGCGCGGCCAAGCGCCCGAGCCCGCCATCGTCGACCGGGCCGGCTGGGGCGCCGACGAGAATCTGCGCGAATCCTCATTCGTCTACACGGGGCCGGTGCGTGCCGCGTTCATCCACCACAGCGCAAGCGGCAACAACTACACGTGCGAGGAGGCGCCCTCCGTCATTCGCGGTATTTACCGCTATCACGTCGAGAGCAACGGGTGGCGTGACATCGGCTACAACTTCCTCGTCGACAAATGCGGCACCGTCTACGAGGGCCGTGCCGGGGGCGTCGCCAAGCCCGTGATGGGGGCGCACACCCTCGGTTTCAACACCGACAGCACGGGGATCGCGCTGCTCGGCACGTACACCGACACCGAGCCCTCCGCCGCCGCGCTCGACGGCCTCGCCAAGCTCACGGCCTGGAAACTCGGCCTCAACAACATGGACCCGCGGGGGAAGGTCACGCTCGTCTCGGACGGCGGCAATCTGTACGAGAAGGGAGAGAAGGCCGACCTCGACGTCATTTCCGGGCACCGCGACGGATTTGCCACGGAATGCCCGGGGAAGTCGCTGTACGAGAAACTCGGCACCCTTCGCAGCAAAGCGGCGGCACTCCAGGGCAGGTGACCCCGCCCCCGCCGCCGGAACCCTCCCTCACGGGGAGGGTTCCGGCTTCCCCGCAAAGATCCTCATCTGCATAAACTGGCCGGCCGAAAGACATTCGGCCGGCCCCAGCAGGAAGCAGAGAAGCCAGCGTGACTTCAGCACCGGAAGCGATCCTCCTGGTGGGCGGCAAGGGCACGAGGCTGCGCCCCCTCACGGTGAACACCCCCAAGCCGATGGTCCCGGCGGCGGGTGTGCCCTTTCTCGCGCACCAGCTGGCGCGGGCCCGCGCGGCCGGTGTGGAGCACATCGTGCTCGCGACCTCCTACCTCGCCGAGGTCTTCGAGCCGTACTTCGGGGACGGCTCCGCGCTCGGGCTGCGCATCGACTACGTGACCGAGCGCGAGCCGCTCGGCACCGGCGGCGCCATCCGCAACGTCGCCTCCCACCTGGAGTCGGGGCCCGACGAGCCCGTCCTCATCTTCAACGGGGACATCCTCACCGGGCTCGACATCGGCGCCCTCGTCGCCACCCACGTCACCACCGGGGCCGATGTCTCGCTCCACCTCAGCCGCGTCGACGACCCGCGCGCCTTCGGCCTCGTGCCCACCGACGCCTCCGGCCGCGTCCTCGCCTTCCTGGAGAAGCCGCAGACGCCCGAGGAGATCGTCACCGACCAGATCAACGCGGGCGCCTACGTCTTCCGCCGCCGTGTCATCGACTCCATCCCCACCGGGCGCCCCGTCTCCGTCGAGCGCGAGACCTTCCCCGGGCTCCTCGACTCCGGCGCCCACCTCCAGGGCATGGTCGACTCCACGTACTGGCTCGACCTCGGCACCCCGCAGGCCTTCGTCCGGGGCTCCGCCGACCTCGTCCTCGGCCGCGCCCCCTCACCGGCCGTCCCGGGCCGCTGCGGCGAACACCTCGTCCTGCCCACTGCCGAGGTCGCCGTGGACGCCAAGCTCACCGGCGGCACGGTGGTGGGGGAGCGCGCCGTGATCGGCGAGGGCGCGCGGGTGAGCGGCTCGACGATCCTCGACGGCGCGGTGGTCGCCCCGGGCGCGGTGGTGACGGACTCACTGGTCGGG
This sequence comes from Streptomyces sp. NRRL F-5630, assembly GCF_000719475.1. Taxonomy (GTDB): domain Bacteria; phylum Actinomycetota; class Actinomycetes; order Streptomycetales; family Streptomycetaceae; genus Streptomyces. Next base: position 21,914 of record NZ_JOGO01000058.1, on the reverse strand, counting down.
GTCGCGGCCCGGGTCGGAGCGCGGAGCGTGCTCGACGGGGCGGTCGTCGGGGACGGGGCGGTCGTGGGGGCCGACAACGAACTGCGGGCCGGGGTGCGGGTGTGGTGCGGGGCCGTCCTGCCGGACGGGGCCGTCAGGTTCTCCTCCGACCAGTAGCCACGGCTCCTGCGGCGGGGAGGGACTTCGCGGACACGGCCCAGGGGCCTGGTGGGGGTGGGGCCCGCGGGGCCCGGTAGCCTCGACGCGTGGCCGGCCGTTTCCCCCTCCGTATCCCCGCACCCTCCGGTGCCCTCCGGCCCCAGGCCCCCCGGACCCGCGCCTGGGCCCCCGACGGCCCCCTCCACCTCGGCCAGATCCTCGGCTGCCTGCGGCGCGGCCCCGGCGACCCCGCCTTCCGCGTCGACGCGAGCGGCGCCTTCTGGCGCGTCAGCCGCACCCCCGAAGGCCCCGCCACCCTCCGCGTCACCGCCCTCGGGGGCACCGTGCGGGGAGACGCCTGGGGGCCCGGCGCCGAGTGGTTCCTCGACCGGTTGCCCGTCCTGCTCGGCGGCGAGGACCGGCCCGGCGGCTTCGCCCCCCGGCACCGGCTCGTCGCCGAGGGGCACCGCCGCGCGCCGGGGCTGCGGCTCGCGCGGACCGGACTCGTCCTCGAATCGCTCATCCCCTCCGTCCTGGAGCAGAAGGTCACGGCGGACGAGGCGTACCGGGCCTGGCGCCGCCTCCTCAGCCGCTTCGGCGAGCCCGCCCCAGGGCCCGCCCCCGAGGGGATGGCGGTGCCGCTCGCCGCGCGCGACTGGGCGCTCCTCCCCTCCTGGGAGTGGCACCGCGCCGGCGTCGACAACAAGCGGGCCTCGACGATCCTGCGGGCGGTGCGCGTCGCCGCCCGCATGGAGGAGGCCGCCGGGATGACGCCCGCCGAGGCCCGGGCCCGCCTGGAGAAGATCCCCGGGATCGGCCCCTGGACCTCCGCCGAGGTCGTCCAGCGCACGCACGGCGCGCCCGACGAGGTCACGACGGGCGACCTGCACCTGCCGCGCATCGTCGGCTGGTCCCTCGCGGGCGAGCGGGACGCCGACGACGCCCGGATGCTCGAACTGCTCGCCCCGTACGAGGGCCACCGCCACCGCGCCGTCCGCTACCTCCTCACGGTCGGCTCGATCCCGCCGCGCCGCGCCCCGAAGATGCGCAAGACCGACATCGCGCGCTGGTAGGGCCTGTCTTCCCTCTCGCCTCGTCGCCCGCAGGGCGGCCGTGCGGCGAGAGTGCGTACCGGGCGTCGCGCGGCAGAGGCGAGAGTGAAGACAGGCCCTGGCCGCCCCGGCGTCAGCGGACGGTCAGGAAGTCCTCCGGGTCCCGGCCCGCTCTCGGCGCCGGCACCTCCTCCGGGTGCCCGATCGCCACCGCGCCCATCGGGTCCCACTCCTCGGGCAGCTTCAGCACCTCGCGCACCACGTCCCGGCAGAACATCGTGGACGAGACCCACGCCGAGCCGAGCCGTTCCCCGGCGAGCGCGACGAGGAAGTTCTGCACTCCCGCGCCCGTCGCCACGACGAACATCTCCCGCTCCGCCGCGTCGCGCCGCGCGTCGCCGTAGTGGTGCGCGCCCTCCGTGACGAGGCACGGGACCGCGAGGTACGGGGCCCTGCGCAGGACGTCGCCGCGCCGCACCCGCTTCGCGATCGACTCCTCGCTCTTGCCGTCGCGCCGCAGGTCCGCGATCCACGCGTCCCGCATCGCGTCGAGCAGCGCGGTGCGCGCGGACTCCGACTCCAGCAGGACGAAGCGCCACGGCGTCGTGTGGTGCGGCGCGGGCGCGGTGACGGCGGCGGCCACGGCACGGCGCACGGCGCCGGGGTCGACGGGCTCGTCGGTGAAGGCCCGTACCGTGCGGCGCTGGGCGACCGCCTCCCGTACCGCCTCCGAGGTCCCGAGGCGGAACATGTCGTCGCGCGCGTCGCGCAGGAGCGCCCGCGCCCCCTCCGGCGCGTCCGTGACGAGGCGCCCGAGGCCGCGCACGACGGCGACCGGGTAGCCGTCCGCCTTGCCCTTCACGAGGTCGCCCGCCGCCGCGATCTCGTCGCCGAGCGCGACGACGGTCGCGCTGAGCGGGTTGCCGTGCGCGTCCGTGCCGCCGCGCAGGTCGTCGAGGACCCGTACGCCCGAGGCGCCGATCGCGACATCGGTGAGCCCGGCGCGCCACGGCCGCCCGAAGGTGTCCGTGACGAGCACCCCGACCCGCACCCCGAGCGCCGCGCGCAGCCCTTCGCGGATGCGGGCGGCGGAGGCGTCGGGGTCCTCGGGGAGGAGGAGCACGGTCCCCGCCGCCGTGTTCGAGGCGTCCACCCCGGCGGCGGCCATGACGAGGCCCTGCCGGTTCTCGACGATGCGCAGCGTGCCGCGCCGGGCCACGACGCGCACGGTCTCCGCGTCGATCGCCTCCTCGCGCGAGTCGGCGGCCACGATCCGCCCCTCCGCCTTCGAGACGATCTTCGAGGTGACGACGACGAGGTCCCCGTCGGCGAGGCCGGGGTCCGCTGCGGCGACGAGCGCGGCGAGGTCGTCGCCCGCGGCGACCTCGGGGATACCGGGCACGGCCCGTACGGAGAGGGACGGGACCGTGCTCACGCGCGTACCTCCTCGGCGAGTTCGAGTGCCGCGCGGGCCATGCGCGCGCTCGCGTCGAGGTCCGTCATGAGCAGCGGGACGGCGCGGCAGCGGATGCCCTCCGCCTCGACGCGCGCGACCGCCGCCTCGTCCACGGTGTCCACGAGCCAGCCGTCGAGCAGCCCCGCACCGTAGTGCTCCGCGACGGCGGCGGCGCTGGACTCGACGCCGACGGCCGCGAGGACCTTGTCGGCCATGCCGCGCACGGGGGCGTCCCCGATGATCGGCGAGAGCCCGACGACCGGCACGCCCGCCTCGGCGATCGCCTCCCTGATGCCGGGCACCGCGAGGATCGTGCCGATCGAGACGACCGGGTTGGAGGGCGGGAAGAGGATGACGTCGGCGCGCGCGATCGCCTCCAGGACGCCCGGCGCGGGCTTCGCCTGCTCGGCGCCGACGGGCACGACGGCGAGCGCGGGCACCGAGGCCCGCAGCCGGACCCAGTACTCCTGGAAGTGGACGGCCTTGCGCTCCCCGTCCGTCTCGACGGCGACGTGCGTCTCCACGCGGTCGTCCGACATGGGCAGGAGGCGGACCCCGGGCTGCCAGCGCTCGCACAGCGCCTCGGTGACCGCGCTGAGCGGGTAACCGGCCGCGAGCATCTGCGTCCGCACGATGTGCGTCGCGAAGTCCCTGTCGCCGAGCCCGAACCACTCGGGCCCGACGCCGTAGGCGGCGAGTTCCTCCTTGACCCGGAAGGATTCCTCGCTGCGCCCCCAGCCCTGCTCCTCGTTGATGCCGCCGCCGAGCGTGTACATCACGGTGTCGAGGTCCGGGCACACCTTCAGCCCGAACAAGTGGATGTCGTCCCCGGTGTTGCCGATGACGGTGATGTCCGTGCCCTCGGGTACGGCCTGCTGAAGGCCCCGCAGGAATCGGGCGCCGCCGATGCCGCCGGCCAGAACCACAATGCGCATGGGGACAGTCTCTCGCAGGCGGTGCGCGGGGGGACCCAGGGGGCGGCGCGGAGGGCGCGGGCACGGCACGGTGCGATGTGCGGGCCCGGGTTCCGGCGTGCGCGCCTCAGGCGCCGGGCCTGGCACGAGGCGCGCGCCCGGCCTCAGGCGTGGGCGGTGGCGCAGTGGGCGGCGTACCGGCCCTCGTCCCTCGCGTGCATCGGCATCTCGGTCAGGCCCGGGTAGTAGACGTGCAGGCTCACGGCGGGTTCGAGCGCGTCGTTGACGACCTCGTGCACGTACCCGGGGGCGAAGACGCGCTGCGCGCCGGGGACGAGGCGGCGTTCCGCGCGCGGCGTACGTTCGGTCAACTCCCCGTCGAGGACGGTCAGTACGCCGCTGGACGGGCCGTGGTCGTGGAGTCCGCTGCCCTGTCCGGGCAGCCAGGACAGGAGCCACACCTCGTAGCCGGGCCCGGTGCGCAGCCGGTGGTACCAGCGGGCCGTGGCGTCGAAGCGGACGAGGGGGCGCCACTCGGCGTGCGCGGCGGCGAGGGTGCGGGCGAGCCCGGCGAACTCGGCGACGGTGGCCGGGTGGGGGCGCGGGGGCTGGAGCAGGTGCGGGACCTCCAGGAGGTCGCCGGCGATCTGGAGGTCGCTGTCGTCGTTCATGGGGAGGTGGTCGTCCTCGGGGTACGGGCCGGTGGGCCTCGAACGGGGCGTGCCGCGCGGTGCCCTGGTCCGGGGGCGGGATGGGCCCGGAGGCGGGGCGTGTCGGGGGCACGGCCAAGGCGGTGAAGAACGGGGAGGGGAGCCCGACTGCTTGTGGCGGGGCTCAGGCGCCGGACGCGGGCCCGGGGAGTGGCACGACCCGGGGCGCGCGACGCGGAGGGCGCGGTACGGGGAGGGGGCTCAGGCCGTACAGCCGGCGGTACACAGCACGCCGGGCGCCGTACGCGGACACGCGCACGCGGATGCGCTGCGGGAGCGGATCATCCGGGCGGAGGCGTAAGGCGCGAACATGCCCACAAGGCAAGCGGTTCACACCTGAGATGTCAACCGAGCCCGGGGGGCCGCCGGGTGATTCACCTCATCGGGTTGACCGGGGCGCTGAAAGGTTTGTGCACCGCGTTCTCGGGACACATGGGGCAGCAGTCCCTCCGCGAGGCGCCGTTGCCTGTTCGTGACCTCTCTGTGATCAGGCTCGCAGTCCGGGCCCTCCGCGGAACGGGCGCGGATGCGGTGACGTCTTCTCAGGTGTGGGCGGACGTCGCGGTGTCCGTGCGGAAGGGGTGCAGGAAGCGTGGCGCGATTTAGGCCGATTTGAACACTTTCCGCACCTCCTTGGTTCCGCAGAGTGAATAAGGGGCCCAATAGCAGATCCCGGCTTGACTGCCTCGGATCAGCACACTTGTAATTTCACTCGTGTCGTTTGGTCGCCGTCAGTAACGGCGGCATCACGGGGATGTAAAGACAGACGAGGGGCGCAGATGACCGAGCTGTTTCAGGAACTGCTGGTCGGCGACGCGTTGGACGCCGAGGAGGAACTGGGCTGGCAGGAGCGCGCGCTGTGCGCCCAGACCGATCCCGAATCCTTCTTCCCCGAGAAGGGCGGCTCCACGAGAGAGGCGAAGAAGGTCTGCCTCGCCTGCGAGGTCCGCTCGGAGTGCCTGGAGTACGCCCTCGCCAACGACGAGCGCTTCGGGATCTGGGGCGGGCTGTCGGAGCGGGAGCGGCGCCGGCTGAAGAAGGCCGCGGTCTGAACGGACCGCACTTGCGAACGCACGGGCTCGCGCGAGCGGGCCCGTTCCGCATGTCCGGGAACGCGCGGGCCCGGTGTCAGGAGTGCGGGAGCGGCAGGCGGGACCGTCCGGGGATTCGCCCCGACAGCGCCGTACATGAGCCGATATGACGAACGGTTCATCGCCTCCCGCCTGTGGACAGGCGGCCAAGGCGTCACCCCCGTAACGGCTAGTGTGGGGCCCCGTCCGAGACACCTCCACTTCCCCACGGAGTGGCGAGGGGTCCACCGCAGTCCACCGAACCGGGGCCCGTACCTCGATGTCCGCGCACAATCACCCGGCAGACTTCGCCGCCCACCCCGGCTACGGGGACAGCCCCGCAGCGCCCGCGCGCTGGGCCGCGGTCGATCCGAGCCGTCCACCCGAGTTCCCGCGCCATGTCGTCACCGCGGTGCTCGTCGCCCACGACGGCGCCCGCTGGCTGCCCGACGCCCTCGCCGGGCTCGCGGCCCAGGAACGCCCCGTGCAGAACGCGGTCGCCGCCGACACCGGCAGCGCCGACGACTCCGCGCGCCTGCTCGGCGAGACGCTCGGCGCCCCCTGCGTGCTCCACCTCGCCCGCCGCTCCGGCTTCGGCGCGGCCGTCGGCGAGGCGAGCCGCATCGCCGCCCCGCTCGGTCCCGAGGAACTTCCGTACCTCAAGCGCCCCAGCGGCTGGGACCCCGTCAGCCGTACGTGGCGCGACGACACCTACGACCTGCCCGAGCTGCCCCACGGCGAGCCCGTGCAGTGGCTGTGGCTCCTGCACGACGACTGCGACCCCGCGCCCACCGCGCTCCTCGAACTCCTGCGCGTGGTCGAGAACGAGGCGGAGCTGGGCAACGACGTCGCGATCGTCGGGCCCAAGCTGCGCAGCTGGTACGACCGCCGCCAGCTCCTGGAGGTCGGCGTCTCGATCGCGCCCAGCGGTCGCCGCTGGACCGGGATCGACCGCCGCGAACAGGACCAGGGCCAGCACGACTCGGTCCGCCCCGTCCTCTCCGTGTCCACCGCCGGGATGCTCATCCGCCGCGACGTCTACCAGGAACTGCGCGGCTTCGACCGCGGCCTGCCCCTCATGCGCGACGACGTCGACCTGTGCTGGCGCGCCAACGCCGCCGGGCACCGCGTCCTGGTCGCCCCCGCCGCCGTCGTCCGGCACGCCGAGGCCGCCTCGCGCGAGCGCCGTACCGTCGACTGCGTCGGCCGCACGGCGACCAGCCCGCACCGCGTCGACAAGGCGGGGGCGGTCCGCACCCTCCTCGTCAACACCCGTACCGCCGCGCTGCCCTGGACCGCCTTCCGCATCCTCCTCGGCACCGTCCTGCGCACCCTCGCCTACCTCGTCGGCAAGACCCCGGGACAGGCGGTCGACGAGATCACCGGCCTGCTCTCCGTCCTGCTGCGTCCGGGCCGGCTCCTGGAGGCCCGCCGCGCGCGCGGCCGGTCCGCCGTCGAGCCCGCCGAACTGCGCCCGCTCTTCCCGCCACCCGGCGCGACCCTGCGCCTCACCGTCGAACAGGTCGCGGGCTCCCTCGCCGGACGCACCGCACAGGAGGAGAGCAGCGGCGGGCGGCACGGCGTCGTCGAGTCGGGCCCCGGCGGGGACGACGCGGACTACATGGAGGTCGAGCAGTTCGCCCGGATCAAGCGGCTCAGCCGCAAGCCGGGCCCGGTGCTCTTCGCCGTCCTCCTCCTCTTCTCGCTCATCGCCTGCCGCAGCCTGCTCGGCGCGGGCTCGCTCATGGGCGGCGCCCTGCTGCCCGCGCCCGAAGGCGCGGGCGCGCTGTGGTCCTCCTACATCGACGCCTGGCACACGGTCGGTACGGGCTCGACCGAGCCCGCGCCGCCCTACCTCGCGCTCGTGGCGACCCTCGCGACGCTCTTCCTCGGCTCCACGTCCGCCGCGATGACGGTGCTCCTCGTGTGCTCCGTGCCGCTCGCGGGCGTCACCGCGTACTTCGCGACCCGGCCGCTCGTCGAGTCGCGCCTGCTGCGCGCCTGGGCCGCGATCGCGTACGCCTTCCTGCCCGCCACGACCGGCGCGCTCGCCGACGGCCGCATCGGGACCGCGCTCCTCGCCGTGCTCCTGCCCCTCATGGCCCGCGCCGCGCTCTCCGCGGGCGGCTTCCTGGGCAGGCGCGGTACTTGGCGGGCCACCTGGACACTCGCGCTGCTCCTCACGCTCACCATGGCGTTCACGCCCGTCGTGTGGCTCTTCGCGCTCGTCCTCGGCGCCCTCGTGCTCGCCGTGCGCCGCAGCGAACTGCCCGCCTACGGGCCCCGGCTCCTCGCGGTGCTCCTCACGCCGCTGCTGCTCCTCGCCCCCTGGTCGTTCACGCTTTTCTCGGACGGGCTGCTCGGCGAGGCCGGGCTCGACGACCGCGTGGGCACGGCGAGCGCCACGGACCTGCTCGGTATGAGTCCAGGCGGCCCCGGCACGATGACCGGGCTGCTGCTCATCGGCATCGTCCTCGCCGCGCTCGGCGCCCTGCTGCGCGGCGAGCGCCGCACCGCCGTGCTCACCGCGTGGACCGTCGCCCTCCTCGGCTTCGCCCTCGCCGTGCTCACCAACCGTGACGGCTGGGCGGGTCCCGCGACCCTCGTGCAGGGCGCGGCGCTGCTCGGCGCGGCGCTCGTCGGCGCGCAGGGCGCCCGCTTCCGCGTCGCCGAGCAGAGCTTCGGCTGGCGCCAGCCGCTCGCCGCGCTCGTCGGCCTCGCCGCCGCGCTCGGCCCCCTCGTCGCCGCCGTCGGGTGGATGGCCTCGGGCGCCGACGGCCCCCTGGAGCGCCGCTCGCCGGCCCAGGTACCCGCCTTCGTCGCCGCCGACAGCGGCACCCAGGACCGCGTGCGCACCCTCGTCCTCGACGGCGACAGCGCCTCCGAGGTCCGCTACTTCCTCATCCGCGGCGCGGGCAACCACCTCGGCGACGCCGAGCAGTTCACCGCCGCGGGCGCCAACGCCCGGCTCGGCGAGACCGTGGGCCGCCTCGTCGCGGGCTCGGGCGCCGACCAGGCCGGGGATCTCGGCTCGTACGCGATCCGCTACCTCCTGCTCCGCGAGGGCCGCTCGTCCAGCGCGATGGGCCGCGTGCTCGACGCGACGCCGGGGCTCATGCGCGTCAGCAGGCAGGACGGGATCGCGCTCTGGCGTGTCGACCGTGAGGTCGCCCGCGTCACGCTCACCGACAAGCAGCACCCGCCGAAGCCCGTCGCCGCCGGACCCGTCGAGGTCCACACCCGCGTCCCCGCCGGGGCCGAGGGCCGCGTCCTGCGCCTCGCCGACAGCGCCGATCCGGGCTGGACCGCGAGCCTGGACGGCAAGCCGCTCAGCCGCACGACGGTGGACGGCTGGGCGCAGGGCTTCACGCTCCCCGCGAGTGGCGGCCACCTCGACGTCACGTACGACCAGCCCTTCACGCGCACCCTGTGGGTCGGGGCGCAGGGCCTGCTCGGTCTCGTCCTCGTCGTCCTCGCCCTCCCGGGCCGCCGCCGCGACATCGACGACGACCTGCCGGAGGAGGAACTCGCGATCCCCGCGCAAGCCGTCGACGGCGAGGGCCGCCGCGCCCGCCGCCTGCGCGCGGCGGCGAAGAGCGAAGGCCAGGAGGAGCCGGGCGCCGGGAACGCCCCCGACCCGGAGGCCGTCCCCGCCTACGCCGCCACGGCCGAGTACGACCCGTACGGGTACGGCGCGGGCGGCGGCTACGAGCACTACGCGAACGGGACCGGGTACGGCGGCTACGAGACCGCGAGCGCGCCCCCGTACGACCCGGACACGGGGCAGTTCCCGCCGTACGACCCGAACGGCCCGGACACCGGGCAGTTCCCGCCGTACGAGCCCAACGGCCCGGACACCGGGCAGGTCCCCCCGTACGACCCGAACGGCCCCGGCACCGGGCAACTGCCGCCCTATCAGGACCAGGGCTACGGGTACCCGCCCGCGGGGAGCGGTGACGGCTACGGGCAGGGCGGCGGCCACGACGGCCCGTACCCGCCCGACCCCGCGTACCAGCGACAGCCTTACGAGGACGAGACCGGCCCCTACGGTCAGCAGCGGGGCCGTGACGGGCGCGAGCACGGGAGCGACCAGTGAACCGCAGCACGATGTCCCTGCTCGGCGCCGTCGCCGCGCTCGCCGTCCTCACCGGCGTCGCCGCCGCGACCGCCCCCGGCCCCGGTCCCGCGGAAGCGCCCGCGCGGGCCGCCGCGCAGCCCGTCCAGCGCTCCAGCCTGCTGTGCCCCGCGCCGGGGGACTCCGCGCTCGCCGAGACGACGTACACCTCCTTCTCGCCCACGACGCCCGGCACGAGCGGCAGCGGCGAGGCCACCCTGCGGCCCTCGCCCACCGAGGTGCGCGACGGCAAGAACGCGGAGCAGGCGCCGAAGGCGGGCAAGCCGCTGCTCACGGCGGAGAAGCAGGGCACCCCCGTGAGCGAGGAGCCCGACTCGTCGAAGACGCCCTCGCTCCTCGGCGAGGCGAGCGGCCCGCTCGCCCCGGGATGGACCGTGCAGCAGACGACCCTGATCGACGCGGGCGCCGACCGCGCCCTGCGCGGGATCTCCTGCGGCGCGCCCGACACGGACTTCTGGCTGCCGGGCGTGAGCACGGCGAAGGACCGCTCCGACTACGTGCACCTGACCAACCCGGACGACACCGCGGCCGTCGTGGACATCGCGCTGTACGGGCCGAAGGGCGAGCTGAAGTCCGAGGTCGGCGAGGGCATCCAGATCCCGCCGCTCTCGACCGTGCCCGTCCTGCTCTCGACGCTCAGCGGCTCGCCCGAGCGCGACCTCACCGCCCACGTCACCGCGACCACGGGCCGGATCTTCGCCGCCGCGGACGCGAGCACGGAGGGCGCGGGCGGCGACTGGCTCGTGCCCGCCGCCGACCCGGCCCCGCGGCTCGTGCTCCCCGGTATCCCGGGCGACGCCACGAAGATCCGCCTCGTCGCCTTCGCCCCCGGCTCCGACGACGCGAACCTCAAGGTGCAGTTCGCGCGGAAGGGCAGCACCATCGTCCCGGCCGGACACGAGAACCTCCTCGTCAAGTCCGGGATGACCGGCTCGCTCGACCTCGACGACATCACGCGCGGCGAACCGGGCAGCCTCGTGCTGAGCCCCGAGGACCCCAAGGCCCCGACCCCGGTCGTCGCCGCGCTCGAAGTCGTCCGCGGCAAGGGCGCGCACCAGGAGACGGCGTTCCTCCCCGCGACCACCCCGGTCGGCGAACGGGCCTCGGTCACGGGCAACACCGGCAAGAGCGTGCGCCTGACCCTCGCGGCACCCGAATCGGCGGCGAAGGTCGAGGTCACGACCTCGGCGGGCACGAAGGGCGGCGCCCCGGCCACCAAGACGTACAGCGTGCCCAAGGGCACCTCGCAGGCGCTCGACATCGAGCCGGGCGAGGGCACGAAGGGCGAGTGGTCCCTGACCGTCGTCCCGCAGAAGGGCAGCGGCCCCGTTCACGCCAGCCGTCAGCTGACCGCCAAGGACGACTCGGGCACGTCACTCTTCACCATCCAGCCCCTGGAGGACGACAAGGGCACCGTGCGCGTTCCGCGGACGGTGGAGGACCTGCGGGTGACCGAGGACTGAGAAGGCGCGGGGAGGCGCTCGCGCGGGCCTCTCACTCCTCCCCGTACCTCGGGTCCACCGATTCCGGGGTGAGGCCGAGGAGCTCGGCGACCTGCTCGACGACGACCTCGTGGACGAGCAGGGCGCGTTCCTCGCGGCCCTTGCTGCGGATCTCGACCGGGCGGCGGTAGACGACGACGACCGGAGGACGGCCCTCCTTCGCGCTCACCGCGGTGCCGAGGGGGACGGACTCGTCCTGCCACGTCTCGGGCGGCGCGCCCTCGCCGGGCACGTCCAGGACCATGAAATCGACATCGGCGAGCTGGGGCCAGCGCCGTTCGAGGCGGTCCACCGAGTCCTGCACGAGGTCGGCGAAGCTCTCCGCCCTGCTCGCCGAGATCGGCACCTGGGGCGGCGCGACGGGACCGCGCATGCCCCGCCCGTGGCGATCACGGCGGCGCGGGCCCCGAGGGGCGGGCGAGGGCGGGAAAGAGCTGTCCATCACCTGAGAAGGGTAGTCCCCGGGGCCCGCCGTGGGGATGCGGCGGCACGCTCCGTGCGGGGGCGGTGACGCGGCGGGAAGCGTACGGAGGACGGAGGCACCGGGTACGGACGGTCGCCGGAGACGTCCTGCGGAGACCGTCGCCGCGACCGGGCGCCGCCCGCGCCCCGGACCGTCCGGGCACCTCCGCCCGTGCCCACGGGTCCGGCATCCGCCCCGCGACGGCAGGCGACCGCGCCCACACATGCGGCACACGTATGCGACAGGCGTATTCGGAGATGGTTTCCGGACACCGGGATGACGGTCTTTCAGTGCCCCGTGCCTCCGGGGCTCCCCGGACCGCGTCACCGCCCTGCGGTCTCCTGTTGTCCGAGCCGTGTCCGATCCGTACCGACTTCGGATGACATACGACGACCGGTCTGCCCCCGAGCGGTGTCAAACGGGTGCGAGCGGGGGTCTGAAGGGGGTTTCCGGCTCTCTGCCCGGCTTGGGCCGCGGCGGCGGTTTCCGGCCACGACACGGCGCGTACCGGCTGGTGGGCGTCGTCGCGGCCCGTTCAAGAGTGCGGTACGGTCCAGGACCGTGAGCCCTGTACGTCGTTGTTCTCGCACCGCGTGCGGCAGCCCTGCCGTCGCCACGCTGACGTACGTCTACGCCGACTCGACGGCCGTCCTCGGGCCCCTCGCCACGTACGCCGAACCGCACTGCTACGACCTGTGCGCCGAGCACTCGGAACGGCTCACCGCGCCGCGCGGCTGGGAGGTCGTCCGCCTCGCCGACGCCTCCGCGCCCCCGCGCCCCTCCGGCGACGACCTCGAAGCGCTCGCCAACGCGGTCCGCGAGGCCGCCCGCCCCCAGGAGCGCCCCGCCGAACGCGAGGCCCCCCGCGCGGCGGACCCCATGGAGGTAGCCCGCAGGGGCCACCTCCGCATCCTCCGCTCCCCGGAGAACTGAGCCCTCACGCCTACCGGGGACCCGGAGCCCCGGGCCGCTCCCCGTGGGGCGCCGCGCCCTGGTGCGGAGCACCGTCCCGCGGCGGACGCCTCCGGGAGGCGCCGAGAGCCACCCCGCCGAGGAGCACCGCCCCCGCCGTGCCCCCGAGCCCGATGCTGTTGCACCAGCGCAGGACCGGCTCGCCCGCGTACGTCGAGCCGTCCTCGCGGACACAGGTGAAGCCGAGCGGCAGGTAGGAGGCGCGGGAGTCCCGCAGACCCGCGACCGTCGCCGGCCCGGCGTCACGGCAGGCCGGGGCGGGCGAGGAAGCGGCCCCGTGGGAACTCTCGTTCACGTCGAACAGCACGAGCCCCGCCCCGAGCACGTACACGGAGGCCGCCAGGACCGCGAGCAGACAGGCCCCCCACCTCGCCCGCGCGCCCGGCTCGCGCGGCCGTCCCCCCGGCAGCGCGAGCGAGAGCGCCCCGACCAGGACGGCGATCACCACCCCGCACAGCGCGAGCGCGGCGAGGGGCACGAGCAGCAGGAGCAGCAGTGCGAGCACGGCTCAGCCTTTCTGAAAGGAACGGACACGGTCCTCGCGGGCGGTCTACGCGCGGGGCCCGCGTCGTCGGCATCACGACGGGGACAGGCCACGCGCGCGCGACCTGGACGCGCCGCGCGGCACACCCGGCGTCGCCACGGGGACGGACCCCGGCCTCGCCCCGGCGGCGGGAAGCCGTCGCGGTCATTCCCCTGCCTCCCTCTGTCGGGTGACGGCCCGTGAGCGCGGCCGCACCGCTTCCGAGACCCGCGCCGCCCGCGAAAGGTTGCGGCGGGCCGGGGGCGGCCCCCGGCGGCCACGAGGTGGGGGCGGCCGTCCGTGGCCGTGGGGTGGGGGCGCGGCCGGGTAGGTTGTGGGGCGTACCGGAGCGACCGCGTACCCGCCGGGGACCGGCGGACGGTGGACGCGGGGTCAGCAATCGGGAGCCAGGCACTCGGGAGGCAGGCTGTGGCCGATCTGTCGCAGATCGTAAAGGCGTACGACATTCGCGGGACCGTCCCCGAGCAGTGGGACGAACACCTCGCCGAGCTGTTCGGCGCCGCCTTCGCCGAGGTGACGGGCGCCGAGGCGATCGTCGTCGGGCACGACATGCGGCCCTCGTCGCCGGGGCTCGCCGCCGCCTTCGGCGCGGGCGCGCGCGGGCGCGGCGCCTCCGTCACCGCGATCGGCCTCTGCTCGACCGATCAGCTCTACTACGCCTCGGGCGCGCTCCACCTGCCCGGCGCGATGTTCACCGCCTCCCACAACCCGGCCCAGTACAACGGCATCAAGCTGTGCCGCGCGGGCGCGGCCCCCGTCGGGCAGGACACAGGGCTCGCCGACATCCGCGCGCTCGTCGAGAGCTGGACCGAGGAGGGCGCCCCCACCCCCGTCGCCCGTACCGGCACCCTCTCCACGCGCGACACGCTCGGCGACTACGCGCGCCACCTGCGCACCCTCGTCGACCTCGGCGGCATCCGCCCGCTCAAGGTCGTCGTGGACGCGGGCAACGGCATGGGCGGCCACACCGTGCCGACCGTCCTCGCGGGCCTGCCGCTCGACGTCGTGCCGATGTACTTCGAGCTCGACGGCTCCTTCCCCCACCACGAGGCCAACCCGCTCGACCCGGCGAACATCGTGGACCTCCAGGACCGGGTCCGGGCCGAGCACGCCGACCTCGGCCTCGCCTTCGACGGCGACGCCGACCGCTGCTTCGTCGTCGACGAGCGCGGCGAACCGGTCCCGCCCTCCGCGATCACCGCGCTCGTCGCCACCCGCGAACTCGCGCGCAACGGCGGCGAGGGCACCATCATCCACAACCTGATCACCTCCTGGTCCGTGCCCGAGGTCGTCCGCGAGCACGGCGGCACCCCGGTGCGCACCCGCGTCGGGCACTCCTTCATCAAGGCCGAGATGGCCCGCAGCGGCGCGATCTTCGGCGGAGAGCACTCGGCGCACTACTACTTCCGCGACTTCTGGAACGCCGACACGGGGATGCTCGCGGCCCTCCACGTCCTCGCCGCGCTCGGCGAGCAGCCGGGGCCGCTCTCGGAACTCGTCGCGCGGTACGACAGGTACGCGGGCTCGGGCGAGGTCAACTCGACGGTGAGCGACCAGGCCGCGGCGACCGCCCGCGTCCGGCTCGCCTTCGCGTCCCCCGACGTCACGATCGACACCCTCGACGGCCTCACCGTCACCGCCGCCGACTGGTGGTTCAACCTCCGTCCCTCCAACACGGAGCCCCTGCTGCGGCTCAACGTGGAGGCCCGGGACACGGAGACGATGACGAAGGTGCGGGACGAGGTGCTCGGGCTCGTACGGGTCCCGTGACGCCCCGCCCGCGACGCTCCCCGCACCCGCCTGCCGCGCCCCGTCCGCCCCGGCCAGGGGCGGGCTAGGCTGGCCCCGTACCCGCCACCGCCCGCGAAAGGACCCCCCGTGCCCCTCGAATCCGGCCTTCTGGAGATCCTCGCCTGCCCCGCCTGCCACTCCCCGCTGGAGGAGCGCACGACGGAGGACGCCGAGGAACTCGTCTGCACCGGCGGCGACTGCGGCCTGATCTACCCGGTCCGCGACAACATCCCGGTCCTCCTCGTCGACGAGGCCCGCAAGCCCGGGTGAGCGACGGGACGTTCCCGCCCCGCGTGCCCAGCGCACCGCACCCAGCCCAGCCGCACCGTATTCAGCCCGTCCGGCGTGCGAGGACCGGGGTCCGGGCGGAGCCCCGGGGAGCCCGACCCCGGTGAGCGCGAGACCCGCGACCCCGGCCCGCCCGCTCCCCCCGCTCCGGCCCCTCGGCCGGCCGCGACCCGGAGACCCCGCCATGCTCGACGACCTCCTGCTCGACGACCCCGCCGCGCTCGCGCACGCGGACCCCGACGGGCTGCTGCCCGCGGCCGCTTCGGCCGGGGCCCTGGTCCGCACCGCCCAGCGGCTCGCCGCCGAGGCCGGGCTCACCTCGCTCAAGCCCGAGGGGCGGCCCCGCTCGATCCTGCTCGCGACCTCGGGCCCGGCCGCCGAGACGGCCGCCGACGTGACGAGCGCGCTCGCCGCGGGCGGCTGCCCCGTCCTCCGCCTCGCCCCCACCGGCGTCGCCGCCGCGCCCGGCGCCCTGCGCTGGGCGCTCCCAGGCTGGGCCGGGCCCGTCGACCTGCTCCTCATCGCCACGCCCGACGGCTCCGAACCCGGCCTGCGCCTCCTCGCCGAGCAGGCGTACCGGCGCGGCCTCACCGTCGTCGCGGTCCTCCCGCGCCGCAGCGCGCTCGGCGAGATCGTCGACGGCTCGCGCGGCCTCCCGCTCCCGCTCGCGACGCCGCCCGAGCGGCAACAGCCCGTCTCGCCCTGGCCCTTCCTCGTCCCGCTGCTCGGCCTCCTGGACCGTACGGGCCTCGTCGACGCCGACGAGGAGACGGTCCAGCGCCTTGCCGACCGCCTCGACGCGACCGCCGAACGCTGCGGGCCCATCACCCCGACCGGCGCCAACCCCGCCAAGTCCCTCGCCGTCGAACTCGACGAGTCACTGCCGCTCCTGTGGACCGAGGGCCCCGCCTCGGACGCCGTCGCGCGCCGCCTCGTACGGCTCCTCGCGGCCCGCGCGGGCCGCCCCGCGCTCACCGCCGCCCTCCCCGAGGCCCTCACCGCGCACGCGGCGCTGCTCAGCCGCCCCGCCGAGACGGACAGCGGGGACGACGACCTCGACGACTTCTTCCGCGACCGCGTCGAGGACACCTCGGGCCCGCGCCCCCGCGTCGTCCTGCTCCGTACCCGCACCGCCGACGGCCTCACCGCGGCGCCCGCCGTCCGCGAACTCGCCCACGCCCACCGGGTCCCGCTCACCGAACTGGCGCTCCCGGAGGGCCAGGACCTCGACGTCCTGGCCGAACTCCTCGCCCTCACGGAGTACACGGCGGCGTACCTGTCCCTCGCGGGCCCCGCCTGACCGGGGGTCACCGGACCCTGGCGGGCGGACGGCGCCCGCGCCACCCCGCCCCCGTACGCTCGACACCGGCCGCCGACCCCCGCCCGTCCGCCCGTTGAAGGAACCATGGACCGCCTCAGCAACACCATCCGCCCCTACGCCTGGGGCTCGCTCACCGCCCTTCCCGAACTGCTCGGCGTCGAGCCCAGCGGGGAACCGCAGGCCGAGATGTGGATCGGCGCCCATCCCGGCGCCCCCTCGCACCTCGACCGGGGGCAGGGCGAGGAAGCGCTCTCCGCCGTCGTGGACGCCGACCCCGTACGCGAACTCGGCGCCCCCGCCGTGGAGAAGTTCGGGCCCCGCCTCCCCTTCCTCCTCAAGATCCTCGCCGCCGGATCGCCGCTCTCGCTCCAGGTCCACCCCGACCGCGCGCAGGCCGAGGCCGGGTTCGCCGAGGAGGAGCTGCGCGGGGTGCCGGTCGACGCCCCTGAGCGCAACTACAAGGACGCCAACCACAAGCCCGAACTGATCTGCGCGCTCACGCCCTTCGACGGCCTGTGCGGCTTCCGCGAGCCGTCCGCCGCCGCGGCGCTCCTCGCGGGCCTCGACGTCGACAGCCTCAAGCCGTACGTCGACCTGCTGCGCGCCCACCCCGAGGAGGCCGCGCTGCGCGAGGTCCTCACCGCGGTCCTCACCGCCGAGAAGGGGGCCATGGCCGCGACCGTCGAGGAGACCGCGCTCGCCTGCGCCCGCCTCGGCGGCCCGTACGAGCCGTACGCGCGCATCGCCCGCGACTACCCCGGCGACCCCGGCGTCCTCGCCGCGATGCTTCTCAACGTCGTCCGGCTCCAGCCGGGCCAGGCCCTCTACCTCGGCGCCGGGGTCCCGCACGCCTACCTGCACGGCCTCGGCGTCGAGATCATGGCCAACTCGGACAACGTCCTGCGCTGCGGCCTGACCCCCAAGCACGTCGATGTCCCCGAACTCCTGCGCATCGTCCGCTTCGCCCCGAGCGACCCCGGTGTCCAGCGCCCCGAGGCCGCCCCCGACGGCGAGGAGGTCTACGCGACCCCCATCGACGAGTTCCGCCTCTCGCGCTACGTCCTCGTCCCCGACGCCGCCACCCCCGACCTCACCTCGCCCGGCCCCCAGGTCCTGCTCTGCACGGCCGGACGGGTCACCGCGGGCGAGGAGACGCTGGCCCCCGGGGACGCGGTCTTCGTCCCGGCGGGCGAGCGCGTCACCGCGCGCGGCGAAGGCACGCTGTTCCGCGCGGGGGTACGGGTCTGAGCCACGGGCCGGTACGGAGTCCGGGGCCAGGGCCGGTACGCGCCGCTTGACGCGGCCTCCGGCACCCTCGGCGCGGCCCCGGCGCGGGGTTTCGCCTCCCGCGCCGGGGCACCCGTCACCCGTACGGGAGAATGACGCGTCCCGGGACCACCGGCCGACACCGACGACCCAGACGACCCACAGGGGAGACGAGCAGAGATGAGTGCGTCAGGCGGCACCAAGGCGATCGTGGCGGCGCTCTCCGCCAACCTCGCCATCGCCGTGTCGAAATTCGTGGCCTTCGCCTTCAGCGGTTCCTCCTCGATGCTCGCCGAGGGCGTCCACTCCGTCGCCGACTCCGGCAACCAGGCGCTGCTCCTCCTCGGCAAGAAGCGCTCCGAGCGCGCCGCCACCCCCCAACACCCCTTCGGCTACGGCCGCGAGCGCTTCCTCTACGCCTTCCTCGTCTCCATCGTCCTGTTCTCGGTCGGCGGCATGTTCGCCCTGTACGAGGGCTACGAGAAGATCAAGCACCCGCACGAACTGGAGCACTGGTACTGGCCGGTCGGCGTCCTCGTCTTCGCGATCGTCGCTGAGGGCCTCTCCTTCCGCACGGCCGTGAAGGAGTCGAACACGACGCGCGGCACGATGTCGTGGGTCGAGTACATCCGCCGCGCGAAGGCCCCCGAACTGCCCGTCGTCCTCCTGGAGGACTTCGGCGCCCTCATCGGTCTCGTCCTCGCCCTCGGCGGCGTCGGCCTCTCGCTCGCGACGGGCGATGGTGTCTGGGACGGCGTCGGCACCCTGTGCATCGGTGTCCTGCTCATCTGCATCGCGCTCGTCCTCGCCGCCGAGACCAAGTCGCTGCTGCTCGGCGAGTCCGCGGGCCCCGAGACCGAGGACACCATCGCCGCCTCGCTCGTGGACGGCACCCAGGTCACCCGCGTCATCCACATGCGCACCCTCCACCTCGGCCCCGAGGAACTCCTCGTCGCCGCGAAGATCGCGGTGCCCGCCGCGTCCAGCGGCACGGAGATCACCGAGGCCATCGACGGGGCCGAGTCCCGCGTCCGCGCCGCCGTCCCGATCGCCCGCGTCATCTACCTGGAGCCGGACGTCTACACCGAGGCGGAGGCCGCGGCGGGCCCGCAACCGGAGGCGACCCCGGGCGGCCCCGGACCGCACCCTGCCGAAGGTCACTGACCGTCACGGCACCGACGGCCGCCGGGCCCGGGAGGGACACCGTCCCCTCCCGGGC
Source organism: Streptomyces sp. NRRL F-5630 (assembly GCF_000719475.1). Lineage (GTDB taxonomy): Bacteria > Actinomycetota > Actinomycetes > Streptomycetales > Streptomycetaceae > Streptomyces. The sequence continues at coordinate 3,073 of NZ_JOGO01000058.1, read as the reverse complement.
CCCCTGTCTCTTCCGGGCGGGGCTGGTAGCTTGGGGGGCAGCCAGACGTCGCTGCTGATGGCGGTCGGGCGGCCTCCGCGAGGGGACCGGCCGAGGGAGAGAGGGCCTCCGACGGACTGCGCCGCGCGAAGGACGGGACCCGTGTGTCCGCGTCCGGTCGGACACCTCTCGTACGGGTACGAGCACGGTGCCCCGCACCGGCCGGGGCCGCGCCGTGCCCGCTCGACCGCGCGGCCAGCACACCCGTAACCGTGCCCCCACCCGAGGAGCAGCAGAGCATGACGTCCGCCACCACTCCGCAGGACTTCAAGGTCGCCGACCTCTCCCTCGCCGACTTCGGCCGCAAGGAGATCAGCCTCGCCGAGCACGAGATGCCCGGCCTCATGGCGCTGCGCGCCGAGTACGCCGAGACGCAGCCGCTCAAGGGCGCCCGCATCACCGGCTCCCTGCACATGACGGTGCAGACCGCCGTCCTCATCGAGACCCTCACCGCCCTCGGCGCCCGGGTCCGCTGGGCCTCCTGCAACATCTTCTCCACCCAGGACCACGCCGCCGCCGCCGTCGCGGTCGGCCCGCACGGCACCCCGGACAACCCGCAGGGCGTCCCGGTCTACGCCTGGAAGGGCGAGAGCCTGGAGGAGTACTGGTGGTGCACCGAACAGGCGCTCACCTGGCCCGACGCCCCCACCGGCGGCCCGAACATGATCCTCGACGACGGCGGTGACGCCACCCTCCTCGTGCACCAGGGCGTCGCCTACGAGAAGGACGGCAAGGTCCCCGACCCCGCCACCGAGGCCGAGAACGACGAGCACCGCGTCATCCTCGAACTCCTCACCCGCACCATCTCCGCCGGCTCCCAGAAGTGGACCAAGCTCGCCTCGGAGATCCGCGGCGTGACCGAGGAGACCACGACCGGCGTGCACCGCCTCTACGAGATGCAGCGCGACGGCTCCCTGCTCTTCCCGGCGATGAACGTGAACGACGCCGTCACCAAGTCGAAGTTCGACAACAAGTACGGCTGCCGCCACTCCCTCATCGACGGCATCAACCGCGCCACCGACGTCCTCATCGGCGGCAAGACCGCCGTCGTCTGCGGCTACGGCGACGTCGGCAAGGGCTGCGCCGAGTCGCTGCGCGGCCAGGGCGCCCGCGTCATCATCACCGAGATCGACCCCATCTGCGCCCTCCAGGCCGCGATGGACGGCTACCAGGTGACGACGCTGGACGACGTCATCGACAAGGGCGACATCTTCGTCACGACGACCGGCAACAAGGACATCATCAGGGCCAGCGACATGGCCAAGATGAAGCACCAGGCCATCGTCGGGAACATCGGCCACTTCGACAACGAGATCGACATGGCCGGGCTCGCGAAGATCCCCGGCATCGTCAAGGACGAGGTCAAGCCGCAGGTCCACACCTGGACCTTCCCCGACGGCAAGAAGATCATCGTGCTCTCCGAGGGCCGCCTGCTCAACCTCGGCAACGCGACCGGTCACCCCTCCTTCGTCATGTCCAACAGCTTCGCCGACCAGACGATCGCGCAGATCGAGCTGTTTACGAAGCCGGAGGAGTACCCCGTCGGCGTCTACGTGCTGCCGAAGGCGCTCGACGAGAAGGTCGCCCGCCTCCACCTCGCCGCGCTCGGCGTGAAGCTCACGACGCTCCGCCCCGAGCAGGCCGAGTACCTCGGCGTGCCGGTCGAGGGCCCGTACAAGTCGGACCACTACCGCTACTGAGCCCCGCTCGTGCGGAAGTACGCTCGTCGGAGCAGCTGAGGACGGCCCGGAAGCCCCCGCTTCCGGGCCGTCCCGCTTCCCCCGCACCCCCGAGCACCCACCCCAGGACACCCCCCGATGCCCCGAGGCCGCTACTCCCTCCACGATCCGCACGACGGCGGCCTCCTGGCCGAGGAGCACTTCCAGTGCGCGCCCGGCCCCTCCGGCTGGCGGTACGTCGCCCGGCTCACCACCCCCGTGGGCGAGCCGGACGCCGGCACCGTCGACCTCACGCTCGACTCGCGCGGGCGTCCCCTGCGACTCGAACTGCGCGCGGGCGGCTGGCAGGTCCGCGGCGGCGCCCTCGAAGGGCTCACCTGGGTCAGGTCGGACCCGGAGGGGAACCACGCCACCGAGGGCAACGCGCGCGCCCACGCCTTCGGCGGTACGTCCCCCGCCTTCTATGTCGCCACCGCCAGACTCCTCCGCCTCACCCCCTCGTCTCCCCCCACCCGTATCCGGCTGGTCTCCTTCAGCGCACCGGTGCTCGCCACCAGGACGGCCGACCAGTCCTGGCAACTGACGGACACCCAAACACACGCCACTGACAACGGGCCCCTGCGCGTGGACTCGTATCAGGTCAGCGACCTGGAGACGGGGGAGCGGCACGAGGTGCACCTCGCCGGGGACGTCGTGCTGGCGGCCCCCGGGGTCGAGCTGGAGGACCTGGAGTCGCCGCCGAACGAGTTCCCGCCGGAGCCCGGGGAGTGACGAGGGGGGACGGCCGGTGCACGGCCGGTGCACGGCCACCCCCTCGTCCTCCGGCCGCCGTCAGCCCGGGAGCGGCCGCAACGTCAGCGCGCCGCCCCTTACGACCGCCAGTTCGGTCACCGGCTCCTCCAGGACACCCGTCGCCCCCGCCGTGCCCACCGCGAAGCCCGCCCCGACCGAGGCTCGCACGGTCCGGGGCGGGGCCACCGCCCCACGAAAACGCTCGTCACAGCACCGGGCGCGGGCGCCGCGGCCATGGAAGACATCACCGTCATGAACCGCTGACGTCGCAGGTGCGCGCCGCCTCGGCGAACAGAGATGCGAAGGGCACCCACCGGATGTGCATCGCGCCCTGACGACCTGCTACTGTCCTCCACGCCCCGAAAGAACCGCCCAACGGCGGAGCAGCGTGGGCACCCTCTCCGAACAATGCGGAACGAAGGACAGCCGGTAAATCGGCCGCCGAAGATCTGATAAAGTCGGGGACGCCGAAAGGGAAACGGAAAGGCCGGAAGGCCGGAACGGGAACCGGAAAGGCGCCGAGGAAATCGGGCCCGAGAGAGTCTGATAGAGTCGGGAACACG
>NZ_JOGO01000057.1 GCF_000719475.1 Streptomyces sp. NRRL F-5630 | reverse complement strand
GGGCGGGGCGGGGCGGTCGGGACGGTCGGGACGGGAGGCGGCGGGCCGGGAGGGATGGCGGCCGGGGCGGTCGTCGTCGGCAGGGGTGGCCGGGTCCTTGGCGGTGGGGTGGGCCGAGGAGGACGGGGAAGGGCTGCCGGAGGCTCCTGGCCGCGCGCCGCCCGGCCCGGCCCGGCCGGGCGCCTTGTCGCCCTGCGGTACGGCGCGCAGGGCACCGCCGTCGGGCGACTCGTGGGCGACGCCCGCGGTGGCACCGGCGCTCGACGAACCGGCCGGGTCGTCGCCGACGTTCATGCAGCCGGTCCCCGCGAGGGTCGCGGCGAGAACGGCGGCGAGCCGCAAGGGGACGGGGAAGTGGCGCACGGAAGGACCTCCGGTGGCGCGGGACGGCGGAGTACGCACTGCCCAACTCCCCCGGGGCCGCACAGGACACGGCGGGCGGGCGTCCCGCACAATGGCGGCGTGCTGGAGATGAGCGAGGAACGCTTCGAGGAACTGGTGGCCGAGGCGCTCGACACGATCCCGCCCGAGCTGACCCGGGTGATGGACAACGTCGCCGTCTTCGTCGAGGACGAGCCGCCCGCCGACGACCCCGAACTCCTGGGCCTCTACGAGGGCACGCCGCTGACCGAGCGCGGCGAGTGGTACGCGGGCGTGCTCCCCGACCGGATCTCGGTCTACCGGGGACCGACGCTGCGGTACTGCGCGACGGAGGACGAGGTCGTGGCGGAGGTCGCGGTGACGGTGGTGCACGAGGTGGCGCACCATTTCGGGATCGACGACGAGAGGTTGCACGAGCTGGGCTGGGGGTGACGGGGGCGCGCCTCCCCGGAGGGTCCCGCCGCCGCGCGTACGGGTCCGGGGGCCCGCGAGCGGCTTGGCTGTGACCGGAGGGGTCCGGGGGTACCCGGGGGTGCCGGGGCCCCCTGAGCGGTTCCGCCGGGACCTCCGGGCGTCCGGGGCCCGCCCGTCAGCGGTCCCGCCGCGCCCCGTACGCATCCGGCGAGCCCCGCGAACGGCCCCGCCGTGCCCCGTACGTATCCGGGCGCCCCCGCGTGGGCAGAGCATCCCCATGGCGCCCGACCGGATACCGCCCGCCCGCAAGCCGACGCCCCGCACCCGCGTCCCCCGTCCCGGCATCCCCCGCCCCCGCGTCGGCGCCCCGCCGCTCGCCCCGCTCCCCGGCCCCACCGCGCCCGGGTCCCCGGCCCGCCGCTGGCCGCACGCGCTCGCCCTCGTCGTCGTGGCGCTCGCCGGTGCCTGGCTCGGCCTGCTCGTCGTCGGCACCGTCAAAGTGCCCGTGGGCCCCATGGACACCCGGATGGCACTCGCACCCTCGGCGAGCGGTGGCACCCGCGTCGACGTCTCGCCGCTCGGCGCGCTCTCCCTCGACAGCCACCGCGCCCCCCTGCGCCTCGACGTCGAGGCCGACCGGCTCGACCCCGTCCGCGCCCAGGCGCTCGTCGCGCACCCCGAGCGGCTGAGCGGGCTCCAGGACGAGGTGGCGCGCGACGTCCGGCACGGGGCCGTCGAACTGGGTGTCCGGTCCTGCGTCGCCGTCGTCACCGGGGCCGCCGCGCTCGGCCTCGTCGTCTACCGCAGGCCGCGCCCCGCGCTCCTCGCGAGCGGCCTCGCGCTCGCGCTGCTCGCCGCGTCCGGCGGCACGGCGTGGGCCACGTGGAACCCGAAATCGGTCCTGGAGCCCCGCTTCTCCGGCCTGCTCAGCAGCGCCCCGGCCGTGGTCGGGGACGCGCGCAGCATCGTCACCGAGTTCGACGTGTACTCGCAGGAGCTGGCCCGGCTCGTCACCAACGTGACCAAGCTGTACGACGTGACATCGACGCTCCCCGCCTACCAGCCGGACCCCTCCACCGTCCGCGTCCTGCACGTCTCGGACATCCACCTCAACCCGGCGGCCTGGCCCATCGTGGCCTCGCTCGTGAAGCAGTACGACATCGACGTGATCATCGACTCGGGCGACACGATGGACCACGGCAGCGCCGCCGAGAACGGCTTCCTCGACCCGGTCGCCGACCTCGACGCCCCCTACGTGTGGGTGCGCGGGAACCACGACTCGGCGACGACGCAGAAGTACCTCTCCGACCCGAAGCGCTTCAAGAACGTCCGCGTGCTCGACGAGGGCCGCGTCGTGACGGTCGCGGGCCTCCGCGTCGCGGGTACGGGCGACCCGCAGTACACCCCCGACCGCACGGCGGAGCGCGGCGGCAAGGCGGCCGAGAAGGCGGCGGGCATCAAGCTCGCGTACGAGATCCGCCAGCAGGAGGCGCCCGTGGACATCGCGGTCGCGCACGATCCCGACGCGGCGCGCGAGACCGACGGCGCGGTGCCGCTCGCGCTCGCGGGGCACCTGCACCACAGGCGGCAGGAGATCCTGCCGGGCGGTACGAGGCTGCGGATCGAGGGCTCGACGGGCGGCAGCGGCCTGCGCGCGGTCGAGGGCGAGCACCCGGACCCGGTCCAGGCCTCGGTCCTGTACCTCGACAAGGACACCCACCGGGTCCAGGCCTGGGACGAGATCACCCTCGGCGGCCTCGGCCTCAGCAGCGCCGAGGTCAGCCGCCACATCGCGAAGGAGAACCAGCCGGGAGCGGACCCGAGCCCGTCGGGCAGCAGCCCCGCCGCCCCCTGATCCGGCGCCCGCTCCCCGCCCCGACCGGCCCCGCTCCCCGCCCCCCGGGAAACCGTTTTGGCGAACCCTCCTCCCATCCCATATGCTTCTCACGTCCCCGACGCGCTGCGAAGCGCCCAGGCGGGCCAATTAGCCCTCATCGTCTAGTGGCCCAGGACGCCGCCCTTTCAAGGCGGTAGCACGGGTTCGAATCCCGTTGGGGGCACGTTTCACCGTACGGAAACGTACGTCGAGGTCCTGTGGAGCAGTTTGGAGTGCTCGCCACCCTGTCAAGGTGGAGGCCGCGGGTTCAAATCCCGTCAGGACCGCTGAAGTTCTTCGTGAACTTCGTGGCTGGGTAGCTCAGTTGGTACGAGCGATCGCCTGAAAAGCGATAGGTCGCCGGTTCGATCCCGGCCCCAGCCACCGCTTGGACAACGCCCCGGACATGCCGTCCGGGGCGTTGTCGTTGTGCGCCTCGGCAGAGGACCGGGCCGTGACGGCGGCCACGCCGCCTCGGACCGGTTACGAGCGCGCGGCGTGGACCGGCGCCGCCGCCACATCGTGGAGCGCCGCGACAGCCGGCGGCCCGTACCCGCCCTGCCGGATGAGGGCGACGACGGCACAGCCCTCGCCATCGGCTCCGCCGGGCTCGGCGCCCGGCTCCTGCCGGAGGGCGAAGGGCCGCCCCCGCTCCCAACCGCGCGGTTTCCTCCCTGTGGCGCTGGGCAGTGACCGCGCGTCGGGTGTGACACAACGGATGGCGGTGTCCGACGCACCGGGCGCGGCCGTACGACCTCGCACGATCAAGGAGTCACGATGCTGATCACCGGTGGACGAGTGCTCGTCGACTCGGGGACTTACCTGGAAAACGGCGCCGTCCTCATCGAGGGCGAGTCGATCGTCGCCGTCGGGCCGCGCGAGGAGATCGAGAGGCGGGCCGGGGCCGACGTGCCCCGCTTCGAGTTCGGCGGAACAGTTCTGCCCGGTCTCATCGACGCCCACGTGCACCTGGTCTTCGACGGAGGGCCGGATCCGGTGTCCACCCTCCGGAACGCGACGGACCACGACCTCTTCGAGGACATGCGGCGTCGCGGTGAACAGCTCCTCGACAGCGGAGTCACGACTGTCCGCGATCTCGGTGACCGCGGCGGACTGGCGCTTCGCTTGGCGGCCGACATCGCCGAGCGGCGTACGCCGGGGCCACGCGTCGTCGCCGCGGGCACCCCGGCCACCACCGTGGGCGGCCACTGCCACTTCCTGGGCGGCGAAGTCTCCGGCCAGGCCGAGATCCGCGAACTGGTGCGGCGCAACCTCGCGGCCGGGGCCGGGGTCATCAAGGCGATGGCCACCGGCGGGGGCCTGACGAAGGACGGTCCCAAGAGCCACCAGAGCCAGTTCTCGGCGGAAGAGCTCGCCGCGCTGGTGGAGGAAGCGCACGCCGCGGGCGTACCCGTGGCGGCGCACGCACACGGTGCCGACGGCATCGCCGTGTGCCCGGCCGTGAGCCCGCACTGGCGGATGCTCCCCCGGTTCTTCGGCGAGGAACGCGCCCACGCGATGTTCGGTCTGGTCCGGCGGATGGCCGACGCGGGAGTCCGCCTGATCGCGGGTACGGACGCGGGCGTGCAGCGCGCCGGCTTCGACGGACTGGTCCCGGCTCTCGGGTTCTACGCGCACCTCGGTCTGCCGAACGCCACGGTCATCGACATGGCCACCTCACGCGCTGCCGCCGCCCTGGGCCTGGCCGGGATCACGGGGAAAGTCGCTCCCGGCCACCGCGCGGATCTCCTCCTGGTGCACGGTGACCCGCTCGCGGACCTCTCCGCGCTGAGCGGCGTGCACGCCGTGTTCGCCTCCGGCCTGCGCCACGAGCCGGACAGCACGGAGCAGTAGGCCCCCGCCCTGGTGCCTCTGCGCGACCTCGCGCGGGCCCCCTTCAATCTGGGGGCTGTGCCCACGGCCGGGTCATGCCGCGGGCCCGGGGCGGCGGATCCGCCCCGGGCCCGCTGTGACACTCGACGTGCGTCGGTGGGGACTCGCGGCCCCCGTTCAGGTCCGTGCACAACCGCAACCCCAGCGGTAGGTCCCCCCACGGACCGGCGGGGAACTACCGCACGGGCGGTGGTCGTCAGTCGCGGACCAGGAGCACGAGGGCGGAGAGGACGACGCCCAGGAGCACCGCGGCCACGCCGTACCCGAGCCGGTGCCGCCGCAGGAGGGGCACGTAGCGGTCGGCCGCGTAGGCGCCGGGCCCGGTCAGGGTGAGGGCCGCCGCGCCGAGGGCGAGCAGCAACTCGTACTCGACGCCCGTCGGGGCGAAGAAGCCGCCGCCCCACTTGACCGCGAGGGCGTTGACCATGGTGCCGAGGAGCGCCGCGCCCGCGAGCGGGGTGAGCAGGCCGACCGCCAGGCCGAGCCCGCCCAGGGTCTCGCAGAGTCCGGCGACGACGGCCATCGCCTTGCCCGCCGGGTAGCCGGCGGAGGTGAAGAACTGGCCGGTGCCATCCAGCCCGCCGCCGGAGAACCAGCCGAACAGCTTCTGGCTGCCGTGGGCGGCCATGATGAGGCCGAGGATCAGGCGCAGGAGGAGCAGGCCCGCGTCGTGCGCGGGTACCGCGAGGGCGGGAGCCCGGTCGGCGGTGGTTCCGGGGGCGGGATCGGTGGCGGAGAGGGTGGCGTCGGGGGACGGCATGGTGACTCCCTGGGTGGGGGGAGGGCGTGCCGCGGCGATGCGGTGCCCGAGAGAGGTGGTTCACATGCGAACGGGCATGACCGTAGCGGATCGTTCAAATATGAACAACCGCTTAGAATGGCGGGATGGACGACACGCGATGGCTGAACGAGCGGGAGATGGCGGCCTGGACGGGATTCCTGGAGGCGAGCAACCGCGTCAACCGGTACTTGGAGCAGCAGCTCAAGGACAGTGAGGGCCTCTCCCACACGCAGTACGAGATCCTCGTTCTGCTCGCCGCGTCGCCGGACCAGGAGCTACGCATGACGGAGCTGGCGCACCGGCTCATCACCTCCAAGAGCGGCCTGACCTACCAGGTCGGCCAGTTGGAGAAGCGGGGCCTGGTACGGCGCCGCTCCTGCGCCACCGACGATCGCGGGGTGTTCGCCGTCCTGACGGAGCAGGGCGACAAGACCCTGAAGAAGGCCGCCCCCGGCCACGTCGCCGCGGTGCGCGAGGCCCTCATCGACGTCCTCGACCCCACCGAGTTGGACGCGCTGGCCACCGGGCTCGGCAGGGTCGGCCGGCACCTGCGCGACTGAACGCCGCCCCTCCGCTGCTCAGCGGCGCCGCTCGCGGGCCGCGACCACCGGCGTTCAGGGCCGACGGGCCGGACAGGGCACCGACGTGCCGGCCGGTCGCCGCCCGCCGCGGCAGCCTCGCGCACCCGGCGGCCGTCCCCGCCGCGCCGGGGCGCCGCCCGCGCCCACCGCGCGCCCCCGCCCTCCGGCGAGGCGCCCCCGCCGATAACCCCTCGCCGCGCCCGTGCGGCGGGTGCGATACTGGAAGTGGTATGTCCACTTCGCCTGCACCCGCCCCCACCAGCGCGGACCTCGCGCCCCGACTCGCGCTCCTCGCGCCGCGCGACGCCCAGCGGCTCGGCCGCAGGCTCGAAGGCACCCGCCGGGTGCGCAAGCCGGAGGCGAGAAGCGCCGTACTCGCCGAGATCGAGGCGGAGATCGCCAAGGCCGAGGAGCGGCTCGCCGAGCGCGCCGCGCACGTGCCCGAGGTCAGCTACCCGCCCCAGCTCCCGGTCAGCGCGAAGAAGGACGACATCGCGGAGGCGATCCGCGAGAACCAGGTCGTGATCGTCGCGGGCGAGACCGGCTCGGGCAAGACGACGCAGATCCCCAAGCTCTGCCTGGAACTGGGCCGCGGCGTACGCGGCATGATCGGCCACACGCAGCCGCGCCGGCTCGCGGCCCGTACCGTCGCCGAGCGCGTCGCGAGCGAACTGGACACGCCGCTCGGCGAAGCGGTCGGCTGGAAGGTCCGCTTCACGGACCAGGTCAGCCGCGGGACGTACGTCAAGCTGATGACGGACGGCATCCTGCTCGCCGAGATCCAGACGGACCGCGAGCTGCGCGCGTACGACACGATCATCATCGACGAGGCGCACGAGCGCAGCCTCAACATCGACTTCCTCCTCGGCTACCTCGCCCAGCTCCTGCCCCGGCGCCCCGACCTCAAGGTGATCATCACCTCGGCGACGATCGACCCCGAGCGCTTCTCGCGGCACTTCGGCGACGCCCCGATCGTCGAGGTCTCGGGCCGTACGTACCCGGTCGAGGTGCGCTACCGGCCGCTGCTCGCCGAGGACAGCGAGGAGCCCGACCGCGACCAGACCACCGCGATCATCGACGCGGTCGAGGAACTGCGCCGCGAGCCGAGCGGCGACATCCTCGTGTTCCTCTCCGGGGAGCGCGAGATCAGGGACACGGCCGACGCGCTGGAGAAGAGGAAGTTCCCCTTCACCGAGGTCCTGCCGCTGTACGCGCGGCTCTCGCACGCGGAGCAGAACCGCGTCTTCAAGCGGGCGCCGGGCGACAGCGCGCGCCGTATCGTCCTCGCGACGAACGTCGCCGAGACGAGCCTGACCGTGCCCGGCATCAAGTACGTGATCGACCCGGGCACGGCGCGCATCTCGCGCTACAGCGCCCGTACGAAGGTGCAGCGGCTGCCCATCGAGGCGATCTCGCAGGCGAGCGCGAACCAGCGCAAGGGCCGCTGCGGTCGTACCTCGGACGGCATCTGCGTCCGGCTGTACTCGGAGGAGGACTTCGAGGCGCGCCCCGAGTTCACGGACGCGGAGATCCTCCGTACGAACCTGGCGTCCGTGATCCTCCAGATGACCTCGGCCGGGCTCGGCGAGATCGAGAAGTTCCCCTTCATCGACCCGCCGGACCACCGCAACATCCGGGACGGCGTGCAACTCCTCCAGGAGCTCGGCGCGCTCGACCCGGAGCAGAAGGACCAGCGCAAGCGGCTCACGCAGACGGGCCGCAGGCTCGCGCAGCTTCCCGTGGACCCGCGGCTGGCGCGCATGGTCCTGGAGGCGGACCGCAACGGGTGCGTGCGCGAGGTCATGGTGATCGCCGCGGCGCTCTCGCTCCAGGACCCGCGCGAGCGGCCGAGCGAGAAGCAGGCGCAGGCCGACCAGTTCCACGCCCGCTTCAAGGACGAGACGAGCGACTTCCTCGCCTTCCTCAACCTGTGGACGTACATCCGCGAGCAGCAGAAGGCCCTGTCGTCCTCGGCCTTCCGCCGGATGTGCAAGAACGAGTTCCTGAACTACCTGCGGATCAGGGAGTGGCAGGACATCTACGCGCAGATCCGCTCCGTGGCACAGCAGCTCGGCCTGCACGTCAACACGGACGACTCACCGCCCGAGCAGGTGCACGTCTCGCTGCTCGCGGGGCTCCTCTCGCACATCGGCATGAAGGACGTGAAGGAGTCCGCTGCCAAGGACGCCGCGCAGCAGGCGAAGGAGAAGCGGCGCGGCGGCGGGAACGAGTACCTCGGCGCGCGCGGCGCGAAGTTCGCGGTGTTCCCCGGCTCGGCGCTCTTCAAGAAGCCGCCGCGGTACGTGATGTCCGCGGAGCTGGTGGAGACCTCGCGGCTGTGGGCGCGCGTCAACGCGCGGATCGAGCCGGAGTGGGCCGAGCGGCTCGGCGCGCACCTCGTCAAGCGCACGTACAGCGAACCGCACTGGGAGAAGGACCAGGCGGCCGTGATGGCGTACGAGAAGGTGACGCTGTACGGCGTGACGCTCGCGGCGCAGCGCAAGGTCAACTACGGGCGCATCGACCCGGAGGTCTCCCGCGAGCTGTTCATCCGCAACGCGCTCGTCGAGGGCGACTGGCGTACGCACCACAAGTTCTTCGCGGACAACAGGCGCTTGCTCACCGAGGTCGAGGAGCTGGAGCACCGGGCGCGCAGGCGCGGCATCGTCGTGGACGACGAGGCGCTGTACGACTTCTACGACGAGCGGGTGCCCGCCCACGTCGTCTCGGGCGCGCACTTCGACTCGTGGTGGAAGCGCAAGCGGCAGGAGGAGCCCGAACTCCTCGACTTCGAGCGGTCGATGCTGCTCACGGAGGCGGCGCAGGGCATCACCAAGGACGACTACCCGGACCGGTGGCGGCAGGGAGCGCTCGACTTCCGCGTGACGTACCAGTTCGAGCCGGGCGCGGACGCGGACGGCGTGACCGTGCACGTACCGCTCCAGGTGCTCAACCAGGTCACGTCGGAGGGCTTCGACTGGCAGATCCCTGGGCTGCGCGAGGAGGTCGTGACGGAGCTGATCCGCTCGCTCCCCAAGCCGATCCGGCGCAACTACGTGCCGGCGCCGAACTTCGCGCGGCGCTTCCTGGCGACGGCGAGTCCCCTGAGCGCGCCGCTGACGACCGCGCTCGCCAAGGGACTTCAGCAGATGGTCGGCGTGCCGGTCACGGCCGAGGACTTCGACGTCGCGAAGGTGCCCGACCACCTCAAGATCACGTTCCGGATCGTCGACGAGCGACGCAGGCGGCTCGCCGAGGACAAGGATCTCGACGCGCTGCGCGACCGGCTGCGCCCCAAGGCGCGGCAGGCGCTCTCGCGGGCCGCGGCGGCGAGCGCGGAGCGTACGGGGCAGGTGTCGGTCGAGCAGAAGGGGCTCACGGACTGGGGGGACCTCGGGACGCTGAGCAAGGTCTTCGAGACGCGGCGCGGCGGGCAGCCGGTGAAGGCGTACCCGGCGCTCGTGGACGAGGGCGACACGGTCGGGGTGCGGCTCTTCGACAGCGAGGAGGAGCAGCGCGCGGCGATGTGGCGCGGGACGCGGCGGCTCATCCTGCGCAACATCCCGGTGAATCCCGCGAAGTTCGCGCAGGACAAGCTCACCAACCCGCAGAAGCTCGCGCTCTCGGCGAACCCGCACGGATCGATGCAGGCGCTCTTCGCGGACTGCGCGACGGCTGCGGCGGACCGGCTCATCGAGCGCGCGGGCGGCCCGGCGTGGGACGAGGCGGGGTACCGGAAGCTGTACGAGTTCGTACGGGCCGGGATCGTGGACACGACCGTCAACGCGGTGGCCGCCGTGCAGCAGGTCGTGGCCGCCTGGCAGGCGTGCGAAAGACGGCTGAAAAGCACCCGTTCCCCCGCGCTGCTCGCGAACCTGGCGGATGTCCGCGAACAGCTCGACGCACTGGTGCACCCGGGCTTCGTGACGGAGGCCGGGCTGATGCGGCTCTCCGATCTGCTGCGCTATCTGCGGGCCGTGGACCGGCGCCTGCAGCAGATGCCGGCGAACGCGCAGCGGGACACGACGCGGATGGAGAAGGTCCGCGAGATGCGCGACGAGTACCTGTGGCTCCTGGAGCAGTTCCCCGCGGGGCGGCCGGTGCCGCAGGCGGCGCGGGACATCCGGTGGATGGTGGAGGAGCTGCGGGTCAGCTACTTCGCGCACGCGCTCGGCACGGCGTACCCGGTCTCGGACAAGCGGATCGTGAAGGCGATCGACGCCGCGGCGCCGTGAGCGGACGCTCACGGACAGCGAGTTCGACCAGGACCCCGGGCTGCTGTAGAGTCCTTCTCGCAGCCCAGCGCGGTGGACACACCGAGAAGGCGCCGCTTCTGGTCCTGTGGAGCAGTTTGGAGTGCTCGCCACCCTGTCAAGGTGGAGGCCGCGGGTTCAAATCCCGTCAGGACCGCAGTAGAGAGACAGAACGAAAGGCCCGTCACTTCGGTGGCGGGCCTTTCGCGTGCGCCCGCGCGACCCCGCGTGCCCCCAGCCGGTTTCCAGGACTTCGCACGCGCCGTGCCGCCCGGCTCGCCCGGTTCCACTCCCGCGCTCGGGCCACTCCCACTCGCCCCGCCCCTCCCCCGTGACCCCCGAGCGCCCCCCGCGCGACTCCGCCGCGCCCCCCGGGAGCCGTATGCGCCCAGCCGGACGCGGGTAGTTGACCACCCCTTGCCCTCACCTGACCAAGACTTGCCTTGACCCGTCGCCCTGGGCGCGAGTAATCCCTGAGCGGACCCTGACGGCCCCTGAGTGCCCCTGAGAGCGCCCGGGAGCCACATGGACACGAAAGTCCCCCCAACGAGTGATATCGCGGCGGGAGAAGCCCCCACAGCGGGTGGAGCTGATAGGTCTTCTCCCACGGCGTCGAACACGCGGACACCGGGCGAAAGGAGGCCCCCGCCCCACTAACGCACGGTGCGTGGACGTGACAAGGAGTTCGCTGTGTGACGGGTGTCACGTATTTTCTTCGCGAACAGGTCGGACTTAACCCGCGCCTACATGGGGTCAATTTAATATGTGCAATTGCACCGCCATGCAGAGAGCCGAATACTCCCCCGGCAAGACCGCACACTTTGCCACGCCAACGCCCGTGGATCACCGTCCTCGCAACCCGGTCCGCACACTTCCGCACACTCGGACCGGCCCGGGAAGTCCCTGAGACCGCCCGTGCGGGCGGTCCCGTGAGGGAGGGGGCGCACGCGCGGGCGCGCGGGCAACAAAAAACCGCGCTGGACCCGGCGGAGCCCAGCGCGGCCAATGACGTACCCAAGACTTGCGGCAAGGACGCCTGTTGGGGCAGGCGGCCGACGTCGGATATGAAGCTGTGAAGCGGAGCGGAAGGGGTTTGGGGACCCGAAACGCCCGGTAGAGCCCTTTTCGCCGCGCGGTCAGGACTCGCTGCGCTGCTGGGGGATACCCGCCAGCAGAGCGCGGACCTCGGCCTCGCGGTAACGGCGGTGCCCGCCGAGCGTGCGGATCGACGTGAGCTTGCCGGCCTTCGCCCAGCGCGTGACCGTCTTGGGGTCGACGCGGAACATCGTGGCGACCTCAGCCGGGGTCAGCAGGGCCTCGGCGTCAGGGGTGCGAGCGGTCATGAGCGGCCTCCTCGGGAGAACCGAACCTTCTCGGTTCATTCCTCTAAATTCTGCACCTTGACCCACGTTGCCCGAAATGGGCGGACGAAGGTCGAGTCGGTTATAGGACGAACGGCTTGTCCTCGGCACTACAACTACACCATCCGTCCAGCCGCGTCGGCCAAACCGATGGAATTGCCCTCTCAGACGGCCATCAGCGACGGAAGCCGATGGACCGTGCCATAGCGGACAGTTACCCCTCCGTAACGATCAGTCACAGCAAGATCGCTGCCCGCGGCTTCCCCCACGAAAGTACTTTCCCGGACGAGGCATGACAAACCGCCCACAAGTGAACGGAAGGAGCCCCCGCAGGGCTCCTTGTCCTATTTTGACACGAGGAGGGGGGAAGGCCGCAAGGGGCCCTCTACGTGCGATCCATCACGGATCACCCCGCTTGCCCCGATCTGGCGGCGAGCCGGACGAAGCCGTCAACTCCCTTGCACGGAGATGGACTCGGAAGGGTTCACGGCGCACGCCGGAGTGCAGGGTACGCAGCGGGGGTGCGACCGCGCGAGAAAGAACGGGACCGTCCGCGAGGACCGGCACCGGAGCGCCGTGCGGAGCGCGCCGTGCGGAGCGCGCCGTGCGGAGCGCGCCGTGCGGGCCGGCGCGACACCGGCGCGAGAGCGCCGCGGCCACTCTGGCCCGTCCCCGCACCCAGCGCTCAGTTCGCGAACTGCCGCTCCCGCACCGCGCGCCACCGCTCCACGAGCCGCCCGTACGCCTCGCCCGCCGCTTCCGGCTCGTCGTCCCGCAGCCCCGCGAGCGCCGCCGCCATGTCGGCCGCCGAGTGGTCCTCGTCCAGGCCGTCCGCCGGGAGCGCGTGGACGAGTCCGCCGTAGTCCAGCTCGACGAGCGAGCGCGGGTGGAAGTCCTCCAGCCAGCTGCCCACGTCGATGAGCCCGTCGACGAGCGCGCCCTCCTCGACCGTGTCCCGCAGCGCCTTGAGCCCGCGCGCGACGCGGCGGCGGGCCTCGACCATGGGGGTGCGGTAGCGGAGCCGGGGCAGCTCGGGCCGCCACTCGCGCTCGGCGTCCGCGACGAGCGCGAACCAGCTCAGCGGCACCTGCCAGCGGCCCGTGCGAATCCACGGCCGCGCGTCCGGATGACGGCTGAGCCACCGATCAAAATCAGCCATCGCCTGCTTGCGCACGACCTCGGGCAGCGCGGCGTCCAGCACCGGGGCCGGCAACTCGTCCGCCAGGGCGCCCAGCGCCTGCCAGCCGCGCAGCCGGGTCCGCCAAGGGCACACGCACACGACCCCGTCCACCTCGGCGACGAACGCCTCGCCGCTCTCGTGGACCGGCACCGGGATCGGCGGCGTGGGCAGCAGGTCCGCGAGCGAGCGGCGCAACTCGTCCTGGCAGGAGGGGAGTTCAGCGCTCCGCGCGTAGCGCTCCCAGTACTCGCGCTCGGCCCGGGGGAACGCGGCGAGCGGCTCGTAGACACGGAGGTAGGCGGCGTACGGGACGCTCAGCGAGGACACCTTGGGCACGCTTCCTCCCTCCCCGGTCCCGGGCGCGGAAAACCCGCGCGACCACACCGTCCCGCCCATCGTGCCACGCACTGCTCTCACCCTCCCGGGTGATACCCGCCACGTCCCGCGCGGCGCGGGCCCGTACGTCCTACGCTCATGCCGGACCGTCCCCATCCACCCTCGCGGGGCGGGACGTTCGCCACCGCACACGCGCGGCGGCGCCAGCGGACCTCACATCGAGGAGTCACCACAGTGACCGACACGGACAACGGCGTTCTGCACGGCCTCTTCCACCCGGAAACCACCTCGGGCGACGCCGGCGGGCACGAGCAGGTCGTGCTCTGCCAGGACCGCGCGAGCGGCCTCAAGGCGATCATCGCCGTCCACTCCACCGCCCTCGGGCCCGCCCTCGGCGGCACCCGCTTCCACGCCTACGCGCGCGAGGCCGACGCGCTCGCCGACGCGCTGCGGCTCTCGCGCGGCATGTCGTACAAGAACGCGATGGCGGGGCTGCGGCAGGGCGGCGGCAAGGCCGTCATCATCGGCGACCCCGCGCGCGACAAGACCGAGGACCTCCTCCTCGCCTACGGCCGCGCGGTCGCCTCGCTCGGCGGGCGGTACGTGACGGCCTGCGACGTCGGCACCTACGTCGCCGACATGGACGTCGTCGCGCGCGCCAACCCGTGGACCACGGGCCGCTCCCCGGAGAACGGCGGGGCGGGCGACTCCTCGGTGCTCACGGCCTACGGCGTCTTCCAGGGGATGCGCGCCGGGGCGGCCGAGCTGTGGGGCGCGCCGGACCTGGCGGGACGGACGGTCGGGGTCGCGGGGATCGGCAAGGTCGGCCGCCACCTCGTGGACCACCTCGTCGAGGACGGCGCGGAGGTCGTCGTGACCGACGTGCGCGAGGCGGCGGTGCGGGACGTGGTCGCGCGGCACGCGGGGCGGGTCCGGGTCGTCGCGGACACGGAGGCCCTCATCCGCACGGAGGGTCTCGACGTCTACGCACCGTGCGCGCTCGGCGGCGCGCTGAACGACGAGAGCGTCCCCGTCCTGACCGCCCGCCTCGTCTGCGGGGCCGCGAACAACCAGCTCGCCCACCCCGGCGTCGAGAAGGACCTCGCGGACCGGGGCATCCTGTACGCGCCCGACTACGTGGTGAACGCCGGGGGCGTCATCCAGGTGGCGGCGGAGCAGGGCGGCGGCTTCGACTTCGAGGCGTGCAAGGCCAAGACGGCGCACATCTACGAAACGGTGCGCGAAGTGTTCGCGACCGCGAAGTCCGAGGGCGTCCCGCCCGCCGTGGCGGCCGATCGCATCGCCGAGGAGCGGATGCGCCTCGGCGCGGTGGTGGTGCCCGCCCCCTCCGTCGGCTGAGCCATCCGAGACAGAACTCACCCCATCCGGCGGGTCGCCCGTCCGGATAAGGCTAAAATCGGCGTTGACCAGCGACGACAGCCTTCCGTAACGCCCCCGCGACACCGCACCCGTCCCGGGCGGCGTACCGGATGCCCGCCGGAGCAGGTACCGTGGAACCACTACGGGCACGGCCTCTCATCACGGAGTGCCGTCCCTGATACATGAACGCGTGTCAAGACTCTGGGGCCGTCGAGCCCCGTCACCGAGGGGGTCGAGCCATGGGGCGCGGCCGGGCCAAGGCCAAGCAGACGAAGGTCGCCCGCCAGCTGAAGTACAACAGCGGTGGGACCGACCTCACACGTCTGGCCAACGAGCTGGGCGCTTCGACGTCGAGTCAGCCTCCGAACGGGAAGCCGTTCGAGGACGACGAGGAAGACGACCCGTACGCACAGTACGCGGATCGTTACGACGCCGATGACGACGAGAACGAAAAGGACGGGCGGTCCCCGTCCTCCTCTCGCCACCACGACGCTTGACCTCGCGGTCTCGCGGTACCCGGTCCGGGCTACGACCCGGACCGGGTTTACTGCTGTCCCCGAGCGGTAGCGGCGACGCTTCGTAGCCGGCGGTCACGGCTCGTTCGGGCCGCACGTCGTGGTGGTGAACCCGCACCGAGAGCAGCACCGCGGGCGCGGCGGCGCGCGACGGCACCCGGATTCCGGGATGCGCCGTCGTGCGACCGCCGCGTCCGTGTGTCACTTCGCGTACTCCCCGACGAGGGCCGCGCCCTCGGTGTGCTCGCCCCGGGCCACGACCTCACCGGCGATCCAGGCGTCCACACCCCGGTCGGCGAGGGTCGCGAGCGCGGGCTCGACGGCTTCGGCGGGCACCGCGGCGATCATGCCGACGCCCATGTTGAGGGTCTTCTCCAGCTCCTCGCGGGCCACCTCACCCGTACGGCCCACGAGGTCGAAGACGGGGGCGGGCGCCCACGTGGTGCGGTCCAGTCGCGCGTGCAGGTGGTCCGGGATGACGCGGGCGAGGTTCGCCGCGAGGCCGCCGCCCGTGATGTGCGAGAAGGCGTGGACCTCACTCGTACGGAGCAGGGCGAGGCAGTCGAGCGAGTAGATCTTCGTCGGCTCCAGGAGTTCCTCGCCCAGCGTGCGGCCGAAGTCCTCGAAGCGGCGGTCGAGGGAGAGGCCGCCCCGGTCGAGGAGGACGTGGCGGACAAGCGAGTAGCCGTTGGAGTGCAGGCCCGAGGAGGCCATCGCGATCAGGACGTCACCCTCGCGGACCCGGTCGGCGCCGAGGACGCGGTCGGCCTCGACCGCTCCCGTACCGGCCCCGGCGACGTCGAAGTCGTCCGCGCCGAGCAGCCCCGGGTGCTCGGCGGTCTCACCGCCGACGAGCGCGCAGCCCGCGAGGACACAGCCCTCGGCGATGCCCTTGACGATGGCGGCGACGCGCTCGGGGTGGACCTTGCCGACGCAGATGTAGTCCGTCATGAAGAGCGGCTCGGCCCCGCAGACGACGATGTCGTCCATGACCATCGCGACGAGGTCGTGGCCGATGGTGTCGTAGACGCCGAGCTGGCGGGCGAGGTCGACCTTGGTGCCGACGCCGTCGGTCGCCGAGGCGAGCAGCGGGCGCTCGTACCGCTTGAGCGCGGAGGCGTCGAAGAGCCCGGCGAAGCCGCCGAGGCCGCCGACGACCTCGGGGCGGGTCGCCTTGGCGACCCACTTCTTCATGAGCTCGACGGCGAGGTCACCGGCCTCGATGTCGACACCCGCCGACTTGTACGAGGCGCCGGCGGGCTGGGCGGGGGTGGGAGACATGCGCATTCAGGTCTTTCGTCTGCGGGGCGGCGGCGGTTCTCCGCGCGGGCTGGGTCACGGGTCACGCGTACGCGCGGCGTGGGCCGCCGGGTACGGGCGGGTGCGGGCGTACGGGGGTGGGTGGGCCCGCGCCTTCGGTGCCGGGGCCGCGCCTTCGCGCGGACCCCGGCGCCTCGCCCGGCTCAGGGCCGGCGCAGGGCCTCGGTCGCGGCGGGCTCGGCGACCCCGGCGGCCAGTTCGGTCTCCAGGAGCTGCTTGCCGAGCAGCTCGGGGTCGGGCAGGTCCATCGGGTACTCGCCGTCGAAGCAGGCGCGGCAGAGCCGGTCCTTCGGGATCGTCGTCGCCTCGATCATCGCGTCCGTCGAGATGTACGAGAGCGAGTCGGCGCCGAGCGAGGCGCCGATCTCGTCGGGGGTCATCCCGTTGGCGATCAGTTCGGCGCGGGTGGCGAAGTCGATGCCGAAGAAGCACGGCCACTTCACGGGCGGCGAGGAGATCCGCACGTGCACCTCGGCGGCCCCGGCCTCGCGGAGCATCCGGACGAGCGCGCGCTGCGTGTTGCCGCGCACGATCGAGTCGTCCACGACGACGAGGCGCTTGCCCCGGATGACTTCCTTGAGCGGGTTGAGCTTGAGGCGGATGCCGAGCTGGCGGATCGTCTGCGAGGGCTGGATGAAGGTGCGGCCCACGTAGGCGTTCTTCACCAGGCCGTTGCCGAAGGGGATGCCGCTCTCCTCGGCGTAGCCGATCGCGGCGGGCGTCCCGGACTCCGGTGTCGCTATCACCAGGTCGGCCTCGACGGGGGCCTCCCTGGCGAGGCGGCGGCCCATCTCGACGCGGCTGAGGTAGACGTTGCGCCCGGCGATGTCGGTGTCGGGGCGGGCCAGGTAGACGTACTCGAAGACGCAGCCCTTGGGCCTGGCATCGGCGAAGCGGCTCGTGCGCAGGCCGTTCTGGTCGATCGCGACCATCTCGCCCGGCTCGACCTCGCGGACGAAGCTCGCGCCGCAGATGTCGAGCGCGGCGGACTCGCTCGCGACGACCCAGCCGCGCTCCAGGCGGCCGAGGACGAGCGGGCGGATGCCCTGCGGGTCGCGGGCCGCGTAGAGCGTGTTCTCGTCCATGAAGACGAGCGAGAAGGCGCCCTTGACGTGCGGGAGGACGCGCGGGGCGGCCTGTTCCACGGTGAGCGGGGTGCCGTCCTCGGCCGTCTGCCCGGCGAGGAGCGCGGTGACGAGGTCGGTGTCGTTGGTCGCGGCGACCTGGGTCGCGCGGCCGTTCTCCTTGGGGAGCGCGGCGACGAGCTCGGCGAGCTGCGCGGTGTTCACGAGGTTGCCGTTGTGGCCCAGGGCGATCGAGCCGTGCGCGGTCGCGCGGAAGGTGGGCTGCGCGTTCTCCCACACGGAGGCACCGGTGGTCGAGTAGCGCGCGTGCCCCACGGCGATGTGGCCCTGGAGCGAGCTGAGGGAGGTCTCGTCGAAGACCTGGGAGACGAGGCCCATGTCCTTGAAGACGAGGATCTGGGAGCCGTTGCTGACCGCGATACCCGCGGATTCCTGGCCCCGGTGTTGGAGGGCGTACAGCCCGAAGTAGGTGAGCTTGGCGACCTCTTCGCCCGGAGCCCAGACACCGAAGACGCCGCAAGCGTCCTGGGGGCCCTTCTCGCCCGGGAGGAGATCGTGATTAAGGAGTCCGTCACCACGTACTGGCACGCCTTCGAGTGTAGGGGAGGTCGTGCACTGGTCCGAATTGGGGACGGGGTCACTCCGCTGGTCGCGGGTGGTTCGACCTGCGAAGACACCGCGCGACGCGGCACCGCCAGGGCGCCGGGCGGGGCCTTGTGAACGGGTGATGTCGCAGGTGGGAGGGGGTCTACGCGCGAGGGCACGAGGGTGGGGGCGCGGGGTGGGGCGCGGGGGGCGGACGGGGGTGCGCGGGTGTGCGGTGTCTCACGTCGGGCGCGGGCGGCGGGGCCCGGGGATCGCTCGCCGGGCCCGCCGCCGCGTCACGGGACGCGGGGACGAGGCGGCCCGGCGACCACGGGGTGCGAGGGCCGCCGGGCACGCTGCCCGGCGGCCCGGCGCGCCTGACGTGACCCCGGCGGTGTCTCAGCCGCGTGCGAGGAGTTCCCGCATCGCCCGCGCCACCTCGTCCGGAGCCTCCTCCGCCATGAAGTGCCCGGCGTCCGTCGTGCGGTGGACGAGGTCGGGGGCCCAGGCCCGCCACACGGCGTCCGCGTCGTAGCCGAGCGCCGCGCCCCAGTCCTGCTGGAGGACGGTGACGGGCATCGTGAGGCGGCGGCCCGCCGCGCGGTCGGCGCGGTCGTGCTCGGTGTCGATACCCGCGGACGCGCGGTAGTCGGCGACGATCGAGGGCACCGCCGCGCGGCTCGCCGCGAGGTACTCGGCGCGGACGTCCTCGGGGAACGGGCTCTTCGCCCAGGCGTCGAGGAAGTACCCGAAGAAGGCGTCCGCGCTCGCGCTGATCATGGCTTCGGGCAGGCCCGGGGGCTGTGCCATCAGGTAGAGGTGGAAGCCGACGGCCGCGCTCGTGCCGCGCATCGCCTCCCAGGAGTCGATGATCGGCAGGACGTCGAGGCACAGCAGGTGGCTCACGGCGTCCGGGTGGTCGAGCCCGGCGCGGTAGGCGACGAGGGCGCCCCTGTCGTGGCCCGCGAGGGCGAAGCGCTCGTGGCCGAGGGCGTGCGCGAGGTGGACGACGTCCCGCGCCATGGTCCGCTTGGCGTACGTCTCGGGACCGGCCTCGGCGGGTTTGTCGCTCGCGCCGTAGCCGCGCAGGTCGGGGACGATCACGGTGTGGTCGGCGGCGAGGTCCGCGGCGACCTCGCGCCACATGAGGTGGGTCTGCGGGAAGCCGTGCAGGAGGACGACGGGGCTGCCGGAGCCGCCGACGGCGGCGTGCAGGCGGACGCCCTCGGCGACGGGGACGGTGTGGTGGGCGAAGCCGGGGACGGTGAGGGGCATGGTGGCCTCCGGGGCTCGGTGTCGGTCGGTGGTGTCAGCCTCGGGGGTGTCGATGAGTACGGGATGAGTACGGGTGGGAGGTGGTCCCGGTGGTGGATCTCGCGGTGCTGGGCCCGCTCGCGGCGTACGGCGCGGGACGGACGGAGCTGCCCCTCGGGGGGCCGCGGCAGCGGGCGGTGCTCGCGCGGCTCCTGGTCGCCCGCCGTCAGGTCGTGCCGCTGCCGCGTCTCGTCGCGGACCTGTGGGACGGCGAGGCGCTGCCCCGCGATCCGGAGGGGGCCGTGCGGACCTTCGTGGCGGCGCTGCGGCGCGTGCTCGAACCGGGGCGCCGGCCGAGGACGGCGGCGAAGCTGCTGGTCACGGAGGGGCCGGGGTACGCGCTGCGGGCCGCCGTCGACGACGTGGACGCGTGGCGCTTCGAGCGGGCCGCGCGGGCTGACGAGGCCGCGCCCGCGCTCGTGGAGACGCTGGAGGGGGCGCTCGCGCTGTGGCGCGGCCCGGCGTTCGCGGACGTGGCGGCGGCGCCGTGGGCGCGCGCCGAGGCGGCGCGGCTGGAGAGCCTGCGGCTGCACGTCGTGGAGCGCGCGGCGGGGGCGCTGCTCGCGCGGGGCGGCGCGGCGCGGGCCGTGCCGGACCTGGAGGAGTTCGTGGCGACGCACCCGGCGCGCGAGGAGGGCTGGCGGCTGCTGGCCCTCGCGTTGTACCGCTCGGGCCGCCAGGCGGACGCGCTGTCGGCGCTGCGCCGGGTGCGGCGGACGCTCGATGTCCGGCTGGGGGTGGAGCCGGGAGCACGCTTGTCCCGTCTGGAGCAGGACATCCTGCGCCAGGCGCCGCACCTGGACCCGGCCCCGGAGGGCGGCGGCCAGGTGTGGGCGCGGGCGGCGGAGGCGTACACGCGGGCGCTTCCGGTGGCGGACCGCAGCCGGCTGCGGACGGCGGCGGCGCTCATGCGGGACGTCGCCGTGACGGGCGGGGAGGGGCTCAGCACGGCGCGCGAGCACCGGCTCGCCGCGGTCGCCGAGGCGCGGCGGTACGGGGACGCGGAGCTGACGGCGCGGGTCATCGGCGTCTACGACGTACCGGCGCTGTGGACGCGCTCGGACGACCCGGTGCGGGCGGCGCGGCTCGTGGCGGCGGCGGAGGACGTGCTGCGGGAGCTGCCGCCGGAGCGCGAGGCGGAGCGGGCGCGGTTGCTCGCGACGGTGGCGGTGGAGTCGCGCGGCGCGGCGGCGGGCGCCCGCTCGCTGCGGGCGGCGCGCGAGGCGGAGGCGCTGGCGCGGCGGCTCGGGGACCCGGGGCTCTTGGCCTTCGCCCTCAACGGGGCGTTCGTGCAGAGCTTCGCGCGGGCGCCCGGGGGCGCGGGCGGGGGTCCGGGGCGCGCGAGGGCGGGCGGGGATGCCGGGCGGGACGCGCTGGGGGCCGAGCTGGTCGCCGTGGCGGGGGCCGCCGGGCTCGTGCCGCACGAGGTGCTCGGCCTCCTGGTGCGGACGCAGGCGCGGTGCGGGCTCGGGGACTTCGCGGGGGCGGAGGAATGCGCGGCGGCGGCGGACGCGCTCGCGGCGCGGCACGAATTGCCTCTCGTACGGGTCTTCACGACCTGGTTCCGCGCGCTGCGCGCCTCGCTGTCGGGCGGCGGCTGGGAGCCGTACGAGGAGGCGGTGGCGCTCCTTCCCGGCTGCGGGATGCCCGGCTTCGCCACCGGCCTCCCGGCGCTCGCCCGACTCACGGTCGCGCTGCGGTCGGGCCAGCAACCCGCCGGAGAAGGCGTCTTCGGTCCCTACGAGCCGTGGGTGCGGCCTCTCCTCGACGCGTACGGTGGCGCGGGCCGCGCGGAGGTCGCACGCGCTGTCGCCGCGGCGCCGGAGCCGCCGGGCGACCATCTGACGGAGGTACTGCGGGGATTGACCGCGCTGGCGCGGCAACTCGTGGGAGAGGCGGGGTCCGGTGGGCCCACGGGGCTGGTCGGGGCAGGCAGCGGTGTCGTGGCCCTGGAGATCCCGGCGGCCGGGGGGCCGAGGGGCGGACGGGCGCACTGAAGGCGCCGGACGCCTCCCGGGGCGGCGAGGGGGCGCGGGCTCGCGCGAGGGCGCCGCCGGGGTCGCAACAGGTGTCACCGGGCGGGGCGTGAAGCGGGCGCGTGTCGCCCGAAAGACGGAACCGGCGCCCGCCCCCGAGGTGGACGCCGGTGCGGGCCGGGCCGCGGGTGCGCTCAGCCCAGCAGGGGCAAGTACGGGGAGAGGTCGGCCCGTTCGCCGCTCGCGCTGACGCGGGCGGCCGCGCGTTCGCTCGCCCAGTCGGTGCGGCCCGTGGCGAGGCGGACCCAGGTGAGGGGGTCGGTCTCGACGACGTTGGGCGGGGTGCCGCGCGTGTGGCGGGGACCCTCGACGCACTGGACGACGGCGTAGGGCGGCACCCGTACCTCCGTCGAGGCCCCGGGGACGCGGGCGGCGAGCGCGTCGGCGAGCAGGCGCGTGCAGGCGGCGAGCGCCTGCCGGTCGAGGGTCACCTCGTGCCCGGTCGCGCGCGCCAAGTCGTCGCTGTGCACGACGAGTTCGACGCAGCGGGTGACGAGGAGGTCGCCGAGGGCCATGGGCCCGGCCGGGGCGGCGACGAGCCGCCCGGGGAGCGCCCCGTCGAGGACCCGGTCGGCGCGCGTCGCGGTCTCGGCGAGCCAGTCGTCGAGCGCGGCCCGCCCCACGAGCCCGGCGGCCCGCTCCCGTACCCGCTCCTCGTTGAGCGCGGCCCGTGACACGGTCGTGAACGGCCAGTCGGTGAGGGCTACTTGGGGACCGGTCGGCGGCTCCGCCTCGATCGCGCGCGTCACCGACTCCAGGGTGAGCCCGAGGTGCGTGACCAGCTCCGCGACGGTCCACTCACCGAGCCCCGAGGGCAGCGCGAGTTCCCTCTCGCCGAGCCCGCGCACAGCCGCTCGGGCAAGCCCGTACTGGGCGAAGAGCGCGGTGCTCGTCTTCCGGAAGTCATAGGTGCGGGGGCGGCGCTTGGCGGGTGGCATGGAACGAGCGTAGGGGGTCGGCGGCACGGCACCCACCGCGCCGTACCGCCGGAGGCGGCCGGAGGGGCCCGCGTCGCGTACGTCCGCGCGCTCCGCGCCCGCACGGTCTTCGGGCGCGCGAAGAGCGCGGAGCCCGGCTCATCGCGCACGCCGCGCTGAGCGGGGTGCTCCTCGCGACGGCGTTCGTCCCGCGCCTCCCAACGCTCCGGAGCACGCCTTCGGCGCCACCCCGAAAAGCACCGGAGCCCCCGCCCGGTCGCGCGGACCGGGTGGGGGCTCGGGAGAGCGTCGGCTGACCCGCGTACGGGGCGGGCCGCGCCACCCGCGCGCGACCGCCCCGTACGCGCGGGACTCAGGCCAGCAGGCCCGGCACGGTCCCCTCGTGGATCTCGCGCAGCTCGCCCAGCGAGAGCGCGAACTCGCCCTGGACCTCGACCGCGTCGCCGTCCACGACACCGATCCGGGTCGCGGGCAGGCCCCGCGCGCCGCACATGTCGGTGAAGCGCAGCTCCTCGCTCCTCGGCACGGCGACGACCGCACGGCCCGCCGACTCCGAGAAGAGGAACGTGAAGGCGTCCAGGCCCTCGGGCACGACGAGCCGCACGCCGTTGCCGCCGAGCAGCGCCGACTCGACGACGGAGGTGATCAGGCCGCCGTCGGAGAGGTCGTGCGCCGCGTCGATCATGCCGTCGCGCGAGGCCGAGATCAGGATGTCGCCGAGCAGCCGCTCGCGCTCCAGGTCGACGGCCGGGGGCAGCCCGCCCAGGTGCTCGTGGATCACCTCGGACCACGCCGAGCCGCCGAACTCCTCCTTCGTGTCCCCGAGGAGGTACAGCAGCTGGCCCTGCTCCGCGAAGGCGACCGGCGTGCGCCGCGCCACGTCGTCGATGACGCCGAGGACCGCGACGACGGGCGTCGGGTGGATCGCGACGTCACCGGTCTGGTTGTAGAGCGAGACGTTGCCGCCGGTCACCGGGGTGCCGAGCTGCCGGCAGCCGTCGGCGAGCCCGCGCACGGCCTCCGAGAACTGCCACATGACCGCCGGGTCCTCGGGCGAACCGAAGTTGAGGCAGTCCGAGACGGCGAGCGGACGCGCGCCGGTCGTCGCGACGTTGCGGTACGCCTCGGCGAGCGCGAGCTGAGCGCCCGTGTACGGGTCGAGCTTCGCGTACCGGCCGTTGCCGTCCGTCGCGAGCGCGACACCGAGACCGCTCTCGGCGTCCACGCGGATCATGCCGGAGTCCTCCGGCTGCGCGAGGACGGTGTTGCCCTGCACATACCGGTCGTACTGGTCCGTGATCCACGCCTTCGACGCCTGGTTGGGCGAGCCGATGACCCGCTTCACCTGCTCCTTGAGCGCGGCGGCGTCCGCCGGGCGCGGGAGCTTGTTCGCGTCGTCGGCCTGGAGCGCGTCCTGCCACTCGGGGCGCGCGAGGGGGCGCTCGTAGACCGGGCCGTCGTGCGCCACCGTGCGCGGGTCGACGTCGACGATCTTCTCGCCGTGCCAGAAGATCTCCAGGCGGTCCCCGTCGGTGACCTCCCCGACGACCGTCGCGATGACGTCCCACTTCTCGCAGATCGCGAGGAAGCGCTCGACCTTCTCCGGCTCGACGACGGCGCACATGCGCTCCTGCGACTCGCTCATGAGGATCTCCTCGGGCGAGAGCGTGGAGTCGCGCAGCGGTACGTCGTCGAGGACGACCGTCATGCCGCCCGAGCCGTTCGAGGCCAGCTCTGAGGTCGCGCAGGAGAGCCCGGCCGCGCCGAGGTCCTGGATGCCCACGACGAGCTTCTCGGCGAAGGCTTCGAGCGTGCACTCGATGAGCAGCTTCTCCTGGAAGGGGTCGCCGACCTGCACGGCGGGGCGCTTGCTGGGCTTCGTCGCGTCGAAGGTCTCGGAGGCGAGGATCGAGGCGCCGCCGATGCCGTCGCCGCCGGTGCGGGCGCCGTAGAGGATGACCTTGTTGCCGGCGCCGGACGCCTTCGCGAGGTGGATGTCCTCGTGGCGCATGACGCCGACGGCGCCCGCGTTGACGAGCGGGTTGCCCTGGTAGCAGGCGTCGAAGACGACCTCGCCGCCGATGTTCGGCAGGCCCAGGCAGTTCCCGTAGCCGCCGATCCCGGCGACGACCCCGGGCAGCACGCGCTTCGTGTCGGGGTGGTCGGCAGCGCCGAAGCGCAGCGGGTCCACGACCGCGACGGGGCGCGCGCCCATCGCGATGATGTCGCGGACGATGCCGCCGACACCGGTCGCGGCGCCCTGGTAGGGCTCGACGTAGGAGGGGTGGTTGTGCGACTCGACCTTGAAGGTCACCGCGTACCCCTGGCCGACGTCGACGACCCCGGCGTTCTCGCCGATGCCGACGAGCATCGCGTCGGACTGCGGGGCCTTCTCGCCGAACTGCCGGAGGTGGACCTTGCTGCTCTTGTACGAGCAGTGCTCCGACCACATCACCGAGTACATCGCCAGCTCGGCGCCTGTGGGCCTGCGGCCCAGGATCTCGCGGACCCGCAGGTACTCGTCCTCCTTGAGGCCGAGCTCCTTCCACGGCAGCGGGGTGTCCGGGGTCGCGGCCGCGTTCTCGACCGTGTCCAGGCTCATGCGGAAACCAGCTTCCTCAGGATCGAGGTGAAGAACCCGAGACCGTCGGTGCCACCGCTGCCGACGAGCGGTTCCACGGCGTGCTCGGGATGGGGCATGAGGCCCACGACGTTGCCGGCCTCGTTGGTCACGCCCGCGATGTCGCGGAGCGAGCCGTTCGGGTTCGTGTCCACGTAGCGGAAGACGACGCGGCCCTCGGCCTCCAGGGCGTCGAGGGTGCGCTCGTCGGCCGTGTAGCGGCCGTCCATGTTCTTGAGCGGAATGCGGATCTCCTGACCCGCCGTGAACTCGGTGGTCCACGCGGTGCCCGCGTTCTCCACGCGGAGCTTCTGCTCGCGGCACACGAAACGCATACGGTCGTTCTGGAGCATCGCGCCGGGCAGCAGGTGGGCCTCGGTGAGGACCTGGAATCCGTTGCAGATACCGAGGACAGGCATTCCGGACTTCGCCCCGGCGATCACGGATTCCATGACCGGCGAGAAGCGCGAGATCGCGCCCGCGCGCAGATAGTCGCCGTAGCTGAATCCCCCGGGCAGGACCACGGCGTCGACCTGCTTCAGGTCCTTGTCGCGGTGCCAGAGCGGAACGGCTTCCGCGCCCGCGATCCCTACCGCGCGCTGCGTGTCACGATCATCGAGGGTGCCGGGAAAAGTAACGACCCCAATACGTGCCGTCACGATTCCACCTTTACGACGAAGTCCTCGATGACGGTGTTGGCGAGGAAGGTCTCGGCCATCTCGTGGACCCGCGCGAGGACGGCGTCGTCCACGGGGCCGTCCACTTCGAGTTCGAATCGCTTTCCCTGACGCACGTCGGCGATCCCCTCGAAGCCGAGGCGCGGCAGCGCACGCTGCACCGCCTGCCCCTGGGGGTCGAGGATCTCCGGCTTGAGCATGACGTCGACTACGACGCGTGCCACGGGCACTCCCGGTGTGTGGTGCTTCGTTGAGCTTGTCCGTTCAGCGTACCGGGCCAGAATTTCTACGCGGGTAGAACAGAAGTGGATCACTTACGGGCGGTAGCGGCCCCCGCGGCGCGGAGGCGGGCGCACGGCCAGGGACCTGTGGCGGTACTCACACGCGAAGTCCCCCGCGCCGGAAAATCCGCGCGCATATACGGGGTGGCAATGCGCGCGACCACCACCTGAACACCGAAGGGAACACGCGCCGGAACTCCTTAAGGACTTCCCCACTCCGCACCCCGGCCTGTAAAAAGGAATCGGCCGGGAAAAGACATTCGGTAAAAGTGTGTACGGGCACGCATGATCCCGTGCGCGCCGCCGCGTGCGCAGGGCCGCGCCCCGACCGGGAGCGCGGAACTCCGGCCGTGTACAGGTCGGGCGGCGGGAGCCGCCGACGAAAGGACCGATATTCGTGGCGCAGCGTGTCGTGGTCACGCTTTACGACGACACCGACGGCAAGGAAGCGGCGGAAACCGTCACTTTCGGGCTCGACGGCAAGTCGTACGAGATCGACCTGAGCCAGGCCAACGCGGAGAAACTGCGCAAGGCGCTGGAGCCCTTCGTGGCCGCAGGCCGCAAACGCTCTTCCTCGGGCCGCGCCTACCGGCGCACCTCCGTGGCGGCGGACCCCGCCGCCGTCCGCGCCTGGGCCAGGTCGCACCAGATGGACGTGCCGCAGCGCGGACGCATCCCGAAGAAGGTTCTCGAGGAGTTCGAGGCGGCCAACTGAAGCGAGCGCCGGGGCGTGAGCCCCGGTGGTACGGGGGCGGACGGAGCGCCGGCCCGCCCGCCCCCGTACGCCCCTCCTGACGGCCCGTCGCCCTCGATTTGCGCTCCACCCCGGGTGATCGGCTAGAGTCTGGAGCACGCCGAAGGGAACGGGCCGCAAGGCCGGAACCCGGAGCCGCGCGGGTGTAGTTCAGTAGTAGAACACCCCCTTTCCAAGGGGGAGGCGCAGTGTGCGATCCCTGTCACCCGCTCTGCACCGCTCGACCGTGAGGTAGGGTGGTCACCGCACCGCACGACGTGAGTCGTGGGCGCATCTGCGGACGTAGCTCAGTTGGTAGAGCGCAACCTTGCCAAGGTTGAGGTCGCCAGTTCGAACCTGGTCGTCCGCTCAGCGAAAGGCCCCCCGGGAACGGGGGGCCTTCTTCGTGTGCCCGGCGGGCCCCGATGACATCTGTCATCCGCCTTCGTGACACCGCGCACTGCCCCGGGCCTGTCGCCCCGGGAAGACTCGAAGGCATGAACAGCGCGAAAGCCACCACGCGAGCCATCGATGTGACGGACCTGCGCCGGGTCTACGGGGGCGGCTTCGAAGCGGTCGCCGGGATCACCTTCCACGTGGACCGGGGCGAGCTCTTCGCCCTGCTCGGGACGAACGGGGCGGGCAAGACCTCCACGGTCGAACTCCTCGAAGGACTGGCCCGGCCCACGAGCGGCGACATCCGCGTCTTCGGCCACGACCCCTACAGCGAGCGGGCCGCGATCCGCCCGCGCACCGGCGTCATGCTCCAGGAGGGCGGCTTCCCCTCCGAGTTGACCGTCGAGGAGACGGTACGGATGTGGGCTGCCTGCACGAGCGGCGCCCGCCCCGTCGGCGAGGCGCTCGAACTCGTCGGCCTCGGCAAGCGCCGCACCGTCCGCGTCAAACAGCTCTCCGGCGGCGAACGGCGCCGCCTCGACCTCGCGAGCGCCCTCCTCGGACGCCCCGAGATCCTCTTCCTCGACGAGCCGACGACCGGACTCGACGCCGAGGGCCGCCGCGCCACCTGGGACCTCGTCCGCGCGCTGCGCGCCGAGGGCACCACCGTCCTCCTCACGACGCACTACCTGGAGGAGGCCGAGGAGCTGGCCGACCGGCTCGCGATCCTGCACGCGGGCCGCATCAACGTCACCGGGACCGTCGACGAAGTCCTCGCGAGCCAGCCCGCGCGGATCTCCTTCCGCCTCCCGGCGAGCCACCGGGCCGAGGACCTGCCCCCGCTCGCCCGCCTGTGGGCCGAGCCCGCCGGGGCACGCGCCGACCGGCTCGCACCGCCCGAGGACGCCGCCGCGCTGCGCGCCGCGCTCCTCGACGCGGACGGCAGGACCGTGCGGCTGCGCACCCACCGGCTCCAGTACGCGGCGACCGAGCTGCTGCTGTGGGCACGCGCCGAGAACATCGAGCTGGAGGGGCTCGACATCCGCGCGGCCTCGCTCGAAGAGGCGTTCCTGCGGATCGCGGCGCAGGCCGGCTCCCGCACAGACGGCTCTTCCCCCACGCCCCCCACCCCCGCGCTCGCAGAGGAGACCCGGCGATGACCACCACGACCCCGGCCCCCACCGGCCCCGCCTCGACCGCGCGAAGCCGCGTGGGCGCCCTCGCGCGGGCCGAGACGACGCTGCTCCTGCGCGCCAAGGGGACGCTCGTCGCCGCCCTCTTCGTGCCGCTCGTCCTCCCCTTCAGCTTCAAGGGCGCCATCGACTCCATGGACCTGGGCGGCACCGGACTGGACCTCGGCACGGTCCTGCTCCCGACCGCTCTCGGCCTCTCCCTCCTCTTCGCCGTCTACTCGACGCTGGTGAGCACCTACGTGACCCGGCGCGAGGAGCTGGTCCTGAAGCGGCTGCGCACCGGCGAGGTGCGCGACCCCGAGATCCTCATCGGCTCGGCGGTGCCCGCCGTCGTCACGTGTCTCGTGCAGTGGATCGTGGTCACCGCGGGCTGCGTGGTGCTCGTGCACCCCGGGGCGCCCTCGAACCCCGCGCTCGTGGTGCTCGGCGCGGTCCTCGGCATCGTCGTGGCGGTCGGCCTCGGCGCTCTCACCGCGACCCTCAGCCGCACCGCCGAGACCGCCGCCGTCACGGCGATGCCCGTCATCCTGCTGACGATGATCGGCTCCGGCGTCGCCATCCCCCTCGACGTCATGCCCGACACCCTCGCGACCCTCGCCCGCTGCCTGCCCTTCACGCCGACGCTCTCGCTCCTGCGCGGCGGCTGGGCGGGCAACCTGGACAGCGGCGAGACCCTGCTGGCCCTCGCCACCGGCCTCGCCTGGGCCGCCTTCACCGTCTACGGCGTCCGCCGCTGGTTCCGCTGGGAGCCGAGGCGCTGAGCGCGGGCGGCGGTACGGGGACGGGGGCCGTCGGCGCGAGGGGGCGCCGCCGGTATGGATACGGGCCGCCGGCGCCGGGCGGCGCCCCGCTCGGAGCCGGGGCCCTCCACACCGCGTGGCGCCTCGTGCCCGTACCGTCACCGGTCGCGGACCCCGCACCATGGAAGGACCCACCGGACACAGGAAGGGGCGCCCCTTGAGCGGCAGCCACGAGGAGACCACGACGGTGACGGCCGTGGCGCCCGCCCCGGGGACGGCCGGGGTGCCCGCGCCGGCCGGCGGCCATGGGCCGTCCGCCCCGGCCGGGGAGCCGGTCGCGGCCGCAGGCCGCGGGGCCGTGCCCGAGCCCCGCTTCCCGCGTCTGGAGCGCCTCTCCTGGCGGCCCCGGTCGTTGACCAAGGGCCACCGCCCCGTCCAGCAGCTCGACCACTACACGCGCGCCACGCTCAGCCGCTACGTCTGGGCGTTCTTCGCGGGCTGGGTCCTGCCCGAACTCCTCCAGCACTTCGCGCGCGGCGACAACCGCGACCTCGCGCTCCGCTCGACGCTGCTCCTCGCCTCGCTCGCCGTCTGCGTCGCCACCCGCTCCGCGCTCCTCGACGCGCTCGACCGCTATCTCGGCAAGACGGACGCGCTGAACGCCCGGGCCGCGTGGCGGCTCCTCGCGCTGACCGCGCTCACCGCGACGCTCTACCTCGTGTGCCTCGGCACCGGCACGATCGACACCCAGGCGCTCGCGACAGCGGTCATGTTCTTCATGCACCCCGTCTACGCGGTCCTGGCCCTCCGCGTCCCCGTGCCCCGCTTCCTCCTCGCCGTCGTCGGCGGCACGGCACTCCTCTTCGGCGCCGCCCTCCTCGCCGACCCCGAGGGCACCCCGAGCGCCGTCCTCGCGATCATCGTGCCGTGCTCCGCGCTCCTCGCCCTCTCCATCTGCCGTCCCTCCGGCTGGTCCCTCGCCCGGACCTGGGACATCGAGTACGCGCGCCAGGAGATCGAGAAGGCGAAGGAGAAGGTCGAGCGCGCCAAGGAGACCGAGTCGCGGCTCGCCGTCGCCGAGGAACGCCTCCGCTTCGGCCGCGACCTCCACGACGTCCTCGGCCGCAACCTCGCCACCATCGCCCTCAAGAGCGAACTCGCGGTCCGGCTCGCCCGCCGCGAACGCACCGAGGACGCCGTGGCGCAGATGGCCGAGGTCCAGGAGATCGCCCAGCGCTCCCAGCGCGAGGTGCGCGAGGTCGTCCGCGGCTACCGGGGCATCGACCTCGGCGCGGAGCTGATCGGCGCGCGGAGCGTCCTGGAGGCCGCCGGGATCGACTGCGCGACCGCCGCCGGAGACCTCACGTCCCTCGCCCCGCCCGTGCAGGCGGCCCTCGCCTGGGTCGTCCGCGAGGCGGCGACGAACGTCCTGCGCCACGGCGACGCCCGCCACTGCTCCATCACGCTCGCCACCAGCCGCACCGGCACGAGCCTCACCATCGAGAACGACGGGGCCCCCGAGTCGCCGAGCCCCACCCGGGGCGGCTCCGGCCTCGCCGGGCTCCGCGAACGCCTCGCGCCCCTGGGCGGCACGCTCGAAGCCGGTCCCCTCGCGCCGGGGCGCTTCCGCCTCGCCGCCCACGTCCCGCTCCCGCCCGTGCCCGGCCCCACCACCGCCCCCGATCCCGGAGGAAACCGCTCGTGACCACCGAGCCCGCGCCCGCGCCGACCGCCGCCCCCCGGGTCCGTGTGCTGCTCGCCGACGACGAACACCTCATCCGGGGCGCCCTCGCCGCCCTCCTCGCCCTGGAGGACGACCTCGAAGTCGTCGCGGAGGCCGCCTCGGGCGCCGAGGCCCTCGCGATGGCCCGGGCCAGGACCCCCGATGTCGCTGTCCTCGACCTCCAGATGCCGGACGGCGACGGTGTGAGCGTGGCCACAAGGCTGCGCGGCGAACTGCCCGCCTGCCGCTGCCTCATCGTGACGAGCCACGGCCGTCCCGGCCACCTCAAGCGGGCGCTGGAGGCGGGCGTGCGCGGCTTCGTGCCGAAGACCGTGAGCGCGCAACGGCTCGCCGAGATCATCCGTACCGTCCACGCCGGAAGCCGTTACGTCGACCCCGAGTTGGCCGCCGACGCGATCGCGGCCGGGGACTCCCCGCTCAGCGCGCGCGAGGCCGAGGTCCTGGAGTACGCCGCCGACGGCGCCCCCGTCGCCGAGATCGCCCAGCGCGCTGGCCTCTCCCCCGGCACCGTCCGCAACTACCTCTCCTCCGCCGTGACCAAGCTGGGGGCCGAGAACCGTCACTCCGCCGTGCGTACGGCCCGCTCCCGGGGTTGGGTATAGTGGTCGCACGCGCTGAACGCCGCGAGAGCGGCACGGAAGCGCGGTGCGGACGTAGCTCAGTTGGTAGAGCGCAACCTTGCCAAGGTTGAGGTCGCCAGTTCGAACCTGGTCGTCCGCTCAGCGAAAGGCCCCCCGGAAACGGGGGGCCTTCTTCGTGTGCCAGGAGGGTGCGCGCGATGTTTCACGTGAAACATGACCCTCCACGAGGGCGGGGGCGACGTTCCCCGTGGAACATCGCCCCCGCGAGCCGTTCGGCCCTCTACTGCCCGGGTCTCACTCCCAGCGCACGCCCGTCAGCTTCTCGTACGCCTCGATGTACTTCGCCCGCGTCCGCTCGACGATCTCGGCGGGCAGCTCGGGCGGCGGCTGCTCGCTCTTGCGGTCCCAGCCGGAGGCGGGCGAGGTGAGCCAGTCGCGGACGAACTGCTTGTCGAAGGAGGGCTGGGGGTGGCCCGGCTCCCAGGACTCGGCCGGCCAGAAGCGCGAGGAGTCGGGGGTGAGCACCTCGTCGGCGAGGACGAGCGTGTCCCCGTCGAAGCCGAACTCGAACTTCGTGTCGGCGAGGATGATCCCGCGCTCGCGGGCGATGTCCCGGCCCCGGGCGTAGACCGCGAGGGTCGTCTGCCGGAGCTGCGCGGCGGTCTCCGCGCCGATCCGCCGGGCCACCTCCTCGTAGCTCACGTTCTCGTCGTGCTCGCCGACCTCGGCCTTCGTCGCCGGGGTGAAGATCGCTCCCGGCAGCTCGCAGCCGTCCGCCAGGCCCTCGGGGAGCGCGAGCCCGCACACCGTGCGGGACGCGTTGTACTCGGCGAGCCCCGAGCCGGTGAGGTAGCCGCGCGCGACGGCCTCGACGGGGATCATGTCCAGCGAGCGGCAGACCAGCGTGCGCCCGGCCCAGGAGGCGGGGGCGCCCTCGGGCAGCTCCGTCGACAGGACGTGGTGCGGGACGAGGTCGGCGAGCTGGTCGAACCACCACAGGGAGAGCTGCGTGAGCACGCGCCCCTTGTCGGGGATCTCGCTGGGCAGGACCCAGTCATAGGCGGACATGCGGTCGCTCGCGACCATCACGAGCTCGCCGGCCTCGTTCTGGTAGAGGTCGCGCACCTTGCCGGTGTGCAGATGCACCAGCCCCGGCACCTGTACGGGCTCGGGCTTTTCGACGAATCCGGACACGGTTCCTCCACGTGCTTCCGTCCAATGCCCCCGATTGTCCCGTACGGGAGCGGCGCGCGACGCCGCAGGGTCCGGGGCGGGCGGCGGAAGCGGTACGGGGGACCGCGTGCGGCGCCCTCGTACGCGCGGCGGGAGCGTCCTGCCTCATCGTCCGCGCCCTGTGTCCCGTCCCGGGGCGGCGCCGGTCAGTCGCGTTTGCAGATGCGGTCGAGGAGGTTCGCCGTGGCGCGCTGGATGCGGGTGTCGACGTGGCCCGGGCGGTCGAGCGCGGGCGACCAGGCGAAGGTGCCGGAGGCGAAGACGAGGGCGCCGCTGGGAGCGCGGTAGAGGGAGGTCTCCTGGTGGCGGACGGTGCCGCCCTGGTCCTCGTACGGCGAGTGCGCGAGGAGCGTCCTGTCCTCGTAGGGCGGCAACTGCGTGCGCGGGAAGTACCGGTCGGCCTCGCCGGCGACGAGGTCGGGGAGTTCGTCGCCCTCGTGCGCCCCCGTCGCCTCCCACAGCCAGTGCTCCGCGTGCCGCACGACGAGGGGGGCGGGCTCGGGCACGCGGCCCGCGTACTGGATGCCCATGAGCTCCTGCTCCGGCCTGTCCATCTCGCGCCACAGCGTCGCGCGCCCGGGACCGCGCCGCTTGCGGCAGGTCAGGAGCCGGTCGGGGACGCCCGAGGGGGAGGCGCTCAACTCGACCTGCCAGTACATGGTGTTCGCGGAGAGGAAGACGAGCGAGGTGCCGGTCTCCTTCGCGCGCTCGGTCGTGCGGCGCATCGGGACCGACCAGTACTCGTCGTGGCCCGGGAAGACGAGGCCCCGGTAGCGGGCCGGGTCGACGTGGCCCGCGTGGAGGTCGCGGGCGTCGGCGTAGGCGAGGTCGTAGCCGTAGCGCTCGGCCCAGCGGATGAAGTCGTAGGCGTGGCCCACGTGCAGCGGGAGGCCCGCGCCCGCGTAGGGGCGGTCGAAGGACACGGTGATCGCGGCGTCGCTCTCGCCGAGCAGCCCGCCCTCGTCGTCCCAGGCGTGGTAGAGGCTCGCGCCCGTCCTGCCGTCCTCCGGGTAGAGGTTGTACGCCTGCCAGGTCACGTCGGGGAGCAGGAGGAGCAGGTCGGCAGGCTCGCTGTCGCGGACGGTGAAGGGGATGTGCGAGCGGTGCCCGTCGTACGTGGTCAGGACCGCGACGTACGCGCCGGGCTTCCAGTACGAGGGGATCTGCTGCCGCCACGTGCGCCACCAGTGGTGGCAGGAGACCGTGCGGTCGGCGAGGAGCGGCTCGGGCTGGGTGAGCCCTTGCAGCCGGGGCGTCGAGGCGATCTTGCTGGCACCGGCCCCGGCGTAGTGGCCGATGCGGTAGAAGTCCATGGAGTACGGCTGCGGCGGGTTGACCGTGACGTGGAAGTCGATCGACTCGCCGGGGGCCACGGCACCCGTCGAAGTGAAGCCCTTGATCTGCTGGTGCACGTCGTCGGAGGAACGGGGCGAGCCCTCCTCGTGGCGCGGCCTCGGCATCCGCAGTTCGGCGCCGGGCGCCGGGGCGTGCTCGACGTACCAGGGGACGACCCTGCCCGTGTCGTCGAAGTAGGTCTCGCTCGCCCGCAGCCACGGCAGCGGGCCCTGCCCGAAGGGGTCCGTCGCCGCGTGCGCGACCGCCCCCGATTCCCACCGGCCCTTCCCGCGTTCCGCCCCCATCGCCGCCCCTCCCTCGTCCCCCGGTACCCGGTGCCGCGCCCCTCGACGCCGGGGCGGGAGCCAGCACATCACACTCAGCACGCACACCGTCACTGTTCCCCCCGAATCCCCGCCAACGACCCCCCGCCCGACACCGTGCAGAACCGCTTCTGCCTGGTAGTGGCACGGCGGACGGGCGGAAACGGAGTTTCCCGTTCGGGTGAGCCCGCACACACGGCCGCCCGTTTCCCACCGGGGCGGGGCTTGTGGCGCGGGGGCCGGGGAGGGGGCCGGCCGGGGCCGTGCGGCCGGGGAGGGGGCCTCGGCGGGGGCGTGGGCGTGGCATCGGGACGTGAGCCCGCGGGGGGATCGGGGGTGAGCCGGCCGGGCGGGGGTGTCTCGCCGGACCGCGCACGCTCGGTACAGAGGACCGCGCACGCTCGGTACGGAGGACCGCGCGGAGACCTCCGTACCACCTCGCCAGAACCTGTCTCGCCGCCCGCCAGGCCGCCCCCGTACCGCCCGGCCCTCCGTACCGCCCCGCCGCTACCCGACCCGTACCCCCACCCGCGCCAGCCACCGCCGCAGCGGGATCGAGTCGCCGTCCTCCACCAGGCTCCGCACCCGTGCCCCCAGGTCCCGCACCCGCTCCCCGTCCACCAGGAGCACCGGGCCGTCGAGCCAGTCGAGCCCGGGTACCGCGCCTCCCGCGTCCACGGC
This sequence comes from Streptomyces sp. NRRL F-5630, assembly GCF_000719475.1. Taxonomy (GTDB): domain Bacteria; phylum Actinomycetota; class Actinomycetes; order Streptomycetales; family Streptomycetaceae; genus Streptomyces. The sequence goes on along the minus strand of NZ_JOGO01000057.1, from coordinate 3,673 downwards.
CGCGCAGCACACGAGCGAGGTCACGTGGTCCGCGAGGACCTCCACACCGCTGCGGACCGGCGGCGGTGCGAAGAGCGGCAGTCCGCCGTCCCCCTCGTAGACGCCCTCCGAGGCCCGCGCGGCCCCGGCGTCCGCCGTCTCCTCGCGCGCGACCCGCGCCGCGAGCCCGGCGGCGAGCGCCGCCGCGCGCGGGTGCGCGAAACGGTCGGCCTCCTCCTCGGGCGATTCGGGGAAGATCTCCGGCTCGGTCCGCGCCACGTACCCGGCCGCACGGGGCGCGCCGCGCACCCCGCCCTCGCGCACCGGCGGCCCCGCGAGCACCCCGACCCGCTCGGGCGGGCTGTCGCTCACCGTCAGGTGTTCCAGGACCCGCGCCACCGCGCACGGCCGCCCCTTCTCACCCAGCACCTCGCCGAGCCGCACCGCGTCCGCGCGCCACAGCCGCTCCACGACCTCGTGCGGGTAGTCGCGCCAGCTCACCGGCCGCCACGCGCCGCCCCGCTCCCCGTGGAAGAGCCGCGCGGCGAGCAGCGAAGCCGCCTCGTCGGCCAGCTCGGGCTCCTCCAGGAGTTCGCTCGCGGGCGGCTCCGTGAGCCGCAGCGCCTGCTCGTCCGCGGCGAGCCGGTCCCTGCGGGACAGCTCCACGAGCGCGGCGGCGACGCCCGCGTCGAGCCGCGCGGGCCAGCGCCCGAGCCGCCAGGCGGGCACCGCGACGCGGCTCAGCAGCCGGTCCCAGCCCGCGTACGCGAGCCCCACCTGCTCCTGCGCGGTGATCCGCCGCCCGTAGTCCACCTTCCTGGCCCGCTCGGCACAGGCCGCCGCCACGTACCGTTCCATGTCGGCCGCCGCCGACCGGCACCGTACGAGCAGCAGCCGCGCGAGACGCGCCGGGACCGCGAGCAGCACCCGGCGGGCCAGCGGCGCGCGCGGTCCCGCCGTCGCGAGCGCCGCGTCCAGGCCCCGGACGAACGTGCGCGCCTGCGCCGTCGTCGGCTCCGCCGCGGGCTCCGTGCCCGCGACCACGGGCGCGAGCACCGCACGCAGTTCGGCGACGCGCAGCCACCACAGGAAGGGCGATCCGATCACGAGGACCTGCGCCCGTACGCCGGGCGCCGCCCCGCGCTCCTCCAGCCAGCTGTCGCAGTCGGGAGTGAGCGCTATCGCCGCGGGCGCCGGGACCCCGAGCCGCTCCGCCAGCTCCCGCACGAGGTGGTAGAGAGCGGGAGCGGCGCGCTCCTCGACCGGCACGGCCGGGGACTCGGCGGGCGCGGCGCGCGCGATGAGCAGCGCGGTCGCCCCGGCGAGAGCGAGCGCGAGCACGGCGAGCACCGAGACCGACAGCCTGGCCGCCTCCCACCCCGTCCCCTCCAGCTGACCGCCCGCCGCCCCCGCCCACAGCACGGCGGCACACGCCGCGGGCAGCACCGCGAGCGCGGTCGCCACGGATTTGACCCGCAGCACCGCTGCGGCCCTGGACCGCGCGGCGAGCGCGCCCACCTCCACACCCGTACCCGACGACACGACCTGCCGACCCCCTACCCCTGGTGCCCGCCGGACCCTCGCGGGCCCGCCTCGCACCGACGGGCCGTGCACCCGTGCTGGCGCCCGGTCCGTTTCTGCCTCGTCGCTTGCTTCCCGCGCTGATCCGCGACGGACCGCAGTCCCTCGCGCTTTCCGGCGTCGCTCACATCCCCCACTGTGACACCGGCCCCCGACATCGCAATGCCGGTGGGCCAAGTGCCGCAGCCCCCCGCGCGACCCGCTCTGCACGGGCCGACCGGCGGTGGAGCACTCGCGCCGCACCCTAGTGGGGGCGCGCGCCGCCGTCAGCCGTATGCGGCTTCGATCACTCGATGGAATGGCTCTGGGCAAAGGTGCTGACAAGCGAGCGCCCCGGGGTTCCGTACGCCTCCACGAGTACGTGAGGTGTACGGAACCCCGGGGCGATGCGGCCACCACGTGCTCCGGGGCCGGGCGTCAGCCCGTCGGCGCGGCTTCCCGGGCGGACCTCAGCCCGCAGCGCCGCTTCCGGGCGGGCCTCAGCCCGTCGCCACCGCGTCGCGCGCCGCCCGCTCCGCGATGTCCGTGCGGTGCTGGCCGTCCTTGAGCCCGATCCGCGCCACCGCCGTGTACGCGCGCTCGCGCGCCACCGTCAGGTCGGGGCCCGTCGCCGTCACCGAGAGCACGCGGCCCCCGGCGCTCACGACGTCCTCGCCCTCCCGGCGCGTGCCCGCGTGCAACACGTACGCGTTCGGGGCGTCCTTCGCTGCGACCTCGTCGAGCCCGGTGATCACGTCGCCGGTGCGGGGCGCGGCCGGGTAACCGGCGGAGGCGACCACGACCGTGACGGCGGCGTCCTCGCTCCACCGCAGCGGCTCCAGGGTGGCCAGCTCGCCGCGCGCCGCGGCGCCCAGGAGCCCGGAGAGCGGAGTGCGCAGGCGCGCGAGGACGACCTGCGTCTCCGGGTCGCCGAAGCGCGCGTTGAACTCGATGACGCGCACACCGCGCGAGGTGAGCGCGAGGCCCGCGTACAGCAGTCCGCTGAACAGCGCGCCGCGCCGCCGCAGTTCGTCGACGGTCGGCTGGAGCACCGTGCGGAGGACCTCGTCGACGAGGCCCGCGTCCGCCCACGGCAGCGGCGAGTACGCGCCCATGCCGCCCGTGTTGGGGCCCTCGTCGCCGTCGAGCGCGCGCTTGAAGTCCTGCGCGGGCTGGAGCGGGACGACCGTCGTGCCGTCCGTGACCGCGAAGAGCGAGACCTCGGGACCGTCCAGGAACTCCTCGATGACGACCCGCCCGCAGGCGAGCGCGTGGGCGCGCGCCTTCGCGCGGTCGTCCGTGACGACGACGCCCTTGCCGGCAGCGAGCCCGTCGTCCTTCACGACGTACGGGGCGCCGAAGGCGTCGAGCGCGGCGTCGACCTCCTCCGGGTTCGTGCACACGTAGGCGCGCGCGGTGGGTACCTGCGCGGCGGCCATGACGTCCTTCGCGAACGCCTTCGAGCCCTCCAGCCGGGCGGCTTCGCGACCGGGCCCGAAGCAGGCGATGCCCGCCTCGCGGACGGCGTCGGCGACCCCGGCGACGAGCGGCGCCTCGGGCCCCACGACGACGAGGCCGGCCTCCGTCTCCCGGGCCAGGCGCACGACATCGGCCCCGTCCAGGGCATCGACGGCCCGGACTTCGGCGACCTCGGCGATCCCGGCGTTCCCGGGTGCGCAGTACAGGGCTTCGACGGCTGGGTCGAGCGAGAGAGAGCGGCACAGGGCGTGTTCGCGGGCGCCGTTTCCGATGACGAGGACCTTCACACGGCTCACCCTAACGGGCGGCCGGACGGCGGGGGGCTCACGGGCGGAACGGGTGGCGGGCGCGGACCCATGGCCAGGCCCGTCACCATCGCGCCACCGCCACGGCCCCCGCGACGTCCCCGGTCACCGGCTCAGTGCGGCGCCGCGTCGTTCTCGTACTCGTCGACCACGGTCGCCCCCAGCTCGCGCACGATCAGCTCGTACCCGCTGAGCGCGGACTCGACGAGGTCCGGGTCGTCGGCGGCGGGCATGTCGTCCTCGGGCGCCACGGGCGGGCGCGCGGGAGCGGCGGCGGGGCGCGGCTCGGGGGCCGGGGCCGGTACGGAGGGGGCGGGCGCGGGGTGGGGGCCTGGGACGGGCGGTACGGC
>NZ_JOGO01000056.1 GCF_000719475.1 Streptomyces sp. NRRL F-5630 | reverse complement strand
GCCGAACTGTCCGGCGGGGGCCGGGGGCGGGCCGAAACCGGCGGGCGGGCCGAAGCCTGCCGGGGCGGGCGGTGCGTCCTGTGGGCCGGGCACGGCTTCCGGGATGGTGGGCTGGGTCTGGCCGGGTCTGTCGGACGGCGGCTGGGGCTGAGTCATGGAGGTCCCCCCTCGGGATGGGAAAATCGCCCGGTGGCTTGAACCGGGCACGTCAGGTGACGGCGCACAGTAGCAGTGCGGATCGACGAGCGGACAGTCACTTCTTCGCGGCCCCCACCCCCAGCACCGCCAACTCCCGCACCGGGAGCGCCGGTACGCGTTCGAGCACGCCACCTGCGAAAACGTCGTACAGCGGCAGCGACTCCAGGTGCACGTAACCGATGTGGCAGTCACAGGCCGCGCGCGGGCAGGCCCTCGGCCGCAACCCGGCGCGGAACGAGCCGTCGTACAGGTTTCCCAGCGGCTCGGGCACGAAGTGGCAGCGCCGCACCGTGCCCTCTCCGTCGACCGAGAGGACGGACTCGCCGGTGCGGCAGGGCAGGCCCGCGCTGCGGTGCGGATGACGGCTGTACGGGAAGAGCGGGTCGAGCGCGGCCCACTCGGCGGCCTCGGCGTCGGTGTACGTACGTCCCTCGGCGGCGTTGACCCACAGGTAGACATGCCCGGGAAGTTCCGCGCGCAGCCGCCGCGCCGCGTCGAGGTGCTCGGGCAGGCCCACGATGCCGACGCTGTACCTGACCGAACGCCCGCTCAGCTCATGGCACTTGGCGAGGAAGCGGTCGTACGGGGTCTGGCCCGGGTGGTACGTGCACCACAGCGCGAGCGTGTCCGGGTCCGCCGCCGAGGTCCACTCGGTGCGGCAGCTCAGATTGGTCTGGATCGCGACGCGCTCCACGTGCGGCAGGTGCGAGAGCGCGGTGAGCGTGTCCCGGTACCACGAACGCACGAGCCCTTCGCCCCACGGCGTGAACAGGACCGATATCCGGTCCTCGCGTTGCTCGGTCACCCACGTCGCGAACCGCTCCAACGCGGCATGGTCGGCGCGCAGTTGCTCGCGGCTGTCGCGCCGCTTCGCGAACGGGCAGTACGGGCAGTCGTAATCGCAGGAGGCGAGCGGCCCCCGGTAGAGCAGGGTCAGGTCCACGTCCGTCTCACCTCCTCTCGTACGCGGCCATCGCGGCCCGTACCGCCGGGGAGAACAGCCGGGGCCCGACCGCGTCCGAGTGCGCGAGGCCCTCCGGGGTCAGACGCAGGACGCCCGTCTCCTGTTCGTCGAGCCACCCCTTCGCCGCGAACGCGGTCAGCTCGGCCGGGTAGTCCTCGGCCGGGTCCGTGCCGAAGCGCGCGCGGTACTCGGCGCGGTCCAGGCCCGCCGCCTGAAGGAGCGACTGGAGCAGGTGCCGGCGGCGCCGCTCGTCCGCGTCGATGACCCTCCCGTACTCGGCACGCGTGAAGTCGGCGGTCCCCACATACGCGTCGACGAGCGCGCGCACTTCGTGCGCCCCGACCGCGTAGTCGAAGGAGTAGTGCAGGTCACGGGTGTAGGAACGGGCGCCGCAGCCCAGGCCCGTCATGCCGTCGGTCTGGCACGCGTAGTCCTCGGGCCCCTCGGCGGGCGCATCAGCGCGACGGAAGGAGCGCATCGAGCCCTGCACGTACCCGTGGGCGAGGAGGTGGTCCCGGCCCGCTCGGTAGAGCCGCAGGCGGCGCGCGTCCCACTCGGGGTCGGGGCCGTCCGGCGTCCTGCGGCCGAGGCCGGTGAGCGGCCGCACGTACAGCGGGTACAGGTACAGCTCCTCGGGACGCCAGGCGAGCGCCGCGTCGAGCGAGCGCAGCCAACTCGCCTCCGTCTGCCCGTCGATGCCGTAGATGAGGTCGATGTTGAGGACCGGGAAGCCCGCCGCGCGGGCGTGCCCGAGCGCCGCTTCGACATCGGCACGGCGCTGCGGCCGTACGGCCGCGCGCGCCTCCGCCTCATCGAAGCTCTGCACACCGATGCTGAGCCGTGTCGTGCCGCGCGCGGCGAGCACGGCGAGCCGGTCCGGGGTCGCGGTCGCGGGCGACGTCTCGACCGAGAGCGGTATCGCGCCGAGCCGCGCGCCCATGCGGTGCTCCGCGATGTCGCACAGCCGCTCCAGCTCGGTGGCCGTCAGGAACGTCGGCGTCCCGCCCCCGAACGCCGCCGTCGAGTACCGCACGGGCCCCGCCTCGCCCAGCGCCTCGCGCACCGCGCCCGCCTGCCGCTCCAGCGCGTCGAGGTACGCGGTCGTCAGGCCCTCGGGCGCGCCGACCCGCGTGAAGAGGTTGCAGAAGCCGCAGCGCACCTCGCAGAAGGGGATGTGCAGGTAGAGCGAGAGCGCGTCCTTCGGCTCGGCGGCCCACAGCTCCGCGAGCGCCGGGCGTTCGGCGAGCCGGCGGTAGGCGGTCTTGTGCGGGTACGCGTAGACGTAACTCTCGTATGGAGTGGGAGCGTTCGTGTCGATGAGCGGAAGGGGGGCGGAGGAGGGGGCGAGGGTGGGGCTGGGGATCGGGCTGGGGCTCACGCGGCGGCTCCGGGGTCGGGGGCTTCTCCGGCATCGAGGAGGAAGTGGGCGTAGGGCACGGTCCACACCGACGGGTGGCCCAGGCGGTGCCCGGTGTAACCGTCCTCGCCGTAGGCCGTGCCGTGGTCGGAGCAGACGATCGCGAGGCAGGGACGTCGGCTGCTCGCGGCGGCGAAGAGCCGGCCCATGTGCCGGTCGACGTACTCCAGCGCCGCCGCGTGCGATTCCCGCGTGTCCCCGTGTGCCGCGTCGGCGCCCGGCAGGTGGTGCCAGTTGGGCTGGTGGAGCGCGGAGACGTTCACGAACAGGAAGAGCTTCCGCTCGCGCGGCAAACCCGCGACGACCTCCTCCGCCTTCGCGACCTGCGCCTCGAAACTCGTCGGCGAGGTGACCCCGAAGCCCGGCTCCCAGTGCGCCTCCGCGAAGAGCGAGGGCAGTACGGAGCCGAGCGCGGCGCGCTGGTTGAAGAAGCCGACCCCGCCGAGACACACCGTGTGATAACCGGCGTCGGCGAGCCCGGTGACGAGGTCGGGGGTGTCGAAGACCCAGGTGCGCGGCACCGTCGTCTCGCTCCCGCCGAAGCGCGCCGCGAAGAGCCGCGGGTGCGGCCCGGGGCTCGCGGGGGTCGGCAGGAACCCGGCGAAGATCGCCTGGTGCGAGGCGTACGTGAAGCTCCCCGGCGCGTGCCGCTCCTCCCAGCGCCCGCCGGGCAGGTGCCGCGCGAGGTGCGGGATGCGTCCTGCGGCGGCGAGTTCGGCGGCGACGTCGTGGCGGAGGGTGTCGAGGGTGACGAGGAGGAGGTCGTGCGTGCCGACGATCTCGTTCATGTCGAGGTCGGCCGAGACGGGAGCGGGGGCGGGAGCTGGGGTGGGAGCTGGGGTGGGAGCGGAGACGGAAGCGGGGACGCGGACGGGAGGTCCGCCCTCGGTGGTGCGGGGTTCTCCGGTGGTGCGGGGAGTGCTGGTCATGTGCGGTGCTTTCGGGGGGCCTGCGGTGCGGGGCGGGAGGGGGGTGCGGTGCGGGGTTCCGGAGGTGCGGGGCGATGTGGCGGGCAGTGCGGCCGTGCGGGGAGGTGCGGGAGGGGTGGTCGTGCGGGCGGGTTGGGCGTGTGTGCAGTGTGCGGGGTGGGTCCGCGCCGCTCAGGGGCGGGCGAGTGGGGTTGGCAGGGCGTCGGTGAAGGCGGGCAGGGCCGCGAGCTGGGCGCCGTACGTGTCGAGTCCCTCGGCGCCGCTGCCTGGTAGCCCCGTGAGGCCGGGGAGGAGATCACCGAAGGCGTTGACCTCGCCGACCGCGACCCGCGACCATCCGCGGGCGGGCAGCAGATCGACGCCGACGCTGAGTGTGCGGGGGAAGCAGGCAGCCGCGCGTTCGCACACCTCCAGCGCCTTCGTCCAGCCGAGGCCCGCCGCGTCGAAGGCGTTGCGGGCCGCTTCGAGGTCGCCGCGTCGGCCGCCGAGGTGGAGGTTGGTGAGCGGGCTGCCCCCGGTCCGTACGACGGCGTGCGTGGCGCGCCCGGCGACGACGAGGACCCGCAGATCGGCGCTGCGACCGGACTGCGTGGCCTTCGGCCACCACCGTTCCAGGTGCAGGCCCTCGGGTGCGAGCCGGTCGACGAGCGCGCCGATCTCCGTCTCGCTCCGCAGGGTGCGGGGCCGCAGCGAGTTGTGCAGTTCGCCGTCGGGCGCGGTCTCCACGGGGGTGACGGCGCGGATGCGGCCGGGGCCCGCCGAGTCGATCGCGAGCACACCGGAGGCGGAGGAGCCGTGCGCGGGTTTCACGAAGAGCCGGTTCAGGCCGTACCCGGCCATGAGGGCCCGCACGTCGTCCCAGCCCGTTACCGGGGCGGCGCCGCCCGATGTCGGGGAGTACGGGACGGGCAGGCCTGCCGCGTTCAGGTGGGCGTGGCAGTGGCGCTTGTCGAAGAGGACGGCGAGTTCGTCTGGATCGTCGAGCCGCCGTCCGCCGCGCAGGCCGGCGACGGCGTCGAGCAGTCCGGCGTACCACCGCGCCGATCCGCCGACCCTCGTCTGCGGGCCGGGTCCCCGCAACACCGTGTCCACCTCTGGGTTCTCGCCGGGCGAGTCGAGCCGTACGACCTCGTCGGGAGCGAACTCAACGCCACCCTCGGTGAGGACACGCAACCAGGGCACGACGCGGGGCGCTGGCAGCCCGGCCCGGCGCGCCGCCTCGGCGAGGAGACGTACGCGTCGGTTTTCCGGGTTGCCGACGACCGCGAGCGGCGGCCCGGTCCGTACGGGCGTCATCGCGCTGGTCACTCGCTCACGGAGACGAAACGGTGCGTGGTGTCGCCGTCGTCCCAGGAGTGGGCGTCCCCTTCGTCGAGGTCGAGCGCGACCCCGGCCGGCTCCAGCGCGGTGCGCAGCCGTTCCCGTACCTCGTCGGTCAGGAAGTTGTGGTGCAGGTCGAGGCTCCGAAGGTGCGTGAGGCGTGCCGCGGCGGCGAGAAGGGCCTCGGCGCCCCGGTCGCTGAGGACGCCGAGCGAGAGGTCGAGGCTGTCGAGCCGGTCGACCACGGGCGCGGCGGCGACGGCTTCGGCGATGAGGTCCTGCTGCTCACTGTCGCGGAGCCCGAGGTGGGTGAGGGCGGGAAGGCGCTCCCCGGAGAGCAGAGGGGCGAGGTCGGCGATGGTGCTGTCGCCGCCGTACGTGTCGACGCCGAGCCACAGTTCGAGGTGCGTGAGGGCGGGGAAGTCACTCGCGCCGACGCTCCGCACGACCGCCGCGGGCAGGCCGCCGGTCTCGATGGTGAGGCTGCGCAGGTTTTCGTGCCGTACCGGGGAGAGTGCGAGAGCTGCCCCGCCCCGTATGCCCAGCTCCTCCAACTCCGGGAAACCGGCGAAGAGACCGGTGACATCCGATTGCTGGATCCAGGAGATCTCGGCGTCCTCGCCCGTCATGTCGCCGAGGAAGAGGGCGCGCAGTGCGGGCAACTCCGCGCGGTGTTCCAGGAGTTTCTCGATGACCGTGGCGGAGCTGGACTCGTACGCCTCGCCCCAGGAGCCGACGACGAGCGCGCGCACCTCGGACAGGTCGACGTGCGAGCGGAAGCGGTCGAAGCACTCGGTCCAGCTCTCGACGGCCTCCCAGGGCTCCACGGCGAGCGACCACGCCACCGCGCCTGCCGCGGGCAGTTCCCGCATCGCCTTCTCGGCCGGGTCGCCGGACGCCTCCCGGAGCCGTGCCTCCTCGGGAGTCAGCTCATCGGCGGGGATCGGGGGTGCGGGGACGTGGTGAACGGGGAGGCCGTGGAAGGTCGTGAGGTGAGCGTGGATCGTCATGGGGCTTGCTCCGGATTCGGGCGCGGGGCTTGGGCAGGGCTGTGGCAAGGCCACGACCTGCTCGGACGCGAGTACGAGGTCGTGTGTTCAGTTCTACCAACGCCCTCTGACACCAAGAGCCTTCGACGGAGAATCTGTGGACAACTCCGCCGAACCCAAAATTCCTCTCACTCTTCGGAGTGAGAGGAATTCCAATTTCCCTCGGGTTATCCACAGATTTTCCGGGGCGGAGGGGTGGACGGGGTGGGGGGTGCCAGACTGGAAATGGGAAGGCCCCCCAGGGAGGGTGGGGACTGTGCTGGGGGTGCGAACTGGCCGGGCGGACTGCGCCGCGGGTGGGGCAGCGCCTGGGGGAGTGACCGGTGTGGGTGCTTGCCCGGTGAGGGGACTGTCCCGGCGCGTGGGCTGCCCGATGTGAGGACTGTCCCAGCCTGGGACCGCCCACGGGGGGCTGCTCACGGGGCTGCTCAGGGGCGGGCCGGCTCACCCCTAGGGAAGGTCCGGGCGGCCCAAGGCCTCGGAACTGCCCCAGGGGTGGGGGCTGCCCGGAACAGCCGGTCCGGGGGGCGGGGGCTGCTCAGGAGAGGGCCAGTCCGCCCGAGGGGAAGTGAGGACTGCTCAGGGGTAGGGCTTGCCTGTGGGGCGGCTTGCCCGGGGTGGGCTGGTCCGGCGTTGCCCGCGCTCGCAGCCCCCGCGCCCGCGCACCACCCCCGTACCTCGCCCCGCAGCAGCAGCCCCCGCCCGCACATAGCGCCGCCCCATCACCCCCGCCCCATCGCCCCCTCCGCCGGCGCGTCCCTCACTTCCCCGTGTAGTCCTCCCCCAGCACCACCGACACCGGCGCGTTGCCGCTGACCTTGCCCTTCTTGACCGCCGCGTCCTTGAGGCCCAGCGTGCGGGCGATCTCCACGGCCTTGCCCTTGTTCTCCTCGTCGGCATACGTGACGGCCGAGTCGGCGACCGTGTCCGTGCTGCTGCCGTCGACGAAGGTGTAGCCGCCGTTGACGAGGCTGACGCGGGCCTTCTGGGCGAGGTCCTTCTTCCCCGTGGCGTTGCGCACGGCCACGCGGGTGTCGTCCTCGGAGGCGCCGCCGCCGGTCTTGCCCGTGCCGCCGAGCACATCCTTGACGATCTTCTGGTTCGTCGCCTCGGTGAGCGTGCCGTCCTTCTCGACCGGCAGGACCGTGCTCGTGTAGTCGCCGCCCTTGGCGAGATCGGAGAGCTTGGCGAGGAAGGCGCCGAGGTCCTTGTCGGTGAGCGGCGGGTCGAGGATCTGCGCGAGCGACTGGATCGTGAGGGTCGCCGACTGCTGGTCGCTGGAGATCTTCCGCAGGATGCCGCGCATGACGTCCGCGAACCGCTTGAGCTGCGCGCTCTCCGGCTCGCCCTTCGCCTGGTACGTGGCGTAGGCGACGGCCATCGCGCCGCTGAGGCTCTGCGCCTCGCCCTTGTGGACGAGCGGGTCGCCGCCCTTCTTCTTCGGGTCGGGCACGGCCGCGTCGGTGTCGACCTCGATGGTGCCCACCAGGTCGACGAGGTTGCTGAGGTAGGGGGTGTCGAGCCGCCAGGAGCCCTGGATCTTCGTGCCGAGGAGCCCGTCGAGCGCGTCGCTCGTGCCGCTGGAGCCGTCGTCCGAGACCGATGCGCCGAGCGTCGTGTCGTTGCCGTCCTCGTCGGTGAGCGCGAGGTCCTTGGGCAGCAGGACCGCGTAACCGTGCTTCGTCGTGGTGTTGTCCACGAGCAGCATCGTCGAGGAGGCGCCGTCCTTCTTCGTGTTGCGCAGGTGGACCACGAGCACGTCGCGGTTCTGCGGGCCGCCCGCGTCGGCCGCTCCGGAGTCCGAGCCGGAGGAACCGGGGAGCTTCCCCGCGTACCAGAGGTAGCCGAGGCCGCCCACGACGACGAGGGCGAGGACCACGACGAGCGCGAGGACGCGGCTGCGTCCCCTGCGGCGTGCCTCCTCGCGGCGCTCGCTGCGGCTCTCGCTGAACTTCAGCCAGTCGATGACGTCTTCGGACTGCTCGGTGGGCTCCTCGATGAAGGAGAACATCTCCGTGCGGTAGTCGCGCGAGTCCTCGCCGGGGCCGGGACCGCCGGAGGCCGTCTGGAGGGGCTGCGGGGGCGCGTCGGTGCGCGGGAGTTCACCGCTCGGCGGGCCCTCGGGAGGCGCGGGCTGCTGCTGCGGAATCCACGCCTTCGGCTCCTCGACACGCGTGTCGGGCGCCTGCCGCCGCTCGTACGTGTCCGGCGCCTGCTGCCCCTCGTAGGTGCCCGGTGCCTGCTGCCGCTCGTGAGCGCCGGGCGCCTGCGGGACCGCCGGGTTGCCGTAGCCGGGGCTGTCGTAACCGGGGCCGCTGTAAACGGAGTTGCCGTAGCCCTGGCTGTCGTAGCCGGTGTTCCCGTAGTCCTGGTAACCGGCCTGCGGCTGCCCCTGCTGCTGGGCGTCGTACGTGCCGTAGGCGTCGTAGCCGTAGCCGCCGTCCTGCGGGGGCTGGGGGGGCGCGGGCTGCTGCCGGCCGGTCTGCTGCTGGGCCTGCTGGTAGACGGGGCGGCCGTACGCGTCGTAGCCGACGAGTTCGTACGGACCGGAGCCCTGGCCGCTCTGCCCGTTGCCGTAGGGGTCCCCCTCGTACGGCGGGTACGGGTTGTCTCGGTCGTTCACCGGTGCCCCTCTCGGCTACGCGCCGCGGTACAGCTGTCGCTTGTCGATGTAACGCACCACGCCGTCCGGAACCAAGTACCAGACCGGCGCTCCCCGCGCCACTCTCGCCCGGCAGTCCGTCGACGAGATCGCGAGCGCGGGGACCTCCACGAGGGAGACCCCGCCCGCCGGCAGTCCCGCGTCCGTGAGCTGGTGGCCCGGGCGGGTGACGCCGATGAAGTGGGCGAGCGAGAAGAGTTGCTCGGCGTCGCGCCACGTGAGGATCTGGCCGAGCGCGTCGGCCCCGGTGATGAAGAAGAGCTCGGTCCCGGGGTTGAGCGTGCGCAGATCCCGCAGTGTGTCATTGGTGTAGGTGGGCCCGCCGCGGTCGATGTCGATCCGGCTGACCGAGAACTGCGGGTTCTCGGCGGTGGCGATGACCGTCATGAGGTAGCGGTCCTCGGCGGGGCTGACCCGCTTCTCGCTCTTCTGCCAGGGCTGTCCCGTGGGCACGAAGACGACCTCGTCGAGGTCGAACTGCATCGCGACCTCGCTCGCCGCCACGAGGTGCCCGTGGTGGATCGGGTCGAACGTGCCGCCCATGACGCCGAGCCGGCGTCGCCTGTTGCTGATGGAGCCGCTCGCCGGGCTGCTGACCGGGCCAGTGGGCATGTCCTGCTCTCCCATGCGTGCAGAGCCTACTGTCCCGGCCGGGCGGCCCCCTCCGCGGCCGTTCAGCGGTCGCGGTTGAAGCGCGTGGTGATCCACAGCAGGAGGAGGAGCGCGAAGAGCGCGCCGCCGCCGGTCAGGTAGGGGCTGAGGCTTTCGTGGTTGCCGCCGTGCTCGCCCTCGGCGAGGGGGAGCAGCTGGATCGCGGTGCTGGAGAGGCTCATCGTCGGCAGGACCAATCGCGAGGTGAGAGGGGGGTAAGTGCGCGCCCATCGTATGCGGGCCGCTTCCGGGCGCTCACGCCGACTCAGTTCCTGCGGGTACGAGGCGTCCGCCGAATGGCGAGCCCTCGTCAGGCCCGGCGCTCGGCGCACCGCGCCGGGGTCAGTCCTCAGACGGGGACCGCTCGCCCGTCCCGGCGGAGCGGGGCGTCTCGGCGGCGGGGGCGGCGCCGGGGGTGCGGCGCGTGCCCGCGCCGGAGGCCGCCTCACCCGTACGGTCCGTACCGCCCGCGGTCCCCGCGTTCGCGGCGCGGCTCGCCGGGACCCGCTCCGCCCGGGGCTCCCGGGCGTCGCGCGGCTCGTTCCCCTGCCGGTAGCCGCGCAGCAGGAACCACGCGAGGAGGATCGCCCCGATCACCATGACGATCAGGACGGTGCGCAGGAAGTTCCCCGGGCCTGGCTGGTTCGAGATCACCGCGAGCAGGTGCTCGTGGCGGATTCCGGGTGTGCTGTGCGTCATGGGGGTGGCTCCTTCGTGTACCGCGGCGGCCCCACGCTAGACGCAGGCCCTTGGCCGCCTGTGCGCGCCCCGCCCCGTTTTCCTCTCCCATGACCTCCTTGAGCGCTCCGAGACCGTGGGAGCAGGCGAAAGCCCGGCCCGCGCCCCACCACCGCCCACGCCCGGCAGCCGTCCACGCCCCCACCCCGCAGGCGCCCGCGCCCCCACCCCGCCCGCTTCCCCGCCGCTCATCTTCCCTCCAGCGCCCGCTGCAGCTCGGTCGCGAAGGGCCGCACGTCGCCCTCCCACATCGCGTCCACCCGCTGCTGGATCTCCCGCGTCACCGCCGCGTAGTACGGCGTGACCGGGCGGGGGCGGGCGTCCTCCAGGGCGGCGCGCAGTGCCCTGTCGTACGCGCGGCGGAAGTCGGCGGGAAGCTCGGTGCCGTGCGGCGCGGCGCCCCCGACATACTTCGCGGCGTCGCACTCGCCCACGTGGGCGGAGCGGCGCGCGGGGACGAAGCCGCCGTCGCGCAGACAGCGCTCGGCGCCGGGGCTCGTGAGGTGGGCGAGGAGGTCGCGGGCGAGGGCGTCGTGGCCGCTGCCCGCGACGACGGCGAGGTTCTGGCCTCCGAGCGCGGCCGCCGAGCCGCCCGTCCTGGTGCGTGGCAGCTGGGTGACGCCGTAGCGCGGGCGGTTCTCGCCCGTGCCCCGCTTCTCGGCCTGGGCGAGCTGCACGGCGGCGAAGGGCCAGTCGCGGAGCATGAGCGCGTGGCCGGACAGGAAGCTCTCCAGGCTGCTCTGCTCGTTCAGGTGCCGGGAGGAGGCGCCGATGACAGGCAGCCCCGGGCCGCTCTCCTCGTCACCGGCGGCCTTGACGAGGTCGAGCAGTCCCGCGGTCGCCCTGGGCTCGTCCACGGTCACCTTCGCCTGCTCCCCCTCGCCCGAGACGATCTCGCCGCCCGCGCGCCACACCGCCTCGGCCGCGTTGACGGTGAGTCCCTCGTACGGTTCGAGCTGCGTCAGCAGTCCCGCGCGCACGTCCCGGTCACGCTCGCGCCGGAAGTTCCTGACGGTCTCGGTCAGCGCGTCCCACGTGGCGAGTCCGCCGGGGCCGATCAGGTCGGCGCGGTAGAAGAGCAGGCCCACGTCGGTGTTCCAGGGCACGGCCCAGTTCTCGTCGCCGTAGCGCACGCCCTTGCTCGCGGCCGGCCAGAAGTCGTCGCCGCCGGGGTCGACGGGGGTGATGAGGCGCTGCGCGGCGAACTCGGCGGTCCAGGTGACGTCGAGGTTGACGAGGTCGTAGCAGTAGGGGTTGCCCGCCTGGAGCGAGGCGACGAGCTGGCTGCGCTGGCCGTCCGCCGTGTCCGGGAGCTGGACGATCCGGACCGGGACGTTCCGTTCCTCGGCCCAGTGCTGGATGAGCAGCGCGCGGATGCCGGTGCCGGTGAGGTCGCTGCCGGTCGCGATGCGCAGGATGTCGTCCCGGGGGTGGCAGGCGGCGGAGCCGGGCGCCGGGGTCTCCTCGTGCCGCCAGGAGCAGGCGGCGGCGAGCAGGCACAGGACGAGGGCGAGCACGAGCCGTGCGCGGGGCCGCGGCGCCCGCACCCTCGCCCTGCCCGGGACCGCCCCCGGCCGGGTCCGCGCGCCCCGCCCCTCCCCCGTCCGCGCGCCCGCCCCGCACCCCGGCCGCCGCCCGGTCCGTGCCGCGCTCCGCCCATCCCGCGTCCCGCGCCCGTCCCGCCTCCCGCGTCCGTCCACCGTGCTCAGTCCTCCCCCTCGTCCAGGGCCGTGACGGTGCGGCTGAGCGCGGCGGCGAGTTCCGGGCCGAGCCGGGTGCAGCCGCCGCCCGAGTACCGCGCGACGGTGTCGGCCTCGTAACCGCTCGCGCAGCCCTCGGGGCGGGTGGCCACGACGTGGACGGGCGCGCCCTCGACGCGGCCGAGCCGCGCCGCCACGTCGGCGAGCGCGTCGAGCTGGGGTCGCTTGCCCTCGCGATAGTCGCCGTCCGTGACCAGCAGCACGGCGTACTGGTGCGGCGCCTCGTCGCCGGGCGTGCTCCTGTCGGCCTCCTTGGCGGCCGCGATGTCGCCGCGGACCGTGCCGAGCACGCTCACGAGGTCCGCCTGGCGGTCTTTGTTGACGTCCTTCGCCCCCAGCTTCAGCTTCTGCGTGCCCTTGGCCTGCCAGGGGCTGTCGCGCAGCGTGCTGCCCTCGCCGTCCTTTCCGGTCGGGAAGACGCGCACCTGGTAGCGGGCCTTGCCGCCGAGGTGACCGAGTGCCTCGTCGACGGCGGCCCGCGCGCCGGTGAGCTTGCTGTCCTCGGCCATCGAGCGCGAGACGTCGAAGACGACCTCGACCCGGAGTTCGGGGTGCGCGGCGCGGTAGGCGTTGAGCTGGTCCGCGACGTGCCGGGGGTCGAGCCGCACGTTCTCCTCGCGCGCCGCGGGGTCGAGGTGCGCGGTGGTGAGGGCGTTCTTCCCCGCCTCGGACGTGACCCAGGTGAGGAAGTGCTCGATCTCGTCGGCGCGCGCCGCGTCCTCGTCCGTGCCGACGCGCACGAGCGGGTGGTCGAGCGCGGGCGCTCCCGCCACACGGTAGGCGCGCAAGGGGGTGTCGGGGTCCTCGGCGGGGTGGCGTTCGCAGTCGACGGCCTTGAAGGCGCGGGTCGCGCGCAGGGTGGTGAGCGCACCTGCGTAGTGCGGGGCGGGCCGGCGCGCGAGGAGGGCGCACAGGGCGTCGTTCCCGTCGAGCACGGACCCGCCGCCCGCGATCAGGGTGCGTTCCCGCGCGTCGCGCTCGGCCGGGGGGATCGTCGGGGTCCCGGTCCGGTACGTGAAGGACTCGCCGCGCTCGCCCCCGGGGTCCGCGTGCCCGGCCGGGGGGATGTCGTGACCCATGCCGAGGTAGTGGACGAGGCCGGTCCCGGAGAGGGCCGGGCTGGGGCGCAGGAGGCGCGCGTGGTCCTTGAGCCCGGTCAGGGCGTGGCGCAGGGCCGGCCAGTCGACGGTGCCGACGCGGCCGGGCCCGGGGTCGGGCAGTCCGAGCCGCTCGCCGCCGTCCGCGGTGACGGTCAGGACGGGCAGGTCGCGGGCGATGTGGACGGGCGTGGAGAAGTGCGTGTCGGGGCCGCGCACCCGGTCGAGGTCGGCGCTCGACGGGAGGAGGAGCAGGTCGGGCTGGGGGCCCGCGGCGCTGAGCAGGTTGTTCGCGCCCTCGCTCCAGCCCTGCGGGTCGCGGAAGCCCTCGGCGAGGGCGTCGAGCCCCGCGCCGGTGACGCTGACGCGGCCGCGGTGGCAGGAGGTGCCGAAGGCGGATGCCTCGTAGGCGGTGGCGACGTCGGTCATCGCCGCGGCCTCCTCGGGCGCGGTGGCGAGCCGGAGTTCGACGGGAGGGGCGCAGGGGGTCTCCGGTCCGCCGCGTACGAGGGCGTAGACGCCGCTCGCGGCGAGGAGCGCGAGGATCGTGGCGGCCGTGAACAGGCGCCATCTCGGTATTCCACTGATCCAGTGCCACAAGCGCGCGAGCGGTCCGGGATCGGCGGTGTCGTCCTCGGCCGGCGGGGAGGCGGGCGGGAGTGTGTCGAGGGGGCGGGTCAGGCGGGTGCTGGCGCCGTCGCCGCTGGAGAACTCCTCCGGCTTCCAGGGGAAGACCGTGGCGGGCGGCTGTTTTTTCGCGAGGTCCTTGAGCGCCTTGCCGAGCCCGTGGACGGTGAGGGGGTGGCCGGGCGGCCCGGGAGCGCGCAGGACTTCGGCGAGGGCCGCGGTGAAGGGGGTGACGCCGCCGTCCTCGCCGGCGGTGACGCGCTGGCGCTGGCGGGCGGAGGTGAGGAAGGAGAGGTTGCGGCCCTCGCGGAGCAGGTGGTGTGTCAGGTTTCCCGAGTAGCACGTGTCGAGGACGAGGACGACGCGTTCGCTGTCGCCCGCGAGGGCCCAGGTGACGAGGTCTTCGAGGGCGACAGCGGTCGAGGCGACGTGCGCCGGGTCGGTCTCGCTCACCGTGAGGTAGAGGCGGTCCTGGAGCGGATCGGCGCCGAACACGAGGCGGCCGTGGCCGACGTAGTAGAGGAGGAAGAGGGCGGGCGCGGAGCGTGCGGCGAGGTTGACGGCGCTCTCGATGTCGCCCGCTCGCGCGGGGGAGCGCAGTCTTCGGATGCCCGCGCCCTTCGTCCCCCGGAAGAGCGCGTGCGGCGGCTCGGTGAGGGCCTCGTACACGGCGTCGACGCTCGCGTCCGCCTGTCCGGGCCGCAGCAGGAGGTCCGCGCCGTGGTAGGTGTCGACGCCGATGAGCAGGGCGCGCATACGGGGCGCCTTCGCCATGGTTCACTCCCCCGCGGCGGTCCCGCCCCGTGGTACCGGGGGCGCGTCACCGGCCGGTCCGCCGCCCGTGGCGGAGCCGCCCTCGCCCGTGCGGAGGGCGTCGCGCACCGTCCCCGCGCCGTCCTCTGAGCCCCCGTCACCGTCCGCGCTCTCCGCCCCCGCCGCGGTGCGCCGGTGGGTCTCCACGGCGGTGCGGACCAGCTCCGCCATCTCCTCGTTGCTCGCGGGGTGGCGGCGCAGGACGCGTCGGCTGCCGTCCTCGAAGTAGATCGTGACGGTCTCCTCCTCCTCGCTGCGGGGCTGGCGGCTGCGCAGGAGGCGGTAGAGGACCACCGTGGCGGCGGTGATCAGGTCGGGCGTGATGTTGACGAGGACGTCGTACCAGAAGTCGCCGAGGCCGAGCGAGGGCGTCGTCTCCTCGGCGGCACGGGGCAGCCGGACCTCCTCGACCGTGGCGAGGTCCGTCAGTTCGGTGGTTCCCGCGAGCCAGGTGCGCAGTTCGGCGGCGGCGTGCTCCTCCCCGGCGGCCGGTCCGTCGCCCACGCGCAGGCGCAGGCGCACCACCTCGTCCCCCGCGGTTCCAGGCGTCGACGGCATGACCGGCTCCTCCCCCGATTCCGGCGCGTGCGGTGCCATGGTAAACCCCGTGTTACACAACTGCCCCTGGTTTGCAGCGAGTTGCTTCGCTCGCGGAGGCTTCGCCGGTTTCCCCTCCTCGCCGCCCGCGACGGTCCCGCGCCCGGCTCAGGCCCGGCTCAGGTCTTCGTCGGCGGCGCGTGCTCGGCGAGCGTGCCGCACAGGGTCGCCGAGGCGTCGGGCGCGTACGGGTCGGTGCCCTGCGCGGGCCCCCCGCCGCTCGCGCGGGCGCCCGCGAGGAGCGGGTGGAGGCGGTCGGCCGACTCGGTGGCGCAGTCGAGCGGGCCCGCCTGGACGGTCGAGGTGAGCACCTCGGCGCGGTGGCCGCGCAGGTCGGCGGGGTCGATGCGGAAGTGGATCTCGCGGCGGACGCTGAGGAGCGAGACGCGTGAGCCCGGCTTCGGGGCGCGCAGCGCGTAGGCGAAGACGTGGTCGGAGGTGACCTCCAGGGTGCCGCCGCGCTCCTCGACGCGGAGGGTGCCGTTGACGCGGGCGGGGTGGCGCGGGTCGGCGAGGCTCACCTCGTGCGGGTCGAAGCGCACGACCCACCCGGTGGCGGCGTGGCGGCCGTCCGGGCGCGGGTTGTTCATGCTCGCGTCGAACTGGCGCCACTGCCCCTCGTCGACGAGCGCGCGGACGGCGGTGGCCGGGCCGCCGGAGAGGACGCGCGGGTCGAGCGAGGAGCTGACGAGGTAGTCGGAGGCGATCCGGAGCGCTTCGATGACCTGGCCCTGCGTGTAGTGCTGGGTCGCGGTCGCGCCCTTGGGCACCGTGATGCCCGCGGCGCCGGTGCGGAAGGCGGCGGCGGGGCTCGCCGCGTAGACGTCGGCGGCGGAGCGGGCGCCCTGGACGGTGCCGGGCGGGGCGAGCGGGATGACGGTCGTGCGCAGCGGCTCGGTGCGGCGGGCCGCTGCCGACGACGCGGTGACCTCGCCGGTGCGCACGCCCATGAAGACCGCGGTGGCGAAGGCGAGGACGATGACGACGGCCATGGCGATCAACTGCCGGTTGAGGCCGCGCCGGGGGCGGCTGCGGACGGCGGGGGTGTGCTCGCCCTGGAGGCGTTCGTCGGCGGAGAGTTCCTGGAGGCGGGCAGCGTTGACGAACGATTCGTCGAACACGACGGACCGGTACTCCTCGTCCCTGTCCGGGCCGCCTCCCTCGGGAGGTATGCCCTCAGGGGGTTCCGTTGCCCCTGCCATGTCTTCAGCCTAGGTCGTACGGCGGCGCGGCAAACGTGGCGGTACGTCTGCGGGGGCCGGGGCGCGGGTCACGGGGTGCGGGGCGTGGCCTGGACGACGGGGCGGGAGTGCTCCGGGGGACTGGGGGGCGGCTCGGCCGCGTTCGCGCCCTGCTCGCTGCCCGAGGAGGCGGGAGGCGGGGCGAGCGGGTCGTCGCCCGCGCCGGAGGAGCCGCGGTAGACGGCGGAGAAGGCGAGGGCGACCATGCCGACGCCGAGGACGAGGGCGAGCATCCAGGCGACGGGACGGTGCCAGCGGAGCCGGCCGCGGTGCTCGCGGGCGTCCCGGTACGCGTCGTACTCCTCGCCGCCGCCCCAGTCCGCCGGGGGGTCGTGCGCCTCGGAGGGGTCCCCGCGCTCCTCGCCGAGCCGCCGTGCGCCGCCTCCGCTCGCCTCGGCCTCCGCGCGCGCCTCGGCGGCGGCGAGCAGTCGTTCGACGGCGGAGGGTTCGTGGATACGGGCGCCCCGTACGAACTCCTCGTCGAAGACCACGGCGGCGAACTCCTCGTCCGCGCGTCCGTGGTCGTGGTCGTCGTCGGGCTCCCAGCCGTCCGCGAACGGCGCGCCACCCACGTCCTCCGGCACAGGATCAGGGTAGACCGGTGCGGGCGTTTTGGGCAGACGGTAGGAAAATCAGGCGCCCGGTACGGAAATCGGGTGAGGGGAGGGTGTGCCGGGCCCCGGGCGGGGTGGGCGCCGGGGCCCGGTACGCGACGTTCAGCGGACGTGGCCGTCGCCCGTGACGATGTACTTCGTGGACGTCAGCTCGGGCAGGCCCATGGGGCCGCGCGCGTGGAGCTTCTGGGTGGAGATGCCGATCTCGGCGCCGAAGCCGAACTGGCTGCCGTCCGTGAAGCGGGTCGAGGCGTTGACGGCGACCGTCGTCGAGTCGACCAGCTGGGTGAAGCGGCGCGCGGCGGCCTGCGAGGTCGTCACGATGGCCTCGGTGTGGCCCGAGGACCACAGCCGGATGTGGGCGACGGCGCGGTCCAGGTCGTCGACGACGCAGGCGGCGATGTCGTACGAGAGGTACTCGGTCTCCCAGTCCTCGGCGGTCGCCGGGACGACGGTGGCCCCGCTGCCGTCCGCGTGGGCGAGCACCCGTTCGTCGCCGTGGACCGTGACCCCGGCCTCGGCGAGCGCGGCGAGCGCCTTCGGGAGGAACGCCGGGGCGATGTCCTGGTGCACGAGCAGCGTCTCGGCCGCGTTGCACACGCTCGGGCGGCTCGCCTTGGAGTTGACGAGGATCTCGACGGCCATGTCCACGTCCGCCCGCGCGTCCACGTAGACGTGGCAGTTGCCCGTGCCCGTCTCGATGACGGGCACGGTGCTGTTCTCGACGACCGTACGGATCAGCCCCGCGCCCCCGCGCGGGATGAGCACGTCGACCTGGCCGCGCGCCCGCATCAGCTCCCGTACCGGTTCGTGGCCCTCGCCCGGTACGAGCTGCACCGCGTCGGCGGGCAGGCCTGCGCCGCCGAGCGCGTCGCGGACGACCCGTACCAGGGCCGTGTTCGACTCGACCGCCGAGGAGGAGCCGCGCAGCAGGACCGCGTTGCCGGACTTCAGGCACAGCGCGGCGGCGTCGACGGTGACGTTGGGGCGGGCCTCGTAGATGATGCCGACGACGCCGAGCGGGACGCGGATCTGCCTCAGGTCGAGGCCGTTGGGGAGGGTGGAGCCGCGGACGACCTCGCCGACCGGGTCGGGCAGCGCGACGACACCGCGGACGTCCGCGGCGATGGCGCGGACGCGTTCGGGCGTGAGGCGCAGGCGGTCGACCGTGGCCTCGGGCGTGCCGGCCTCCTCGGCGCGGGCGATGTCGCGGGCGTTGGCCTCGATGATCTCGGCGGAACGGACCTCGATCGCGTCGGCGATGGCGAGGAGGACGTCGTCCTTGACCGCGCGGGTCAGGGGGGCCAGCTCTGTTGCCGCTGCGCGGGCCCGGTAGGTCGTCTGGGCTACGGGGGTCATCGTGTCGTACGGAGAGAGCTGGGTCATGGCCCGAGCGTAGACCGGGGGCGGGGGCGCGGGCCTCGCGTTTCAGCGGGTGGACCACCCGGGGGCCGCCGCCGCGGGCTCGGGTTCCGGGGCTCCGCCCCGGGCCCGGCGCCCCCTCGGGCGGCGGAGTGGCTGCAGGGAGGGGACGGCGGGATTCCCGGCGCGGGCGGGCCGGATACGGAGCGCACCCTCTGTTTGGCCGAAAACCGCCCCTACTCCTGGTCGCTCCGTCCCCGGAACGGGTGCACCCCTACCGGCGCCGCCGGGAGCGGGCCCGCGTTCTCCGCCACACGGTGGTGGTAGGTCTCGCGGTCGACGACCTCCAGGCCGACGATCTCCCACGGCGGGAGGTGGGCCGTGTGGCGGTGTTCGCCCCACAGGCGCAGGGCGAGGGCCGCCGCGTCGTGGAGGTCGCGGGCCTCTTCCCAGTAGCGGATCTCGGCGTGGTCGGCGGCGTAGCGGCTGGTGAGGAGGAAGGGGTGGTCGTGGGCGAGCTGTTCGAGTGCGCGGCGGACGTCGGGGAGCGGGGTGCGCTCGCCGGAGACCGAGAGGGTCACGTGCCACAGCCGCGCGTGTTGCGGCGCGGGGGTCACCTCTTCCGGCTCGCGGCGGCGTTCCTCCTGCTCCCGCTGCTCCCTGCGGCGCGCCTCCACGTTCCGCACGCTGCTGAGCGTCCGGGGCCGTGCCCCTGGCTGTGCTCGTACCACCACGGCCTCCGTCCGCCGGACCGCGGGCCTCCGCCTGCCGCGAGGGCCGCCCCGTCAAAGTGGAGCAGTCCCCGCGGCGGCGCGAGGGCGTTTTGCCCAAAGCGCAACCCCGGGGGTGAGCGCTTTCGGCCGTGGGCGCGGACTCGGGAACGCGTTCGGGGGGTGGGGTGCGGGGAGCGGCCGGCGGGTCTCAGGGGCGGCGCAGCAGGACGAGGTCGTCGCGGTGGACGACCTCGCGCTCGTACTCGGGGCCCAGTTCCTTCGCGAGCGCGCGGGTCGAGCGGCCGAGGAGGCGGGGCAGTTCCTCGGCGTCGTAGTTGACGAGGCCGCGGGCCACGGGCCTGCCCTCCGGGTCGCGCAGTTCGACGGGGTCCCCCGCGCTGAAGCGGCCGGTGGCCCCGGTGATCCCGGCGGGCAGCAGCGAGGCGTTCCCCTCGACCACGGCCCGTACCGCCCCCGCGTCGAGCGCGAGCGCGCCCTGCGGGGTCGAGGCGTGCTGGAGCCACAGGAGCCGGTCGGCGTAGCGGCGGCCGGTGGGGTGGAAGTACGTGCCGGTGGCGCCGCCGGCCAGCGCCTCGCCGGCCCGGCTCGCCGAGGTCAGGACGACGGGCACCCCGGCGGCGGCGGCGATCGCGGCGGCCTCGACCTTGGTGGCCATGCCGCCGGTGCCGACCCCGGCGCGGCCCGCGCTGCCGATCTCGATGCCCTGGAGTTCGGCGGGGTCCCGTACCTCCGGGACGAGCGAGGTGCCGGGGGCGGCGGGGTCGCCGTCGTAGAGCCCGTCCACGTCGGAGAGGAGGACGAGGAGGTCGGCGTGGACGAGGTGGGCGACGAGGGCGGCGAGGCGGTCGTTGTCGCCGAAGCGGATCTCGTCGGTGGCGACGGTGTCGTTCTCGTTGATGACGGGCAGGGCGCCCATCGCCAGGAGCTGGTCCACGGTGCGGTAGGCGTTGCGGTAGTGGGAGCGGCGGCTCGTGTCGGCGGTGGTGAGCAGGACCTGGCCGACGCGGATGCCGTGCCGCGCGAACGAGGCGGTGTAGCGGGCGACGAGGAGGCCCTGGCCGACGCTCGCGGCGGCCTGCTGCCGGGGGAGGTCGCGGGGGCGGCGCGTGAGGCCGAGCGGGGCGAGCCCGGCGGCGATGGCGCCCGAGGAGACGAGGACCAGGTCCCGCTCGCCGCGCACGCGCGCGCTCGCGAGGGCGTCCACGAGGGCGTCCACGCGGTCCGCGTCGAGTCCGCCCGAGGCCGTGGTGAGCGAGGAGGAACCGACCTTGACCACGATCCTGCGGGCCTCGGCCACCCGCTGCCTTGCCGCTGTCACGCGCTGTCCCACTTCCCGGCCCGCGGGCTCGTCGGCCCGGCGGGCCCGCCGTCCCGTGTCCCTCGTACTCGTGCAGCTCACCGCCGCCGCGCGTGCGGAGCTTCGCAGCGTGTGCCTGCCTTCGCCGCGCGGCCGCCGCGCGGGCGACGACGGGAATTGCCAGCCAGACCCTAGCCTCCGCACGGGGCGAACACCTCCGCGTTTCGTCTGGCGGACGTTTTCGGGGCGTTTCCGGGCGTTCCCAGCGCCGCGGGCCCCTGCGATCCTCCCGCCTGTGAGGAAGAGGACACCGCGTGCGGGCGATGGCAGGCAACCGTCGTATTCTTCTCACACTCTTCTCAACAATGCCCGCCGGGAAAGCCTGGTACGGCATGGAAGGGTGGAGTGGAGTCGTCCTCCTGACCGGCGGGTTCGCTGATGCACGAACATGATCGAATACCGGACGGACAGGAGGGCCGGGTTTCGTCACCGGGACATCCCCCAGTGTTCCCGGTCCGCCGCCCGCAGCCGCTACCCGAAGCGCCGCCCTACCGTTGTACGCGACGGCAGAGCTCGCGACGGGCCCCTCGTCACGCCCCCGTGGCCCTGCTTCCGGATGTGCACGTGTCCTCCTCCCCGACCCGAGTCCTTGGAGTCTGAGTAGTGCCCCCCACCTCTCTCGCTCTTCGCAGTCAGGCCGTCGCCAGACTGCTGCCCACCGCCGTCCTCGCCGCGAGCTTCGTGGCGTCGGCGGTGGGGGCCGCCCTGGCGCTCCCCTGGCTGCTCGTCGGCGCCGCCGCCGTGGGCCTGGTGACAGAACTCGTCCTGCACCGCTGGCTGAAGCAGACGCTCGCGCGGCTCGGACGGTTGCGGGTGGACGCCACGCTGCGCCAGGTGCTGCGCGACCTCCTGCTCGTCGTGGGCGTGGTCCGCACCGCCGGGGCCGAGCACAAGGGCGGCTGGACCGCCCTGCTCCTGGGGCTCCTCGCCGTGTACGGGCTCCACTTCGTCTCGCAGGGCGCCGCGATCCTCGTCCGCAGGACCCGCACCCTGCCCTTCGTGACGCGGAACATCGACACGAGCGGTCTCCGGCTCACCCCCGCCCCGCCCGCGCTGCTGCTGCGCCGCCCCGGGCACCGGCTGCTGGGCTTCGGGCTCCCCGCCACAGTGGGCCTGCTCGCCACCGTCGCCACCGACGAGACCGTCTGGGCGCTCGCCGGGATCGGCGTCTCGCTCCTCCTCTCCTGCGCCGGGATCGTCCGGCTCGCCGTGCACCTGCTGCCCCGGCGCCGCGCGCTCAACGAGGAACGGGCCCTGGCCTGGCTCGACGAGTGGCTCGCCTCCTACAGGCCGACGACCGGGATGTACTTCTCGGGTGGCGCCTCCTCCGCGTACCAGGCGAACATGTGGCTGCAGCCGCTGGCCGCGCTGCCGGGGCGGCCTGTCATCATCCTGCGCGAGCGGTTCATGGTGCAGAAGATCGCCGCGACGGACCTGCCGATCCTGTGCCTGCCGAAGGTCGCGCACCTCATGCGCATCGAGCAGTCCACGCTGAAGTCGCTCATCCACCCGTCGAACTCGGGCAAGACGTCGCAGGTGCTGCGGATGCCCGGTATCAAGCACGCCTTCGTCAACCACGGCGAGAGCGACAAGCTCTCCAGCTGCAACCCGTACGCGAAGGCGTACGACGAGGTGTGGGTCGCGGGGCCCGCCGCGCGCGAGCGGTACGCCCTCGCGGACGTCGGCGTCGAGGACAAGGACATCGTCGAGATCGGGCGCCCACAGCTCCAGGGCATCGACACGGTCGCCCCGGGCAAGTCCGTCACGACCGTGCTCTACGCGCCGACGTGGGAGGGCTGGGACGGGCAGCCGGGCAACACCTCGGTCATCGCGGCGGGCGAGAACATCGTGCGGCGGCTGCTCGCCGACCCGAAGGTGCGGCTGCTCTACAAGCCGCACCCGATGACGGGCTCCGTGGACCCGCGCGCGGGCGCGGCGAACGACCGCATCCAGGAGCTGATCCGCGCGGCGAACGGCGGGCGCGCGGCGGCGAAGGACCCGAAGGACAAGGGCGCGGCGGAGCTGGAGCGGCTCGCGGCCGAGCTGGACCGGCTCACGGCGGCCGACTACCGCGAGGGCTCCGACGAGATGGAGCGGATGCTCGTCCAGGGCACCCCCTCCGGCGGCCGTGACAAGGCCGTGGCCGAGGCGACCGCCCGCTGGGAGGACGCCTACTGGGGCTCGCTGCCCGAGGACGCGCACCAGATCATCACGGGTCCGCGCCCCGCGCTGTACTCCTGCTTCAACCAGGCGGACCTGCTCATCAGCGATGTCTCCAGCGTCGTGTCCGACTACCTCGCGAGCGGCAAGCCGTACGCGGTGGCGAACACCGCGGGCGTCAGCGAGAAGCAGTTCCGCACCGACTTCCCGACCGTGCGGGCCGCGACGATCCTCACTCCGGACGCGGCGCAGATCCCCGAGCTGCTCGCGGCGGCGCGGGACGCCTCGCGGGACGAGTTCGCGCGGGCGCGCGGGGAACTGAAGCGGTATCTGCTCGGGCCCGACGAGCCGAGCGCCCAGTCGCGCTTCGCGGGGGCCATCGAGGCGCTGTCGGCCAAGGCGCTGGAGCGCGAGGAACGGCAGCTGGCCCGCGAGGGCACGTCGACGCTCGTCCCCACCCAGGCGGACCGCGCCGCCGCCACGCGCGCCGCGGTGGCCGAGGGCGAGGAGGAGCGCGAGCTGGCCGCGGACGCCCTCGCCCCGGCCGAGCCGGACTCGCTGGAGCGCACGGCGGACTGAGCTTCCCGCCGCCCCGCCGAGAGCACCGACGGCGGCCCACTCCCTGGTGGTACGGGGGGTGGGCCGCCGTTTTGGTGCGGCGGGGGTGCGGGCCGGGGCTCCCGTGGGTACGGGTCAGGGCCGCGGGCTCCCGTGGTCCGGGCGGCCGTGCGGCCGTGCGGCCGTGCGGCCCTCCCGGGTCCGCTCAGTCGTGGAGGTGGCGCCAGCCCCGCCAGGCGGACTCGATCATCTCGTCCAGGCCGTACCGCGCGCTCCAGCCCAGCTCCGCGCGGATCGCGTCGGCGGAGGCCACGCAGCGGGCCGCGTCGCCGGGACGGCGCGGGACGACCTCGGGGACGAGGTCGGTGCGGCCTGTCGCCTTGAGCGCCCGCTCGATCATCTCCAGTACGGAACTGCCCTCTCCGCGACCGATGTTGAGCCGCAGCGAGGTCCCCTCGGGCGCGTCGTCGAGGCGGCGCGCGGCGGCGAGGTGGGCCTCGGCGATGTCCTGCACGTGCACGTAGTCGCGCACGCAGGTGCCGTCCGGGGTGTCGTAGTCGTCGCCGAAGACGAGCGGCGGGCGGCCCGCGTCGACGCGCTCGAAGATGAGCGGTACGAGGTTAGCCGCGCCCTTGTCGGCTAGTTCGGGCAGCCCCGCGCCGACGACGTTGAAGTACCGCAGGGCGATGGTGCGCAGCCCGTGTGCGACCGCGGCGTCCCGCAGCAGCCACTCCCCGATGAGCTTCGTCTCGCCGTACGGGGAGATCGGCCGGCACGGCGTGTCCTCGGTGACGAGTTCGGGCTCGGGCACCCCGTACACGGAGGCGGAGGAGGAGAAGACGAGCCGGTCGACGCCCGCGGCGCGCAGGGCCTCCAGCAGGACGCGCAGCCCCTCGACGTTCTCCCGGTAGTAGTGCAGCGGTCGCTCGACGGACTCGCCGACCTGCTTCTTGCCCGCGATGTGCAGCACCCCGGTCACCTGATGGGCACGGAGCACCACGTCGAGCCTCGCCCGGTCCAGCACGCTCCCGGTCTCCAGCGGCACCCCTTCGGGCAACCGCGCGGCCTCCCCCGTGGACAGGTCGTCGAACACGACGACCGGCACCCCCGCCCCCACGAGCACCCGCACCACATGCGCCCCGATGTACCCGGCCCCACCCGTCACCAGCCACGTCATCCCGTTTCCCTCTCTCCCGTCACCGGGGGACAGGAGGCTTCCCGTCCTCGGCGGTGACGCCGTTCCTGCCGCCCCCGAGCGACGGCCGTACCGTTTCGCAGCGTAATGCCGGGCGCGCGGCCGGGGCGCCTCGGCGCCGACGGGGCCGGGCTCGACCCGCCGCCAGGCATCCGGAGGGAAAGGTGGCCGCCCCCAGCCGCCGCGCCCGCCCGGGGGACAGTGCGGCGGCAGGCGTCTGCCCGCGCGGCGCTGCGGAAAGCGCTCTTTGTCCCCTACGCGCAGCAGGGGCGTTCCGCCAGCTTCTCCTGCGCACCTATTGCTTCCCCCTCGCCTCCGCCGCCGCACAGGCCCCCTCCGCCAGCATCCGTTCCACCAGCCGTTCCGTCGCGTGGCCGTCGTCGAGGTCGCAGAACTCCTCGTGAAAGAGCTGGTAGCGCTCGCTGTAGTCGGCGATGACGCGGTCGATGTCGCGCAGGGCCGACAGGAGTTCGTCGGTCGTGCGGACGAGGGGGCCCGGGGCGTTGCGCTCGAAGTCGAAGTAGAAGCCGCGCAGGGTGTCGCGGTAGTGCTCCAGGTCGTAGGTGAAGAAGACCATGGGGCGGCGCAGGTGCGCGTAGTCGAACATCACGGAGGAGTAGTCCGTGACGAGGACGTCGGCGGCGAGGTAGAGGTCGGAGATGTCCGGGTAGTCCGAGACGTCGAAAACGAAGCCGTCGCCCGCTCCCGCCACGCCGTCCACGGTGTTGGAGTGGCGGCGCACCAGGAGGACGTGGTCGTGGCCGAGTGCGGCGCGGGCGCGTTCGGTGTCGAGCTTGAGGTCGAAGCGGAAGCGGCCCTGGCTGTGGGCGTCGTCGTCGCGCCAGGTGGGGGCGTACAGGATGACGCGCTTGCCGGCCGGTACGCCGAGGGACTCGCGGATCTCCTTGGCGCGCTCGGCCCGGTCGGGTGCGTAGAGCACGTCGTTGCGGGGGTAGCCGGTCTCCAGGATCTCGCCCTCGAAGCCCATGGAGCGGCGCAGGATCGGGGTGCTGAAGCGGTTCGCGGAGACGAGGAAGGTCCAGTTCCGCGACTCGGCGCGCAGTTGTTCGTGGTAGTCGGGGTTGAAGGCGGGGGCCTCGATGTCGAGGCCGATCTTCTTGAGCATCGTGCCGTGCCAGGTCTGCACGATGACCTGTCCGGGGCGGCGCTCGATCCAGTGCGGCAGGTGCGCGTTGGTGACGATGTAGCGGGCGCGGGCGAGGGCGTCGAACCACTCCTCGCTCCACAGCCGCACCTTGCGCGCGGTGGGCGGCAGGGCCGCCTGGTCGTCGCGGACGAGCCAGAGCTGTTCGAGGTCGCTGCCCCTGCGGACCAGTTCCTCGTGGACGGCGCGGGGGCTGTCCGAGTACTGCTTGCCGTTGTAGCTGATGAAGAGGACGGCGTCGCGCAGCGGTTTGGCGCGGCCCGCTTCGTAGACGTCCCTGCGCAGGCGCGCCTGGTGGTAGACGCCGCGTTCGTCCGTGCGCAGTTCGGAGAGGCAGTTGAGCTGCGGGAAGTCGTGCCAGCGGGCCTGGAGTTCGTAGTCTCGCCCGTCGGCGGTGCCGTGCACGGGGAAGGCGGGCACGGACAGGCGGTCGATCGTGAAGGGCACGTCGAGCGGTTGCCCGGGGACGCGCAGGAAGAAGTTCCACCGGCCGCTCGCGAGCGGGAGCCGCTGCCGGCGGGACATGCGCGAGGGCGTGAAGCGGGCCTCGAAGCGCCCGCCGGGGAGCGTGCGCACCTCCCCCATGTGCTCCTCGAAGCGGTCGCGCGCCTTGACGACGAAGCGGGCGCCTTCGAGGCCGAGCGGGGCGCTGCCGCGCAGGGTGTACGTGTCGTCCTGCCACGTCACCTCGGTGAGGCGGGCCTGGAGGGGGCGCCCGACGATCTTGAGGTAGCCGTTGCTGCCGCTCAGGAGCGCGACCTCGTAGCTCTCGGCGCCGGGCGCGAGGGTGGCGGGCAGCCTGATCTGGAGGTCGCCGAGGCCGTCGCGGACGACGGTGGAGTAGTGGCGGCGCGGCCCCTTCTCGGGGATCACGACGAGGCTCGTGCTCCAGGCCCGGCGGGCGGTGAGGAGGGCCGAGGCGGCGAGGGGCGCGGGGACGCCGGACGGGGAGCCGGACCGCCCGCTCTCCGGCGCGGGCACGGGGCGCAGGTCGGCGTCCGCGGTGGCGGCGCCCCCGCTCGCGTCGGCGGCGGCGCGTGCGTCCTCGCGTTCCTGGCCCGCCTCGGCCGTCTCGCCGGTCTCGGCGGCGACGGTCCCGGGGAGCAGCCCGACGGCGTCGAGCGGCACCCGTACCGTGAAGCCGGTCTCCCGCGCGCCGCGCCGCACCTCGGCGGGGTGGTCCTGGCTCTCGCCGGTCCTGCGGTTGGTGAGGCGCAGGACGAGCCGGTCGCCCTCGCCCATCGGCTGGCGCAGCGTACCGGCGATCTCGACCGCGTCCTCGCCGAGCGGGCGGTGCCCGGTGACGAGCGCGCGCACCCGTTCGACGCGCAGCCGCAGCACTCCGTGCTCGCTGTACGGGAGCAGCCGGTGGTCCTCGTCGAGCCACTGGTACGGGGGGTTGCCCGCCGTGTCGGGGCCCTTCGCGGCGAGCCCGCGCCGCCGTACGAGCCCGCCGCCTGCCATGACGATGCCGACCCGCCACACGCTCTCGCGCCAGCCGTCGGCGGGGCGCAGCCGTGCGGGGTCGAGCAGGTGGCTGAAGCCGGACCAGTCGTAGTTGTGCTGCCGGCGTCCGGAGAGCACGGTCGCCTCGGGGCAGTGCACGTTGCGCGTGGGCAGCACGAGGCGGCGCCCGGTGCCCTCCTCGAGGAGGGCGAGCGCCTTGACGGCGCTCAGCGGCCCGGCCTGGTCGACGCGGTCGATCCAGGCGTGGCCGGTGAGCCGCAGGCCGCCCTCCTCCCAGGACAGCGTCCTGAGCGAGGCGCGCAGGTGCAGGTCGGGGTCGATGCGGTGGACCCGCTTGGGCAGCGGTCCGCCGGTGGCGGGGGCGGAGTCGTAGGAGACGTACTTGCGCAGCCTGCCGTGGACACGACCGCGGCCGCCCGCGCGTTCCTCGGCGAGGATGCCGAGGAGCGCCTCGGTCTCGTGCTTGCGCACGAGGAGCCATTTGACGCGGGCCTGGGCGGGCAGGTCGTGGACCGTGCGCGGGTCGACGCAGTCGAGGAAGGCGTTGGCGGCGCGGACGAAGGCGGCGCGGTACTCCTCGTCGCCCTCGGGGAGGACCTTGAGGAAGGCCCAGAGGTCGCTGACGAGGACGTTGCGGTCGAAGGCGGCGCGCAGGCGGGCCGCCTCGGGTTCGGGGCGGCCCGCGAAGAAGCGGCTCACCTCGGTGACGGCGGCGGCCCGGTCCCGTACCGCCTTCGGCTCGGTGCGGCGCTGGGTGATCGACGGGCCGGCCTCGCCCTCGCGCATCCGCCAGTAGTAGACGGGCTCGGAGACGATGTCGACGGCTTCGGCGAGGAAGTGCGCGGGGACGATGACGGGGGTGTCCTCGTAGAGCACGCCGACGGGGAAGCGCAGCCCGTGCCGGGCCCAGAAGTCCTTGCGGAAGACCTTGTTGCAGGCGATGCGGTCGGTGAGGAGCTTCTGCTTGCGCGTCACGTGCGTGCGCCGCTCGGCGCCCGCGCCGAGGAAGCGGTGCATGGGCGACTGCCACACGCGCCGGGAGTCGATGTGCCGGACGTTGCCGGTCGCGAAGTCGGAGCCGCTTTCGTCGAGGCTCGCGAGCATGAGCCGGTACGCGTCGGCGGGGACCATGTCGTCGCTGTCGACGAAGGCGAGGAACTCGCTCTGCGGGTGCGCCGCGTCGACCCCGGTGTTGCGCGCCGCGCCGAGCCCCTGGTTCTCCTGGCGCACGAGGCGGAAGCGGCGGTCGCGCCGGGCGTACTCCTCGGCGATGAGGGCCGAGCCGTCCGGGGAGCCGTCGTCGACGACGATCACCTCGATCTCGCGCAGGGTCTGCGCGGCGAGCGAGTCGAGGCACGCGGGGAGGTAGGTCTCGACGTCGTAGACGGGGACGATGACGCTCAGGCGGGGCGGGACGGGAGACATGGCCCCACGCTCGCAGCGGATCGCCCGCCTCGCGCGGAGAGGCCGTCCTTCCGGGTGTTTCTCTCGCACTGTCGGCCGATACGTCTCGTGGCTTCCGCCGGGGAACCGTACCGGCGGCGGTTCCCCGGACCCGCGACCGCGACGGCCACGCAACCCGCGCCCGAGAGGTACGCGCGGGGCCCCGCACCCCCGAGGAGGTGCGGGGCCCCGCGGATCAGGCCGTGGTCAGAGCTCCCCGAAGGGGTCGAAGCCGTCGAACTGCTTCTGCGCCTCGTCCCGCTCCGCCTGCCGGTCCCTGCGCCGCTGCACCGCGGGGCGCATCGGGTCGAGCCGGTGGTCCTCGCCGCGGCGGCCGAGCATCTCGGCGCCCGCGAGCATCGTCGGCTCCCAGTCGAAGACGACCGCGTTGTCCTCGGGACCGATCGCGACGCCGTCGCCGGTCCGCGCCCCCGCCTTCATGAGCGCTTCCTCGACGCCGAGCCGGTTGAGCCGGTCCGCGAGGTAGCCGACGGCCTCGTCGTTGTTGAAGTCGGTCTGCCGCACCCAGCGCTCGGGCTTCTCGCCCCGTACGCGGTAGATGCCGTTGTCCTCCAGCGTCACCGTGAAGCCGGCGTCGTCGACGGCCTTCGGGCGGATGACGACGCGCGTCGCCTCCTCCTTCGGCTTCGAGGCGCGGTAGCGGGCGACGAGGTCGCCGAGCGCGAAGCTCAGCTCGCGCAGCCCGGTGTGAGCGACGGCCGAGACCTCGAAGACCTGGTAGCCGCGCGCCTCCAGGTCGGGGCGGACCATCTCGGCGAGGTCCTTGCCGTCCGGCACGTCGATCTTGTTGAGGACCACGACGCGGGGCCGCTTGTTGAGGCCCCCGTACTGCTGGAGCTCCTCCTCGATGACGTCGAGGTCGGAGACGGGGTCGCGGTCGGATTCGAGCGTGGCGGTGTCGAGGACGTGCACGAGCACCGAGCAGCGCTCGACGTGCCGCAGGAACTCCAGGCCGAGCCCCTTGCCCTTGCTCGCGCCGGGGATGAGCCCGGGCACGTCGGCGACGGTGAAGACCGTCTCGCCGGCCGTGACGACTCCGAGGTTGGGGACGAGCGTCGTGAAGGGGTAGTCGGCGATCTTCGGGCGCGCGGCCGAGAGCACCGAGATGAGCGAGGACTTGCCCGCGCTCGGGTAGCCGACGAGCGCGACGTCCGCGACGGTCTTGAGTTCCAGGACGAGGTCGCCGGTGTCGCCGGGCTCGCCGAGCAGCGCGAAACCGGGCGCCTTGCGGCGGGCCGAGGAGAGCGCCGCGTTGCCGAGGCCGCCGCGCCCGCCGGACGCGGCGACGAAGCTCGTGCCCTGGCCGACGAGGTCGGCGAGGACGTTGCCTGCCTTGTCGAGCACGACGGTGCCGTCCGGGACGGGGAGGACGAGGTCCTCGCCCTCCTTGCCGGAGCGGTTGCCGCCCTCACCGGGCTTGCCGTTGGTGGCCTTGCGGTGCGGGCTGTGGTGGTAGTCGAGGAGCGTGGTCACGGACTGCTCCACGACGAGGATGACGTCGCCGCCACGCCCCCCGTTGCCGCCGTCCGGACCGCCGAGCGGCTTGAACTTCTCCCGGTGCACGGAGGCGCAGCCGTGGCCTCCGTTACCCGCGGCGACGTGCAGTTCGACGCGGTCCACGAAGGTGGTCATGGGTGTCCTCCAGTACTGCGGGTGAAAAGTGCTACGAGTTGTGTCAAGGGTGCGGGATCGCGCGCCAGTGGTGCACAACGCGCGAAAGGCGGACTCACTTCCCGCCGGTGCTGTCGGTGGGAGGGAGTCCGCCCTCGCGAAAAACCACGCGTGAGGTCACGCGCCGCCGATCCGTGGGATCAGGCGACCGGGACGATGTTCACGACGTTGCGGCCACGGCTCGTGCCGAACTGGACCGCACCCGCGTCGAGCGCGAAGAGGGTGTCGTCCTTGCCGCGGCCGACACCGGCGCCCGGGTGGAAGTGGGTGCCGCGCTGGCGGACGATGATCTCACCGGCGTTGACGACCTGACCGCCGAAGCGCTTCACGCCGAGCCGCTGAGCATTGGAATCGCGGCCGTTCCGGGTGGACGACGCGCCCTTCTTGTGTGCCATGTCTCCTCAGTCCCTTACTTCGCAGCCGTGGGGATCTCAGTGACCTTGACCGCCGTGTACTGCTGGCGGTGGCCCTGACGACGGCGGTAGCCGGTCTTGTTCTTGTAGCGCAGAATGTCGATCTTCTGGCCCTTGTGGTGGTCGACGACCTCGGCCACGACCTTGATACCGGCCAGCACCCACGGGTCGCTGGTGACGGCCTCGCCGTCAACGAGCAGCAGGGTCGAGAGCTCGACCGTGTCGCCCACATTGGCAGTGGAAATCTTGTCAACCTCAACGATGTCGCCGACAGCAACCTTGTGCTGGCGACCACCGCTGCGCACGATGGCGTACACGCGGATCTCACTCTCTGTGCTCGAAAACGGGACCTCCTGATGCCAGCCGCCCGCCGGAGGCAGGGGAGAACCCCGGTCCACCGAAGGAGGGATGAGCGGCCTCCCCGGGGCTCATGGCGGCGAGGACGCCGCCCGCCCGGAGGTGGGGTGCTCAGAAGGTGGCGCCAGAGACGCCAAGGGCCAAGACTACGGGTCCCCCGCACAGAGGGTCAAACCGGCCCCGGGCCGACGGCGGCCCCTCCCCACCGCGGGCAAGCGCTCCGTATCCCACGCCGGTTCCGCACTCCTTCGCGCCGGTCCGCACCTCACCCCGGTCCCGCGCTGCTTCACGTCAGCCCCACCGGGGGCAGGCGTTCCGCTGCCCGTTCCTCCGCCGGGCGGAACGGACAGCCACGGCCGGACCTCCCGCAGCGCCCGGTACGCGAAGCGGCCGCCCCCGCCCCGGCAGGGGCAGAGGCGGCCTCTCGCAGCAGCCGTCCGCGCAGGACTCCGCTCAGGACTCCGCGCCCTCCGGCGACTCCGCCGCCTTCCGCGTCGTCGCCTTCTTCGCGGGCGCCTTCTTGGCGGCCGTCTTCTTGGCCGGAGCCTTCTTCGCGGCGGCGGTCGTCTTCTTGGCGGCCGTCGTCTTCTTCGCCGCCGTCTTCCGCACCGCCTTCTTCGCGGGCGCCTCCTCGGCGGGAGCCTCGGTGGGGGCCTCGGTGGGGGCCTGGCCCTCCTCCGGAGCCGCCTCCGGTGCCTTTTCGGCCGCCGCCTTCTTCGTGGCGGCCTTCTTGGCCGGCGCCTTCTTCGCGGCGGTGGTCTTCGCCGCGGTCTTCTTGGCGGCCGTCTTCTTCGTCGCGGTCTTCCGCGCCGCCGTCTTCTTCACGGGAGCCGCCTCGGCGGGCGCCTCCTCGACGGCGGCCTCCGCGACGGGGGCCTCCGCGGCCGGGACCACGAGCACCGCGCCCTCGTCCGAGGCGGAGGCCGCCGGAGCGGCCACCTCGCGGACGACGCGGCGCCTGGCCCGCGCCGGGGGCGCCGCATCGGCGACGACCTCGGCGGGCTCGGGCTCGGCGGCCAGTTCGGCGACGGGCTCGGGCGCGGAGACCTCCGCGACCGGCACGACGACCTCGACCGGCTCGGCGGCCTTCGGCGAACCTGCCGGAGCGCTCGCCTTGCGCGTCGCCCGGCGCCGCCCGCGGCCCCGGGGGGCCTCCTGGGTGGCGACGCTGTCCGCGACGGCCGAGGCGGGCAGCTCCGCCGCCGTCACGACCTCGACGGCCTCGGGCTCGACGACCGGCTCGACCACCGTGTCGGCGAGCGGCACGACCGCGGCGTCGGCGACCGCGTCGGCCGCCGGCTCCTGGACCTCGACGATGGCCTCGGCCTGCTCGCCCTTGAGCTCCTCGGGGTCGTAAGCCCCGACCGTGTCCGTGTCGGTGACCCGCGAGCCGCGCGGCGTCCCGGCGGGCGCGGCGGGCCGCCCCGGGGGGGCGGGGCGCGGCCGGCCCCCCGGGCCCCCGCCGTACCCGGCGGCGGCCGCCTCGGCCTCCTCGGCACTGCTGTACAGGTCCTCGTCGGGCGTGAAGACGGGCTCGGGCAGCGCGGCGGGCCCGGTGACGACCTCGGCGGCGGGCTCCTCCTGGGCCTTCGCCTCCTCGGCCTGCTCGGCGCTCACGTACTCGTAGGTGAGCTCGTGCTCGACGCCGGCGTGGTCGGCGTGCTCGCCGCCCTTGCCCTTCTTCTTGCGCTTGCCGCCGCCACCGCCGCCGCCGCCCTGGGTCGTGGGCTGATCGAGGTGGACGATGACGCCGCGCCCGTTGCAGTGGACGCAGGTCTCGGAGAAGGACTCCAGGAGCCCCTGCCCGACGCGCTTGCGGGTCATCTGCACGAGGCCGAGCGAGGTGACCTCGGCGACCTGGTGCTTGGTGCGGTCGCGGCCCAGGCACTCCAGGAGGCGCCGCAGGACGAGGTCGCGGTTGGACTCCAGGACCATGTCGATGAAGTCGATGACGACGATCCCGCCGAGGTCGCGCAGCCGCAGCTGGCGCACGATCTCCTCGGCCGCCTCCAGGTTGTTCCTGGTGACGGTCTCCTCCAGGTTGCCGCCCTGGCCGGTGAACTTGCCGGTGTTGACGTCGACGACGATCATCGCCTCGGTCTTGTCGATCACGAGGGAGCCGCCGGAGGGCAGCCACACCTTGCGGTCGAGCGCCTTGGCGAGCTGCTCGTCGATGCGGTACGTGGCGAAGACGTCGACCTCGGAGGTCCAGCGCGACAGGCGCCCGACGAGATCGGGGGCGACGTGCGAGACGTAGCCGTGGATGGTCTCCCAGGCACGGTCACCGCTGACGACGACCTTCGTGAAGTCCTCGTTGAAGATGTCGCGGACGACCCGGACGGTCATGTCGGGCTCGCCGTAGAGCAGCGTCGGCGCGTTGCCCGTCTTCGACTTCTTCTGGATGTCCTCCCACTGCGACTGGAGCCGCTCGACGTCGCGCCGCAGCTCGTCCTCGCTCGCGCCCTCGGCGGCCGTGCGCACGATGACACCGGCGTCCTCGGGAACGATCTTCTTGAGGATGGTCTTCAGGCGGGCGCGCTCGGTGTCGGGGAGCTTGCGGCTGATGCCGGTCATCGAGCCCTCGGGCACGTAGACCAGGTAGCGGCCGGGCAGCGAGACCTGGCTCGTGAGGCGGGCGCCCTTGTGACCGATCGGGTCCTTCGTGACCTGCACGAGGACGGACTGGCCGGACTTGAGCGCGGTCTCGATGCGGCGCGGGCCGTGGTAGCCGAGCGCCTCGAAGTTGACCTCACCGGCGTAGAGGACCGCGTTGCGGCCCTTGCCGATGTCGATGAACGCGGCCTCCATGGAGGGCAGCACGTTCTGCACCTTGCCGAGGTAGACGTTGCCGACGTACGAGGTCGACTCGGCCTTGTTGACGTAGTGCTCGACGAGGACGTCGTCCTCCAGGACGCCGATCTGGGTGCGCTCGCCCTGCTCGCGGACGACCATGACCCGCTCGACGGCCTCGCGGCGCGCGAGGAACTCGGCCTCGGTGATGATCGGCACCCGGCGGCGGCCCTGCTCGCGGCCCTCGCGGCGGCGCTGCTTCTTCGCCTCCAGACGCGTCGAGCCCTTGATGGACTGCACCTCGTCGCTGTGGTCGTTCTCCTTGCGCCGTTCCTTCGGCTCGCGGATCTTGACCACGGTGCGCTCGGGGTCGTCGGCCGCGGGCGTCGCCTCGGCCTCGCCGGAGGCGTCCGACGCGCGGCGGCGACGGCGACGGCGGCGACGGCTGGAGGAGGAACCGGAGCCCTCGTCCTCGTCGCGCGCGGCGGAGCCCGCGGGCTCCTCCTCCCGCTCCTCGTCGGCGGTGTCCTCGGCGGGGGCCTGGCGACGCGCGGCGGGCGCGGGGGCTGCGGCCGGGGCCTCCTCGGCCTCGGCCTCCTCGTCCGCCTCCTCGCGGTCCTCGTGCTCGTGCTGGTCCTGCTCGGCGTTCTCGCCACGCCTGCGGCGACGACCGCCGCGACGGCGACGGCGCGAGGGCCGCTCGCCCTCGTCGCCGTACTGGCGCTCGTTGTCCTCGGCGGACTCGTGGGACTCGGCGGGCTCGGCCGCGTCCTGGGTGGGCTGGGGGGCCTTCTCGGCCTTGGGCGCGGGGGCCTCGGCGGTACGGGACTGCTCGCGCTCCTCGCGGCGGCGCCGCTTGCGCCGTCCGGACTCGCCTTCCTCGGCGCGGGCCGGGGCGGGTGCGGAGGTGGCGGCGGGTGCGCTGTCCTCCTCGTCACCGGTGGCGGCGGCCTCGGCGGCAGCGCGCTCAAGGGTCTGGAACTGGAAGCTCGGCTCGGTGAAGACCGGGGCGCGGAAGACGGGCACAGCGGGCTTGCGGCCACCGCGGCCGTCCTCGCCGCGTTCCTCGCCCTTCGCGCCGCCCTTGCCGGACTGGCGGGGCTGGATCTGGGGCTCGGTGAAGGTGGCGCGGCTGCGGGCGGGCTTGCGCCGCGCGCGGCGGCGCACGTCGCCGTCGTCCTCGTCGGCCTCGGCGGAGGCGCCCTGGGCGGGCTTCTCGGCCTGGTCGGCCTTCTCCGCGCGGGCGGGCTTCTCGGCGCGGGCGGGCTTCTCCGCCTTCGCGGTGGCCTGCTGGTCCTGCGCGGGGGCCTGCTGGTCCTCCGCCTGCGCGGCGGCCTGCGGGGCACCGGCCGGAGCGGAAGCGCGGCGCGTGGCACGACGGCGACGCGGCGCGGCGGGCTCCGCAGCCTCCTCGGCCGGCTCCGCGACAGCCGCGGCGACCTCGGCGGGCTCGGGCGCGCCAGGCGTCTCCTCCGCCTGCGCGGCGCCCTGCGGGGCACCGGCCGGAGCGGAAGCGCGGCGCGTGGCACGGCGGCGGCGCGGCGCGGCGGGCTCGGCAGCCTCCTCGGCCGGCTCCGCCACGGCCGCGGCGACCTCGGCGGGCTCCGGCGCACCAGGCGTCTCCTCCGCCTGCGCGGCGCCCTGCGGCGCACCGGCCGGAGCGGAAGCGCGGCGCGTGGCACGACGGCGGCGCGGCGCGGCGGGCTCTGCCTCGGCTTCGCTCGTACGGGTGGTGGTCTCCGTCTCCTGCGCCTTCGCCGGTATGGCGGCGGCCTGCTCGGCGGCGGAGTTCTCCGCGGTGGCGCCCTGCCCGGCGGGCGGGCCCGCGGGGCGCGAGGCGGCGCGGCGCCTGCGGCGCGGCGGCAGCGTGTCGCCGGGCGAGGAGGGGGTGTCGTCGTGGGTCCCGGAAGTGCCGGGTTCCTTCGGCTCAAGCATTGCGGGGGTGTCTCCCGTCGTGCTCCCGGGCGCCGCGCCGTGTACCGGTGACGCGGGCGGCTCGCGCTGGACGCGCGGTGGCCGCCGGACCGGAGGGCGCGGGCGCCGCTCAGGAGCTTGTTCGTGTCTGTCTCGCCGGTTCCGGCCGCGGGTGCGGCGGCCTGGCGAAAGTCTTGTGGTCGGGTACCCCGCCCGGTCCCGGTGGATTCCGGGGACAAGGCGGTGCGGTGCGACGGCCGGTCAGGAGGCTTCCCGCCGTTCCCGGGGTGGGGGCCGCAGGTGGGGGGCTCCTCCCAGCCAGGGGCTGGGGCGGTGCCGTGCCAGGTGCTGCGGGCCCGCCGGGGTGGGCGGGACACTCCCTACGCGGTGCCTTCCTCGGCGGGCGTCGTCGCGGTGGCGGTGTCGGCGCTCACGGTGGCTGCCGTGGCTGCCGGTACCGCCTCGCGGTCGGGCGCGAGCGGGTCGGTGACCGTGCCGGACTCCTCGTCGAGCGGCCCCTGCGCCAGCCTGGTCACCGCTGCGGGGACCGGCGGCGCCAGTTCGGCCACGGCTCGGAGGCCGGACAGGACGTCGTCAGGACGTACGGCGGGTGTCAGGTGCCGTACTACCAGGCGCAGTATCGCACAAGGACGCTCGCCCGGCTCGTCGGCCCGCTGTTCGGGGAGGCCGAGGCGGACGACGGCGGCGCGGGCGTCGAAGGTGCGTACGCCGTTCTTGGTGAGGCGTTCCACCTCGACCGTACCGCTCGCCATGAACTTCTCGGCGGCGAGCACGGCGGTCTCGGGGGCGACCTGGTCGAGTCGCAGATCCCACACGCTGGCCTGGAGGCGCTCGGCGAGGTGCGGGGTGCGGGCCTCGACCGCGTCGACGATGTCGAGCCCGGTGGGCAGCGACTCGTCGAGCAGTTGGCGCAGGCGTTCCGGGTCGCGGGACGCGGCGAGGGCGATCTCCAGGTACTCGGCCTCGCTGCCGGTGCCGGTGGGTGCGGCGTTGGCGTACGAGACCCGCGGGTGCGGTGTGAAGCCCGCGGAGTAGGCCATGGGTACCTCGGCGCGGCGCAGCGCGCGCTCGAAGGCGCGCTGGAAGTCGCGGTGACTGGTGAACCGGAGGCGCCCGCGCTTGGTGTACCGCAGCCGGATGCGCTGCGTGACCGGCGCCGGAGGGGGGCCTTCGGGCTGTCGCTTGCCCAGGGGAGTCAGTCCTTAGAGAGTGC
Source organism: Streptomyces sp. NRRL F-5630 (assembly GCF_000719475.1). Classification (GTDB taxonomy): domain Bacteria; phylum Actinomycetota; class Actinomycetes; order Streptomycetales; family Streptomycetaceae; genus Streptomyces. The sequence continues at coordinate 2,305 of NZ_JOGO01000056.1, read as the reverse complement.
GGTCCTTGTCTCTAGAGTACGTGCGGCGCCGGGCGGTGGTTCCCCTGGCCGGGTGACCGGCGGAATCAGGCACGCCGCGGCGTTCGCTCAGCGGGGCCCGGCGGAGCCCCGGAACCGGGGCCCGGGGCGGGGTCCCGCGAGGCCCGCCCCGGCCCGGAACGGCCTACTGACCGGCCACCGAGAGGGGCAGCAGCTTCCGCCCCGTCGGCCCGATCTGGATCTCCGTCTGCATCGAGGGGCACACCCCGCAGTCGAAGCACGGCGTCCACCGGCAGTCCTCGACCTCGGTCTCGTCGAGCGCGTCCTGCCAGTCCTCCCACAGCCAGTCCTTGTCGAGGCCGGAGTCGAGGTGGTCCCAGGGCAGGACCTCCTCGTAGGTGCGCTCGCGCGTCGTGTACCAGTCCACGTCGACGCCGAAGGCGGGCAGGGTCTTCTCGGCGCAGGCCATCCAGCGGTCGTACGAGAAGTACTCGCGCCAGCCGTCGAAGCGCCCGCCGTCCTCGTACACCGCGCGGATGACGGCGCCCACGCGGCGGTCGCCGCGCGAGAGGAGTCCCTCGACGATGCCGGGCTTGCCGTCGTGGTAGCGGAAGCCGATGGAGCGCCCGTACTTCTTGTCGCCGCGGATCTTGTCGCGGAGCTTCGCGAGACGCGCGTCGGTGTCCTCGGGCGAGAGCTGCGGGGCCCACTGGAAGGGGGTGTGGGGCTTGGGCACGAAGCCGCCGATGGACACGGTCGCGCGGATGTCGCTGCGGCCCGAGGCGGCGCGGCCCTCGGCGATGACGCGGGTCGCCATGTCGGCGATCTGGAGGACGTCCTCGTCGGTCTCGGTGGGGAGGCCGCACATGAAGTAGAGCTTCACCTGCCGCCAGCCGTTGCCGTAGGCGGTGGAGACCGTGCGGATCAGGTCCTCCTCGCTGACCATCTTGTTGATGACCTTGCGCATCCGCTCGCTGCCGCCCTCGGGGGCGAAGGTGAGGCCGGAGCGGCGCCCGTTGCGGGTCAGCTCGTTGGCCAGGTCGACGTTGAAGGCGTCGACGCGGGTCGAGGGGAGGGAGAGGCCGATCTTCTCCTCCTCGTAGCGGTCCGCGAGGCCCTTGGCGACGTCGCCGATCTCGGAGTGGTCGGCGGAGGAGAGCGAGAGCAGGCCGACCTCCTCGAAGCCGGTGGCGCGCAGGCCCTTCTCGACCATGTCGCCGATGCCGGTGATGGAGCGCTCGCGCACGGGGCGGGTGATCATCCCGGCCTGGCAGAAGCGGCAGCCGCGCGTGCAGCCGCGGAAGATCTCGACGGACATCCGCTCGTGGACGGTCTCGGCGAGCGGGACGAGCGGCTGCTTGGGGTAGGGCCACTCGTCGAGGTCCATGACGGTGTGCTTGGAGACACGCCACGGGACGCCGGAGCGGTTGGGGACGGTACGGGCGATGCGGCCGTCCGGGAGGTACTCGACGTCGTAGAAGCGCGGTACGTAGACGCCGCCCGTCTTGGCGAGGCGCAGCAGCACCTCGTCGCGGCCGCCGGGCATCCCCTCGGCCTTCCAGGCCCGTACGACATCGGTGATCTCCAGCACGGCCTGCTCGCCGTCGCCGATCACGGCGCAGTCGATGAAGTCGGCGACGGGCTCGGGGTTGAAGGCGGCGTGGCCGCCCGCGACGACGAGCGGGTGGGCCTCGGTGCGGTCGGCGGCCTCCAGGGGGATGCCGGCGAGGTCGAGCGCGGCGAGCATGTTCGTGTAGCCCAGCTCGGTGGAGAAGCTGAGGCCGAGGAGGTCGAAGGCGCCGACGGGGCGGTGGCTGTCGACGGTGAACTGCGGGACCTGGTGCTCCCGCATGAGCTTCTCCAGGTCCGGCCACACGCTGTAGGTGCGCTCGGCGAGGACGCCCTCGCGTTCGTTCAGGACCTCGTAGAGGATCATGACGCCCTGGTTGGGCAGCCCGACCTCGTACGCGTCGGGGTACATGAGCGCCCAGCGCACATCGCACTCCTCCCACGGCTTCACCGTGGAGTTCAGCTCACCGCCGACGTACTGGATGGGCTTCTGCACGTGCGGAAGCAGGGCTTCGAGCTGGGGGAAGACCGAGGGTGCGGACTCGACGGGCATCTCGCTGACCTTGTGACGTCGGGAGCTGGGCACGATCCGGGGAGGATCACGAACTCTCAGCGTAACCGCCCCGGCCCGACCGCTCCGCCCGCACGGCGATCCCCCTCCGCCGGGAAGCGGCGATCCCCCTCCCCCGGGGAACCACCGCCCACCCCCAGCCGTTGGGCCCGCCGGGGGGCCCACACGACCCCTAGGGGAGAACCC
>NZ_JOGO01000055.1 GCF_000719475.1 Streptomyces sp. NRRL F-5630 | reverse complement strand
CGGCGCCTTTCCGGTTCCCGTTCCGGCCTTCCGGCCTTTCCGTTTCCCTTTCGGCGTTTCCGACTCTATCAGACCCTCGCGGTTCCGATTCCCTGCCAGTCGGGGTTGTCTTTCCGGCCGTTTCCGGTCCGTTCCGACGTCCTGAACAGTAGTGGATTCTCACCCGAGCTCATAATCGAGCCGACCGGAAAAGATGTGGACAGCACAAAGCTGTCGAATGCTCTTCCGCGGGGATAAGCCGTACTGCTGAGGGGGTGCCGCTTTCGCGGCGAGAAGGTCGCTGGAAGCCTCTGCGGCTTCGCGGCAACTCGGAGAACCATACGGACGGGCCGCGTCCGTGTCAAACGAGGGAGGGACGGCCCGCGCTCAGGCTGTGATCACCGTGCATGCCGCTGGACCGCGCGGTGCGGGGACGGTCCTGTGTCGCGTGGGGACGGGCTCAGGAGGGGGCCGCAGGTGCTCAGCGGGTGGACATGCCTCTGACGTGGGCTTTCCGTGGGGGTCGGCTCCGGACAGGCAGGGCCCGGGTCACCGCCGGACGCGGCGCCGCAGGGCCTTACCGCCGTTTTGCGGAGCAGGTGCGGTGAGGGGTGCGGCGGGGTACAGCTCGCACCGGGACGAGCCAAAGCGGAAGACCGGAGAGAGCGCGCGGCTCGTCCCGGCGAAGGGCTCGCACGCGGTTCTGCTTCAGGAGACGTGCGACGGACCCCCGGTGCCCATGAGTAGCGCATGCGGGCTGGGCGGGCTGCCGTTCGCGCTGGCGCCCGTCGCACGGCCCGATCAGAAGAGTGCGGACGGCACTCCCCCAGGCTGATCCGGACGCGGGAGCGTATGCCCGGGTTCGCTGGCGGGCGGAATCCCCGGGAATCCGCCCACCGTCTGCGGCATCTCTTCCCACGGAGACGCACGAGAGCCCTTTCCCCCCAATCCTGCGGGCGTCAGCGTGCCCAGCCCGCCCGTCCGGTGCACGGCCGTTGCCTGCCGAGGGGTCGATGTCCGTGGGTGCCAAGATCTCGTCCCGCGCCGGCCCGTCCTCGAAGCACTCGCCCTCACCGGCACCGGCGGCCAGCGCCTCCGCGAGGCACAGCGTCGACGGAGCGGTTACGGCCTGGAGGGCGTCGTGGCGCGCGTCGACAAGGAGGTACCTCGGTGGCATCCCCTTGCGACTCCGCACCCGTCTCGCGTCCGACTCCCACCGGGAACGGCCGTGCGGACCTTTGCGCCACGACCGGCGAGGGCACCGGTGCCCTGCTCTTCCGCTCCGGCGGGACCTCCGTGAGCCGAGGGAGGGGCCGCGCACGCGGGTCGGCATCCGGAGCGGGGAGACGATCCGCGTGCTGTCCCGAGCGGCTGAGGGCCGGACGGGTCTCAGGCTCCGGCCGCCAGTTCGCGGCTGCGGTCGCGGGCGGCTTCGAGGGCGGCGATCAGGGCGGCGCGGACGCCGTGGTTCTCCAGCTCGCGGATCGCGTTGATCGTCGTGCCGGCCGGGGATGTGACGTTCTCACGGAGCTTGACCGGGTGCTCGCCCGAGTCGCGGAGCATGACGGCGGCCCCGATCGCGGCCTGCACGATCAGCTCGTGCGCCTTGTCGCGCGGCAGGCCGAGCAGGATGCCCGCGTCCGTCATCGCCTCGACGAGGAAGTAGAAGTACGCCGGGCCCGAGCCCGAGAGCGCGGTCGCGGCGTCCTGCTGGCCCTCCGGGACCCGCAGCGTCTTGCCGACACCTCCGAAGATCGTCTCCGCGTGGGCGAGGTGTTCCTCCGTGGCGTGCGTGCCCGCCGAGATGACCGACATCGCCTCGTCGACGAGCGCCGGGGTGTTCGTCATGACCCGTACCACCGGGGTACCGGGAGCGAGGCGGTCCTCGAAGAAGGCGGTGGGGATGCCCGCGGCGCCGCTGATCACGAGACGGTCCGCGGGCAGGTGGGGGGCGAGTTCGTCGAGCAGCGCGCCCATGTCCTGCGGCTTCACCGTGAGGATGAGGATGTCCGCGCGCTTCGCCGCCTCCGCGTTGCCCACGGGGCGCACGCCGTGGCGCGCGCGCAGCTCCTCGGCGCGCTCGGGGCGGCGCGCGGTCACGAGCAGGTCCTCCGGAGCCCAGCCTGCCCGCAGCATGCCGCTGAGCAGCGCCTCACCGATCTTTCCGGTGCCGAGTACGGCGACTTTGAGCGTCATCGTGTTCACCCTCCGGGCGGGTTCGTCGTCCGCCGGTCAGTCTCGCACCGGGCGGCGTGCGGCGGCGGGGGTGTCCGGTGGGCGGTACGGGGCAGTGCCGGGCGTGTACGGCCGGGTGGTGCGTCGGCCCGTGCGGCTTTCGGCCCGCCCGTTCGTACCTCCCGTCAGTTCGTACCTGCCGTCAGTTCGTGCGGCGGCGCAGTGTCGCCGCTCCGAGGGACAGGACGAGGAGGGCGCAGCCGGTGACGACAAGGATGTCGCGGACGAAGTCGCCCGTGACGCCCGGGTGGCGCTGGAGCTCGTTCATGGCGTCGACCGCGTAGGACATGGGGAGGACGTTCGAGAGCGCTTCCAGGACGGGCTGCATGTGGTCGCGCGGGGTGAAGAGGCCGCACAGGAGGAGCTGCGGGAAGATCACCGCAGGCATGAACTGGACGGCCTGGAACTCGGAGGCGGCGAAGGCCGAGACGAAGAGGCCGAGCGCGGTGCCGAGGAGGGCGTCGAGGAGCGCGACCAGGAGCAGGAGCCACGGGGAGCCGGTCACGTCGAGGCCGAGCGCCCAGACGGAGAGACCGGTGGCGAGGGCCGCCTGGAGGACGGCGAGGGCGCCGAAGGCGAGGGCGTAGCCGCCGATGAGGTCGGCCTTCGCGAGGGGGAGGGCCAGGAGGCGTTCGAGGGTGCCCGAGGTGCGTTCGCGCAGCGTCGAGATCGAGGCGACCAGGAACATCGTGATGAGCGGGAAGATCCCGAGGAGCGAGGCGCCGATCTGGTCGAAGGTGCGCGGGCTCCCGTCGAACACGTACCGCAGCAGGAAGATCATCAGGCAGGGGACGACGAGAAGCAGCGCGACGGTCCGGGGGTCGTTGCGGAGCTGGCGCAGGACGCGCGCGGCGGTGGCGAGGGTGCGGGCGGGGCTCATCGGGTCTCCTGGGCGGCGGTGTCGACGAGGGCCAGGAAGGCGGCCTCGACGGAGTCGGTCGCGGTGCGGGCGCGCAGGTCCTCGGGGGTGCCCACGGCGAGGAGGGTGCCCGCGCGGAGCAGGAGGAGGTGGTCGCAGCGTTCCGCCTCGTCCATGACGTGCGAGGAGATGAGCAGGCTCGTGCCGTTCTCGCGGGCGAGGCGGTGGAAGAGGGCCCACAGGTCGCGGCGGAGGACGGGGTCGAGACCGACCGTGGGCTCGTCGAGTACGAGGAGTTCGGGGCTGCCGAGGAGGGCGACGGCGAGCGAGACGCGGCTGCGCTGGCCGCCGGAGAGCGCGCCCGCGCGGGCATCGGCGTGGGGGGTGAGGCCGACCGCGTCGAGAGCGGCGTCGACCGCCGCGGTGCGACGGGGTGCGGCGCGGCGTCCCGGGTCGAGCACGGCGGCGAAGTAGGCGAGGTTCCGGCGCACGCTCAGGTCGTCGTAGACGGAGGGGGCCTGCGTCACGTAGCCGACACGGGGACGCAGGGCCGGGGTGCCCGCGGGCGCGCCGAGGACGGTCAGCTCGCCCGTGACCGCGCGCTGGGTGCCGACGACGGCGCGCACGAGGGTGGATTTCCCGCAGCCGGAGGGGCCGAGCAGGCCGGTGACGCGGCCGGTGGGGACGGTGAAGGCGAGGTCGTCGAAGACGGCGCGGCGGCCGCGGTGGACGGTGAGGCGGGCGGCTCGGACAGCGGCGGAGGCCGCCGGACCGGTGTGCGGCGCGGTGGGAAGGCTGGGGGGCATGGGGTCTCCGTGGTCTCCGGGCGGGAGCCGGGCTGTGGGCGCGGGGGCGCTGGGGGCTGGGTGTCGTGGCAGGGGTGTGCGGGTCGGCGCGGCGATTAATTCATTGCACGATTAATTCTCGGGCGGCCGGGACCGGGGCGTCAAGGGACCGGGGCGTCAAGGGTCCGTGGGGGACGGGCGCCGGGGGGCCGGGGCCGCGTCACCGTGTTGACGCGCGAAGGCCCCCGGGGTGCGGGGGCCTTCGGTGGTGCGGGAGGGGCGTTGGCGCTGGTCAGGGGTGACGGGGCATCCGGTGGGCTCAGTCGGTGGGGCGGCGCGTCAGCGTCAGCTCGACGATGTATTTCTCCTCGATCGTGGCGTCCGGGAACGTCGCCAGAAGCGCCGCGCGTTCGGCTGCCAAGAAGGCGTTCCGGGTTGATGCGTCACGGATGAGGAGGATGGAGTGGCTTGCGAGGTTCGCGAGGTGGTGGTCGAGCGGGACGCTGCGGCTCCACCGGACGGTGCGCGAGACGGATTCGGTCTCCTCGGCGAGCGCGCGGCTCCTCGGGGAGGCGTAGCGCGGGTCCGGGGCGGGCTCCGTGGCGCGCTCGGATGTCCGCTGGGGCTCGTGCGGGCGCGGTGCCCCGGGGGCGCCGTGCGCCTGGGCCCCGGGGCCGAACCACTCGCGCAGGCGGGCGCCTTGGGCGGCGACCCACTCCACCTCGGGGTCGGCGATGTTCCACCACGCGGCGAGCGCGCCGCCGGGGCGCAGGACGCGCAGGGCCTCGGGGAGCGCGCGCTCGGGCTCGGTCCAGTGCCAGGACTGGGCGTAGGTGACGAAGTCGGCGCAGGCGTCGCGGAGCGGGAGCGCGTTGCCGTCGCCGCGCACGACGGGGAGCCCGGGATGGTCGATGCGGTACTGGGCGGCCATGCCCGCGCCGGGTTCGACGCCGAGGACGTGGGCGCCGCGGGCGGCGAGCCGGGCGCTCGCGATGCCGGTCCCGGCGCCGACGTCGATCACGCGGGCGCCGTCGAGGGGGTGCCCGGCGAGGTCCTCGACGGCGTCGAAGAGCGCGTCCGGGTAGGAGGGGCGGTAGGCGGCGTAGGCGCCTGCGGCGGCGTTGAAGGAGTGCGCTCTGCGGGTGTGCGTGGCAGCGTCCATGGAGTCATCCTGCGCGGACCGCCGGGCGCCCGGTCAAGCGCCGCCGGACCGGGGCCCGTGCGCGACCCCGTCCGCCTCCGGTCAGCGGCGCTTCGGCTTCCCGCGGCCCTTCGCGCCGGGCTTCGGGCCGCCCTTGGCGCGGCGCTTCTCGTACCGCCTCCGCGCCTCCTCGTACTCCCTCCGCGCGAGGGACTCGCCGGGGGCCTCGCTGAGGCAGCGGACCGCGTGGGCGAGGAGGGTGCCGAGGAAACCGATGGCCAGGAGGCCGCGCAGGGACTGCTGGGCCTCGGGGTCGGGGCGGCGGGTGAAGCCCTGCCACGTCCGGGCGAAGGCCATCGCCGTGCACAGCGTGAACATCACGACAAGCAGGATGTTCACGAGACCGCCCACGTCGGCGAGCGCGATGCCCTCGTAGGCGAATTTCAGCACGAAGGCCCCGGCCGCCGCGCAGAGCAGCGAGCCGAGGCCGACGGCGGCGCGGCGGGCGCCGTAGCCGCCGTCGTGGGCGAGCCACGTCGTGCCGAAGAAGCGCAGCGGTTCGGGGCGGGGCCCCGGCTCGCTCGCCGCCCCGGGGGCCGGTGTCCTGGGGGCCGGCTCCCGGGGGGCCGGGGGGCGGTCGGGCGTCTCGCGCGCGTTCTCGGTCACCCGGCGATTATCCCGGGCGCGGGCCGCATCCGGGGGGCGGGCCACATCCCGGGCGCGGGCCACATCCCGGGCGCGGGCCGCGGCGGGGGCTCAGCCCCCGAGCAGGGTCACGTCGCGCACGGCGCCCTTGTCGGCGCTGGTCGCCATCGCCGCGTACGCCCGCAGCGCGGCCGAGACGGCCCGCTCGCGCTTCTTCGGCGCGTACACCCCGCCGAGCGCTTCGCGGCGCGCGGCGAGGGTCTCCTCGTCGACGAGCAGTTCCATCGAGCGGTGGGGGATGTCGATGCGGATGCGGTCGCCGTCCTCGACGAGCGCGATCGCGCCGCCGGCCGCGGCCTCGGGCGAGGCGTGGCCGATGGAGAGGCCGGAGGTGCCGCCGGAGAAGCGGCCGTCGGTGACGAGCGCGCAGACCTTGCCGAGCCCGCGGCCCTTGAGGAAGGACGTCGGGTAGAGCATCTCCTGCATCCCTGGGCCGCCCTTGGGGCCCTCGTAGCGGATGACGACGACGTCGCCGGGCGCGACCTTCTTCGTGAGGATCTTCTCGACGGCCTCTTCCTGCGACTCGCAGACGACGGCGGGGCCCTCGAAGGTCCAGATCGACTCGTCGACGCCCGCGGTCTTCACGACGGCGCCGTCTACAGCGAGGTTGCCGCGCAGCACCGCGAGGCCGCCGTCCGCCGAGTAGGCGTGCGCGACGTCGCGGATGCAGCCGCCCGCCGCGTCCGAGTCGAGCGAGTCCCAGCGCTCCGACTGCGAGAACGCCTCCGCGCTGCGGCGGCAACCGGGCGCCGCGTGCCACAGCTCGACGGCCTCACCGCTCGCCGTGCCGCCGCGCACGTCCCACGTCTCCAGCCAGTCCTTGACGGAGGCCGAGTGGATCGTGTGCACGTCCTCGTTGAGCAGCCCGCCCCGGTACAGCTCGCCCAGGAGCGCCGGGATGCCGCCCGCGCGGTGCACGTCCTCCATGTAGTACGTGGTCGAGCCGGCCACGTTCGGCGCGACCTTCGCCAGGCAGGGGACGCGGCGGGAGACGTCGTCGATGTCGTGCAGGTCGTAGTCCGCGCCCGCCTCCTGGGCGGCCGCGAGCAGGTGCAGGATCGTGTTCGTGGAGCCGCCCATGGCGATGTCGAGCGCCATGGCGTTCTCGAAGGCCGCGTGCGTGGCGATGTTGCGCGGCAGGACGCTGTCGTCGTCCTGCTCGTAGTAGCGGCGGGTCAGCTCGACGACCGTCTCGCCCGCCTTCTCGTAGAGCGCGCGGCGGGCCGTGTGCGTCGCGAGGACCGAGCCGTTGCCCGGGAGCGAGAGGCCGATCGCCTCGGTGAGGCAGTTCATCGAGTTGGCGGTGAACATGCCGGAGCAGGAGCCGCAGGTGGGACAGGCGTTCTCCTCGATGCGGAGGATGTCCTCGTCCGAGACCGACTCGTTGACCGCGTCGCTGATCGCGTTGACCAGGTCGAGCTTGCGGACCGTGCCGTCGACCAGCGTCGCCTTGCCGGCCTCCATCGGGCCGCCGGAGACGAAGACGGTCGGGATGTTGAGGCGCAGGGCGGCCATCAGCATGCCGGGCGTGATCTTGTCGCAGTTGGAGATGCAGATGAGCGCGTCGGCGCAGTGCGCCTCGACCATGTACTCGACGGAGTCGGCGATCAGGTCGCGCGAGGGCAGCGAGTAGAGCATCCCGCCGTGGCCCATCGCGATGCCGTCGTCGACGGCGATCGTGTTGAACTCGCGGGGAACGGCGCCCGCCGCCTTGACCGCCTCGGAGACGATCCGGCCGACCGGCTGGAGGTGGGTGTGGCCGGGCACGAACTCGGTGAACGAGTTCGCGATGGCGACGATCGGCTTGCCGATGTCCGCGCTCGCTACGCCCGAGGCGCGCATAAGGGCGCGGGCGCCCGCCATGTTGCGGCCGTGGGTGACAGTGCGGGACCTCAGCTCGGGCATCGTCGCTCGCTCCTCGCGTCGTACGGGGTGGTGATGCGCGCCGGGCGCGGCCACGGGGGCCGCCCTCGACGCGTAAGGCTTGCGGTCGAGCGTACGCCCGTGCTCCAAGATCTGGACAGGGTGTCCGGACTACGGGACGCCCGTGCTCGGCGCGGCGGTGGTCGGACGGCGTCGGGCGGGCGTCCCGGCGGGGCGGCGGGGGCGGGCTCTCCCCCGGGCGAGGAGGCCGCCGGTCGCGGGCCCCGCCGGGCGAGGGGACGGCCGGTCGCGGGGCACCCCCGCCGGGCTAGGCGTGGCCGGGTGGGGGGTCTTCCGCCGAGGGGTGGGGGTGGCCGGGTGTGGGGGCTCCGGTGGCGCCCGGGTCCGGGTCGGTCAGGTAGCGCTGGAGGGTGGGGGCGACGGCGGCGACGAGGCGGGGGGCCGGTTCGGAGGCGAGGGGCTCGACCCCGAGCACGTACCGCAGCAGCGCGATGCCGACGAGGTGCGAGGCGGCGAGCTCGGCGCGCAGGCGGGGGTCGGGGACGTCGAGTCGCTGGGCGATGCGTTCGAGGAGGCGGCTGAGGACGAGCGAGCGCAGGACCCCGGCGGCGGCCTCGTGGGTGAGCGCGGAGCGGACGAGGGCGAGCAGCGGGGCGCGGGTGACGGGGTTCTCCCAGACGCCGAAGAAGTACGTGGCGAGGCGTTCGCCGACGCCTTCGGCGCCCGCGCCGATCACGTCGGCGAGCCCGTCGGTCGGGGCGAAGTGCGCTTCCACGGCGGCGGCGAAGAGGGCGTCCTTCGTGCCGAAGTAGTGGTGCACGAGGGAGGCGTCGACCCCGGCGAGTTGTGCGACGGCGCGTACCGGGGTGCGGTCGTAGCCGTGTGCGGCGAAGGCGGTCCTGGCGGCTTCGAGGATGCGTTCCCTGGCGCCGGGACCGGTCGCGGTGAGGGCCTTGGGGGGCCGGCCGCGACGTCGGCGGGGTTCCCGCGTCGTCTCGTCGTCCGCCATCCGTACCGCCTCCTGCGTGCCGTTCTGTGCCCGTGCCGCGCCCGTACCGGCCGCCCGTTTCGCGCTCCCGTGGCCGGGCCTTCCGTCCGCCCGGTGGGTCAGGGGCGGGGGGACTTCGCGGGCGAGGGGGTGGTGAGGTCGGGACCGGTGCGCGGGGCATCGGTGGCATCGGTCGATCCGGTGGCGCCGGTCGCCTCCGTGGCGCCGGTCGCCTCCGTGGCGCCGGTCGCCTCCGTGGTGCCGGTCGCCTCGGGGTCTTCGGTGCGCGGCGGGGAGAGGGGGGCGGTCAGGTGGAGGCGCGTGTAGGCGAGGGCTTCGGCGAGGTCCGCCTCGCGTTCGGCGCTGGACATCGCGCGCCGCGTGTTGACCTCGATGACCACGTGCCCCGTGAAGCCGCTCGCGGCGAGGCGTTCCAGCGTCTCGGCGCACGGCTGGGTGCCCCGCCCCGGCACGAGGTGCTCGTCTTTGCCGGACCCCGAGCCGTCGGCGAGGTGCACGTGGGCGAGGCGGTCGCCCATGCGGTCGATCATCGCGGTCGCGTCGGTGCGGGCCGTCGCGGTGTGCGAGAGGTCGACGGTGAAGTGCCGGTAGTCGTCGTGCGAGACGTCCCAGTCGGGGGCGTAGGCGAGGAGTTCCCGCTCGCGGTAGCGCCACGGGTACATGTTCTCGACGGCGAAGCGCACGTCCGTCTCGTTCGCCATGCGCCATACGCCGTCGACGAAGTCGCGCGCGTACTGGCGCTGCCAGCGGAAGGGAGGGTGGACGACGACGGTCGACGCGCCGAGGCGTTCGGCGGCGCTGCGGGCACGCTGGAGCTTCGTCCAGGGGTCCGTGGTCCACACCCGCTGGGTGATGAGCAGACAAGGGGCGTGGATGGCGAGGACGGGGACGCGGTGGAAGTCGGAGAGCCTGCGCAGGGCCTCGATGTCCTGGCTGACCGGGTCGGTCCACACCATGACCTCGACGCCGTCGTAACCGAGGCGCGCGGCGATCTCGAAGGCCGTCGCCGTCGACTCCGGATAGACCGAGGCCGTCGACAGGGCGACCTTCGCACCCGGAACGCGGACCGCTGCTTCAACCACCCCCCCAGCCTACGGGGCGGTAGCGCGCCGGTGTCCGGGCGGAAGCCCCGCCGGGGCGCGCGGGCCGCGGTCCCGCCCGGCGCGACCTGCGCGGTGGCGCGGAGTGTGCGGTTCGCCACGAGGCGGGAGCGGGAGCGGGCGCTTCGTCAGGAGGGGCGGAGCGGGAGCGTGCGGGGCGAGAGGGAAGGGGGCGGTCGGCGCGCCCCCTCAGACCCGGGGTGTCCGTGGCGCGACCGCCTCCGCCACGGGTCCGCTCCCGCCCTCGGCGCGATCGAGCCGGTCAGCGCGGTCGAACCGGTCAGCGCGGTCGAACCGGTCAGCGCGGTCGAGCCGATCAGCACGGTCCAGGCGGTCCAGCCGGTCGAGGCGGCGGAGGATGACGCCTTCGCGGAGTGCCCACGGGCAGATCTCGGCGCGTTCGACGCCGAAGAGGTCGAAGGCGCCCTCGGCGACGATCGCGCCCGCGAGAAGCTGGTCGGCGCGGTCCCCGGGGATGCCGGGGAGTTCGGCGCGTTCGGCGGCGGTCATCGCGGCGACACGCGGCACCCACTCCTCCAGGGAGCGGCGCTTGAGCTCGCGCGTCACGTACAGCCCCTCGGAGGAGCGTGCCGCGCCGCCGACGCGGGCGAGGCGGCGGAAGGTCTTGGACGTCGCGACGACGTGGTCGGGCGGCCCGAAGCGGCTGAACTCGCCGACGACGCGGGCGATCGTGGCCCGCACGTACTTGCGCAGCTCCCTGACGTCCTCGGGCGGGGGCGGGTCGCCGGGCAGGCGCGTGTGCGTGAGGCGGCCGGCGCCGAGCGGCAGCGAGACGGCCGCGTCGGGTTCCTCGTCGAGGCCGAAGGCGATCTCCAGCGAGCCGCCGCCGATGTCGAGCAGCAGCAGCCTGCCCGCCGACCAGCCGAACCAGCGGCGCGCGGCGAGGAACGTGAGCCGCGCCTCCTCCGGGCCGCTGAGCACGTCGAGCCGCACGCCCGTCTCCTCGCGGACGCGGCGCAGCACCTCGTCGGCGTTGACGGCGTCGCGCACGGCGGAGGTCGCGAAGGGGAGCAGTTCCTCGACGCCCTTGTCCTCGGCGGCCTGGAGCGCTTCGCGGAGGGTCGCGATGAGCGCGGTCACGCCGCGTTCACCGATCGCGCCGTCCGCGTCGAGCAACTGGGCCAGGCGCAGTTCGGCCTTGTGCGAGTGCGCGGGCAACGGCCGCGCGCCGTGGTGGGCGTCGACGACAAGCAGATGCACCGTGTTCGAGCCGACGTCGAGTACTCCGAGCCTCATGACCGCACACGCTACTGCGCCGGTCCGGGCGCGCGGGCGGAGTACCGGACGGTGTACCGGGGCGTACGGGGCGCGGCCGGCCGCAGGCGGAAGCGGACGCCGCGCGCGGGGCGGTGCGGGAGCGGCCTCGCGAGAGCGCGCGGCGTGGCGGCACGAAGGAGCGCCACCGGGTCAGCCCCGTACCGCCACGTGTAAAGGGACGCGCCGTGACCCTGGTGGCGTACGCGCCGTGACCTGGGGGGCAAAGAACCGGCGTGACCTGGTGGGCGAGGCGCGGGCGTGACGTTCCCGGTCGGCGGGGCGACGCGCTTACGCTGGGCGCGTGCCGAAGACGAAAAAGGCGAAGTCCCCGGAAATGCCGCCGTCCGAAGGGGCCCCCGAGGTGCCGCAGCAGCAGAAGCAGGACAAGCGGAAGCGCGAGCAGGGCGAGAAGCAGGCGGACAAGCGGAGCACGACGTCGCGCGCGAAGCGGAGCGCCGAGCGGGCCGCGTCGCTCGCGCGCGAGCTGCGGACCGCTCCGGCGGAGGACGGTGCGGGCGAGGTGGTCGTCGCGGTGGCGACCGAGCCGGGCGCGTACCCCCTTCCCGAGGACGACGAGAAGGGGCTCGATTTCGCGCGGGCGTGGGTGGAGTTCCCCGACCCGGAGGACGAGGAGCAGGTCTTCCGCTGCGACCTGACGTGGCTCACCTCGCGCTGGAGCTGCGTCTTCGGCAGCGGCTGCCAGGGCATTCAGGCGGGGCGCGCGGCCGACGGCTGCTGCACGCTGGGCGCGCACTTCTCGGACGAGGAGGACGAGGAGCGGGTCGCCGGTTTCGTCGAGCGCCTCACGCCGGACATCTGGCAGCACCACGACGTGGGCACCTCGACGGGCTGGGTGCAGCTCGACGAGAACGACGGGGAGCGGCAGACGCGGCGCTGGCAGGGTTCGTGCGTGTTCCAGAACCGGCCCGGCTTCGCGGGCGGCGCGGGCTGCGCCCTGCACATCCTGGCGCTGCGCGAGGGCCGCGAGCCGCTGGAGACGAAGCCGGACGTGTGCTGGCAGCTGCCGGTGCGCCGGACGTACGACTGGGTGGAGCGGCCGGACGGTACGCAGATCCTCCAGGTCTCGATCGGCGAGTACGACCGCAGGGGCTGGGGTCCGGGCGGCCACGACCTGCACTGGTGGTGCACCTCGGCGACCTCGGCGCACGGCGCGGGCGAACCCGTCTACGTCTCGTACCGGCCCGAGCTGACGGAGCTGATGGGCGAGAAGGCGTACGCGCGACTGGTGGAGCTGTGCGAGGCGCGGCTCGCCTCGCAGCTTCCGCTGGTGGCCCCGCACCCGGCGGACCAGGTGGGGTGACGGGGGCGGGCGGCCGTACGGGAGCCGGGCCGGGCGGGACCGGCCCGTGCGCCGGGGCGCCGGGGCCCTGGCCGAGCGTCTGCGGGCGGGGGGATCGTGCCTACCGGCCGGGGGCGGAGGCCGGGCCTGCCTAGTGCCTCCGTAGTGGCTGCCCCTCCGTGCCCGGCTCGCCCTCCGCCGGTTCCTCCGGGCTCGTGGGTCCCGAGGTCGGCGGGGTGCTCTCGGGTGGTTCGGGCGGCTGGCTCGCGGGCGGCTCGCTCGGCCCTGTGTCGGTGGGTGGCGGGTTCTCGCTCGGACCGGTGTCGGTCGGGGGCGCCTGGCTGTGGCTCGGCCCGGCGCTCGGCCGCGATCCGGTGGGCGGCTCGGCGCTCTCCCGGCCGCCTCCGGTGCCCTTCTCGTGCGTACGGCCGCGGGTGCCGCTGCCGCTGAGCACGATCACCGCGTCCACCGGGCTCACCCGGATCTCCGCCCGCCAGCCGTGCTCCGGCGAGCGGCCGGGCACCACGTGCGCCCGCACTGTCACCGACTCGCCCGGTTCGAGCCGCCCGGCGTGCTTGCTCAGCCGCACCCAGTCGGCCTCCGTCGCGAGTCCCCAGTCGAGCGGAGCGCGGCCGGTGGCGCGCAGCGTGATCAGGCTGGTGTCGCCGCGCGTGCGGACGGTGACGGCGAGCCCGGAGGCGCCCGCGCGGTGCTTGCCCTCCGGGTCGAGGACGGTCGCCGAGAGCGGTTCGCCCGCGTCCTGGGCGCTGCCCGCGTTCTCGTACGGCTCCGCTCCCGCTCCGTCCTTGCCCTCGCCGTCCCGCGCGCTCACCGAGCGACCGCCGTCGGGGCCGTCGTCGAAGAACGGCAGCCCGCCCCCGTACGAGGTCCACAGGGCGAGGAGCGGCGCGGCGACGACGGTCGCCACGACCGTCGTCGTCACGGCGCGCGAGCGCAGGCGTTCGCGCCGGGCCGCGCGCTCCCGCGCGTCCATCGGGAAGCCCTTGCGGTCGAGGCGCAACTGCGTGGCGTCTTTGCGGCGCTTGGACTGCGGAGCGGTGGCGTGCGCGAGGATCTCGGCGCGGGGGGCGGTGAGGACGGGCAGCGCGTCCGGGGTGACGGCCGTGCCCGGCCACGGTTCGGCGGCACCGGCGCGTTCGGCGGTACGGCGGCAGCGCGGGCACTCGTCGACGTGGCGCACCAGCTCACCGCGCAGCGCGGAGCCCAGCGGAATGCGCCGGTCCCCCGCGTACCGCGCCGCGACGGGGCAGCCCCCGCTCGCCGCGACCCCCAGCGCGACCCGCGTCCGCTCCACCTCGCACGCCGCCGCCGCGAGCAGTTCCCGCGCCGCGCTCGCCTCCAGGCCGATCACCGAGGCCACCTGGAGCGGGGTCAGCCCGTGCCGTACCGCGAGTTCCAGCGCCTCGCGCTGCTCGGGGCTCGTCCCGGCCGCCTCGGGCCAGGCGAGCCGGGCCAGTTCCCTGCGCCGCTCGCGCCCCTCCGCGGACTCCTCGCGCGCTTCCTCCTCGGGGCGTCCGCGCGTCTCGGTGAGCCGCCGCAGGCACACCCAGCGGGCCAGCGCGTAGAGCCACGCCTGCCGGTCCTCCTCGTCCTGCGGGGCGCGGCTCTGCTTGCGCGCGGCGAGTGCGAGGACCTCGCCGACCACACCGACCGCCGCGTCGTGCGCGCACAGGACGGAGAGGCAGTACGTGAAGAGGCCGTCGAGGTACCCGTCGAACCGCTCGTCGATGGCCTCGCCGGGCCGCGCCGCGGCCGCGCCGGGCACGCCGGAGGAGCCCGTGCCGTCCCGGGAGGTGGAGTGCTCGGTCCTGCTGCTCATCACCCGGCGACCGTAGGCGCCCCCGCGCCCTCACTCGCCCCTCCTTGAGCCGATTTACTCCTTACGGGTGAACAGATCGCTCGAAAGGGGACAGCGGAGGACGCGTACGGCTTCATGCGGGGGCGTACGAGCCCACGCGGGGGCGTAAGAAGCACTTCCGCGCGGCCACCCGCACCTCCACGCCCCACCCGGCCCCCCACACTCCCCCACCCCGCGCCCACTTCACCCCACTCCGCCCCCGCCCCGGGGAACTCCCCGCCACCCCCCGACCGTTGTGGCCCGTCGGGGGGCCACGCATCCCCTAGGGGACATCCCCGACCCCCCGCCCCTCCCCCTCAGGGACATCCCCCGGAAAACCCGGACCTTCCGCCCGCGCCACTCGCCCCGCCTTCCCCTGTCAGTCCCTCCCGCTACGGTGGCCGCATGCCCACCCGCACCAAGTCCGCCAAAGAACGCCCCTCCTACCGCTGCACCGAGTGCGGCTGGCAGACGGCCAAGTGGCTGGGGCGCTGCCCGGAATGCCAGGCGTGGGGGACGATCGAGGAGTACGGCGCTCCCGCGGTGCGCACCACGGCGCCGGGCCGGGTCACCACCTCCGCCCTTCCCATCGCGCAGGTCGACGGGCGGCAGGCCACGGCGCGTTCGACCGGGGTGCCCGAGCTGGACCGGGTGCTCGGCGGCGGGCTCGTGCCTGGCGCCGTCGTCCTCCTCGCGGGGGAGCCGGGGGTCGGCAAGTCCACGCTGCTCCTCGACGTGGCCGCGAAGGCCGCGGGTCCCGGCCACCGCACGCTGTACGTGACGGGCGAGGAGTCGGCCTCGCAGGTCCGGCTCCGCGCGGACCGCATCGACGCGCTCGACGACGAGCTGTACCTGGCGGCCGAGACCGACCTCTCCGCCGTCCTCGGCCACCTCGACGCGGTGAAGCCCTCGCTGCTCGTCGTCGACTCCGTGCAGACCGTCGCCTCGCCCGAGATCGACGGCGCGCCCGGCGGCATGGCGCAGGTGCGCGAGGTGGCGGGGGCCCTCATCCGCGCGTCGAAGGAGCGCGGCATGGCGACCCTGCTCGTCGGCCATGTCACGAAGGACGGCGCCATCGCCGGGCCCCGCCTCCTGGAACACCTCGTCGACGTCGTCCTCAGCTTCGAGGGCGACCGGCACGCGCGCCTGCGCCTCGTGCGCGGCGTCAAGAACCGCTTCGGCGCGACCGACGAGGTGGGCTGCTTCGAGCTGCACGACGAGGGCATCACCGGGGTCACCGACCCCTCCGGCCTCTTCCTCACCCGCCGCGACGAGCCCGTCCCCGGCACCTGCCTCACCGTCACGCTGGAGGGTCGCCGGCCCCTCGTCGCCGAGGTGCAGGCGCTCACCGTCGACTCCCAGATCCCCTCGCCGCGTCGCACCACCTCCGGCCTGGAGACCTCGCGCGTCTCGATGATGCTCGCCGTCCTCGAACAGCGCGGGCGCATCAGCGCGCTCGGCAAGCGCGACATCTACAGCGCGACGGTCGGCGGCGTGAAGCTCTCCGAACCGGCCGCCGACCTCGCCATCGCTCTCGCCCTCGCGAGCGCGGCGAGCGACACCCCGCTGCCGAAGAACCTCGTGGCGATCGGCGAGGTGGGTCTCGCGGGCGAGGTGCGGCGTGTCACGGGGGTGCAGCGCCGTCTCGCCGAGGCCCACCGCCTCGGCTTCACCCACGCGCTCGTCCCCGCCGATCCCGGGCGCGTCCCCGCGGGGATGCGCGTCACCGAGGTCGCCGACATCAGCGACGCCCTCCTCGTCCTCCCGCGCGGCCGGAGCGCCGGGCGCGGCGGGAGGACAGGCGGCCAGGGCGCCGAAGGCGAGGGGCGTACGGAGGAGGGGCGCGGCGCCGAAGGGCGGGCGCGGGGCGCGGCCCGTACGGCGGCGGGGCGCGGTGAGGGCCGTGCGCCGGCCACGCGCCGCACCGCGCGCACCTCCCCCGCGAAGGACTCCCCCACCGCCCCGGCGCCCCGCGAGGAAGAGGCGCCGGATCTCTGGGCGGAGGGCACGGCGGCCCCGTTCTGAGCCGCTCGCGCGCGTCCCGCGTCCGGACGCGTCCGCCTGCGCCCCGGCACGCCGGGGCGGCGCCGGTAGACTTTGCCCCGGTCTCGCCCGTCCGTACGGTGGGCCACGGGCCGCCTGGGCCCGGGGAGGGCCGGGCGGGGCGGCGGCCGGGCACCGTAGATCTGCGACCGGAGGAATGCAGTGGCAGCAGGCGACCGGGGAGCGACTCCCGGCAAGTCGGGCGGTGTTGCCCGTGCCGATGCGCTGATGCGCGCCTCACTGAGCGCGGTCGCGCCGGGCACGGCCCTGCGGGACGGACTCGAACGGGTCCTGCGCGGGAACACGGGCGGGCTCATCGTCCTCGGCTGGGACAAGACGGTCGAGTCCCTGTGCACGGGCGGGTTCAACCTCGACGTGGAGTTCAGCGCGACCCGGCTGCGGGAGCTGTGCAAGCTCGACGGCGGCATCGTGCTCGACAAGGACCTCACCAAGATCCTGCGGGCGGGCGTGCAGTTCGTGCCCGATCCGACGATCCCGACCGAGGAGACCGGCACACGGCACCGCACCGCCGACCGCGTCTCCAAGCAGGTGGGTTTCCCCGTCGTCTCGGTGAGCCAGTCGATGCGGCTCATCGCGCTGTACGTGGACGGGCAGCGCCGGGTCATGGAGGACTCCGCAGCGATCCTCTCGCGCGCCAACCAGGCGCTCGCGACCCTGGAGCGGTACAAGCTGCGCCTCGACGAGGTGGCGGGGACGCTCTCCGCGCTGGAGATCGAGGACCTCGTCACGGTGCGGGACGTGTGCGCGGTCGCGCAGCGCCTGGAGATGGTGCGGCGGATCGCGACGGAGATCGCCGAGTACGTGGTGGAGCTGGGCACCGACGGGCGCCTCCTCGCGCTCCAGCTCGACGAGCTGATCGCCGGTGTCGAGCCGGAGCGTGAGCTCGTCGCCCGCGACTACGTGCCCGAGCCGACCGCGCGCCGGGCCCGTACCGTCGAGGAAGCGCTCACGGAGCTGAACGCGCTCACGCACACCGAGCTGCTCGAACTCCCCGTCGTGGCCCGCGCCCTCGGCTACACGGGCTCCCCCGAGGCGCTCGACTCGGCGGTCTCGCCGCGCGGCTACCGGCTCCTCGCGAAGGTCCCGCGGCTGCCCGGAGCCATCATCGACCGCCTCGTCGAGCACTTCAGCGGCTTGCAGAAGCTGCTCGCCGCGAGCGTCGACGACCTCCAGACGGTCGACGGGGTGGGCGAGGCCCGCGCCCGGAGCGTGCGCGAGGGGCTGTCGCGCCTGGCGGAGTCGTCGATCCTGGAACGGTACGTCTGAGAAGTACGGGGGCGGGAAGGCCGGGGCGCGGCAGCCGGAAGCGGGGCGGCCCGGACGCGACGCGGCCGGCGCGCGGGCCCGGGCGGTGCCCCGCCCCCTTCGGTTCCTCAGTCCTTGTCGAGGCGGAACGACGCGCGGGCCTTCTTCAGCCCCGGCGCCTTCGCCTCCACCAGGTAGGTGCCCGGCTTCGCCGAGCCGCTCGGCGGCTTCGCGCACGCGGCGCGGCTCGCCTTGCGGTTCCACTCGATCTCGTACCGGATCGTCTCCTTCGCCGGTACCCGCAGCCACAGGCTCTCGGTCGCGGGGCAGTCCTTGGAGGACCAGTACGGGTCGTCCTCGCCGGTCAGCGTGATCGTCACGACGGTGTGCGCCGCGCCGAGGTCCACCTTGCACGCGGCGGCCGAACTGTTCTTGACGGACAGTTCGAGCTTCGGCTTCTTGCCGGGCGCGTACGTGTTGTGCGCGCTGCGCAGCGAGAGTTCGGCGACATCCGACGTGCAGTCGGGCAGACTCGACCCGGCGGGGACGCGCTGCGCGTCGCTGCTGCCGGACCCGGCGCCCTCGCCGGAGGCGCCCGAACCGCCGTCGCCACCCGCCTCGTCGGAGCCGCCGGTGCCGTCCGCCCCGTCTCCCGAACCGCCCTTGCCGGCCCCGTCCTCGCCGGAGCCGCCACCTGCCGCCCCGCTTGAGGCGCCGTCACCCGGCGTGGCCGTGTCGTCGTCCTTGCCGGAGCCGCCCGACTCGTCGCGGCCGCCCGGCTGTTGACTGATCGCCGGTCCCGAGTCGCTGGGGCCGGGGGTGATGGAGGGCGCGGGCCCCGAGGAGCCGCCGGAACCGTGCGCGCCGTCCTTCTTGCCGCCCCCGCCTCCGCTCGTGAGATTCACCAGCCAGACGACGAGCAGAGCGACCAGCACCAGGACGGCGCCGAGAATCGCCCTCCGTCGCCAGTAGATGCTGGAGGGAAGCGGACCGACCGGATTGCGCATAGATCCCACGGCGCAACTCTACGAGAGATCCTCGCCACTCCCGGCGCCACCCGCCGCCCCACCGTCAACTTTCCCGGATCATCATTCCGGCTGGTCTTCACACGAGCGGCAGCCCGCTTCCCGGCTGCCGGTTTCGCGGCGGTACGGGCCGTTCCGCTCCACCCCGCGCACCCCCCGGCCGCACCTCGGTGCCGCCTCACCAGCCCCGGCCGGGGCCGTGATCATTCCGTTCCCTATTCGTGTCTCTTTTGTTTCCTTCCTTTTCCGGTGCGGGTGCAATTGCCACGCATCCACGCCTTCGCCCGCGCTCCGCTCCCGGCACGGGCCCGCGTTCCGCCCGGCTTGTCCGCGCATACCCCTTCCGCCCCCGCGCCACCGTGGGGCCGACGCCACGGACGGCCCGGTTCACCCCTCCGCCGTACCGTGTCCTCCGCCGGTTCACCCACCGCCCCTGCCGATCGGCAGGGGCGGGAACGGTCCCGCCGGGGGATGTGGTGGTCAGGAGCAGCCCGTAGCGTCCCCGACCATGGAAGGCATGACCAGCGTCGACTCTGACCTCTATCTCGACATCCTCGACTTCGGGCACAGCACGCCGGAGTGGTTCCAGAAGCTCGCCGAGATCTGGACGGAACTGGGGCTGCTGCTCTTCGCGGCGCTCTTCGTCGTCGCCTGGTGGCGCGCCCGGCGCGGTGAACCGGGCGCGCTGGCCGTCGCGGTCCTCGCCCCGCTGGGGACCGCCGTCGCCTACGTGATCAGCGAGGTCGCCAAGTCCTCGATCACCGAGGAGCGTCCCTGCCGTGCCGTCAAGGGCGCCCAGCCCCTGATCGACTGCCCCCCGCACGGTGACTGGTCCTTCCCCAGCAACCACGCGACGATCGCCGCCGGCGCGGCCGTGGGCCTCATGCTCGCCTGGCGCGTGATCGCCTGGCTCACCCTGCCCATGGCGCTCCTCATGGCGTTCTCGCGGGTCTTCGTCGGCGTCCACTACCCGCACGACGTCGCCACCGGACTCGTCCTCGGCGCCCTCGTCTCGCTCGTCGTCGTCAGGCTCGGCACCCGCCCGCTCGCCGCGCTCGCCACCACCATGCGGGGTTCCTCGATCGGACTCCTCGCCTGGCTCGCGGGCCCGGGGCAGCGCCGCGCCGCGCACGCCGCGCCTTACGTCCGCTGATCCGCCTCCTTTCTCACCCCTCCTCCCCCACCGGCAGCCCCGCCTCGTGCGCGAGCACGGCGGCGCGGACCCGGTTGGGGACGCCGAGCCGGTCGAGGACGACGCTCACGTACGCCTTCACCGTCCCCTCGCTCAGGCCGAGCCGTTCCGCGATCCCCGCGTTGGACAGCCCGTCCGTGAGCAGGACGAGCACCTCGCGCTCCCGGGGCGTGAGCCGGGCCACCGCCCGCCGCGCCCCGGCGGCCCGCTCCAGGCGCCGCCCGCCGAGCCCGTCCAGGACGTGCCGGGTCACCCGGGGCGCGAGGAAGGCGCCGCCCGCCGCCAGCGCCCTCACCCCGGCGATGAGTTCGTAGGGGTCACCGGACTTGAGCAGGAAGCCCGCCGCGCCCCCGGCGAGCGCCCGCTCCACGTACTCCCCCTCCGAGAACGTCGTGAGCATCCCGACCGCCGTGTCCGGCAGCAGGCGGGCGAACTCCTCCGCCGCCCCGAGCCCGTCGAGCACCGGCATCCGCACGTCGAGCAGCGCCACGCCGGGGCGCAGCCGCAGGCCCTCGGCGACCGCCTCGCGCCCGTCGCCCGCCTGCCCGACGACCTCGATGCCCGGGGCGCTCGCCAGGATCGCCGCCACGCCCTCGCGCACGAGCCGTTCGTCGTCCGCGAGCAGCACCCGCACCGGGTCCCCGGCCCCGGGCGGCTCCGCTTCCGTCCCGCGCTCCCCTCTCATCCGCCCAGCTCCCCGAGTTCCCTGCGCGCGTCCCCGGCCACGCCCGCTCCCGGCACGACGGTCTTGTCCACGAGGCGTCCGTTCTTGAAGCACAGCCGGTAGTGGTCCATGCTCACGAAGAGATCCGGCACCGCCCGGTAGTAGCGGCAGGCGGCCCCGGCCGGTCGCGCGGGCTCCCGCTCGACCGGCACGTCGCCGACGGTGCGCGCGGGGAGCCTCGGCGCGAGGTCCGCGTACGACGTGCCCAGGCGGGCGCTCGCGTAGACCCGCCCGTCGAGCACGGAGTGGCCTCGGCTGTACGCGTACCAGCCGAACCCGCCGCCGAGCAGTACCGCTCCGGCCACGACACCCGCGACGAAGAGCCGCCGCAACCGCCCCGGCCCGAACACCGGTCCCGCACCGGAGGCACCGAACGCCCCTGCCGCACCGGGCACCGACCCCATGCCGAGCGGTGCGTTCGCCCCGGCCACCTCCGGCCCCCGCGCGGGCAGCCACACCTCCACGAGGTGGCCGCCGTCCTCCCGAGGACCCGCGTCGAAGCGCCCGCCCGCCGCACGGACCGCGCCCGCGAGCGCGCGCAGCCCCGAGCCGCCGCCTTTCGGAGCGAGCGGCCGGAGTGGCCCGGATGGCCGGGTCGCCGGACGGCCGGTCCCCCCAGCGGCCTCCGTGGCCGGTCCGCCCGAGGAAGCGGCGCCCGGCAGCCCGCCCACCCGCCCCGTGTCCGATCCCTCCGCCGGGCCCCCGCGCCCCGGCCCGCCCACCGGTCCGCTCGCGATCCGGAGGTGGGTGCCTCCGTCCCCCGGGGCGCAGGCGACCGTCACCTCGGCGTCCGGCGCGTACCGCGCGGCGTTGGTGAGCGACTCCCGCACGACGCGGTGGCGCAACCCCGTGTGCGCGTCGGGCCGCTCGGGCCAGGCCGTGACCCGTACCGCCAGGCCCGAGGCCACCGTGCGGCCGAGAAGGCGGTCCAGGTCGGGGGCGCGAGGAGGCTCGGGTGGGGGATCGCTCGGCGCCGGGCCCGGTTCTTCCGCGCGCAGCACCCCCACGATCTCGTGCAGCCGGTCCACCGCGTCCGCCGTCGCGGCGCGCAGCCCCGCCGCCGCCTCGCGATGCCGCTCCGGCAGGTCGGCGGCGACCTGGAGCGTGCCGGCGCGCAGCGCGAGGAGGCTCAGCTCGTGGCCCAGCGCGTCGTGCATCTCGCCCGCGATCCTCGCCCGTTCGCGCAGTGCCGCGCGCTCGGCGACGGCCCGCTGCTCCGCTTCGAGGCGGGCCGCCCGCGCCCAGCCCGCCTCGGCGAGCGCCCGGCGCTGGAGCCGGTACCTCCCGGCGAGCCAGGGGAAGACGACGAGGAAGAGGAGCACGGCGAGGAGCAGCAGCCATGCCGTGACCGGGTCCTCGGCACCCCACAGCACCCGCGCCGAGCCGGCGAGCAGGAGTGCCGCGCACGCGGCAGTGGTCTGCCGGGCCCCGCCGCGCAGGCCGAGGAGGTAGGCGAGGACGGGCAGCGCGAGGCCGTAGTCCGCGGTGAAGAGCGCGGTGCCGAAGGCGAGCCCGGGGGCCGCGGCGAGCAGCAGCGCCGTCGCCGGGTGGCGCCGCGCGCAGACGGCGGCGAGGGCGAGCACCCCGAGTCCGAGGGCCGTGGCCCCCCAGGGCACGTGTGCGACGAGACCGAGCAGGCGTGCCAGGACGACGGGCACGGCGAGGACCGCCCAGAGCCCGAGGGCCCGGACGCCGCGCGAGAGCGTGGACGCTGCCATGCTCCTCACGGTACGGGGCACCTCTGACAACAGTTCCGTGACCGTCCGGATACTGTGCGTCATGGCAGGTCATCGGCGTACGCCCGAGACGGCGCCCGCCCGCCCTCCGTTCGCGGTCCGCGGCGAGCAGCCTCGGCGCCCGGTCGCCCCGCGAGTCCCCCGGTCAGCACGCCCTGTGCACCCCTCTGTTGGCCCGGCCGCGCGTGCGCCGGGCGTGCGCCCCCTTTGTGCTCCACCCTCCCCGTCGTCACCCTCCCGCGAGAGGCGCGGCGAGTGGCCGGGAGGTGTGCACGTGGCAGGATTCGAGCGCCATGACTTTGCCCACGCACTCCGCCGCGTCCGTCCCCTCCCCCTCGCCCTCGGCGCCTCCCGAACGGGAGGGCGCATCGCTGCACGGCCCCGTGATCGCCTGGTACGAGGCGAACGCCAGGGATCTGCCGTGGCGGCGGCCCGAGGCCGGTGCCTGGGGGGTGATGGTCAGCGAGTTCATGCTCCAGCAGACCCCGGTGGCCCGGGTCCTGCCCGTCTACGAGGAATGGATGCGGCGCTGGCCGCGTCCGGCCGACCTCGCCAAGGAACCCTCGGGCGAGGCCGTCCGCGCCTGGGGCCGCCTCGGCTACCCGCGGCGCGCCCTGCGGCTGCACGGCGCGGCCGTCGCCATAACGGAACGGCACGGCGGCGACGTGCCCGAACACCACGCCCAGCTTCTCGCGCTGCCCGGCATCGGCGAGTACACGGCGGCGGCCGTCGCCTCCTTCGCTTACGGGCAGCGGCACGCGGTGCTCGACACCAATGTGCGGCGCGTACTCGCGCGGGCGGTGAGCGGCGAGCAGTTCCCGCCGAACGCGACCACGGCCGCGGAACGGCGCCTCGCGCGTTCCGTGCTGCCCGAGGACGAGGACACGGCGGCGCGCTGGGCGGCGGCGTCGATGGAACTCGGCGCGCTCCTGTGCACGGCGAAGGGCGAGCGGTGCGAGCCGTGCCCGCTCCGCGACCGCTGCGCCTGGCGGCTCGCCGGCAAGCCCGAGCACACCGGCCCGCCGCGCCGCGCGCAGACGTACGCGGGCACCGACCGGCAGGTGCGCGGAAAGCTCCTCGCGGTGCTGCGCGAAGCCCTGGAGCCGGTGCCGCAGGCGGCGCTCGACCGCGTGTGGCACGACCCGGCGCAACGGGCCAGGGCGCTCGACGGACTCGTCGCCGACGGCCTCGTGGAGCCCCTGGAGAACGGCCGCTACCGGCTGCCGGGACACCGCCCCTACCCGCCGCACCAGCCCCGCTGACCTCCCGCCGCCCCGCCTCCCCACCCCGCAAAACCGGCAAAGAACCCGTAAGGGTGCGCGACTCCCGCACTTCGGCGGGCTGTTACACAACCGATGGGTAGCTGTGCCTCCATCGACCGCCTCCTCGGAAGGCTCCGTTACACCCCCTCCGTAGCGTCAGCGCCGTGCTTCGACCAGAGCACACGGGGATACGGGGATCACGGGGACACGGAGGCGGATGAGATGGCGCAGGCGACAGTCGGCGACGGAGTGCGGGACGAGGCGGCGGGGGACGGGCTGCCCGAGGAGATCCTCGGTTTCGAGGAGTACGTACGGGCGCGGCAGGACGCCCTGCTGCGCAGCGCCCGGCGCCTCGTGCCGGATCCGGTGGACGCGCAGGACCTGCTCCAGACCGCTCTCGCGCGCACCTACCGCCGCTGGCAGGGCATCGCCGACAAGCGCCTTGCCGACGCCTACCTGCGTCGCGTCATGATCAACACGCGGACCGAGTGGTGGCGCGCGCGCCGTCTCGAAGAGGTGCCGAGCGCCCAGCTTCCCGAGGACAGCGTCGACGCGGTGCCGGACCCGACCGAGCAGTACGCCGACCGCTCACTGCTCATGGACGTGCTCTCCGTCCTCGCTCCCAAGCAGCGCAGTGTCGTCGTCCTGCGACACTGGGAGCAGATGTCGACCGAGGAGACGGCGGCGGCGCTCGGCATGTCGCCCGGCACCGTCAAGAGCACCCTGCACCGTGCTCTGGCCCGGCTCCGGGAAGAGCTGGAGAGCCGGGCGCGTGAAGCGCGGGCGCAGGAACGTGAGGAGCTGGAGCGGTGCGTGGCCTAGGGCTTGTCCGCGAAGTCCTGCGCGGTGCCCGCGGTGTGCGGTACGTGCTCTCGACGCGTTGGCTCCGGATCCTCGTACGGGACGTACTCGGGTCCGTGGCCGGTGCGGCGAGAGGGCGTGCCGGGCGCCGGGGACGCTGTGCGGGACTTCGCGGACACGTTCTCGTCCCCCGGCGGTCCGGGCGTGCCCGGGTTCGTCTCGTCGCCGCGGGGGCGGGCGGGGCGCGGGGCGCGTCCGCCGGGGCGCTCGCACCACGGCGGACGAACGCCGTATCCGCCGCGGACCCGGCACTACCGGTCGCCGCCGGGCGGGAGCCGGGAAGCCGCCGGGGCCGGGGGGCTCGTACACGTGCGGCGGCGCGGTGGCGCGGGCTCGGCGTGGGAGCCACCGCGCTGCTCGCGGCCGGTGGCTGCGCCGTCGGGGGCACCGGTACGCGGGACGAGGGGCCCGCCCGGCCGGAGTCGGCGGCGCGGGTCAGTCCGGCGCCGAGCGCCTCGGAGCGCGCCTCGGTGCCGGTCATGAGCCAGCAGACGGTGGTCCGGCTGCTGCTCTCGGACGCCTCGGTGAGCGCGGAGACCAAGAAGGACCTCAAGCCGTGCGGCGGGCACGAATACCCGGTGGACGTCTCCTCGGGCGACCTCACGGGGGCCGGCGCACCCGACCTCCTGGTCAACGTCATGACCTGCGGGGACGCGGTGGGCGTGGCGAGTTACGTCTACCGCAAGGAGAAGTCGGGGTACGTGAGCGTCTTCCGGGCGGAGGACCCCCCGGTCTACGCGGAGATCGACCGGGGTGATCTGGTGGTGACCCGGCAGCTGTACAAGAAGGGTGACCCGGTCTCGTACCCGTCGAGCGAGGAGGTCATCACGTACGGCTGGCACGGGGGCGAGTTCTCGGAGTCGTACCGGATGCGGAACGACTACAGCAAGGCGGTCGGCGGAGACAACGGGGACAACGGGACCGGGGAGGACGACGGCGTCGCCGTCCCCACCACTCCCCCGGGGTGACGGCACGCACCGCCCGGGAACCGCTGGGCGCGGGCGGTGGAGGGCGGGAGCCCGCGGCGCCGGGCCCCTGCTGCGGGGTCCCGCGGTGCCGGGCCGGGCGCAGGCGGGGCCGGGCGAGTGGGCGGGGAACGACGGGAAGACGAGCAGACGGACATGGAAGAGCAGACACCACGGCGTGCGGGGGCGCGCGTCCTCTTCGTGGAGGACGACGACGTGATCCGGGAGGCGACACAGCTCGCGCTGGAGCGGGTGGGCTTCCGGGTGACGGCGGTCCCGGACGGCCTCCAGGGCCTGGAGTCCTTCCGCGCGGGGGCGCCGGACATCGCGCTGCTGGACGTGATGGTGCCCGGCATGGACGGGGTGAGCCTCTGCCGGCGCATCCGGGACGAGTCCACGGTGCCGGTCATCATGCTGTCGGCGCGCGCGGACAGCATCGATGTCGTGCTCGGCCTGGAGGCCGGGGCGGACGACTACGTGACGAAGCCCTTCGACGTGTCCGTCCTGGTGGCACGGCTGCGCGCGGTGATGCGCCGCTTCGGGCACGCCGGGGGCGGTCTCGGGCAGCCGGAGGAGCCGGAGACCACGGGGCTGCTGCGCTTCGGGGACCTGGAGGTGGACACCGAGGGCATGGAGGTCCGGCGCGGCGGGGAACGGATCGCGCTCACCCCCACCGAGATGCGGCTGCTCCTCGAATTCTCGGCGGCCCCGGGCACCGTGCTCAGCAGGGACCGGCTCCTGGAGCGGGTCTGGGACTACGGCTGGGGCGGGGACACACGGGTCGTGGACGTCCATGTGCAGCGGCTGCGCGCCAAGATCGGCCAGGACCGGATCGAGACGGTCCGCGGCTTCGGCTACAAACTGCGGGCCTAGCGTGACGGAGACGGAGCGGCACCCCGACAAGGAGCAGCGGCCGGAGGACACCGCGGCGGGGCGGGCGAAGGCGCCGTGGCGGGAGCGCCTGCGCAGCGTGTTCCATACCGGTCTGCGCTGGAAGCTGAGCGCGGCGATCGCCCTCGTCGGAGCGCTCGTGGCGATCGCGCTGAGCCTCGTCGTGCACAACGCGGCGCAGCTCTCGATGCTCGACAGCGCTCGTGACGTGCAGGACCAGCGGGTGCAGTTCGCGCAGCGCATCTACGAGACGACCGGGCGGCTCCAGTTCGGCGCCACCCTCGACGACCCGGGGCTGCCGAAGGAGCTGCGCGAGCGGGTGGCGAAGAACCGGCGGGCGACCTACCTCGCCTCCGGGCCCGGCGGACGGCCCGACATCTGGGCGGCGCTCCCGCTCAGCAACGGGCACGTCCTGTCCCTGCACACCCGCTGGTCGCCGCGGAAACAGCGGATCATGCGGGACCTCGACCAGGCTCTCGTGATCGGTTCGATCTCGGTGGTGCTCGGGGGCAGCGCGCTCGGGGTGCTCATCGGCGGGCAGCTCTCGCGGCGGCTGCGCAAGGCGGCGGCAGCGGCGCGCGAGGTGGCGCGCGGGCGGCGGGACGTGCAGGTGCGGCAGGCGATCGGGGGGATCGTACGGGACGAGACGGACGACCTGGCCCGGGCCGTGGACGCCATGGCGGACGCCCTGCGGCAGCGTCTTGAGGCGGAGCGGCGGGTCACGGCGGACATCGCGCACGAGCTGCGGACCCCGGTGACCGGGCTGCTCACGGCGGCGGAGCTGCTGCCACCGGGGCGGCCCACCGAGCTGGTCAAGGACAGGGCGCAGTTGCTGCGCACGCTCGTCGAGGACGTCCTGGAGGTGGCAAGGCTGGACAGCGCGGCGGAGCGGGCCGAGCTGCAAGAACTGATGCTCGGGGAGTTCGTGGAACGGCGGGTCCGCACCTTCGACGCGGGCGTCTCCGTGCGGGTGCTGCGGGAATCGGAGGTGGTGACCGATCCGCGGCGCCTGGAGCGCATCCTCGGCAATCTGCTCGCCAACGCCGGGCGGCACGGCCAGGGCCCCGTCGAGGTGATGGTGGAGGGCCGGGTGGTGCGGGTGCGCGATCACGGTCCCGGGTTCCCCACCGAGCTTCTGCTGCAGGGCCCGAGCCGGTTCCGTACCGGCAGCGCGGACCGCTCCGGGGGCGGGCACGGTCTGGGGCTGACGATCGCGGCGGGGCAGGCGCGGGTGCTCGGGGCGCGGCTCACCTTCCGCAACCTGCTGCCGCCCGGCGCCGGGCCGGACGCCCCGGCCGAGGGAGCGGTGGCGGTCCTGTGGCTGCCCGAGCACGCCCCGACGGACGGCGGTGGGGCGCCCGACGCAGGCTGATCCCGTCCACGGAAGGGATCCGGCCCAGTGGACGGGAAGGGCCCCGGCCCGGTCGACACGGTGTGTCGCCGGGCCGGGGCCCTGGGGAGCGGTGGTGCGGCGCTCCCGTGGTGCGGTGCGGTGTGTGGTTCCGTGGTGCCGCTCCGCGGTACTGCTCCCTGGGTGGTGCTCAGGGGGTCCGGTCAGACCGTCACGCCCATCTTGTGGAGGAAGTTGACCGGGTTGACGGCCGAGCCGTAGTTCGGCGTGGTGCGGATCTCGAAGTGGAGGTGCGGCCCACTGGAGTTACCGGTGCTGCCGGACTTCGCGAGGTGCTGGCCGGTCTTGACGGTCTGGCCGACCTTCACGTCGATCTTCGAGAGGTGCGCGTACTGCGAGTACAGCTTGTAGCCGTGCTTGATGACGATGGCGTTGCCGTAGGCGGGGCCGTCACCGGCGCCGATCGGGCCGGCCTTGACGACGGTGCCGGAGTGCGCGGCCATCACGTTGGTGCCGGTGGGCACGGCGAAGTCCTGGCCGGAGTGCTTGTGCGCCCAGCGGGAGCCGCCGTTGCCGTAGCTCGCGGAGAGCTCGTACTTCTTGACCGGGTCGATCCAGGACTTGGCGGTCTTGGCACCGGCGGCCTTGGTCTTGACGGTGTGCTCGGCGGCCTTCGACTGCGCGTCGGCCTGGGCGGTGACGCCGGCCGCGCTGACAGTCGGGATGACCTTGGTGGTCTGCGTGCCCGTGTCGGCGGCGACCGCGGCCCCCGCCCCGAGCACCGCGACGGCACCCACACCGGCGGCCATGAAGGCGGCGCGGTTGCGGAGACGGGCAGTGGTGCGGGCGTTCGAGGACGTGGTGCTCTTCGGCATGGGGTGAGTACCTCCGAGTGGGGGGATTCCGGCGGATTGCCGGGGCGACAACCCCATTGGTAACAAGCCCCCCAGAGCATCCAAAACAGGGCATCTACTACGAAATTACGTAGCCCTCAGACTCTTTCTCGGCGCCGGAACAGCCCCTTCTCGCGCCTGTGAGCTGGCTTACGTGACGCCGCCCACAAGGAGAAAGCGCAGGTGAACGGCGGTATGGGACAGGATGCGCGATGGAAACGCCGACTGCCGCCCGGAATACCCCCGGAACCAATTGAGGTGCTTTGTCCGCATTTATCCACTAATACACGTAGTACGTGACGCAGGTCCTGTGCCTCACGTCACGCGCAGCCCCTTTTCCGGGCCTTCTCCACTCCCTGCGGGAGTGACCGCGACCACGTCCAAGACGCCGGAAAGGCCCTCGGACGCCTCTACGCGGGCGGCCGAGAGTGAAGCTACGGTCACGCGGTGAGGTCAGAAGGCCCCCTCTCGACAGTCCGTACGGCCGTGCTCGGGGACTGCTCCGTGGCGGGGACACGGCGTTCGACGGGCTGGCGGCTCGGGGCGCGCGGGAAGCACCCGCCCGGGGGCTGCTTCGTGCCCGACCGCGAGCGGCGGGGCCGTGGCGTACGCGGGCGCCTTGCGTACGGCCGTCGGGCGCCTCGGCCGAGAGCCGGGTGCGCTCTCGGTCTTCGGGCGGGACCAGGCGCGGCGGCCCTGCGGGGACAGGTCCTCGCGCGGACGTCCTCGCCGGGGGGCGGCGGGTGCATGGCGCGCTTCCTCGCCGTGTGGCGGGTGCACGGTGTGCACTGGCCGATGCGGGAGGCGGCCTCGCGTGGCGCGCTGGTCTGCGGCGTCTGGACGGGGGCGAACCGCCGGGCCGTACGCCCCGCTCACCGACGTGTACGGCCCACTCGCCCCCTGTGACGAGGGCGTTGGGCACCTCGGGCGGCTCTCTGTCCGCACTACGGGCTACGAGGCGGCCTGCCGCCCCGCCTCCCGCGCCGCCATCGCCGCTGAAGCGCTGTCGATGGCTGGGCGGCTGGACGACGGAGCGGCGGCCCGCCTCTCCGTACGTCTCCCGATCACCGGCCCCCGGCCCGTACGAGGCCGTCACCCGCACTCCCCGAGGCCACCTCCTCCGTGAGGAGCACGACGGCGGCGGGGCCCGCGCGGAGACCTCCCGGGAGGCACGCCACCTTGGCTGAGCGAAGGCGGCGGGGGCCACAGACAAGAGCGGCGCCGGGGCCCACGCCGGGCGGCGCGCCCCAGCGCCCGCACCGTCGTCCACCCGGGTCGGCACGCCCAGCCGCACAGGCGACAGCGCACGACACGCGTCTCAGCGGCACCGCGCACGACACAGCGCGAAGGCCCCGCCTCCTCCCGTACGGGAAAAGGCGGGGCCTTCGCGCTGGGGGCCGGGCTCCCTGTGGGGGCTCAGCTCTCCTTGGTCAGGTTGGGGCCGCCACCGGTGGCGGACTCGACCGGGGGTGCGTCGGGGAGCGTGGACTTCTCCTCGCCGCGGAAGGTGAAGTTCTCGTTCTCGCCCTCACCCTCCGTGTCGACCACCACGATGTGACCGGGGCGCAGCTCGCCGAAGAGGATCTTCTCCGAGAGCACGTCCTCGATCTCGCGCTGGATCGTGCGACGCAGCGGACGGGCACCGAGCACGGGGTCGTAACCGCGCTTGCCGAGGAGCTTGCGGGCCGGCTGGCTGAGCTCGATGCCCATGTCGCGGTCCTTCAGCCGCTCGTCGACCTTGGTGATCATCAGGTCGACGATGCGGGTGATGTCCTTCTCGGTGAGCTGCGGGAAGACCACCGTGTCGTCGACACGGTTGAGGAACTCGGGGCGGAAGTGCTGCTTCAGCTCCTCGTTGACCTTGGCCTTCATGCGCTCGTAGCCGGTCTTCGTGTCGCCCTGGACGGCGAAGCCCAGGTTGAAGCCCTTGGAGATGTCGCGGGTCCCCAGGTTGGTGGTCATGATGATCACCGTGTTCTTGAAGTCCACGACACGGCCCTGGGAGTCGGTCAGGCGACCGTCCTCCAGGATCTGGAGCAGCGAGTTGAAGATGTCCGGGTGTGCCTTCTCGACCTCGTCGAAGAGGACGACGGAGAACGGCTTGCGGCGCACCTTCTCGGTGAGCTGGCCGCCCTCCTCGTACCCGACGTAGCCGGGAGGCGAGCCGAAGAGACGCGAGACGGTGTGCTTCTCGCTGAACTCCGACATGTCGAGGGAGATCAGCGCGTCCTCGTCCCCGAAGAGGAACTCGGCGAGCGTCTTGGCCAGCTCCGTCTTACCGACGCCCGAGGGGCCGGCGAAGATGAACGAGCCACCGGGGCGCTTCGGGTCCTTGAGCCCGGCACGCGTGCGGCGGATCGCCTGCGAGAGCGCCTTGACGGCGTCCTCCTGGCCGATGACGCGCTTGTGGAGCTCGTCCTCCATGCGCAGCAGGCGCGAGGACTCCTCCTCGGTGAGCTTGAAGACCGGGATGCCCGTGGCCGTGGCCAGGACCTCGGCGATCAGCTCCTCGTCGACCTCGGCGACGACGTCCATGTCGCCGGCCTTCCACTCCTTCTCCCGCTTCGCCTTCGCGGCGAGGAGCTGCTTCTCCTTGTCGCGGAGCGAGGCCGCCTTCTCGAAGTCCTGCGAGTCGATCGCGGACTCCTTGTCCCGGCGGACACCGGCGATCTTCTCGTCGAACTCGCGGAGGTCCGGCGGCGCGGTCATGCGGCGGATGCGCATCCGGGAGCCGGCCTCGTCGATGAGGTCGATCGCCTTGTCGGGAAGGAAGCGGTCGGAGATGTACCGGTCGGCGAGGGTCGCGGCGGCGACGAGCGCGGAGTCGGTGATGGAGACCCGGTGGTGCGCCTCGTAGCGGTCGCGGAGGCCCTTGAGGATCTCGATGGTGTGCGCGAGGGAGGGCTCGGCGACCTGGATCGGCTGGAAGCGGCGTTCGAGGGCCGCGTCCTTCTCCAGGTACTTGCGGTACTCCTCCAGGGTCGTCGCGCCGATCGTCTGGAGCTCGCCGCGGGCGAGCATCGGCTTGAGGATCGAGGCGGCGTCGATCGCGCCCTCGGCGGCACCCGCGCCGACGAGCGTGTGCAGCTCGTCGATGAACAGGATGATGTCGCCACGGGTGCGGATCTCCTTGAGGACCTTCTTCAGGCGCTCCTCGAAGTCACCGCGGTACCGGGAGCCGGCGACCAGGGCGCCGAGGTCCAGGGTGTAGAGGTGCTTGTCCTTGAGGGTCTCGGGCACCTCGCCCTTGACGATGGCCTGCGCGAGGCCCTCGACGACGGCGGTCTTGCCGACGCCGGGCTCGCCGATGAGGACCGGGTTGTTCTTGGTGCGGCGCGAGAGCACCTGCATGACCCGCTCGATCTCCTTCTCGCGCCCGATGACCGGGTCGAGCTTGGATTCGCGGGCGGCCTGCGTCAGGTTGCGGCCGAACTGGTCGAGGACCAGCGAGGTCGAGGGCGTGCCCTCGGCGGGGCCGCCGGCCGTCGCCGTCTCCTTGCCGGTCTGGTAGCCGGAGAGAAGCTGGATGACCTGCTGACGCACCCGGTTCAGGTCGGCGCCGAGCTTCACGAGGACCTGGGCGGCGACGCCCTCGCCCTCGCGGATCAGGCCGAGCAGGATGTGCTCCGTGCCGATGTAGTTGTGGCCGAGCTGGAGGGCCTCGCGGAGCGAGAGCTCCAGGACCTTCTTCGCCCGGGGGGTGAAGGGGATGTGCCCGGACGGGGCCTGCTGGCCCTGGCCGATGATCTCCTCCACCTGCTGGCGGACCGCCTCCAGAGAGATCCCGAGGCTCTCCAGGGCCTTAGCGGCGACACCCTCACCCTCGTGGATCAGCCCCAGAAGGATGTGCTCGGTGCCGATGTAGTTGTGGTTGAGCATCCGGGCTTCTTCCTGAGCCAGGACGACAACCCGCCGCGCGCGGTCGGTGAACCTCTCGAACATCGTTAATCGCTCCTCAGAGCGGTCAGGCAGTAAAGGGGTCGGTCCCCTCTCTGTCCTTCCGCAGCTTAGTCCCGCAAGCGGGGACCGCTCGGGTCCATCCCCGCCTCCGCGGGGACCAGCGTCCTTCCTGAACTGCTGAACGAACTCACTAACACTGATGGTGCGAGACGATGTTCCCCCGGGCCAAGCCGATACCCGCTCCATCGCTACGCCGATGGCGAACGCCGGGGCCCGGGGCCGCCGCGTCGCCCCTCCCTACGAGGAATGTCTTACCCCCGAGCAGGGACAGTCCATGCGGCACGACCCCACCCCCTCCGCTACGGGCGAACACCCTTGCGCGCCCCCGGCTCCCGTCACCGCACCACCACGCGCACGCCCTGTCCGCACGCACGCACTCCCCGTAACTACGGGGAGGTCCGCGTAGTTCCCGCGAAGCACGGGAAAAGGGGCGCGTATCCGGCGGGGCGGAGAGGGAGGACCGAAAGGCGTGCGCGGCGGGGCGCTCAGGGACGACCGCCGGAGGCCCGGCTCACGTCCCGGCGGCGCGCCGACGCGTACGGGGGCGCCGCCGGGCGCGTACGTCGGGCCCGCGAGCCCCCGTACAGCGCGGGCCGCGCCCTCTCCCGTACCGCGCGGGCCGCGCCCTCTCCCGTACCGCACGCGAGGGGCTCAGCGGTGCGCGTCCTCGTACGCCTGGCGGACGGCGCGGGACACACGGCCGCGGTCGTTGACGTCCAGGCCCTGCTCCTTGGCCCAGGCGCGGATCGCCGCGGTCTCCTCGCTGCTGCCTGCGGAGGAGCGCGCCTTCGCACGGGCGCCGCCGCGCCCGCCGGTGCGGCGGCCACTCTTGATGTAGTCCTCAAGCAGGCCGCGGAGCTTGTCCGCGTTCGCCGTGGTGAGGTCGATTTCGTAGCTCTTGCCGTCGAGCGCGAACGTCACCGTCTCATCGGCCTCGCCGCCGTCGAGATCGTCGACGAGAAGGACCTGAACCTTCTGGGCCACTGGATTTCCTTTCATCCCTAAATGCAGTACGCCGGAAAGCAAACCGCTTTTTCCGGGAAAACACAAACCCCTCGGAGATGCTGAGGAGAGACTGCGCAGAGCCGACGCACGGGAAACATGCGCGTTTCGGACATAGGCCACAGCAGGTCCGGGGCCGCGGAATGGGCCGGGATTGCCGTCCCCAAACAGCACGGGAAGAGGAGGGGAAGACCCCGGGGAACGGACGCCGAAGGGACGGCAAGGGGCCGGAAGGCGGGACAAGCTTTGGCCAGCGCCTCCCTTTGGCATACGTGCGGGCATAGGGCTGGGCTTACGGCGGGGCATAGCTCCGGGCATAGGGGTGGGCATACGCGCGGCCATAGGCGGAGTGATAGGCGTACCGATAGACAAGCCCGAGGCGCAGGCAAAGCCGCGTCTATCGCGTGCCCGCCAGGACCCGCGCGAAGGGCGAGGGTACGAGCAGCGGCGTCCCCCTTCCTCGCACGTCAGAGGGCGCGGCGACTGCGCCGCGTCCCCGCGCGCGCACTGTTCGTACGGAAAACGCGGGATGCGCGGCACGCGGAGAACGGGACGTCCAGCGGATGAGGATGGCGGGAAGACCCGGCGCGTTCAGAGATGCAGCAGCATCCGGTAGTTGCCCAAGGTGTTGGGTTTCACTCGTTCGAGGTCGAGGAACTCGGCGACGCCCTCGTCCGGGGAACGCAGCAGTTCGCTGTAGACCTCGGTGTCGACGGGGGTCTCGCCGATCTCGACGAAGCCGTGCTTGGCGAAGAAGTTCACTTCGAAGGTGAGGCAGAAAACTCTCCGGACCCCGATCCAGCGCGCGGTGTGGAGGAGCTTCTCCAGCAGGAGATGACCCACTCCCGCGCCCTTGAGCGCGGGGTCGACGGCGAGCGTACGGACTTCGGCGAGGTCCTCCCACATGATGTGCAGCGCCCCGCAGCCGACGACCTCCGCGTTGTCGTCGCGTTCCGCGACCCAGAACTCCTGGATGTCCTCGTAAAGGGTCACGGTCGCTTTGTCGAGCAGGATGCCGCGCCGCGTGTAGGGGTCGAGCAGCGCGCGCACGGCCGCCACGTCGGCGGTACGGGCGCGGCGCACCGAGACGGCGGGCGCGGGGTGGGGGCCTGGGACGGGCGGTACGGCTTCGCTGGACATGATCGCGACGCTACCGCTCGCCGTCACCGCCCACGGTCCCGGGTGCCGAGGGAAAGGGGGGCTCGGGCTCGGCGGGGGGCTGGGAGTCGGGCTCGGACTCGACGGAGGGGTCCGGCTCTGCGGAGGGGTCCGGCTCTGCGGAGGGCTCGGGCTCGGCGGAGGACTTGGGCTCGGGCTCGGCGGGAGACCCGGCGGGCTGGGACCCGTCGGCAGGCTGGGACCCGTCGGCGGGCTGGGGCTGGGCGGGCGGCGCGGGCGCGGCGGAAGGCGCGGACTCACCGGTGGGCGCGGCCTCCGCGGCAGGGCGCTGCGCTGTCCCTTCAGGTCCCTGCACCATCCGCACCGCGTCGCGCAGCGCCTCCTGCTGGTCGGCGCTCATCATGCGGAAGAAGGCGACGAGCGCCGCGGCGCGGTTGTCGCTGCGGCCCCAGTCCTCGTTCATGAGGGAGGCCGCATAGGCGTCGCGCGTGGAGACGGCCTCGTAGCGGTAGGCGCGGCCCTCCGACTCGCGGCGGACCCAGCCTTTCTGGTGGAGGTTGTCCATGACCGTCATGACGGTCGTATAAGCGATGGAACGCTCCAGCTTCAGGTCTTCCAGGACTTCGCGGACCGTGACCGGACGGTTCCACTTCCATACGCGGGTCATCACCGCGTCTTCCAGTTCTCCCAAAGGACGGACCACGCGTGCACTCTACGTGCACAAAGCGTCACCATCTCGTCGATTCACGGCAATTCCCGCCGCCACACGGCAAAAGGGGTGCGTGTCCCGGCGGGAACCCGTCAACGGGTCCGGGGACACGCACCCCTCGTGACGGCGGCCGCGCGAGGCGCGGGGCGTCAGTCGCGCGCGGCGCCGTGCTCCGTACGGGGGCCGCTCTCGGCGCGGGCGAACGCCGCGTCGACGGCGGCGTCCTCCTTGTTCTTGGCCGCGCCGCCCTGGGTCTTGACGATGACCCTGACGAGACCGATGAAGAAGACGGCCATCACCACGGGCGGCACGAGTGCGGAGACGTAGTCCATGGGCTCAGAGTAGACCGGCTCAACCGGCCGCGAGCTTCTGGGGTGGTGTGTCCGCGGTGTCCGCATTCAGGTCCGGGTCCAGGAAGGCGTACCGGGAGCCGGGAGGAGAAGGGCGGCGCTTGGGCGGGAAGACCTCGGCGGGGGTGGGGACGGCGCCGGGGCGGCGGGCGGGCTGGTCGGGCTTGCGGGCGGGGGTCGCCGGTTTCGCGGGGGCGGGCTTGGCGGGGGCCGGCTTCGCGGGCTCGTCGGCCGCGCGGCCCCCGGGAAGGGCGCGCAGCGGGGTACGCGGGCCGGGGGCGAGGGCGCGGCCCGCGAGGCGGGCCCGTACCGCCTGCTCGGCGAGGGCCTGGCAGCGCACGAGGAGGCGCGCGGCGGCGGGTTCGTGGCGCAGGGCGCGCAGGGCCGCGAGGTCGTCGGGGCCCGGCTGGTACCCGGCGTCGAGCGCCTCGGCCAGGAGCGGGAGGAATCCGGCGAGGCTGCCGGGGAGGGCGGCGCGGTAGCGCGCGAGGTCGGCCACGAGGAAGGCCCGCAGCCGCGCGGCCTCGTCCACGGCGGCGTCGACCGCCTGCGAGAGGCGGAGGCAGTCGCGGACATCGTCCGCACGGGCGGGTCCTGGCAGCAGGGCGAGGGCGAGGGCACGGCGCACGACGCGCACTTCGTCCGCGCCGAAGACCATGCCGCCCCGGGAAGATCCGTATGGCGTGGGCATGGAAGGACGATACGCACATAACGGGCGAAAATGTGGTTATTGGGGCGGTGGCGTCTCGCGGGCGGGGGGACGCCGCCCACGGTCAGAGGCGCCACGCGCCAGCGGGGGGCGTGCGCCGCGCACCAGCGGAGGCGCCATGCGCGCGCGGCCGGAGGAGCTGACGCCGCGCCCCGTCCCGGCGTCCCCCGCTCGCCGTACCCCTACGCCCCGCGATCCGCCCCGTACCCCCTCATCTCACCGCCGCCCGGCGTTCCTCTCGTACACGAGCCGCAGCCCGATCAGCGTCAGCCAGGGCTCGTGGTGGTCGATGACCGCGGCCTCGCCGAGGACCATCGGGGCGAGGCCGCCCGTGGCGATGACGGTGACGTCGGCGGGGTCGGGGGCGAGTTCGCGGGCCATGCGCTGGACGACGCCGTCGACCTGGCCGGCGAAGCCGTAGAGGATGCCGGACTGCATCGCCTCGACGGTGCTCTTGCCGATGACGCTGCGCGGCCTGGCCAGCTCGATCTTGCGGAGCTGGGCGCCGCGCAGGCCGAGCGCCTCCACCGAGATCTCGATGCCGGGGGCGATCACGCCGCCGGTGTACTCGCCGCGCGCGGAGACCGCGTCGAAGGTCGTCGCCGTGCCGAAGTCGACGACGATCGCGGGGCCTCCGTAGAGGTGCTGCGCGGCGACGGCGTTGATGATGCGGTCCGTGCCGACCTCCTTGGGGTTGTCCATGAGGATCGGCACGCCCGTCTTCACGCCGGGCTCCACGAGGATCGCGGGG
The DNA here is from genome assembly GCF_000719475.1 of Streptomyces sp. NRRL F-5630. Taxonomy (GTDB): domain Bacteria; phylum Actinomycetota; class Actinomycetes; order Streptomycetales; family Streptomycetaceae; genus Streptomyces. Next base: position 4,377 of record NZ_JOGO01000055.1, on the reverse strand, counting down.
ACGTCCCCGTAGTACCTGCGGCTGACCTCGCGCAGTTCGTGGAGCACGGCGGGCACCGTGGAGCAGATCGCGATGCCGTCGATGCCCTCGCCGAGTTCCATGCCGAGCAGCGGGTGGGTGCCCATGAGGCCCTGGAGGAGGACCGCCAGTTCGTCGGCGGTGCGGCGGGGGTCCGTGGAGATCCGCCAGTGCTCGACGATCTCCTCACCGTCGAAGAGACCGAGCACGGTGTGGGTGTTCCCGACGTCGATGGTCAGCAGCATCGCGAGTGTCCTGAGGGGGGAGGCGGGGGCAAGGGGGCGGGGTCAGCCGTTGGCCGGCTCGCGCAGGTCGAGGCCGATGTCGAGGATCGGCGCGGAGTGCGTGAGCGCGCCCACGGCGAGGTAGTCGACACCGGTCCCGGCGTAGGCGCGGGCGTTGTCGAGGGTGAGGCGGCCCGAGGATTCGAGCAGAGCGCGCCCGGCGGTGAGGGCGACGGCCTCCTCGGTCTCGGCGGGGGTGAAGTTGTCGAGCAGGACGAGGTCGGCGCCGGCGTCGAGGACCTCGCGGAGCTGGTGGATCGTGTCGACCTCGACCTCGACGGTCAGCCCGGGGAACATCTTCCGCACCGCCTCGAAGGCGGCGGCGACGCCTCCAGCGGCCACGACGTGGTTGTCCTTGACGAGCGCGGCGTCCGAGAGGGACATGCGGTGGTTGACGCCGCCGCCGCAGCGCACGGCGTACTTCTCCAGGGCGCGCAGGCCGGGCGTGGTCTTGCGGGTGTCTCGGACGCGGGCCTTCGTCCCGGTGAGCGCGTCGGCCCAGGCGCGGGTCGCCGTCGCGATGCCGGAGAGCCGGTTGAGCAGGTTGAGGGCGCTGCGCTCGGCGGTGAGCAGGTCGCGGGTGCGGGTCGTGACGCTGAGCAGCTTCTGCCCGGCGTGCACCGCGTCGCCGTCGGCGACGTGCCGCTCGACCTCGAACTCCTCCGTCGCGACGAGCGAGATGACGGCCTCGGCGATGTGCAGGCCGGCGACGACGCCGTTCTCGCGCGCGGTGAAGTCGGCGGTCGCGACGGCGTCGGCGGGGACGGTCGCGAGCGAGGTGACGTCCTCGCCGCCGTCCAGGTCCTCGGCCAGGGTCAGGTACGCGACGTCCTCGACGTGGACGGGGTCCAGGCCGCCGGCGGCGAGGAGCGCGGCGAGCGCGGGATCGAGGCCGCAGACGTCCTCGTCGTCCTCGTGGTCCTCGGCGTCGTGGCCGCCGCAGGCGCAGCCCGCGCCGCAGCCGCCGCTCGCGCCCGCGTCGTCCGCGGGCAGCAGCGGCAGCACGGCTGCGGGGGTGGGCTCGGTCGGCTCGGGCTGCTCGGGGCTGGTGCTCACGGTCGGGGCTCCTGGTGCGGTACGGGTGGTACGAGTCCCGCGGGCGGCGTGGTCGCGCCCGCGGGTGGTGCGCGTGGCCTCGGGTGGTGGCCGGGGTGCGCGTCGTGCGGTACGTACGAGTGTGACCGCCCGGAGCGCCGGGCGTGGCGCGTCGGGCGGTACGGGTACGTGCGTGCGTACGGACAGTACGCGCTCGCACGGACAGGCGGCTGCTCGTGCGGGCGTACGGACCGGTACGTACGACAGTCGTACGGAACGCGGGACCGGGTACGGGCGGGCGGGGCGCCCGGGTCGGGCGGACGTCTCACCCGTACGAGTGGGTGAGGTCAGTCGTGCGGGCGGGTCGGCGGGAAGGTGGTGCCGCTCGTGGGGCGCAGGCGCGGGGTGTGCGTCGAGGCGTCCAGGGTGACGACGATATGCCGTGCGCCCGCGGGCTCGTCGCGCTCGGGGTGGTCCTCGCGCCAGTGGCAGCCGCGGGTCTCCTCGCGCGCGAGCGCGGCCTCGGTGAGGACGCGGGCGACGGTGAGGAGGTTGGTGGCCTGCCAGGTGTCGACGCCGGGTTCGGCGGGCTTGGCGTCGGTGGCGCGGGCGCGCAGGGCGTCGAGCGCTTCGGCGGCGCCGCGGAGCGAGGCGGCCGAGCGGAGCACGCCCGCGCCCTCGCTCATCGCGCGCTGCACGGCGAAACGGTCCTCCGCGGCTTGCAGGACTTCGGCGCGGACCGGGGCGCCGACCGGTTCACTGGCCGGCTCGCGAACCGGCTCGCGGAGGGTCTGCCGTCCGTCGTCCGCGGCGCCGGAACGTTCCGCCGCCGTGGCGTGGCCCGCGATGAGGTGCGCGGCGATGCGTTCCGCGTAGACGAGCCCTTCGAGGAGCGAGTTGGACGCGAGCCGGTTGGCGCCGTGGACGCCGGTGCAGGCGACCTCCCCGCAGGCGTAGAGCCCCGGCACGGTCGTACGCCCCGCGGTGTCGGTGCGCACGCCGCCCGAGGCGTAGTGCGCGGCGGGCGAGACGGGGATGGGCGCGGTGACGGGGTCGATGCCGTGGGCGCGGCAGGCGGCGAGAATCGTGGGGAAACGGTTCTCCCACATGTCAGCGCCGAAGTGCCTGGCGTCGAGGAACATGTGCGTCGTGCCCTGCTCGCGCATCCGCCGGGTGATGGCCTTGGCGACGACGTCGCGGGGGGCGAGTTCGCCGAGTTCGTGCTGCCCGGTCATGAAGCGGACGCCGTCCGCGTCGACGAGGTGGGCGCCCTCGCCGCGCACCGCCTCCGAGACCAGCGGCTGCTGGCCCTCGGCGCCGGGGCCGAGAAAGAGGACGGTGGGGTGGAACTGGACGAACTCCAGGTCGCTGACCTCGGCGCCCGCGCGCAGCGCGAGGGCGACGCCGTCGCCGGTCGAGACCGGCGGGTTCGTCGTGGCGGCGAAGACCTGTCCCATGCCGCCCGTCGCGAGGACGACGGCGGGGGCGAGGACGGCGCCGACGCCGTCGTGCTGGCCCTCGCCCATGACGTGCAGCGTGATGCCCGCCGTGCGGCCCCCGGCGTCCTTGAGGAGGTCGAGGGCGAGGGCGTTCTCGATGGCCGGGATGGCCTGGGCGCGTACCGCTTCGACGAGCGCGCGCGAGACCTCGGCTCCGGTCGCGTCGCCGCCCGCGTGGACGATGCGGCGGCGGTGGTGTCCCCCCTCACGGGTGAGGGCGATCTCCGTACCGCCCTCCTCGGTGTCCTCGGTGTCGAAGCGCGCGCCCGTGCCGATGAGGCGACGCACGGCGTCCGGCCCCTCGGTGACCAGGAGGCGCACGGCGTCGGCGTCGCACAGCCCCACCCCGGCGACGAGCGTGTCGTCGAAGTGCTGCTCGGGCGTGTCGCCCTCGCCGAGCGCGGCGGCGATCCCGCCCTGCGCCCAGCGCGTCGAGCCGTCGTCCAGGCGCGCCTTGGTGACGACGACGGTACGCAGCCCGGCCGCCTGGCAGCGCAGCGCGACGGTGAGCCCGGCGACGCCGGAGCCGACCACGACGACATCGGCCTCGCGGTGCCAGCCGGGGGCGGGAGCGGGGAGGCGCAGGGTCTCGGGAGGTATCGGGGGCTGTTCGCTGCTCATGGTCTGGCTCCGGAGGCGGGAGAGGGTGCGGGCCCGGGGGCGGAGGCCAGCGGGAGGTTGTCGATGAGGCGGGTCGTGCCGACGCGGGCCGCGACGGCGAGGACCGCTTCCGCGGGGAACGCGCCGGTGATCTCTGTGAAGTCGGCGGGGTCGACGAGCGCGAGGTAGTCGAGGACGACGGGCGGCGCGCCGTGCGCGGCCTCGTCGAGTACCCGGCGCGCGGCGGCGCGTACGGAGGCGGGGTCCTCGCCGCGCGCGGCGGCGTCCTGGCCCGCGTACAGCGCTCGCGAGAGCGCGAGCGCGCTGCGGCGTTCGTCCTCGGAGAGGTAGCGGTTGCGGCTGGAGCGGGCGAGTCCGTCGCTCTCGCGCGCGGTGGGCACGGCGACGATCTCGATGCCGAAGGCGAGGTCGCGCACCATGCGGCGGACGAGCGCGAGCTGCTGGGCGTCCTTCTGTCCGAAGAGGGCGACGTCGGGGCGTACGAGGTGGAACATCTTGCCGACGACGGTCAGCATCCCGTCGAAGTGGCCCGGACGGCTCGCCCCTTCGAGGCGCTCGCCCATGGGGCCCGCGCTGATCCGCACCTCGGGCGCGCCGCCGGGGTAGACCTCGTCGACGGAGGGGGCGAGGACGTGGTCGGCGCCCGCGGAGCCCGCGATGTCGAGGTCGGCTTCGAGGGTGCGCGGGTAGCGGTCGAGGTCCTCGCCCGCGCCGAATTGCAGCGGGTTGACGAAGACGGTGACGACGACCTGGCCCTCGGGCCCGGCGAGCGCGCGGGCCTCGCGGATCAGGCTCGCGTGGCCTTCGTGGAGCGCGCCCATCGTCATGACGAGGGCGCGGCGCCCGGCGGGGCGCGGGAGGGCGTGGAGGGCCGCGGCGGTGGTGAGGAGGAAGGGGGGTGCGGAGGGGGCGTCGGGGGT
>NZ_JOGO01000054.1 GCF_000719475.1 Streptomyces sp. NRRL F-5630 | reverse complement strand
ATCGGGTGAGGGGAAGGGGGGAGGGGCTGGAAGAATTGGTCTTGGGGTCGCCCCCCCTGGGAGGGCGGGGGTGTGCCCGGTGATGGCGGGGACGTGCCCGACGAAGCTGCGGGCATGGTGCGCGAAGGGGGGCGCGTGCCCGGCGAGGACGGGCGCGGACGCGTCGCCCGCGAGGACGACCGCCTCCCCGCGAACCCGGGCGCGTGCCCCGCGCGAAGACGGACACGTGCCCCGCGCGAACCCGGGCCCGGACCCCGCGCGAACCCGGACACCTCCCCCGCAAACGCGGAGGACTCGCCGCGGAAGCAGACGCATGCCCCCGCGAACCCGGACGCGTCCCCCGCCAGCAGGGCCAGAGGTACACCCCGCACCCTCCCCTCCCATCCCGCGCCTTCCCCCTCCCGCCTCCCCCCTCACAGCACCTTCGACAAGAACCCCTTCGTCCGCTCCTCCCGTGGTCTCACCAGCACTTCCCCCGGCGTCCCCTGCTCCACGATCCGCCCCTCGTCCATGAAGACCACCGTGTCGGCGACCTCCCGGGCGAAGCCGATCTCGTGCGTGACGACGATCATCGTGGCGCCCTGGCTCGCGACATCCCGGATGACGTCGAGCACTTCCCCCACCAGCTCGGGGTCGAGCGCCGAGGTCGGCTCGTCGAAGAGGAGCAGGCGCGGCTCGATGGCGAGCGCGCGGGCGATGGCGACGCGCTGCTGCTGCCCGCCGGAGAGCGTGCGCGGGTACGCGCCGGCCTTCTCGCCGAGTCCCACCCGGTCCAGGAGCCGCCGCGCCCGCTCCCGCGCCTCGCGCACCGGGACACCGAGCGCGGCGACCGGCGCCTCGACGATGTTCTCCTCGACGGTCAGGTGCGGGAAGAGGTGGAAGTTCTGGAACACGAAGCCGATGGCGGTCCGCTGCCGCAGCACCTCGCGCTCGCGCAACTCGTGCAGCGTGTCCCCCCGCCGCCGGTAGCCGATCAGCTCGCCGTCGACGTGCACGGTCCCCCGGTCGACCTTCTCCAGGTGGTTGATCGTGCGCAGCAGCGTCGATTTCCCCGAGCCCGAAGGGCCGAGCACGACCGTCACCTCGCCCGCGCGCACGGTGAGATCGATCCCCCGCAACACCTCCTGCTTCCCGAAACTCTTGTGCACCCCGCTGATCTCCACCATGGGACGCGGAGGCGCGACGACGACACCCGAGGAACCTGCGGTACCCGACGAACCTGAAGCACTCAACGGACGGACTCCTTCACAGCGGAGGTAGCGGTCGGTACGGAGGCGGAACCCGGACCCCGCGCCGGACCCGGCCCGGACTCCGGCCCAGCGGACAACGCCTCGGAAGCGCCCAGCGACGCAGGCAGAGGCGCAGACAGAGGCGCAGACGCAGGTGTTGAGGCAGCCTCTGGCGCAGGCGCCGACGCAGAGGCGACCGCACCCGAGCCGCCGCCACCCCCCTCACTCACCGCCCCCTCCTCACCGGCGCCCGCCCGCGCCGTCGCGTCGTTCTGCCGGAACGCCGGGCTGTTGGTGCGCGGCCGGGTGAAAGCCCCCGCTCCGCGCGCGTCCGTGTGCGGCCCGAGCGCGAACAGGCGCGGGTGCGTGCTCCCGTCGCTCCACCGCACCCGGCCGTCCTGCGGCGTCACCGCGAGCAGCCCGTCCCCGGTCGCCGCGGCCCCGGCCGCGAAGAGCCCCCGCAGCAGTGGGTCGCGTACGCGGCCCGCCTCGGGCTGCGGCAACCGCGCCTCGACGAGCGCCCTGGCCCGTACCGCGTGCTCCGGCAGGCTCGCCGAGCGCGCCTCGAAGGCTCCGTCCACGGCCCGTACGGTCATGTCCGCGCCCAGGAAGCGCACGAGTCCCGCTTCCGCGAGCCCGCGCAGCGCGCGCAGGCGCGGTCCGGGCGGGCCGGAGGCGAGGAAGCTGAAGAAGCCGTGCCACCAGGTCCCGAGGTCGCCGAGCCGCATGAGCTGTCCGTAGACGGAGAGGAGCGCCATGAAGACGGCCAGGTCCTCGCTGTGCGCGGGGTCGTGGCGGCGGTCGAGGTCCGCGTCGATGTGCGCGAGGAGCCGCGCCTGCGCCTCCTCCTGGGTGCGCGCGGTCCACCCGGCGAGCGGCCGGTCGAGCGCGTCGAGGTCGAGGCGGTCCGCGGCCTCGGGCACCGCCGTGCGGACGAAGGCGTCGAGGCTTCCGTCGTAGGGATCGGCGGCGGCGTACCCGGACTCGAAGGCGGCCCGGTCGACGGCGAAGGCGCGCGGGCGGGTGGTGAGCAGGCGGTGGTAGTGCGCCCAGCCGAGTTCCTTGGCGACGAGCGGCCACACGTCGGCGCGGAAGTCGAGGGCTCCCGGCCGGGCGAGGAGGGCGCTGGTCTGCGCGGGGCCGAAGAAGCGCGGCAGTTCGGGGAGTTCGCCCTCCAGGCGGTAGCCGAGCTTGACGTGGTACGGGACGCCGCGCCGCGAACCCACGTACAGGACCGGCTCCTTGCCCGAGGGCACGTAGCGGCCCTCCGGTGTCCAGCGCCCGCCGCGGCCTTCGGTGAGCAGCACCATGAGGTCGACGAAGGCGAGGCCGAGGCCGCGCACGAGGACGGGTTCCCCGGCGCGCAGCCCGCGCAGATCGGTGTCCGCGGTGTAGTCGGGCGGCAGGTATGTCAGGCCCTCGCGTGCCGCGTGCGCGGTGAACTGTCTTTCCTCCGGAGCGAGTTCAGCCTCCTGGTGGCCGAGGGTGAGGACGACGAGGTCGGCGGTGAGCGGCGTCTCGCGGTCCGCGAGCCATACCGATTGCGGTCCCTCGCGCGGCCCTTCGAGGCGCACGGCGCGGGTGCGGTGCTCGTGCACGACGACGCCGGGCGGCAGCGCGGCGCGGGCGCGCTCGTAGGCCCAGCGCAGGTAGGCGCCCTGGGTGCGGCGGTCGGGGAAGGTGCGGCCCTCGATCCCGGCCCACTCGTGGAGCGCGGGCCCCGGCACGACGGGCCCCTCGATCTCGACGGTCTCGTCCGTGAAGAGTGTGGTGTCCTCGGCCATGGAGTTCATCCACAGCAGCGGCGACTGCTCGCGCCGCCATATCCGCCCGGGTCCCGGCGGGTACGGGTCGACGAGGTGGAGGACGAAGGCGGGGTCCGGACCGGCGTACCCGGCGGCCGTGTTGGCGGCGATACGTTCCAGGAGTCCCGTCGCCCGGGGCCCGGCCCCGACCACCACGACGACGGGCGGGTCGGCAGGTGCGGAGGTCATGAGCGCTCGGCCCCCCGCGCGTAGTGCTTCTCCACGTAGTGCTGGCCGACGCTGAGCACGCTCGTCACGAGCGCGTACCAGATCGTGGCGACGAGCAGCAGCGGGATGACCTGGTAGGTGCGGTGGTAGACGAGCTGCACGGAGTAGAGCAGGTCCTGCACGGCGATGACGCTGACGATCGAGGTGCCCTTGAGCGCGCCGATGAGCATGTTCCCCGCCGGGGGCACGATGGCGCGCATCGCCTGCGGCAGCACGATGCGGCGCAGCCGCCGCCAGGGGCTCAGGCCGAGCGACTGCGCGGCCTCGGTCTGTCCCCTGTCCACCGAGAGCAGCCCGCCGCGCACCACTTCGGCGGCGTACGCGGCCTCGTGGAGGGTCAGCCCGAGCACGGCGACGGTGACGGGGCCGAGGAGGTTGACGGTCTTGACCGTGACGAACTCGGGGCCGAAGGGGATGCCGAGCCCGAGGTGCGGGTAGAGGGCGCCGATGTTGAACCAGAAGAGGAGCTGGACGAGGATCGGCGTCGAGCGGAAGAACCAGATGTACCCCGAGGACACCCAGCTCAGCACCGGGTTCGACGACATCCGGCCGAGCGCGAGCAGCGTGCCGAGGACGAAGCCGAGCACCATGACGAGCGCGGTGAGCCACAGGGTCAGGCCGAGGCCGCGCAGCACGGCGGAGGTCGTGAAGTAGTCGGCGACGACGTCCCACTGGAACGCCTCGTTGCGCGCGAGCGAGTTGACCGCCATCGCGAGCAGGAGCAGGACGACGAGCGCGGCGATCCACTGGCCCGTACGGCGGACGGGCACGATGCGGAGCGCGGGGGCGGGCGGCTTCCCCGCCTCGGGCGGGGCACCACCCGGTGCGGGCGGCGGGCCCTGCGGGCGGTCCGTGGAATCGCCTGTGCCGGGGGTGGCGCGCGCCTCGGAAGGGGGAGCGTCGGAAACGGGCGCCCCGGAAGCCCCGGAGGCGGGTGCCTCGAAGGTTCCGGAAGCGGGTGCGTCGGAGGCTGGTGCGTCGAAAGGCATGCGGAACTCCGTGGCGAAGTCGCCGCACGGTGTCCCGTCTTCACGCGGCCCGCACCCCTCAGTACGGGCCTTCGCCGAGAGTACGGGGGCCACTCGCGCCTTTGTCAACCCCCGTCCTCGTCCTGTGTCCCACATCCTGAGCATCCCGTCTCCATTCGTTGACGGCGGCCCGGACGCCTGTTCCACTGGTCGGCATGAATCTGTCGCAGCGGCGTCTGGTGACGCGGTCTCACATCGACTTCGGTCGGGTGTGGTCGGCGTCCTGTCGTACGTGCTGCGGCGGCGCGCCTCGTAGCTGACGGCCCTCAGGCCCGGCTCGCGCCCCCTTTCTTCCTCCTCCGTTCCTCGCCGTCCCCGGCGTCCTGCCGCCGTACCGTCCCGCGTTCCCGTGCGGCGGTACGTGCCGCGACGCCGCGACGCGTCCTCGCGGGCCACGCCGTCGTGCCCGCTTCTCCCTGCCGCCCCGCTGTCCCGTCTTCACGCGCACACCCCTCCCTCGCGCCCCGTTCCCTCGCCGCACCCTTCCCTCGCTCCGTCCTCCCTCGCGTCACGCCGCCCCCCGCGTCATGCCCGCCCGCCGTTCTGGAGTTCCGCCATGAGTGCCCCACCCCCGCGTTCCGCGCACCGTTACGCCCTGCTCGCCCTGCTCACCGCCTCCGCGCTCGTCTCGCTCACCGCCTGCGGTTCCGGTGACCCCTCGGGCCCGGGTGCCGGTGGGGGTGCGGGTGGCGGGGCGGCGGCCGGGGCCGAGAAGAAGGCCGGCCAACTCCCCACCGGGAACGTCGTCTCCGGGGTGAGGAAGGACGCCGCCGCGGCGAGGCTGCTGCCGGAGCGCGTCAGGAAGGCGGGCAGGCTCACGCTCGGCGGCGCCATCGGCGCGCCGCCCACCGCGACGTACCTGGCGGACGGCAAGACCGCCGCGGGGGTGGACGTGGAGATCACCGAGGCCGTCGCGAAGGTCCTCGGCATCAGGATCGACCGCCAGGAGGCGAGTTTCGAGGCGATCCTGCCCGCCCTCGGCAGCGGCAAGTACGACGTCGGCACCGGCAACTTCGGCGTCACCGACGAGCGCCGCAAGACGATCGACTTCGTCACCTACATCAACGACGGCCAGGGCTTCGCGACCCGCGCCGACGAGAAGCTCGCGAAGATCACCGACCTCACCCAGCTGTGCGGCAAGAACATCGGCACCGGCGCGGGCACGACCTTCGAGGTGACGCTGGAGCAGAACAAGTCGCTCTGCGAGAAGGCCGGCAAGAAGCCGTACAGCGTCAAGACCTACTCCGAGCAGGGCGCCATCTGGGGCTCGCTCCAGCAGGGCCGCACCGATGTCGTCATGTCGACGATCAACGGCCTGCGGTACGCGGTGGACCAGCAGGAGGGCCTGAAGTTCCTCAACGAGTACCACCGCCTCGATGTCGGCTTCGCCTTCAAGAAGGGCAGCGACCTCACCCCCGCCTTCCAGAAGGCCGTCAACGCCCTCATCGCCGACGGCACCTACGCGAGGATCCTCAAGAAGTGGGGCGTCTCGGCCTCGGCCCTGACCACCTCCCGGATCTCCCCGCCCGAGCTCCACTGAGCGGCACGCCGGTACGCGGCACCGGGAGGTGCCGGGCGCGGGCCCCATGGGGGGCGGCGGTGCGGACACAGGCACCCCGCCCCCGTACGACCCGCCCCCGCCCCACCCCGCGTACGGGCGCCCCGGCTACCCGTGCCCCGCGTTCAGCAGTCGCAGCAACAGCCGTCGCACCCGCAGCAATCGCAGTCGCACGCGTCGCAGCACTCCGCCTGGTGGCAGCAGCCCTGCCGGGTCTTGCCCGACCACGGGCCCACGTACTCGTCCGCACAGCACAGGCGGCACGTGCACGCCAGGGCGAGGAAGGCTCCGCAGCCCGCCCAGAAACCGCGCCCCAACGGTGTGCGCGGCGGTTCCGGGGCGTCCCCGCCGGGCGGGTCCTGGGTGTACGGGTTCCCGGGGGCCGGGGCGCCCGGCCGCTGGTGCGCGTGGGCCGTGCCGAAGGCGCGGTCGACCGAGCGCGGCAGTTCGTGGACGAGCAGGCGATGGGCGAGTGCCGGGTCGGTGAAGTCGGTGTCCGCGAGGGCGAGACGGATGCCGTGCAGGGCGTCGTCCGCGAGGCGGCGGGCCTCGGCGCGCGGTGTCGCGGTCGCGGTGAGCGGGTTCCAGGCGCCGCGGGCTGCGTCCTCGGCCTGGTCCTCGACCGCGTCGAGGAGATGCGCGAGGCGGCCGAAGAGGCGGCCGGCCTCGGCGAGCGGTGCCGCGTTGTGCGGGCGGTCCGCGAGGAGCGCGGTGTGCGCGAAGGCGGCGGCGGTCGCGGTCTCGGTCGGCTCCGTGACGGTCAGGAGCGGGGTGCCCGGCCCCGCGAGCGCCTCGATCCCGGGCTGGCGTTCGGCGGCGGCGAGCAGGACCCCCGTGTCGAAGCCGAGCCCGGCGGCCGAGCGGTGTGCCGCCTCGGCCCAGCCGATCGCCACGCGACCGGCGGCGGCGGCCACGGGGCGGCGGGCCAGCATCCCGTCCCCGTCGGCGACATGGTCCCGTACCTTCACCGCGGCGAGCGCGAGCGAGACCGCGCCCGCGAGGCGCGCTCCCTCGCCGTCGCTGACCCGCGCCGTGCGCATCCCGCGCAGCGCGCACGGTCCGGCGAGGCGGCGGCCCTGCCGGGCGCGCGGTGTCTGAGCCTCCGTCAACACGGATATGACGATGCCGTCGTAATTCGTGGCCACGCGGGCGAACTGCCCGTGAGCCCCCCTCAGCGCGAGGCAGAGCCCGCACAGATGGGACATCCAGCGGTTCTTGAGCGTCTCGCCGAGGCTGTGGGCGCACGGCCGCACCATCCCGAACATCGTGAAATGACCCCCCGTTGTCCTGCGCGTACCGCTACGATCGCCGCATCGTACCGGTGGTTACCGTCGGTCTCGTCGTCACCCGTACGCCCCCCGGCATCACCCAGAGGTACCCAAAGGGCCTGAAGAATCGTTTTTCACCCCTCGTCAGGTCTCTGGCCCCGGTGTTCTCCGCCCAGGACACGGGGCACTGTGCACCAGTACCGTCACGAAAACACCGAGAAGCCCCTCTCCCCTTGGCGCACCCTTCGCCTGATGGACGACGATGGGGGCAGGAAACACAGGGAACCAGGGAACAAGGACCGCTGTGATGTGAGAGGAGGCGTCCATGGGATCGGTGCGCAAGGCAAGTGCCTGGCTCGGGCTCGTCGACGACGACACCGGGGCCGAGCGCTATTACGACGGGTACGCGGACGAGCCCGAGGCGGGCCCCGAGCCCGGCGAGAGCTGGGTCACCGACCCCCGTGTGCGGGTCGCGGCGCAGGCGGCCGAGGAACGGGACCGCAGAATCGGCACCGTGACCCCGGGCAGCTTCCGGGACGCCCGGCACATCGGTGAGCTGTTCCGCGAGGGTGTCCCCGTCATCATGAACCTGACCGCGATGGAGCCCGCCGACGCCAAGCGCGTCGTCGACTTCGCCGCCGGGCTCATCTTCGGACTGCGCGGCTCGATCGAGAAGGTGGCGACCCGCGTCTTCCTCCTCACCCCTTCCGGTACGGAGATCCTCGCGGGCGAAGCGGCGGGCTCCCGTCCCCGCGACGGCTTCTTCAACCAGAGCTAGCCGCCCGGGGCGACCGAGGGCGGTACGGCATCCCCGTACGCCGTACCCCGCCCTCCGTCCCCGGACGGCCGGCGCCGGTCCCCGCACGGCCCGCGTCACGCGGCCCCGGCCCCGCACCCGCTCCCGCACGGGCGCTCGTGGGCGCGCTCCCGCCGCCGCCTTCCGGCTCCCCGTACCTGCCTCACCGACCTGCCGCACCACCGGTTCACCCGCCCCGGCCCACGGGGCCACCGCTCCCCTCCCCCACCCGGTACGCCTCCTCCGGCGAGGCGGGCGGGCGCCCGAGCGCCGGGCGTTCCCGGCCCGCGACGGCGAGTGGGGTGAACGGAAAACGGACGGCGGGGAAAAGCGGGGAATCCCGCGGGGAATGCGCGTGCGGGTCCCGCCGCGGCCTCCTCCGCTCCTTCGGACGGCTTTAGGGAAAGCTTCCGGATAAACCCTGGTGGGCAGGTCGCTGCACATCACATGCCCATCACGAAACGGTTGTTTCGTTCGGCTTTGACACTCACCGGCTGTAACGTCGATCGGGTGCGTACCCAACCGACCCCCGGCCGCCTCGCGCGGCTCTTCGCCCGGCTCGATCGCGAGCCGGAGCGGCCGGCCAACCCGCACGTCCCCGTCATGAGCCGCCACCGGCTCGTCCTGCTGCTCGCGACGCTCGCCTTCTACCTCGCGATCGTCGTCGCCGTCGCCGCCACGACCTGGCTCGTCCGCCTCGACTGGCAGCTCATGTTCTTCCGCCCCTACCAGCAGTGGCCCGAGGTGCACGCCTTCCTCGACTACCTGGTGGTGCTCGGGCAGCGGGGCCCCACGGCGGTGATGGTGCTCGCCTGGCTGGGGTGGCGCTCCTGGCGGCAGCACACGCTGCGCCCGCTGCTCGTGCTCGGGGCCTCGCTGCTGCTGCTCAACGTCACGGTCGGCGCGGCGAAGATCGGCATGGGACGGCTGGGCCCGCACTACGCGACGGTCATCGGCTCGAACGAGATGGGACTCGGCGGGGACATATTTCCCTCGGGGCACACCGCGAACGCGGTCGTGACCTGGGGGATTCTCGCGTATCTGGCCTCGACCCCCCGGGCCAGAAGGTATCTGTCGGCGGGTTCGGCGATCGTGTCGCTGAGCGTCGGCCTCACCACGGTCTACCTGGGCACGCACTGGCTCAGCGACGTGGTCCTCGGCTGGGCGGCCGGGCTGCTCGTGCTCCTCGCGCTGCCGTGGTGCGAGCCGCTGGTGGCGCGCGTGGAGGTGCTCATCCTGCAGCTCCGGGACGGCTTCCTGCGCCGGCTCGCGGCGCGCCGCAAGCCGGTGCCGGGGGTACCCCCGCGCCCGCTCACGCCGGTGGGCCCGCGGGCCGTGCCCGCCACCGCGGCGGCCCGCAAGGACCCCGCCCACGGCCCGCGGGCGACGGTACGCCCCGAGCACAGCCGTCCCGCGCCTCCCACGGGTGGCACGCGCCGCCCGCAGGCCCACGACCGCAATCAGCCTCGCGGCGGCTCGGCGCGCCCGCTGGCGGGCGGCTGAGGGAAGCGCACAAGGCCCGCCCCGCCGCGCGGGGCGGGCCTTCGCGCGTACGGGGCCGGGCGGGCCCGCCGGAGGAAGGGCTCAGCCCTTCCAGCAGCGCCGGACCCTCCCCTCGTCGACCTCGAAGTTGAGCCTGCCGGACTGGTACTCCATCGTGATCACCGTGCCCGGGGCGAGCGCGCGGACCGTGCGCCAGCCCCGGGCACGCGCGCGTCGCTCGGCCTCCTCGGCCTCGACGCCGACGTACGCGGCGGGTTCGTCGCGGGGTTCCTGGGGCGGGGGAAAGGCTGCCATGGGACCCACGCTAGGGGCTCGGGGCGCACGGGGGAAGCGGCGGTACCCGGGGACGCGCCCGGGCGCGGGGGGTCACACTTCGATCACGGCACGGCAGGGGGAGTTTCGCGCGGAGTTTGTCACACGTTCGGTCTCCCTTTTCTTATACCGCCGTTATATCGGACTGAATGCCCGGCCCCTCTCCCCGCGTTTTCCGCCCCCTCTCCTATCCCGCTACCCGCCGCTTCGCCGGGCTCCCGATAAACCGGTGCCGGAACGAAAACGGCCCCGCCCGTGGCATGCGGGCGGGACGGCACGAAATCCGCACGTAATGCGCGGCGCGCGGGGGTCCCGGCGAATGCGGGGCCGGTCGCCCCGCCCTCACCCGGCCGGGTCGGCGGCGGGGGCGACGGCCGTGACACGGAAGGCGAGGTTGTTGGCGCCCGAGTAGTACGGGCGGGCGCGCAGTCCCTCGTGGACGGTGGCGGGATAGGTGAAGACGGCGTGCCGGTCGACGAGGTCGTCGAGCAGCCGGGCGAGCCGGATGTCGGGCCCGCCTTCGCCCTCGGGGCGGAGCCGGACCTGCCACTGGCGCGGTCCGTGCGCGAGGAGGGGCGCGTGCGCGATGCGCAGCCGGAAGTCCGGGCCCTCGCCGCTCACCTGCGCGCGCACCGGCTCGCCCTCGCCCTCCGCGGGCCGCAGTTCGGCGTACGCGGCGGGCGTCGGCACGATCCCGTAGCAGCGCCCGCGCACCGTCGTCTCGCCGGGCTCGACGTGCACAGCGCCCGCCTCGGCGTGCGGGGCGCGCAGCCAGGTGCGGAGCGAGAGGTTGCCGTACTTGCTCGTGTACGGGAGGTGGACGGCGACGGCGTCGGCTCCCTCGGGGTCGCGGTCGACCAGGGCGCGCAGGTCGTCGAGTCCGGGCCGCAGGCGTACGGGCTCGCCGCCCGGGGCCTGGGCGTGGACCTCCCAGTGGCCCTCGGCCAGGGGCGTGTCGCCCGGCAGCACGGCGCGCAGCGGGCCGTGGCCCGTGGCCGTGAACGGCAGGAGGACCTCCTCGCCGCCGCCGCGCTGCCGCAGCAGGAGGTGCCCGCCCGTGAGTCCCTCGGGCAGGGCGACGACGAAGGCGAGGGCGCCGGTGGCGTCGGCGACGCAGGAGGCGCTCCACGGCACGCGGGCCTCCGGGCGGGCGGCGGGAGCGGCGTCGGCGGGGCGGCGCGGAGCGGGGGTGGTCGCGGTCGTCGCGGTGGACGCGGTGGTCGTGGTGCTCGCGGTGGTCTTCATGCGGGGCGGCCCTTCTTCGCGGCGGCGCGGGAGGCCAGGACCGAGCCGAGGAGCCGGGCACGCCCGCGATGGACGGCTCCGCGCAGCAGTCCCGCCGGGCGCGGGCCCCGTGCGGCGCGGAGCGAGGTGAACAGGGACTCGTACCGTTCGGCGATCGCCGCCGGGTCGTAGCGGGCCGAGGAGCGCAGCGCGGCGGCGGACATCCTGGCCCGCAGTCCGTCGTCGTTGATGAGCTGGAGCAGCCCGGCGGCGAAGGTCTCGGGACCGGCGTCGACGGGGACGAGGCGGCCGTTGACGCCGTCCTCGATGATCTCGGCGGGGCCGTGCGGGGCGTCGCTGGAGACGACGGGCAGCCCGCAGCGCATCGCCTCGACGATCGTCATGCCGAAGGATTCGAGGGAGGAGGTGACGGCGGCGAGGGAGCCCTTGACCCACTCGGCCTCGATGGGGTGCGCGGGCCCCATGAGGAAGACGTGGTTGTAGAGGCCGAGTTCGTGGATCAGGCGCCGGAGCTTGTTCTCCTGCTTGCCTGTGCCGTAGATGCGCAGCCGCCAGTCGGGGCGTTCGGCGCGGACCCGGGCGAAGGCGCGGACGAGGAGGTCGTAGCGCTTGACGCCGGCGAGTCGACCGGCGGCGACGACCCATTTGCTGTCTCCCGTGACGGGCGGCAGGGCGGGCGCGGGCACCGGGTTGGCCATGCTCCAGACCGGCACGCCGGGCAGGTTCATCCCGGCGCGGTAGGCGCGAGCGTCCGCCTCGGTCGTCGTCGTGAAGCCGTCGAGCAGGGGGTAGGCGGCCTCCAGTCGCGCGCGCAGCTCGGGGGCATGGGCGCCGAGGGTGAGGTGTTCCTGCCCGATGCGGACCGGTCCCGGGCGGGTGCGGCGGGCGAGGTGCACGTTGAGTCCGGGGCGGGTGCCGATGACGACGTCGGAGGTGAGGCCGGCGAGGTAGGCGTTGATCCGCTCGTCGGTGAGGGCGCTGTACTTGGCGTAGCGGATTTCCCCGCGCGGGAACTCGGCGGAGGGGCGCTGGAGCAGGGGGTGGGCGCGATCGGAGCCGCGGCTGTCGGTGCGCAGGTCCACGAGGTGGCGGACGCGGACGCGGGGGTCCGGGGTGAGGGAGGGGGTGTCGCGGTGGCGGAAGACCGAGACGACCTCCACGTCGTGGTGCTCGGCGAGCTGGGCCGCCAGGTTGTACGTCGTGCGGACGGTGCCGCCGATGGCGTACCCGTTGTGGATGAGGAAGGAGATCTGCATGCGTGTGTCCCGCCGTCGTGCACGGCCCTTCCGGGGCCGCCTGTCACCAAGAGAGACCCCCGCTGGGGTCTCTTGGTTGGGTCTTCTTCACGTCCTTGTTGCCTGTGCGTGGCGGGTCAACCCCGCCGCAGTCGGCAACCAGGCGGTCCCGGCGCAGGTCACGGGGCGATGACGGGCGCTGGGCCGGGAGAGGGAGAAGACCAGCCGGATGGCTGCGTTTCCGAGGCCCGTTCGACTGTTTTCAGCCACACCTCAAGGGTAGTTTGCTCCCCATTCATTCCTTTTGCCCCATCGAGGGCCGAGGGCACGCGCACCGCCTTCGCGGCTACCGTCCGTACGAAGCCCAGTTGGCGCGGGGCACGGCGGCGGACGGTGGCCCCGGCGGCGGGCGAGGAGCGGACGCGGCCATTCCGCGCCGGGTGCGGCGTGACCCGGGCTGCGGTCGCCCGTTGACCCGGGCGTGTGCCGGGACCCGCCCGGTGCGTGCGTGCGCCGGACGCCCCGGGCACGCGGGTATACGAGACCGAGGAGCCCCCGTGCCGCGCATTCTCGACGTCGCCGACGACGTACGCGCCGAGATCGGTGACGAAGAAGCCGATCGGTTGCTCGCCGGGGAGAGTGCTCCCGGCGCCTACGACTGCACCTCCTGCCGCAGTCCGGGGGACTCGGAGCACGAGCACACCAGCACGGTGCTCTTCGTCGGCGAGGAGACCGCGGTGCTCGCCTTCGCGCACGCCGGCTGCCTGCCCTCGCAGGTCGTACGCGTCACCGAGGAGCAGTTGCAGGGTGCCGTGGCCTCGATCACCGCGAGCGAGGCGAGCGAAGCCGGGGGGCCGCAGCAGGCGGTGCTCGGCGTCACGAGCGGTCTCGTGCTGCTCGACGGTGAGCTCCACCCCGCGCTCGTCGTGGAGCCGACCGGGCCGATCGCCCGCCCCGGCACCACGGGCCCCGAGGACGCCTTCCTGCCGCTGCTCCAGGAGCAGGGCTTCGCCCCGGTCCACGAGGTGAGCGAGGTCCCGCAGGTCCTGCACGGCTGGTCGGTGCTGCTCGCGGTGGGCCAGCTGCACGCCGTGCTCCAGCCCGGCCCCGACGGCGGCGCCCCCGTCGCCTGGTGGCAGGCCCACCAGCCGCTCCAGGTCACGGAGGGCTGGCGCACCGCCGCGAACAAGCGGCAGTCCGTTCTCGTGTACGCGGCCCCGGCCGGTGGCATCGGCCGTCAGCCCCGCGAGGACCTGCTCCGTGAGGCGCTCGACAAGGCGGCGGCGCGGGGCCTGCTCGTCGCCGCCGCGATGCCGCTCGCCGGTACCTGAGCGTCCCGGCCCCGGCGCCGCCCGCGTGTCCCGAGCCGCGGGCGGCTCCCCCCTGACCGGGGGTGCGCGCCCGAGCGACGCGCGTACCCCCTCCTCCCGTGCGTCCCCAGGGGCGGACGGGAGCGCGGGCGGGCGCGGAGAGCGGCTCCGCGCCCGCCCGGCTGAGTCGGAGGGGTATTCGCCCGCATCCCCGCGCGTGCCGCGTCGTTGGCAGGACGTGCACCCCTACGAGTCCCCCCGCCACCGCGCCATCCCCGCCATGCGTCCCGCGCAGGAGCCCCGTCCCGGCTTCTCGGCGACCCCCATCTACGACGCGCTCTTCGCCGAGTACCGCCGCCTGTTCCGCACCGTGCCGGGCGAGTGGTGCGGCGAGGACGAACTGGGCCTGCCCCTGTTCCACCACCAGTCGCCGCGCACGCCCCCCTCGGCGTCGGTCCGCACCGGCTACGGCTGGGCCGCCCCGGCCCCCCAGCCCCCCGCCGACTGGCAGCGCCCCGCCCTCCACCGCCCGGCGGCCCTGCCCCCGGTCCCGAGGCGTACGGAGTCCTGACCCGGCGCGGCGCCCGCCCCGCGGTCGGCGCCGGGGCCGCCCCGCGCCTCGCCCCCGTCCCGTACGCACGCCGAGCGGGGCGGACCCGTGTCTCCGGACCCGCCCCGCACCCCCGCGGGGGTTCACCTCACTTCTTGCGTCCCCGCTTCTCCCGCACCCGCACCGAGATCTGCACGGGCGTCCCCTCGAACCCGAACTCCTCGCGCAACCGGCGCTCGATGAAGCGCCGGTACCCCGCCTCGATGAAGCCCGAGGCGAAGAGCACGAACCGCGGCGGCTTCGTCCCCGCCTGCGTGCCGAAGAGGATGCGCGGCTGCTTGCCGCCCCGCACCGGGTGCGGGTGCGCGGCCACCAGCTCGCCGAGGAACGCGTTGAGGCGCCCCGTCGGCACGCGTGTCTCCCAGCTCGCGAGCGCCGTCTCCAGCGCGGGCACGAGCTTCTCCATATGCCGCCCGGTCCGCGCCGAGATGTTGACGCGCGGCGCCCAGGCGACCTGACCGAGCTCCCGCTCGATCTCGCGCTCCAGGTAGTAGCGGCGCTCCTCGTCGAGCGTGTCCCACTTGTTGTAGGCGAGGACGAGCGCGCGGCCCGCGTCGACGGCCATCGTGAGGATGCGCTGGTCCTGCACGGAGATGGACTCGGCGCCGTCGATGAGGACGACGGCGACCTCGGCCTTCTCGACGGCGGCGGCCGTGCGCAGCGAGGCGTAGTAGTCGGCGCCCTGCTGGAGGTGGACGCGCTTGCGGATACCCGCCGTGTCGACGAACTTCCAGGTCACGCCGCCCAGCTCGATCAGCTCGTCCACCGGGTCGCGCGTCGTGCCGGCCTGCGCGTCGACGACGACGCGGTCCTCGCCGGCGAGCTTGTTGAGCAGCGAGGACTTGCCGACGTTCGGGCGCCCGATGAGGGCGACGCGGCGCGGGCCGCCGATCCCGGTGCCGCCGAAGGTCTCCTTCGGCGCGTCGGGCAGCGCTTCGAGGACGGCGTCGAGCATGTCGCCCGTACCGCGCCCGTGCAGGGCGGAGACGGGGTGCGGCTCGCCGAGGCCGAGGGACCACAGCATCGCCGCGTCGGCCTCGCCCGAAGGGCCGTCGACCTTGTTGGCGCACAGCACGACGGGCTTGCCCGCCTTGCGCAGCAGGCGCACGACGGCCTCGTCCGTGTCGGTCGCGCCGACGGTCGCGTCCACGACGAAGACGACCGCGTCGGACGCCTCGATCGCGTACTCGGCCTGGGCCGCGACGGAGGCGTCGATGCCGAGGACGTCCTGCTCCCAGCCGCCGGTGTCGACGAGCTTGAAGCGCCGCCCCGCCCACTCGGCCTCGTAGGTCACGCGGTCGCGCGTGACGCCCGGCCGGTCCTCGACGACGGCCTCGCGGCGGCCGATGATGCGGTTCACGAGAGTCGACTTGCCGACATTGGGACGGCCGACGACGGCGAGCCGGGGCAGCGGTCCGTGCCCGGCCTCGCCGATGGCGTCCTCGACGTCCTCGACGTCGAAGCCCTCCTCGGCCGCAAGCTCCATGAACCGCTCGTACTCGGCGTCCCCGAGCGCGCCGTGCTCTTCGCCCTCGAAGGGGTGGTGGTCGTTCATGAAGTGCGTACCTCTGTCGTCTGTCGTCGGGGACCGTTCTCGGTCCCCGGTCAAGTGTCGCTCAGCGCGGAAGCGGATGCGGACCACCGCTCACCCCGCCCGCCCGGCCCCCGCTCCCCCGCGCCGCGGTTCCGGGGCGCCGTCCCCCTGGTGTCAGCGGCCCGTGAGCCGCCTGGCCTCGGTCAGGTGCGCGCTCAGCCGCTCCTGGATGCCGACCGTCGCCGCGTCGAGCGCGGCCCGGGTGCGGCGCCCGCTGCCGTCCCCGGCCGTGAACGGCTCGCCGAAGACGAGGTCCACGCGGCTGCGCAGCGCGGGCAGCCTCCGTACGAGCCTGCCCGCCCGGTCCGTCGAGCCGAGCACGGCGACGGGCACGACCGGGGCGCCGCTGCGGACCGCGAAGTACGCGAGCCCCGCGCGCAGCGCCGCGAAGTCGCCCTCGCCGCGCGTGCCCTCGGGGAAGATCCCGAGGACGTGCCCGGCCGCGAGGACGTCGAGCGCGCCGGTGACCGCCGTGCGGTCGGTGCCGGAGCGGTCGACGGGGAGTTGCCCGATGCCCCGCAGGAAGGGGTCGAGCGGCCCGACGAACGCTTCCTTCTTGATGAGGAAGTGCACGGGCCGGGGCGCGGTGCCCATGAGCATCGGCCCGTCGATCATGTGCGTGTGGTTGACGGCGAGTATCACCGGGCCGTTCGCCGGCACCCGCCAGGCGCCGAGCACCCGGGGCCGCCAGAGCGTGTTCATGAGCCCGATGCCGATGCCCCGGCCCACCGCGGCGCCGCGGTCCGGGGACCCGGCCGTCGCCGCCGGGCCCGTCCCCCGCGCGGAGGTCACCGCCCGGCTCGCTTCTCCTCGACGAGGGTGACGACGCACTCGACGACCTGCTGGAGGCTGAGGTCGGTGGTGTCCACCTCGACGGCGTCGTCCGCCTTGGCGAGCGGCGAGGTCTTGCGGCCCGAGTCGGCGGCGTCGCGCGCGACGAGCGCCTGCCGGGTCGCGGCGAGGTCGCTCGCTTCCTTGCCCTTCAGCTCACCGCTGCGGCGCGCGGCGCGGGCCTCGGGCGAGGCGGTCAGGAAGATCTTGAGGTCGGCGTCGGGCAGAACCGTCGTACCGATGTCGCGGCCCTCGACGACGATGCCCTCACCGGCGGCGCGGGCGATCGAGCGCTGGAGCTCGGTGATCACGTGGCGCACCTCGGGGACCGCGCTGACCGCGCTGACCTTCGAGGTGACCTCCTGGGTGCGGATCGGGGCCGCGACGTCCGTGCCGTCCACGGTGATCGTGGGCGCGGCGGGGTCGGTGCCAGAGACGATCTCGGGCTTGCCGGCCGCGGCGGCGATCGCGGCCGGGTCCGCGACGTCCACGCCGTTGCGCAGCATCCACCACGTGATCGCCCGGTACTGGGCGCCGGTGTCGAGGTAGCTCAGCCCCAGCTTGGCGGCGACCGCCTTCGACGTGCTGGACTTCCCCGTCCCGGAGGGGCCGTCAATGGCAACGATCACGGATTCCACGGTGGACCTTTCGCGGGGACGGCGGGTTGGGCTGAATGGCGGACCCCTAGGTTACCGGGGCGTCGAAGGTCCCCGGGTACGCGGTCCACGCGGACCCGTGCCCCCTGTCCCCGCGGACCCGTGCCCCCTCCTCAGCCCCGCAGCGACCAGCCGCGCTCCCGCAGCGCCGCCGCGAGCCCCGGGGCGGACTCGGGGGCCACGGAGAGCTGGACCAAACCCGCCTGCTGCCCGGTGGCGTGCTCGATGCGCACGTCCTCGATGTTGACCCCCGCGCGCCCCGCGTCCGCGAAGATGCGGGCCAGTTCGCCGGGCCGGTCGCTGATGAGGACGGCGATGACCTCATAGGCGGCCGGGGTGCTGCCGTGCTTGCCGGGGACGCGGACGCGGCCCGCGTTGCCGCGCCGCAGGAGCCGCTCGACGCCCTGGGCGCCCTCGGTGCGCTTGGCGGGGTCGGCGGACTCCAGGAGGCGCAGCACCCGTACCGCCTCGCCGAGGTCCTCGCCGATCGCGTCGAGCAGGTCGGCGACGGGGCCCGGGTTGGCCGAGAGGATGTCGATCCACATCGCCGGATCGGAGCCCGCGATGCGGGTCACGTCCCTGATGCCCTGCCCGCAGAGCCTGACCGCCGTGTCGTCGGCGTGCTCCAGGCGCGCGGCGACGAGCGTGGACATGAGCTGCGGCATGTGCGAGACGAGCGCCACGGCGCTGTCGTGCGCGGCGCCGTCCATGACGACGGGCACGGCGCGGCAGTGCGCGACGAGTTCGAGTGCCTGGTTGAGGACCTCGGTGTCGGTGTCGCGGGCCGGGGTGAGGACCCAGGGACTGCCCTCGAAGAGTTCGGCGGTCGCGGCGAGCGGCCCGGAGCGCTCCCGGCCCGCCATGGGGTGGGTGCCGAGGTAGCGGCGCAGCCGCCCGGGATCGGTGCCGAGGGCCTCCAGCTCGCGGCGGGGGCCGCTCTTGACGCTCGCGACGTCGAGGTAGCCGTGCGCGGCGTCCTCGCGCAGGAGCGCCGCGAGGGTCGCAGCGACGTACGCGGGCGGCACGGCGACGATCGCGAGGTCGGCCCTGCCCTCGGGCGGCTCGGTCGTCCCCGCGCCGAGCGAGGCGGCGGTACGGGCCGCGTCGGTGTCCTGGTCGGCGAGGTGCACGGTCACGCCCCGCCGGGTCAGGGCGAGGGCGAGCGAGGTACCGATGAGTCCGGTGCCGACGACGAGTGCGGTTCTCACAGGGCGGGTCCTTGCGCGGTCACGGGCGGGGGCGGGGTGGCGTACGGGGCCGGAGCGGCCCCTGACCAGGGTAGTCATCCGGCGGGACGCCCCGCGCCGGAAATCGGCGGGCCCGCCCTCACCCCCGCGTCCCGCCCTCCCGGAATGAGCTCCGCCGAAGCGGCCCGCGAGCCCGCCTTCCCCGGCCCCGCCGCTGGGTCCGCGACCAACTGAGCTGGGAGCCGGTGCGTTGTACGGGGCGGGCGCTCCTCAGGCCCGCGCCGACCCGTCCCAGCGCCGTCCGGTGGCCAGCAACTCCTCGCGGTGCTCCACCCGTTCCACCCACTCCCCCGGCCACGCCGCCTCCCCCTTGTGGGCGCCAGCGAAGGCCCCCGCGACGCAGGCGAGCGAGTCCGAGTCGCCGCGCGTGCACGCCGCCCGCCTGAGCACGAGGAGCGGCTCGTCGGGGAAGAGCAGGAAGCACAGCAGCGCGGTGGCGAAGGCCTCCTCGGCGATCCACCCGTCCCCGGTCAGCTCGCAGGGGTCCCGCTCGGGATCGCGGGGCGCGGCGGCGACGCGGTCGAGGATCTCCCGGCACTCGTCCCAGCCCCGCGCGGCGTAGCGGTCCGGCGAGGTGTCGCCCGCCCGCCGCCACAGATCGCCGAGCCACGCCTCGTGGTACGTCGTCCTGCGCTCCTCGGCGTAGGCGCGCAGCGCGGGGAGCAGTGCGCCGGGCTCCGTGCCGTCCGCGAGCAGCCGGATCGTGTACGCGGTGAGGTCGCTCGCGGCGAGCGCGGTGGGGTGGCCGTGGGTGAGCGCGGCCTGCCACTGCGCGAGCGCGGAGCGGGTCTCGCGGCCGAGCCCCGGCAGCAGCGCGGCGGGGGCGACGCGCATGTTCGCGCCGCAGCCCTTGGAGTGGGTCTGGCTGGCGTCCTGCCAGGGCGCCGAGGCGTCCTTGAGCACCTGGCAGGCGCGCAGGCAGGTGTTGCCGGGGGCGCGGTTGTTGTCGGGCGACTGGTACCAGCGCACGAACTCCTCGCGCACGGGTGCCTCGCAGCGGGGCGGGGCGAGCGTGCCGCGCGAGGCCGCGGTCTCCAGGCCGCGGGCGAGGGCGAGGGTCATCTGCGTGTCGTCCGAGATCCAGGCGGTGGGCCGGGGCAGGTCCATCTCGCGCCAGGGGCCGCACTTCGCGAGGATGCCGGGGACCTCGTCGAACTCGGTCGGGTAACCGAGCGCGTCGCCCAGCGCGAGGCCGAGGAGGGCGCCGGTGGCGGGGCGGTCGTCACGGGCGGGGGGCGTCGTCGTCTCGTACGTCGTCTCATCACTCATCGTCAGACTGACGATAAGGGGGTGCGGGCTTCCGCACAAGCCCCTCGCGCAAGCCCTTTCGTGCGATCCCGTCGCGGGCCGGGGAGGGCGAAGAAGGTGGGGAAGGCGGGACCGGAGACGCCGGAGGGGCGAAGGGCCGCACCGGCCCGCCGCCCCTCCGCACGGATGCGTCTACAGATCGACCTCGCGCATGAGCATCCCGACCTCGGTGTTGCTCAGCCGCCGCAGCCAGCCCGACTTCTGGTCCCCGAGCGTGATCGGCCCGAAGGCGGTCCGCACGAGCTTGTCGACGGGGAAGCCCGCCTCGGCGAGCATCCGCCGCACGATGTGCTTGCGGCCCTCGTGGAGCGTCACCTCGACGAGGTAGTTCTTGCCGGTCTGCTCGACGACGCGGAAGTGGTCGGCGCGCGCCCAGCCGTCCTCCAGCTCGATCCCGTCCTTGAGGCGCTTGCCCAGGTCGCGCGGGATCGGCCCGACGATGTGCGCGAGGTACGTCTTGCGCACGCCGTAGCGGGGGTGGGTCAGGCGGTGGGCCAGCTCCCCGTGGTTGGTGAGGAGGATCACGCCCTCGGTCTCGGTGTCGAGACGGCCGACGTGGAAGAGCCGGGTCTCGCGGTTGTTGACGTAGTCGCCCAGGTTCTGGCGGCCCTCGGGGTCCTCCATCGTGGCGACGACACCGGCGGGCTTGTTGAGCGAGAAGAACTGGTACGACTGCGTGGCGACCGTGAGCCCGTCGACCTTGATCTCGTCGCTCGGCTTCACGCGCAGGCCCTGTTCCAGGACGATCTCGCCGTTGACCTCGACGCGCGCCTGCTCGATCAGCTCCTCGCAGGCCCGCCGCGAGCCGTAACCGGCGCGCGCCAGGACCTTCTGGAGCCGCTCGCCCTCCTGCTCGGCCCCGGGGAAGGTCTTCAGGGGCTTCGGCCGGGCGTCCCGCTCCGCGTACCGCTCGCGGTTGCGCTCCTCCAGCTTCGCGTCCAGCTCCCGGGGCCGCGCGTCGGCGGTACGGGGGCGGCGCGGGCCCGCGCCGTCCTTCGTGCCGCGCCGGGGGCCGCCCTTGGCGCCGCCGCGCGCGGAGTCCCCGCGGGCGCCGGAGCGTGTGCCGGACCCGGAGCCGTACCCGTCCGAGCCGTAGCCCGAGCCGTACGAGCCGTTGCCGCGCGAACCCGAACCGGAGCCGTTGCCGCGCGAGCCCGAACCGGAGCCGGAGTTGCCGCGGGAGCCCGAGCCGGAGCCGCGCGAACCGGCGCCCGAGCCGCCGCCGCTCTTGCCGGAACCGCCCGGCCTTCCCGAGCCGCCGCCGGGCCTGCCGCCCGACTGCTTGTCCTCGCTGCCGCCGTGCGCTCCCGGCACGTCGTAGCGGCGTTCCTCGGGACGGGGGCGTCCCGCCCTCTTCTGCTTGTCGTCGCGCTGGTTACCGGCTCCCCGGTAATTCCCGCGCCCGCTGTCCCTGCCGCTGCTTCGCATCAGTGTTCCGTCGGATCGAGGTGGTCGAGATGGTCGTCTTCGACGGCCCCGGCGTACCCGTGACCGTGCGCGGCGCCGTCGTCTTCGGCGTCCGGATCGAACGACGGCACACCTTCCAGTGTCTCAGCCTCGATGGCCTCCGCTTCCGGCAGGAAGGGGGCCAGCTCCGGAAGCTCGTCCAGGCCGCGCAGGCCCATCCGCTCCAGGAAGTAGTGCGTCGTCCGGTACAGGATCGCACCACTCTCGCGTTCCGTGCCCGCCTCCTCCACGAGACCCCGCTGGAGCAGGGTGCGCATGACGCCGTCGCAGTTGACCCCGCGGACCGCCGAGACGCGCGCGCGACTGACCGGCTGCCGGTAGGCGACGACCGCCAGCGTCTCCAGCGCGGCCTGCGTGAGCCGGGCCTGCTGCCCGTCGAGCACGAAGCTCTCGACGGCGGCCGCGTACGTCGCCCGCGAGTAGAACCGCCAGCCGCCGGCGACGAGCCGGAGCTCGAATCCGCGCCCCTGCGCCGTGTACTCGTCGGCGAGCGCCCGCAGCGCACCCGCGACCTGCCGTACGGGCCGCTGGAGCACCTTGGCCAGGTGCTCCTCGGTCGCGGGCTCGTCGACGACCATGAGCACGGCTTCGAGCGCGGGCCGCAGATCGAGAGCGGCCAGCTCGGGGACGAGGTCCTCGTCGCCCGCGCGCTGCGTGTCGATGTCCTGGCTCATGGTGTGTGCTCCTGGTCGAACTCGTCGGTGACGGCGGCGGCCGCCGTGTCCTCCTCGCCGCCGGTCCAGCGGACGGTGAGCGTACCGAGCGCCTCCTCCTGCTCCAGCGCCACCGCCTTCTCGCGGTACAGCTCCAGGAGGGCGAGGAAGCGTGCGACGACGGTGAGGGTGTCGTCGGTGTCCGCGACGAGCGCCCCGAAATCGGCCTCGCCCAGCTCTCGGAGGCGTGCCACGAGCAGCCCCGCCTGTTCCCGCACGGAGACGAGCGGGGCGTGGATGTGGTCCACGTACACGGCGGGTTCCGGCTTCGGCTGCATCGCCTTGACGGCGAGCCGCGCGAAGCCCTCGGGCCCGATCCGGATCACCACGTCGGGCAGCAGCGCGGCGAAGCGCGGCTCCATCGCGACGGTACGGGGAAAGCGTCGCGCCTCCCGCGCGAGGCGTCCCGCGAAGATGTCCGCGACCTGCTTGTACGCCCGGTACTGCAACAACCGCGCGAACAGCAGGTCCCGCGCCTCCAGCAGCGCGAGATCCGCCTCGTCCTCGACATCGGCGACGGGCAGCAGCCGGGCGGCCTTCAGGTCGAGCAGGGTCGCGGCGACGACGAGGAACTCGGTCGTCTGGTCGAGGTCCCACTCGCTCCCCATCCCCCGGATGTGCGCCATGAACTCGTCGGTCACGCGCGAGAGCGCGACCTCGGTGACGTCGAGCTTGTGCCGCGAGATGAGCTGGAGCAGCAGGTCGAAGGGCCCCTCGAAGTTGTCGAGGCGCAGCGTGAACCCGCCCTTGGCGGAGGCGGAGGACCCGGGCGCGCCCTCGGCGGCGCTTTCGGCGGGGGCCCCGGGGGCCGAGGTGTCGGGGTGCGCGGTGGCACCCTCGGAGTCCGGCGCCGCCTCGCGGCCGCGATCGGCCGGGAGGTCCGCCCCGGACGTGTGCAGGGGGGGCGTCCGCGTCGCGCGGGAGGGTTCCGCCGCCCCGGGCGCGGTCTCCTCGCCGCGCGGCTCCCCCGCACCCGCAGTGCCCTCGGCGGGCGGCGCCCCCGGGCCCCGTCCGTCCTCCGGCGCCGCCTCGCCCTCCGGCGCGGCCTCGTTCCCCGCGCAGTCCGTCTCCGCCCGCCGGGCCCCTTCCCCGAGCCGCGGGCGCCCCGTGGCGCCGCCGCGCCCGAGGGGGCGGCGGCCTCGGCGGGGCGGGTCGGGCGAGGGGGTGGGCGGCATGGCGGGTGGGTCCTGGAGGGTTCGGGAGCCGGAAAGTGCGCACCGCACGCTACCTCCGGGCGTCGCCCCGGCGGGCCGGGGCACACCGGCTCACCGCCCGCGCGGGACCGTGCGCCCGCGGAGCGTCCTCACGAGGCCGTGCCCACGCGGGGCGTCCTCACGCGCCCCCAGCCCGCGCGCTCCGGCGCGCGGCCGGTGCGGGCCCCGTACGGGCGGCTCAAGGTCTCAGCGGTCCAGTGCGACCACGCCCCGGACCGGCCGCGCGTCAGCGTCCGCGCAACCGCCGGACGAGGATGCTCGCGTCGCCGCGCGACTCCAGGTCGGCGAGGACGACGGCGACCGCCTCGCGGACGATGCGGCCCCGGTCCACGGCGAGTCCGTGCTCGCCGCGCAGGACGAGGCGGGCGTGTTCGAGGTCCATGAGTTCCTCGGCCGAGACGTACACCGTGATCTTCTCGTCGTGCCGCTCGCGGCCGCTCGGCCTGCGGCTGGCGCCGCGACCGCGACGGCGGGGCTGGCCCTGCGGCTGCTGCGGGGCGGGGGAACCGGAGGCACCCGTGGCACCCGGCTGCCTGGCCTGCGGCACGGAGGCGGCGGGTCCCGCCTCGGCGCCCGCCCGGCGCGCGGGGCGCAGTCCGGGCACCGGCGGCGGAACCACGGGGCCGCCGTCCGCGGGCGCCTGCGCCGGCACGGAGTCCCGCCCCTGGTGTTCGCCCGCGTCCTCCTCGGTCGCGGCCTCCCCGGTCCCGCTGCGCGCGCCCGAGGGCTGCGGGCGCGGGCCCGAGGAGGGCTGGAGGGCCATGCCCCCGGTCGTGCGGAAGAGTTCTTCGGCTCCGGGCAGACTCACTCGGCGTGACACCGGGCGAGCACCTCCCTGGCGAGCTGGCGGTAGGCGGCGGCGCCGACGGAGTTGGAGGCGTAGGTGGTGATGGGCTCCCCGGCGACGGTGGTCTCGGGGAAGCGCACCGTACGGCCGATGACGGTGTGGTACACGTGATCGTCGAAGGCTTCGACGACGCGCGCGAGCACCTCGCGGCTGTGCACCGTGCGCGAGTCGTACATCGTGGCGAGGATGCCGTCGAGTTCGAGCTCGGGGTTGAGCCGCTCCTGCACCTTCTCGATCGTCTCGGTGAGCAGCGCGACGCCGCGCAGCGCGAAGAACTCGCACTCCAGCGGGACGATCACCTTGTGCGCCGCGGTGAGCGCGTTGACGGTGAGCAGGCCGAGCGAGGGCTGACAGTCGATCACGATGTAGTCGTAGTCGGCCATGAGCGGCTTGAGCGCCCGCTGGAGCGTGGACTCGCGGGCCACCTCGGAGACGAGCTGGACCTCGGCGGCCGAGAGGTCGATGTTGCTCGGCAGCAGGTCCATGTTGGGCACGGCCGTCTTGAGCAGCACCTCGTCGGGCGACATCCCGCGTTCGAGGAGGAGGTTGTAGACCGTCAGGTCCAGCTCCATCGGGTTGACCCCGAGGCCGACCGAGAGGGCGCCCTGCGGGTCGAAGTCGACGAGGAGGACGCGGCGGCCGTACTCGGCGAGCGCGGCGCCGAGGTTGATGGTCGAGGTCGTCTTGCCGACCCCGCCCTTCTGGTTGCACATCGCGATGATCTTCGCCGGGCCGTGGTCGGTGAGGGGCCCGGGGATCGGGAAGTAGGGAAGCGGGCGCCCGGTGGGGCCGATCCGCTCACGGCGCTGCCGCGCGGCGTCGGGGGCCAGCGTGGCCGCGTACTCGGGGTCCGGCTCGTACTCGGCGTCCGGGTCGTAGAAGTGCCCCTCGGGCAGCTCCTCGCAATCGGCGATGTCGCCGCTCGGGTCGCCGGCCATGGCGTTCACGATATGGCCATCCATGCTCTGGTGTGCGGTCTGCGTCAGCGGGAGACCCTGGCGGGCCGCGAAGGTGCGGACGGCGACGGAACCCACGGGACCGATCGTCGACGGGCTCGCGGCACCACCGCCCCGCGCGGCCAGCTCCGGTCGGCCACCCCCGGGAGAAAATGTCGACTCATTCACAAGTCGTCTTACCTCCTTGGCGACCAGGAAACTTCTGGATAGGTCAGCGTGGCACCATGCCGACGGTTGGCGACTCTATGGCGTGTCACCACTCCGCAGCAACACAATCCGCCGGACCCGGCCCGATGTGTCGGTGTGCGCGAGGGCGGGTGTCAAGGGTGCACGGCCGCGCATCACCCCCTCGGCGCACGCGAGTTCGACACGTCAAACGCCCTTGAAGCATGACGGAGCGGCCCACTTGGGAGAGTCCCCCGTAAAAACCGCGGAACCGCGGCGCGCCAACGGCCGGACCTGCGCGGGGAGGTCCGGCCGTTGGCGTGAGAAAGGCGACACCTGTTGACGCGCCCCCGGCCTCCCCGGCACCGGGGGGAGGGGGCGCGCGCGTCAGTCCAGGAGCGTGTGGGTCTCGGCGTGCGCCAGCCCGTGCGCCTCGGCGACCTCGCGGTAATAGACCGTCCCGTCATGGACGTTGAGGCCCTTGGCGAGCGAGGCGTCGCGGCGCAGCGCCTCGATCCAGCCGCGCCCGGCGAGTTCGAGCACGTACGGGAGCGTGGCGTTGGTGAGGGCGTGCGTGGAGGTGTGCGGGACGGCGCCCGGCATGTTGGCGACGCAGTAGAAGACCGAGTCGTGCACGCGGAAGGTCGGCTCGGCGTGCGTCGTGGGACGCGAGTCCTCGAAGCAACCGCCTTGGTCGATCGCGATGTCGACAAGGACACTTCCCGGCTTCATGCGCGAGACGAGGTCGTTGGAGACGAGCTTGGGCGCCTTCGCTCCGGGCACGAGGACGGCGCCGACGACGAGGTCCGACTCCAGGCAGGCGATCTCCAGTTCGTACGCGGTCGAGACGACGGTCTGGACGCGGGTGCCGAAGATCTTGTCGGCCTCCTTGAGCTTGGCGACGTCCTTGTCGAGGAGCTTGACGTGGAAGCCCATGCCGATCGCGATCTGCGCCGCGTTCCATCCCGAGACACCGCCGCCGATGACGACGGCCTTGCCCGCGACGACTCCGGGAACGCCCCCGGGGAGCACCCCGCGTCCACCGGCGGCCCGCATGAGGTGGTACGCGCCGACCTGCGGGGCGAGCCGTCCCGCGACCTCCGACATCGGGGCGAGCAGCGGGAGCCTGCGGTCGGCGGTCTCGACCGTCTCCAGGGCGATGGCGGTCGTCCCCGAGGCGAGGAGCGCGTCGGTGCACTCGCGCGAGGCGGCGAGGTGCAGGTACGTGAAGAGCACCTGGTCCTTGCGCAGCCGGTGGTACTCCTGGGCGATCGGCTCCTTCACCTTGAGGAGGAGGTCCGCGCCCGCCCACACCTCGTCGGCCGTCGGGACGATGAGGGCCCCCGCCGCCGCGAACTCCTCATCAGTGATCGAGGAGCCCTCGCCCGCCGCCGCCTCGACCAGCACCTCGTGCCCCTGGCGCCGCAGTTCGTGGACCCCGGCCGGGGTGATGGCGACCCGGAACTCGTTGTTCTTGACCTCGCGGGGGATGCCGACCTTCATCGTCGATCACGATCCTTGACTAGACAGGGCCCGGGACAAACAAGGCACATGACTACATACCCGTATCCACGAGGGCGCACCAGGAGAGAGCCGCTGATCTGCGGCTCCGCCAGTTTAATGAAGGGATTCCCGCTGTCCAGCCTTCCAAAGCATCATTCTTCGCCGGAAGCGCTACGGATTCGTAGGTGAACCCCGGATGCGACCCCCTACCCGCCCCTCGGGGCCCGGCTACGCCCCCGCCCGCAGCACCGCCGCCTCGCCCGGGCCGAGCAGCCGCGCGGCGAGTCCCCGGTGGTGGCGGGCCGACGCCGGGTCGCCGAGCCGGTCGAGGGTGTCGGCGAGCCGTACGTGCAACGCCGCCCGCAAGCGGTCGTCCCCCGCCCGCTCGGCGAGGGCCACGGCCTCCCGGCACGTGCGCAGCGCCTCCTCGGGGCGCCCCGCGTACTCCTGGACCCTGGCGAGCTCGGAGAGCGCGCGGGCCTGGCCCGCCACGTCACCGCGCCGCTTGTGCACGGCGATCGCGGAGCCCCAGTTGCGCCGCGCGTCCCCGTAACGGCCCGCGTACGCGTGCACGGCGGCCAGCTTGCCGTACAGGCGCGCCGCCTCGCCGTCCTCGGCGCGCACGAGGCGGTGGGCGAGCGCCCTGCCGTACCAGTCGGCGGCCCGCGCCCAGTCGCCGAGTTCCTGGTGGGCCCCGGCGAGGGACTCCATCGCGCGGCCCGCCGCGTGCGGGTCGCGCCCGGCGCGGGCGGCGTCGAGCGCCGCGCGGTAGCGGGCGAGCGCCTCCTTCGTGCGGCCGGTGCGGGCGTCGAGGTCGGCGAGGTTGAGGAGCGCCGCCGCCTGTTCGCGGTGCAGCCCCCTGCGCCGCGCGACGTCGAGCACGAGGCGATGCAGCCCGTACAGTTCCGGCGCCGCCGCCTCGGTGCCGCGGTGCGCGACGAGCGCGCGGACGAGGGCAGCGACGTAGCGGCGCGCGAGGGTGTCGAAGTCACCCTCGGCGACGGCGAGGCGGGCCGCGGCGAGGAGCGCGGGCAGCCGCTCGTCGAGCCACTCGGCGGCGGCCTCGGGACCGGGGAACCGCAGGGTGGTGGGCAGCCCGGCGAGGCGCTGGCGGGCCGGGGAGCCGAGCGGCTCGCTCGTGGCGCGGCAGGAGTGCAGGAGGCGCACGGTGCGCTCCAGCATGCGGGCGCGGGCGAGCTGCAGTTCGGCCGGGCGGTCCCTGTCCCGGGCGAGGGCCCGCAGTCCGGGGACGAGGCAGCCCGGCACCTCGTACGCCTCGCGGGGGCCGGGGAGCGGGCGCAGCAGCCCGTGCCGGACGAAGTGCTCCAGGCGCCCGGCGGCGTGCTGCACGGAGCAGCCCGCGAGGGCCGAGGCGGTGTGCGCGTCGACGAGCCCCTCGGGAGCGAGGTGGAGCAGGCGCAGCAGGCGCTGGTCGGCACTCGGGAGCTGGTCGTGGCTGAAGCGCAGGAGCCGGTCCACGGGGAGGTCGGTGGCGGTCTTCCCGCGCGGCGGCGCCGTGTCCTGCGCGGCCTCCTCGCGCGTCTCGCCCGCCTCGTCCGTCGCGGGTTCCGGGAGGGGGCGGGGCACGGCGGCGCGGTGCGCCTCCAGGCGGGCGAGGAGGTCGGCGACGGTGGACTCGGGGCGGGTGGCGAGCCAGCCGGCGGCGAGGACGAGCGCTGCGGGCTGCCCCCGGCACTCCTCGGCGAGCCGCTCGGCGGCGTGCGGGTCGGCCGCGGCCCGCCCGGGCCCCGCGTACCGCTCGACGAGGCGCACGGCGGCCTGTCGCTCCAGGCCGCCGAGGGTGCAGGGGCGGACGTCGCTGAGCCCGGTGAGCGGGCCCGTGGCGACGGCGAGCAGGAGGCACGCGGGGTTGTCCGGGAGGAGTTCGTCGACCTGCTCCGCGTCGTGCGCGTCGTCGAGGAGCAGCAAGACGCGCCGGGTGGCGAGCGCGGTGCGCAACTGCTCGGTGAGGAGGTCGTCCGCGGCCCCGGCCGGGGTCTGTTCGCCGAGGTCGGCGAGGAGGGAGCGCGCGGCCTCCCCGGCCGGGACCGGGGCGCCCGCGGGATCGGTGAGCCGGACCCGCAGGAGCCCGTCGGGATAACGCTCGGTGAGCGCCGCCGCGAAGGTCTCCGCGAGCGCGGTGCGGCCCGAACCGGGGCGTCCCGCCACAAGCAGGACACGCGCGCGGGGCGGGGTCTGCCCGGCGAGGGTGTCGAGGCCGGTACGGCCGATGTCCTCGTGGAGCGAGGCGAGTTCGCGTTCCCTGCCGAGGAGCACGTCCTCGCCGGTCACGCGCCCGCGCCGGGCCCGCGCCGGGGCGGCACCGCTCACTCCGGCGCCGCTCGCCCCGCCGGTGTCCACCACCTGGTCCGTCACGGGCCACGCTCCCGTTCAGCCGCACGCTCACCGAGCCGCGCGCCCCGCCCAGGGCAGGACGGGCGCGCGACTCAGAGAGTACGTCACCGTGCGTGGCGAACCGGCGACGACCTGGCGTGACCATCCCTCTATCGGATGAGTATTTCTTCAGACGGCCGCGAGGCGGGAGAGAAGGAGCCGCCGGGATCCCGGAGGCGGTCGCCCGGCCCCGGGAGACGGGCCCCTGGAGCCGGGTCCCTCCAGGGGCGCCCGGCCCGTACGGGCTCGACGGGGCGGCCCGGTGGGGCGGGATCAGAAGGGCCGGGCGGGCCAGGGCGCGTCGGCCGGGCGCAGTCCGCTGAGCGCGGCCTCGGTGTCCTCGGAGCCGTCGAGGAGGGCGCCGAGCGCGAGGGCGCCGATGACGAGGGAGCTGTTGTGCAGTTCCCCGCCGAGGCAGCCGCGAACGAGGTCCTGGTACGGCACCCGCGCCGTGCGCATGTCGGCCTCCTCGCCGTCCGGGGTGTACCGCTCCTCGCCCGCGTCGCGCAGCCCGGTCGCGAGGAAGACCCGTACCGCCTCGTCGGAGCCGCCCGGCGAGGAGTAGTGGTCGACGAGCACGTGCCACTCGTCGGCTTCCAGGTGTGCCTCCTCGTAGAGTTCGCGCGCGGCGGCGTGCAGCGGGTTCTCGCCGGGGACGTCGAGCAGCCCGGCGGGAAGCTCCCAGAGGCGTTCGCGGACGGGGTGCCGGTACTGGTTGACGACGACGACGCGCCGTTCCTCGTCGAGCGCGAGGATCACGACGGACCCGGGGTGCACCTGGTAGTCACGGGTCGCGACCTCGCCGTCCGGCATCACGACCTTCTCGCTGCGCACGCTCGTCTTGGCGCCACGCCACGGCGTCTCGCTCGCCGTGGTCCGCCACTGCTCGGAGTTGTCCTTGATCGTCATTCCCTCATCCTCCCGCAGCCCGCCTGCCCCCGCGAAGAAACCACCACACCCGACGGGCCGGCCGCGGACAGGCGTACGCGTCCGGGCGGGCGAGGGCGGCCGGGCTGCGCACGCCCTTTCCCCCGGACGACTCCCGTACGACACAGGACGCCCCCGGACGCGCGTACGTGTCCGGGGGCGTTCGTCGCCGGGAAGGCTCCGCCCGCTCAGGCGTTCTGCTGCCGCTCCACGGCCGCCTTCACCAGCCCCGCGAAGAGCGGGTGGGGGCGGGTCGGGCGCGAGCGCAGCTCGGGGTGGGCCTGGGTCGCGATGAGGTAGGGGTGCGTCTCGCGCGGGTACTCGACGTACTCGACGAGCTTGCCGTCCGGCGAGGTGCCCGAGAAGACGATGCCGGCCTTCTTCTCCAGCTCCGTGCGGTAGGCGTTGTTGACCTCGTAGCGGTGGCGGTGGCGCTCCTCGACGTACTCGCGGCCGTCGTGGACCTCGCGGGCGAGGGAGCCCTCGGCGAGCTTCGCCGGGTACATCCCGAGCCGCATGGTGCCGCCCATGTCGCCCTCACCGGCGACGATGTCGAGCTGTTCGGCCATCGTGGAGATGACCGGGTGCCCCGTCGCCGGGTCGAACTCGGTGGAGTTGGCGTCCTCGATGCCCGCGAGGTTGCGCGCCGCCTCGATGACGATGCACTGGAGGCCGAGACAGAGCCCCAGGAGCGGGACCTTGTTCTCACGGGCGTACGTGATCGCGCCGACCTTGCCGACGACGCCGCGGTCGCCGAAGCCCCCGGGGATGCAGATCGCGTCGCAGTCGCCGAGCTGGGCGGCGGCGCCCGCGGGGGTCTTGCAGTCGTCGGAGGTGACCCACTTGACCTTGACGCGGGCACGGTTGGCGAAGCCGCCCGCGCGCAGCGCCTCGGTGACCGAGAGGTAGGCGTCGGGCAGGTCGATGTACTTGCCGACGAGCGCGACCGTGACCTCGTGGTCCGGGTTGTGGACGCGGTCCAGGAGGTCCTCCCACGTCGTCCAGTCGACGTCGCGGAAGGGCAGGTCGAGCTTGCGGACGACGTAGGCGTCGAGGCCCTCGCCGTGCAGGACCTTCGGGATGTCGTAGATCGACTTGGCGTCGGGGCAGGCGACGACGGCGGTCTCGTCGACGTCGCACATGAGGGAGACCTTGCGCTTGATCGACAGCGGCACCTCGCGGTCGGCGCGCAGGACGATCGCGTCGGGCTGGACGCCGATGTTGCGCAGCGCCGCGACGGAGTGCTGGGTCGGCTTGGTCTTCAGCTCGCCGGAGGGGCCGATGTAGGGCAGCAGCGAGATGTGCACGACGAAGACGTTGTC
The DNA here is from genome assembly GCF_000719475.1 of Streptomyces sp. NRRL F-5630. Taxonomy (GTDB): domain Bacteria; phylum Actinomycetota; class Actinomycetes; order Streptomycetales; family Streptomycetaceae; genus Streptomyces. The sequence goes on along the minus strand of NZ_JOGO01000054.1, from coordinate 11,098 downwards.
GCGGCCGACCTCGTGCCGCACCTGGCGGACGGTCTCCAGGAAGGGCAGCGACTCGATGTCGCCGACGGTCCCGCCGACCTCGGTGATGACGACGTCCACGTCGTCGCTCGCCAGGCGCCGGATGCGGCCCTTGATCTCGTTGGTGATGTGCGGGATGACCTGCACGGTGTCGCCGAGGTACTCGCCGCGCCGCTCCTTGGCGATGACCTGCGAGTAGACCTGGCCGGTGGTGACGTTCGCGGAGCCGTCGAGGTCGACGTCGAGGAAACGCTCGTAGTGGCCGATGTCGAGGTCCGTCTCGGCGCCGTCGTTGGTGACGAAGACCTCACCGTGCTGGAAGGGGTTCATCGTCCCCGGGTCCACGTTGAGGTAGGGGTCGAGCTTCTGCATCGTCACCCGCAGACCGCGCGCCTTCAGGAGCGCCCCCAGGCTGGAGGCGGTGAGGCCCTTGCCGAGTGAGGAGGCGACACCCCCGGTGACGAAGATGTGCTTGGTCGTCGTGGACGAGGTGCGGTGCGGCATGGCCAAGAGGGGGCTCCCGTGGTCGCGGTCTGGAGTGCGGACCGGAATTCCGCGCCGGCTCGATGAGCAGGTGGGAAGGTCCGTCGCTGCGGGCGGGGGTCTCACGGTCCGTAAAGGGCCCACCGGTCCACGGGCTACCAGGGTATCAGCGTCGGTGGAGCTCTCCGGTGGCGCGGGTTTCGCCGGGCCCTCGCGGGGGCAAGGGCCCGCACGCTGCGTGTACGCGCGGGCACGGGGCACATCCAACGCGCCCGGCTTTTACCGCGCCACAACACAAGCCTCACCCATTCGGCCCTACCGCCGTGTCCCGACGGTCGCACGGATCACCACGGGGCGTCGTATCCTGCTCGGACATCCGCCGCCGGGCTCAAGAAACTGGACCGCGCAAGCGCTTCCCACAAGGGGTGGAGGTGGGCGACAGGGGGAGGCCAGAAGAATCCCCCCCGCCCACCCTGGAACAGCGGCCCGGCGGCTCACCCTTGACCGCAGCGCATGGTGCCCCGCACAGGGGCGTGCCGTGGCCGTTCGACTGGAGATGCACGTGGCCGGGCGCATCGAGGATTACGCACTCATCGGAGATCTGCAGACCGCCGCACTGGTCTGCCGGGACGGCACGGTCGACTGGCTGTGCCTCCCCCGCTTCGATTCGCAGGCGATCTTCGCGGGCCTCCTCGGGACCGAGGAGCACGGATTCTGGCGACTGGGACCGGCGTTCGCCCCCGGTACCCAGCCGCCGGACGCCGACCGCAGAACGTACCGGGGGGACTCCCTGATCCTGGAGTCCGAGTGGGACACCCCGCGCGGCAGTGTGCGCGTGACCGATTTCATGGGCCCGCGCGAGGAGGCGCCGCAGCTCATCCGCATCGTGGAGGGGCTCAGCGGCCGGGTGCCGATGCGCTCCAGCCTGCGGATGCGGTTCAGCTACGGGCGCATCACCCCGTGGGTGCACCGGGTCGACGAGCGCACGGTCGCCGTCTCGGGCCCCGACTCGGTGTGGCTGGACACCGACGCGGAGACGTACGGCAAGGACCTCACGACCTACTCCGACTTCACGGTCGGCCCCGGCGACAAGGTCTACTTCGTCATCTCCTGGCAGGCGAGCCACCTCGGCCCGCCCGCCCTGCCGAACCCGTACGAGTCGCTCGCCGCGACCGAGGAGTTCTGGCAGGAGTGGGTCGAGCAGTGCACGTACCACGGCCCCTACCGCGAGGCCGTGATCCGCTCGCTCATCACGCTGAAGGCGCTCACGTACGCGCCGACCGGCGGGATCGTCGCCGCGCCGACGACGTCGCTGCCCGAGGAGATCGGCGGGGTCCGCAACTGGGACTACCGCTTCACGTGGCTGCGGGACGCGGCGATCACCCTCTCCTCGCTGCTGCGCACCGGCTACCGCGACGAGGCCCGCGCCTGGCGCGAGTGGCTGCTGCGCGCGGTCGGCGGCGACCCGGAGAACCTGCAGATCATGTACGGGATCGCGGGCGAGCGGGAGCTGGGCGAGAGCGAGCTGGACTGGCTGCCCGGGTACGAGGGCTCGACGCCCGTACGGGTCGGCAACGGCGCGGCCGGGCAGCTCCAGCTCGACGTGTACGGCGAGGTCACCGAGGCCCTGCACCTCGCGCACATGACGGGCCTGGCCCGCAACGACTACGCCTCGCTGCTCCAGCTCAAGCTCATCCAGTACCTGGAGCACCACTGGTCGGAGCCGGACGAGGGCATCTGGGAGGTGCGCGGGCCGCGCCGCCACTTCGTGCACTCGAAGGTCATGGCGTGGGTCGCGGTGGACCGCACGATCAAGCTCATCGAGTCCGGGGACGCCGACGGCCCGCTGGAGCGCTGGAAGGAACTGCGGGACGACATCCACCGGGACGTGTGCGAGAAGGGCTACGACCCGGAGCGGAACACGTTCACGCAGTCGTACGGCTCGCGGGAGCTGGACGCCTCGCTGCTGCTCATCCCGCAGATGGGCTTCCTGCCGCCCGACGACAAGCGCGTCATCGGCACGATCGAGGCGATCCAGCGCGAGCTGTCAACGAAGGACGGCTTCATCCTGCGGTACCCGACCTCCGGCGACGACGCGGGCGTGGACGGTCTCGCGGGCGACGAGGGCGCGTTCCTCGCGTGCTCGTTCTGGATGGCGGACGACCTCGCGATGATCGGCCGCGTCGACGAGGCCCGCAAGCTCTTCGAACGGCTGCTGTCCCTGCGCAACGACCTCGGCCTCCTCGCCGAGGAGTGGGACCCTGTCCGCGGCCGGCAGGTCGGCAACTTCCCGCAGGCGTTCAGCCACGTCCCCCTCATCGACACCGCCCTGCGCCTGACGGCGAGCGGAGCGTACGGGGGCTGAGCCGCGCACCCGCCGGACGCGGGACGCCGCGAAGGGGCCCCCGGACCGTGCGGTCCGGGGGCCCCTTCGCGCAGGTGGTACCGGGCCCTCGGGCGCGGTGACCTCGGCCGACGGACGGATGACGGGTCCGCGTCCCGCGCGGTAGCGTCCGCGCGTGGAGAGTCAGGGCGGGATCACGGTACGGCGGGCGCTGGAGCTGCCGGGGCTGCGCGGGGGGCTGCCCGAGGTACTGGCCTGCGCCGAGCGGCTCGACCGCGCGGTGCGGTGGGTGCACGCGGGCGAGGTCCCGCACATCGCCTCCCTGCTCAAGGGCGGCGAACTGCTGCTCACCACGGGGCTCGGCCTCGGCGACCGCCCCGCCGAGCAGCGCGCCTTCGTCCGGCGGCTCGCCGAGCGCGGTATCGCGGCGCTCGTCGTCGAACTCGGCCCGCGCTTCGCGCGCCTGCCCGCCGCCCTCGTCGAGACGGCCCGCGCCGCCGGGCTCCCGCTCGTCCAGCTGCACCGCGAGGTCGCGTTCGTCACGGTGACCGAGGAGATCCACACCGAGATCGTCAACGGGCACTACGCGGTCCTGCGCCAGGCCGAAGAGGTGCACCGGCGCTGCACCGAGGCGGTACTCGGCGGCGGAGGCGTGCCCCAGGTCCTCACCACGCTCGCCACCTTCGGCGGCAACCCGGTCTTCCTGGAGACGGCGGCCGGCAGCCTGCTGTACGGGGTGTGGGGCGGGCCGGGCGAGAGCGAGGCGCTGACGGTCTGGGAGCGACTGCGGGGCAGCAGGACGGCGCGCGCGGAGGGCCCGCCAGCGGGTTCGGTGCTCGTGGACGTGGCGGGGGCGGCGCCCGGAGGGCCCGACGCGGTACGGGCCCGCCTCGTCCTCCTCCCGGTGGCGGGCCCCGTAGGCCCCGCGCAACGGCTCGCGATGGAACGCGTCGCCGGCATCCTGGCCGTGGTCCTCATGCAGGCACGGCAGGAGGACGAACTGGCGGCACTCGGCCGGGGCGACTTCCTCACCGACCTCGCCCAGGCACGCACCGCCCCCGAGGACGCGCCCGCGCGGGCCGCCGTGCTCGGTTTCGCACCGGCGACTGGCCTGCTCCTGCCGCTCGTGATGAAACTGCCGGAGACGACGGGCGCCCTCGCGCCGCAGGGCGGCTGGGGGCAGCTCGTACGGGCCGTGCACGAGGAGCTGAGCCGGCTCGGCGTGCCCGTGCTGCTCGGCGTGCGGCCCGTGGAGGGGCGGATGCCGCTGCTGCTCGGGCTGCGCGAGGAGGCGGAGCGCACGGCGCTCGCCGACCGCGCCGCGGCGGCCTTGCGGGCGGGCACGGAACGGGCCGGGCTGCTGCGCCCCGGCGCGCCGGAACCCGTGGTCGTCGTGGGTCCGGCGGGCGGCTGGGCGGCGGCGGCAGCGGGGCTGCGGCACGCGGCGCGCGCGGCGGACGCGGCCACGGACCTGGACCCGCGCCCGTGGTGGGACGCGCGGCGTCTCGACATCGACCTGCTGCTGTGGCGGCTGCGCGGCCAGCCGGACCTCGCCGCCTTCGTCGACCGTGCCCTCGGCCCCCTCCTGCGCCACGACCGCACGGCCCGGCCCCCACTGCTGCCGACCCTGGAGACGTTCCTCGACCACGCGGGCCGCAAGGCGGAGACGGCGCGCGCCCTGCACCTCAACCGCCAGACCCTCTACAACCGCCTCGCGCGGATCGGCGAACTCCTCGGCACGGACCTCGACGACCCCCACACGGTGCTCTCGCTGAGCCTGGCGCTGCGGGCCAGACGGCACGCGTAACGGGGGACGGCGGGAGAGGCGGCACGCGCGGCCGGGAGCCGGAGGGTGCACGCGATCGGGGGCTGGGGGCACGCGCGGCCGGGAGCCGGAGGGTGCACGCGATCGGGGGCTGGGGGCAGGCGCGGCCGGGAGCCGGAGGGTACGCGCCGCCGGGAGCCGGGCGGCACGCGCGACGGGAGAAGCGGGCGGCACGTCCGCCCCCGGGGGCGGTGGGGTCAGAACAGCGGCTCGGGGTGCGTCAGTTCGTCGTAGACGCTGAGCACCTGCGCGACCGTCGCGTCCTCCGTCGGCCAGCCGGCCGCCTGCCGCCGCCCCGCGCGGCTCAGCTCGGCGCGCCGGCCGGGATCGGCGAGGAGGGCCGCGACGCGGGCGGCGAGCGCGGGCGCGTCCCCGTAGGGGACGAGTTCGGCCGCGTCGCCGACGAGTTCGGGGATGCCGCCGACCGCCGAGGCCACGAGCGGCACGCCGAGGCTCAGCGCCTCCTGCGCGAACAGGGCGCGCGCCTCCCAGCGGCTCGGCAACACGGCGACATCGCTCGCGGCCAGCAGTGCGGGCAGGTCCTCGCGGCTGCCGAGCAGCCGCACGGGGAGGTCCTCCGCCTCGATCCTGGCCTGGAGCGCGCCCCGCAGCGGCCCCTCGCCCGCGACGGCGAGGAGCGGGACGGGATCGAGCGCCCGCCACGCGCGCGCCGCGTCGAGCAGCGCCCCGTGCCCCCGGTGCCGCACGAGCGAACCGGCGGCGAGGACGAGGGGCCGCTCGACCGCGCCGACATCGGCGCGCACCTTCTGTTCGACGGGGGCGCTCGCGGGCGGCGGGGGCTGCGCGGGAAGGGCGACGGGGGCGAGACGCGCGTCCCGTGCGCCGCGGGCGCGGGCACGGTCGACGAGGTCGGACGAGGTGGCGAGGAGAACGGTCGCCGCGCGGGCGACGCGGCGTTCGAGGAGGCGCAGGGCGTGGGCGCGGGTGCCTTCGGCGTGGCAGCGCGTGTGCCAGGTGACGACGAGCGGGACGCGGCGTCCGGCGAGCGCGAGCGCGGCGCGCAAGCCGGCGTGCAGCCCGTGCGCGTGGACGAGGTCGGCGTCGGCGCAGACGGCGCGGAGCGCGGCGAGCGAGACGGGAGCGCCGCTGCGCGGGACGTGGACATGGCGGGCGCCGACGGAGGTGAAGGCGTAGGCGCTCTCCAGCGCGTGGGGCGCGCAGACGGTGACCCGTACCCCGCGCGCGGCGAGCCCGGCGGCGAGCGAGCGCACGTGCGCGCTGCTGCCCGCGCTGCCGCCGCCGAGTACCTGCACCGTGCGCAGCGGAGGGTGCCCTGCTCGGCTCGACGGGCTCGACGGACTGCTCACGGTGGCTGGCGCTCCTGGGTCGGCTGCTCGGCCGGGGGGTCCCGGACGCGGCTGCCTGACAGGATGCCAGCTACGCGGCGCCGGGTGGGCTCTCCACGGACCGGTATCGGCCACGAGATCCCCGCCCCGCCGGACGGTCACCCCTCCGCGTCACCCTGCCGGTCCCCGCGCGCCGCGGCGAGCAGTTCCTCCGCGTGCGCCCTGGCCGTCTCGGAGTCCTCCTGCCCCGCGAGCATCCGCGACAGCTCCCGCACGCGCGCCTCGCCCTCCAGGACCTTGACCCCGGAACTGGTCACACTCCCGTCGTGCGTCTTCTCGACGAGGAGCTGCCGGTCGGCGAAGGCGGCCACCTGCGGCAGGTGGGTGACGACGACGACCTGCGCCCCGCGCGCGAGCCGCGCGAGCCGCCGTCCGATCTCGACGGCCGCCTTGCCGCCGACCCCGGCGTCGACCTCGTCGAAGAGGTACGTGGGCACAGGGTCCGTCCCGGCGAAGACGACCTCGACGGCGAGCATGACGCGGGACAGCTCACCGCCCGAGGCACCCTTGGCGATGGGCCGGGGGGCCGCGCCCGGATGCGGGGCCAGGAGCAGTTCGACCTCGTCGACCCCGTACGGGCCGTAGGCGAGGCGCCGCCCGTCGAGGACGACGCCCTCGCTCTCCTCGTCGACCTCGGTCGCGGAGACGGCGAAGCTGACGCGGGCGTGCGGCATGGCGAGCGAGGCGAGTTCCGCGGTGACGGCCTCGGCGAAGCGCTCGGCGGCCTCGGTGCGGGCCCGGGTCAGCTCGGCGGCGAGCCGGGCGAGTTCGGCGGCGAGCCGTTCCCGCTCGGCGGCGAGTTCGGCGATGCGCTCGTCGTCGCCCTCCAGTTCGCCGAGCCGCTCGGCGGAAGTACGGGCCCACTCCAGGACGGCGTCGCTGTCGGCCCCGTACTTGCGGGTGAGCTGCGCGAGTGCGGCGCGGCGCTCCTCGACGGCGGCGAGCCTGAGCGGGTCGGCGTCGAGGTCGTCGGCGTACCCGGCGAGTTCGCCCGCGACATCGGTCAGGAGGATGCCGATCTCGCCGAGGCGTCCGGCGAGCTTGGCGAGCGCCGGGTCGTGGGCGCCCGCGCTCTCGAGCGCGCGCTGCGCCCCGGCGACGAGCGAGGTGGCCTCGATGGACTCCGGGTCCTCGGGGTTGCCGACGAGCGAGGTGTGCGCCCCGGCCGCGGCGGCGCGCAGGGTTTCCGCGTTGCCGAGCCGCTCGGCCTCGGCGGCGAGTTCGGCGTCCTCGCCGGGGAGCGGCTCGACGGCGGCGATCTCGTCGAGGCCGAAGCGCAGCAGGTCGGCCTCCTGGGCCCGTTCCCTGGCGCGCGTGGTCAGCTCGGCGAGTTCGTTCGCGACGGCGCGCAGCCCGCGGTAGGCGGTACGGTACTCCGCGAGCGGGACGGCGACGGCCTCGCCCGCGTACCGGTCGAGCGCGGCGCGCTGCCGGGCGGGCTTGAGCAGCCCCTGCTGGTCGGTCTGGCCGTGCACGGCGACGAGTTCGTCGGCGAGTTCGGCGAGCATCCCGTTGGGCACGGACCGGCCCCCGAGGTGCGCGCGCGAGCGTCCCTCGGCGGAGACGGTACGGCTGATGAGCAGCGCGTCCTCGTCCAGCTCGGCACCGGCCTCCTCGACCCGCCGCGCCACGGCGGAGCCCGGCGGCAGCGTGAGTCTGCCCTCGACGACGGCCGACTTCGCCCCGATCCGTACGAGTGCCGCGTCGGCACGCCCCCCGAGCAGCAGCCCGAGGCTCGTGACCACCATCGTCTTGCCCGCGCCGGTCTCACCCGTCACGGCCGTGAAGCCGGGTGACAGCTCCACCACCGCGTCGTCGATGACGCCGAGCGACCGTATCCGCATCTCCTCCAACACGCACATGACCATACGAGGTTTTCTTCCTCCCGGGCGACGTCACCCCGCCCGGTTGACACGAGTGAGGGTGTGTCCACGGCCGCCGCGAGGCGGTGGCGCGGGGCCGACGCGGGGCCGCGTATCCCCCGTACGAGCGCACGAGCGGCACGCGGCCGTGCGACGCGGCGCCTCCCCGTACCCGCTCCGTACCCGCCTCCCGGCCCGCGCGACTCAGGTGGGCGCGCCGCGCCAGCCGGCGACGGGCAGGGCGAACTTGGCGACAAGCCGGTCGGTGAAGGAGGCGTGGTGCAGCCGGGCCAGGCGCACGGGGACGGCCCCGCGCCGCACCTCGACGCGCGCTCCCGAGGGCAGCGGGACGGTGCGCCGCCCGTCGCACCACAGCACACCGCTCGGCGAGCCGCCCTCCTGGACCTCGACGGCCAGTATCGAGGAGGGCGAGGTCACGAGGGGCTTGGCGAAGAGGGCGTGGGCGCTGATGGGCACCATGAGCAGCGCCTCGACCTCGGGCCAGACGACGGGGCCTCCGGCGGAGAAGGCGTAGGCGGTGGACCCGGTGGGGGTCGCGCAGACGATGCCGTCGCAGCCGAAGCCCGTGACGGGGCGGCCGTCGATCTCCAGGACGACCTCCAGCATCCGCTCGGGGGAGATCTTCTGCACGGCGGCCTCGTTGAGCGCCCAGTCGGTGTGCACGAGCCGGCCGTCGCTGTGGACGAGGACATCGAGGGTCATGCGCTCCTCGACGTCGTAGGCACGGGTGACGACACGGTCGACGACGCGGTCGAGGTCGTCGCGCTCCGCCTCGGCGAGGAAGCCGACGCGCCCGAGGTTGACGCCGAGCATGGGGACGCCGGAGGCGCGGGCGAGTTCGGCGCCGCGCAGCAGGGTGCCGTCGCCGCCGAGGACGACGAGGAGTTCGCAGCCGTCGAGCGCCTCGGGCGTGGCTTCCTGGACCAGCTCGACCTTGGAGGTGTCGGGCAGCGGCAGGTCGGAGGCCTCCTCCTCCAGGACCCGGACGCCGAGGCCGCAGCGCAGGAGGCCCTGGACGACGAGTTCGGCGCTGCGGATCGCGGCGGGACGCCCGGTGTGGGCGAGGAGGAAGACAGTGCGGGGGCCCTCACCGGGCTGGACGGTGTGAGCGGGTTCGGCGCCGGGCGTGCGACCGGTGGCGTGGGGGTCGGTGCCGTGGGGCTTGATGCCGGCGGTGGGGTCGGTGGTGTGGGCGGGCTTGGCGGGGTCGGTCATCGGGGTCCTTCCGCAACCGCTCGGTCGACGTCGGCCGGGTCGAGCGGGGGAGCCCCGGCACGCAGCCAAAGAAAGTACTCGACGTTCCCGGAGGGTCCGGGCAGGGGGCTCGCGGTGACGCCGAGGACACCTAGCCCCAGTCCAGCCGACTGCGCGGCGACGTGCCTGACGGCCTCGGCGCGCAGTTCGGGGCTGCGCACGACGCCGCCGCTGCCGAGCCGCTCCCTGCCCACCTCGAACTGCGGCTTGACCATGAGGACGAGATCGGCGTCGGGGGCGCAGCAGCGGACGAGGGCGGGCAGCACGAGGCCGAGCGGGATGAAGGAGAGGTCCCCCACGACGAGGCCGACGGGCTCGCCGTCGATGAGGTCGAGGCTCAGCTCGCGCACATTGGTGCGGTCCTTGACGACGACCCGGGGGTCGCTCTGGAGCGACCAGGCGAGTTGCCCGTACCCGACGTCGACGGCGACGACCTGGGCGACGCCCGCGCGCAGCAGCACATCGGTGAAGCCCCCGGTGGACGCCCCGGCGTCGAGCGCGCGCCGCCCTTCGACCCGCAGCCCGCGCGGCACGAACGCCTCCAGGGCCCCCGCGAGCTTGTGCCCGCCGCGCGAGACGTAGTCGGGGTCGTCCTCGTCGGGCGTGACGACGACGGGGGCGCTCGTCTCGACCTGCGTCGCCGGTTTCAGCGCGAGCGCGCCGCCGACGCTGACCCGCCCGGCGGCGATGAGCTGACTGGCGTGCTCCCGCGAGCGGGCGAGTTTGCGACGGACGAGTTCGGCGTCGAGGCGGCGGCGGGCCACTCCTGCCACGTTCGGTTCAGCTCCTTGCTGGTCGTCATCGGCACGGGATGCCGGGGCACGCATGCCGATGCAGGTCACGCGCCTTGAGGGCATGCTACGGCGCGGGTCCGACAAGAGCCCCCGCCGCGGTCACCGGGCGGACGGAGGCGGCGGCCCCTGCGCCACGTCGAGCGCGGCGAGCACGGCCCGCAGCCCCTCGTGGGCCTCCTCGTACACGCCCTGGTGCTCGGCCACGGGCACCTCGTCCAGATCCGCGAGCCGCCCGAGCACCCCGTCCACGCGCGCGTCCCCGGTCTCGACCCGCGCGACCCCGAGCGGCCGGGGAGCATCGTCGACCCGACCCCGGGGCACGGTCTCACCGGAGGACGAGCCTTCCCCGTCCCCGCCACCCGGGGGAAGAGCGGCTGCGCCGGGCCCGCCGACAGGTACGGGTTCACCGGCTTCCTGGGCGGATGGCCGCTGTGCGGGCTCGGTTTCGCGGGGCGCGTGCGACGAAAGGGGGCGATCGGCGGGGGCGGCGGGGGCCGCATCGGATCGGGCGGGGTGGCCGGGTGGTGGCGCGGGGGCGGCTTGGAATCCGGCGGGCTGGTCGGCTGGTGCCGCGGATACGGGCCCGGACCTCTCGGGCCGATTCACCGGTGGTGCGGGGGCGGCTTCGGGCTTCACGGGCTGGCCCGCTGGTGGCGCGGGTGCGGCCCCGGACCTTCCGGACTGGTTCGCCGGTGTCGCAGCCACCGCTCGGGAGGGCTTCTGCTGATCGGCCGGTACGGAATCGCCCGAGACCACGGCGCGCGCGAAAGCCTCCACGGCCGCGGCGAAGCTCTCGGCATCGGAAGCCTCGGCCCCCGGCGAAGTGTTATTCCCCGCCGGGGCTCCGCCTCCTGCTGACGTCTTGCGCCCTGCCGGAGCCCCACCTCCTGCCGGGGTGCCGCCTCCGCTTTCGGGGGCGGCTCCCTCCCCCGCCGGTTCGTCGTCGCTCATGCCGCCGACGCTACCCCGCCGAGAGAGCCGGAACCGCCGTCGGGGCCGAGCCAGCCTGCCAGGGCGCCGCTCAGCCAAAGGCCCCCGGCGCAGCCCGCCACAGCTGGCCAGCGGACACACCCCCACCCACCCGGGGGGGCGACCCCAACACCATTCTTTCGCACCCCCCCCCCCCCCCC
>NZ_JOGO01000053.1 GCF_000719475.1 Streptomyces sp. NRRL F-5630 | reverse complement strand
TTGAACTGCGGCGGATAGTTCTTCATGACCACGAGATGTCCGTTCTCAGATCCTCAGGATCCAGTGTCTCGTGTGTCCAAGATCCGGGGTCAAGGCCCGTCTGCGCACGTCGAGCCACTGCCGATGCCGGGCAAGCCCGCACCGCATGCGGACGGCAGGGGTGCCTCAATGTCCTTGCTCAAGCAGATGGGCAGCGATGGCCCGCAATGCGGTGAGCAGCGTTTTGGCCACCTCGTCCGGCGGCTTCCCTCTGGTTACCGGCAGGCGGTTCAAGCCATAAACGCCGTCCGAGACCGGCGGTGGCTTTCATCGTGCGGGCGTGCTGACGGAGCCGTTTCCCGACCCTGAACAGTAGGAGGTTGCATGCTCTGTGCCTCCTGCTGCGGACCATCGGGCGTCATCCGGGAACAGCCCCAGGCCCGGGAAGCCATAGCAGGTGAATTGTTCCTCAATCGCATGATCCAAGACGCCGAGAGCCTCGACCGCATGTGTGCGGAGCAGGAGCAGACCGGCCACGGGGAGACGCGCTGTCTTGTACGACGCATTCTTCTGGCGCCAGGTGATGGCGGGCTCGACCGGGGGTCAGTGCCGTGACGCTGGCTGCTCAGCATGAGGAGGAAGGAGAGCGAGGTACCGCTGTTAACGACTGGCACCTTTCAAGAGGGCAGACTCAGCAAGGCACTGTCACGCTGGGTTCACGGGGCAGATCGAGTCTCCGCTCAGACTTCCGCTTCGGGCGCTCTCCCCCAACGCTCGCCATAGCGATGCGCCTGGCTGCTGCCCCTGGATGGTCAGCCCGCTCCACATCAGCCGGGTTCGCCCCGACCGCTCCAGCCCCAGCAACACTCCCGCCAGCCGCCCAGACCCCTCACCACAGCCTTTGCAGACCGGGGTCCGCCACAGCGATGACGGCGAGTCCGGGGAGACGTAGCAGCGGCCCCCGCCCCGCACTCGAGTACGTGTGCCCGACGCTATGTCATCGCCATGCAGCAGGTGCAGTACACCGTCCATGTCAATGCGGATGAGCTGTGTGCTCTGTGTTGCGTGCCGTGGGGGCATCTGACTGTGAGCCGGTGTGGGCTCTCCCGGCGGCCGATTGAGCTGGCGCCCCTTTGACAGTACGGCGTCAAAGACGGTGTAGGCCCTGTGCTCACGCCTGCCGAGCCAGGATGCGGTCAACAGTCTGCTGTTGAGGCAACAGACTGCTGACCGCGTGGACGGGTCGCTCATGCACTGACGGCGGCTGAAGTGACGCGCCAGCGCCCGCCGGACCTGCAGCTGGGCAATGCTGCGCTGCATCGGACGCGGGGCGAGGAGCGTGGCTAGACAGCCGAACGCTGACGACTTGCGGCAAGGTCGTTGAGGGCACCGTTCACTACGTGCCAGGAGACATTGAATGTGTCGCGGTCGGGTCTGTAGGACTCGCGGTATTCGCGGTGGGGATGGACGAAGTTGCGGTAGTCGCGCAGGGCGTGGCTGAAGGACGTGACATCCGCGTCGATCCAACCCGCGTCGCGGCAAATGTTGATCAGCTCATGAAGAGTGATGTTCTGCGGGCTCTTCTTGCCCAGCAGTGTGGCATCCCGTTCCTGCACTGCGGACAACAGGACGCCTTCGAGAAGGCTACCGAGCATGATGGTGGCCGCCACGTGAGCCCCGTTGGCGAAGCAGGTGCGAGCCTCGTCCAGCCGGTGCTCGAGCAGGAGGGCCATGCGCTCGTCCCTGACGATGTCGGACATGGTGGCCTTGAGCTCGACGGGGGCGTGCTGACCGGGGTGGCCGAGCGCGGGGTCACATGCCACGAGCCGCGGCCGGCCTCCGGGGTTCTCCAAGCGCAGCCCCTCGTGGACGAGGAAGCCGTTGACCGCCGAGATGACCTTAGGGAGCTGCTCGGGCTCTTCGTAATACTCGCGGGCGTCAGCGAGCCGCAGCAGAACGTTTTCCAGGGCGCTGGTGTCCGTGCGGCGTTCCATGAAGCGATCGAGGGCCCACTCAGCGCGAGACTCTCCGTCGATTTCGGGCAGGTTTCGCCATCCGGCGTTCTCCAGGAACTCTGCGATCTTGTAGGCCGGACGGTAGAGAAGGTGGTCGTCGCCTCAGAGAACGCGGACCAGTTCCCTGAGGGTGTTGGTGTCGAGCGGAGCCGACACGGCTCCCTGCTTCGTCTGATTCATGCGAGGACCTCCGCGCCGTCGATGCTGCTGCGGCCAACGCCCGGGGTGCTGTGCGCTTCGTTCTCTTCGCTGTTGTCGTCTGCGCTGTCCGGCCCGTGCGGTGCGGCAGACTCGGCTTCGGCATCGACAGTGTTTCCGTCGTCCGGCTCATCCGGCAGATCGAATGGGGTCCACGGTGCGGAACCGGAGGGTGCGGTGGCGGGTTGGGAGTAGTCGGCCGGGCGGATAACCAAACGGTCGAGTTCGTCCCACAGTCCGCGCAGCGCCTCGTCCGGGTCGAAGCGGAACTCGCTCTCCCGTACGCGCCAGAACCGCCAGCCGACCCGGCGCAGTTCACGGTCGCGCCGGTGATCGCGGTCGATCTGATCGCGTGTGACGTGGTGGAAGTAGTCCCCGTCGCATTCGACTGCGAGCCTGCCGCGGGCGCCGACAACGACCAAGTCGATGCTTTTCGTGCCCGCGGGGTACTGAGGAAGTACGTGGTAGCCGCGTTCCTTCAGTCTCAGGTAAACCTGCTGCTCGAACAGCGATTGGAACGGCTGGGTACGCACGTCGGGGCGGACTGGACCGATGTCCTGGTTGGCGGCGAGAACTGCGGGCGGGTTGTCCATGTAGGTGAGCAGATTGAGTCGCAGGTCGTTCGGTTTGAGGCGGTCGGGTGGCACGGAGTGAAAGAGCCACATCTGGTCCTGGGCGCGGCTGGCGGCGACGTTGTACGCCTGCTGTTCGCTGCGAGCGCCGCCGATGGCACGGGGCGCATCGGTGACGACCATCGACAGAAGGATGACGTGCCGTTCGTCGCCCTGGAAGGAGGCGGCGTTGCCGGCCCGGATGCGGTGGTGCTCGCGGGTAGTGGCCGGGATCCGCTGTTCGATCAGACTCTGCAGGAGCTTGATCTGCCCGAAGCCCTGCAGCACGATCACGCCGATCGTCTTGTCCTGGTAGGCCTCGTCGGACGTGAGTTGCTCCAGGGCGTCGACGATCGCTTCCGCTTCCCTGGGGTTGTGGATGCGCCCGTCCCGGCCCACGGTCGCGGCCTCTTCGACGAAGGTGGTGCGCAGCGGGTCGAGACGCTCGCCACCGTACTGGCGCAGCGGCAGGAGCTTGTTGTCGTAGAACGTGCTGGACGACCAGTTGATGATCTCTGGTACACAGCGGAAGTGCTCGTCCAGCCGGATGACCTCGGGGAAGAACGTGGTGAGCAGGCCGTAGAGATTGGTGTGCGGCATGTACAGCTCGCGCAGGCCGGTGGGCATGTCGGGGAGGTGGGCCGCGAGTTTGTCGCGGATCGCCTGGTGACGGCCCTTGCCGGTGACTGGGGGCGCGCACTGTTTGTCGTCGCCAACGACGATGACTCTAGGTGCCAGCCACAACAGGAACAGAGCGTCCATGCCGGCCTGGCTCGCCTCGTCGACGATCACGACGTCGAAGCTGTTGCGCTGGGTCTGGATCATCTCGGCGACCTGAGCGATCGGCATGACCCAGGCGGGCACCGCACCCTGTGCGACGCTCATTCGCTCACGGGCGGCGGCCCGGAAGTGCCCCGCGCTGCGCCCCTTGCCGCGGCCGACGGACGCCATGTGGGTACGGTACGCCTGCAGGGCCGACTTCTGCTCTTGTGTCATGTTCTGTTGGCAGTGCAACCGACCCCATGCCGCGGCGAGTTCACCGGTCACCTCCTCCAGACGCTCCTCCTGCCCGGTCAGCTCGACGTCCAGCCTGCGTTCAAGACCAGGGTCGCGCCTTATGCTGACGAACTGCGCCGCTTTGCCCCAGGCCCATGCTCGTTCCAGAGCCGCCAGACGCGGCTCCCATGCGGGATCGTCGGCCTCGTCCAAGAGGCGACCCGCCAACAGCGGATGTGCGCCCCGCAGCGCCTCGAGGAGTCGGCCGCACCGCCTCCTTCGAGCATCCCGCATATATGCGGCTTCCAGCGCGTCAACAGCCTTGGCGTAGGCGTCGGCATCTTGGTCACGCAGGGCCGCGACGAGTGCCCTCGCCTCCTCGGATGGGCGTTCTCCCTCCGGTGCGGCACTCAGCCCCTCGTCCCAAGAAGCCAGTTTGGCAAGTGCGTCGTCGGCGGCGCGACGTCCACCCAGCGCACCGACCGCGATCACGAGATCCTGCCAAGCCACAGGCGTGGTGAGCAGTAGGCGCACACCGTGCTGAACCAGAAGGGCATCGACCTTCTCACGAACCTGGGCAAAGACACCAATATGCTCCAGCTGGGTGTTCCGGCTGTCCAGTTCGACCAGCCGCACCTCGATGTCACCTGGGGGAAGCGGTGCGTTCGCCTGCCTCCATCGCACGGTCACCGCATCCAGTGCGATGTGGGCGCGAAGCCGGGCAAGGATGTGGTCGAGGTCGCCGGCGGTGCGTGGAGCATGGCCGTCGACGGCGCACAAGGTCAGGATCTCTTGGGCGTTCTTCTGTGCCCGCGATGCGATGCCGGTCAGCCGTTCGCGGACGGTGCGGCCCTCCTTGGCGGCCAGGTAGTCGCGCAATGCCTGCCCTGTGGCGACCATCCGCCCGGCTTGGTCCGGGTCCAGGCCGTCCGGAAGGCGGACGGGGCGCAGGCCCGACTCTTCGAACGCTTGACGCGCCTCGGCGATATCCGGGGCGGTGGCGGTAATGCGCTCCCACAGGCCGAGATCGCCTCGCGAGAGCCGATGCGTGAGGGCGCGTGTGACCCATGAGTCGGTGTCCCAGCGTGTGGCGTCGGCGGGGACGCCGAGGTGGTGCAGGGCCGTGGCCGCTGCATCCAGCTGGAGGGTCAGCTCATCGGTGACGGCCGGATCGAGGGTAGCGAGCTGGTTGCGCAACTCGACCGTGCGCGGCGTCAGCCCGTCATCAGTGACACGGCTCGCGGTGAACGCGGCCTCGACCTCCTCCACCGGCGGCAGCTGCCCGAGCGAAGGCAGCGAGCCGCCTGAGCGCTGTTCGCCCGCGCCACTGCGCAGCAGGAGAAGTAGTTCCTGGGCCTGCTCCGGAGTAACCGGAGGTGTGGCTGCGGCGCCCTCGGGCAGGGCGCCGATCCAGCCGCTCGCCGCACTCTGGTCCTGAACCTGCTGCACGATCTGGGCCAGGGTCCCGTCATAGCCAGGAGCTACGGCCCGGTGCCGGTACTCCTCTTCCCGCAGCGAAAGCACTTGATCGGTAAGGGCGTTGATGCTGCCGCGGATATTCAGGTGGAGCTTTTCAAGGCGGTCAATCTCGGCGCGGAGCGTTTCGGTGTCCGCTCCGGCGACCTGCTCGGTGAGTGCGGTGACGGTGCGGTCCAGTTCGCTCGTGCCGTTCTGGCGGGTCGAGCTCAGCAGCAGGACGCACAGATCGCGCACAGCCGATGGCAGTTTGTCCCGCAGGACGGTCAGAGGCTGGTCACGGGCGCTGGTAACCAGGACGCGCTGCCCCTGAGCGAGCAGAGCCGAGACCAGGTTGGCGATGGTGTGCGTCTTGCCAGTCCCGGGCGGACCCTGCACCACGACTCCGGTCTCCTTCTCCAGACGTCGCAGCACGCTGCGCTGCTGCTCGTTGGTCTTGCCGGGGAAAAGGGGATCGTCACCGAAAAGCGGTGCCTGACGCAGGCCCCGCCCGTCCCACGCTGCACGCTCGGCAGGATCGAGGTTCATCACCATCTGTGCGAGACCGAGCGGCGCGTGTGCCTCCGCCACCATGGTGTCCGAGATCTGGCCGTACACGCGCAGCAAGGCATTGAGATTCCGGGGCCGTAGCACCAGTGCCGGGGCGTAGGTGAGCCGTGCCGCGGGCTCCGGCGCCAGCGGTGGCTGCCAGCGCGCACTGAAGGCGATGCGCTGCTCTGTGGCCCGTTCCTGCCACTGCGAAAGCACTTCCAGGGCATCGGGATGTAGCGGGTGTGTCGACCGAGCGGCGATCTCCTCGGCCAGCGCCGCGCCCCGCTCCCTCACCCAGCCGTCACCAGTGTCCAAGAAGTCCTGGTCCTCCAGGCGCAGCGCACCTTCGGCAGAAAGCCGAACGGTCACCTGTGCCGTTCGTCGGTCCATCGACGTCTCCACCCGCTGAGTGAGCAGATGGCGATGCACGGTCTCCTCACCCGGCCTGGTCCATGCCAACAGCCCGACGGCCAGGACGAGTTCTGTACGGTCGTCCTCAAGGGCCAGCTGCTGATGCCACGCATAGACCTTGTCGTACAGCGCGCGCAGCGGCCGCTCGTGACGTTCTCGCTCGGCCCACTTACGCCACCGCTGCAGCCAGGGCCCGTAGGCGCGCAGCACCTCACTGGCTTGATCGCGCGACAGGGTGGTGCCCGCGTCCTGTTCGCCTTCCTCTTCTGGGGCGCTGGTGAGCGCGGGGAGGTGTGTGCGTCCGGGCCCCGTTTCGGCCAAGGGCGGGTCAATACCGTCGGCGTCCAGGCAGGCTGTCTGATCCACCCACCCCTCGAGCACCTCGGGCAGCTCCGGCGGCGTGGACTGCGAGACGTGATCGAGAAGCAGGACGACGCCGTCCTCACGTGGCGCGGGCCTGCGTACCTGCTCAGGCAGATCGGCCAGCCATAGCCGGTCCCGGCCTCGGTCGTCGCGCTGGCGCTGGTGACTGCTGTGGACCATGTCCCGCAGAAAATTCACGAGTCCGGTGGTCTGCGCGATGACTCCTGGATCGGCCGCATGGCGTCGCGGAGCGTTCACTGTTCCCCTTCCGATCGATGTCGAACGGTCCAGGATGAGGGGTTCCCCGGCGTGCGGCCCACATTTTGCTGAGGATGACCTGATCTGCTCCTCGGCCGAGAGTCGGCGGGGGAACGAAAGCAATTGCTACGCCAGTTCGGCTCGATGGTTGAAACAGGAGGTTGAAATGTTTCAGCGGAGGCGATCGGGCTCAGCAATTGCCACGCACCGGCGATGGCAAGCCCTCTCGGTCTGGCCGGAATGGGCTGCTCCAGCGAGCCTCCAAGGGACTGCATGAGCAGAATGCAAGGCACTCCCCGAGTCGCCCGACACCGGAGAACTCGTGGCGCGGCAAGGGCACGGGAATGTCGAAGTCGACCATCTCGAGGATCCGGCGGACGTTCGCTCTGGCCACTTGGCCCGGACAGCGTGTCGGTCAACTGTGTGTGCTTCTCCGGGCCAGCCAACACCGCCGGGCTGGTTCGCCGAGCCGGAGGAGGTGGTCGCTGACCGACACTGTCGGCCCCTCGCGCTCCTGTTGACTGCGGGCCACTGCAGTGGCGGCCCACAACTCGAGCCCGCACTGCGGCAGATAGCCGTGCCCCGTATCGGCGTCGGACCACCCCGCGCCCGGCCCGACCACGTCCTGGCCGACAAGGCCTACACGTCCCGCGACAACCGCCGCTACCTGTGACCGACACCGGCAACATCGTCATGCTTTTCATCGGCCCCGAAGCCGAGAAGCGCTTCGGCCGCCGGCACTTCATGGAGTTGACTACCTCCCTCACCGCACCCTCCGAGTTCACCGTGCTCGCTGGACGCACCGAGTTCGGCACCACCGACCCCACCGTCCTCACAGAAGAATGGTCAGGCCCGCGCCGCCTGCTGCTGGCTGGCCGCAGCTGGCAGGTCACGTTCATCGACTGGGCCCGACGCCGTGCCTTCGTGGAACCCGTCGAGGACGGTGGCATCGCCAAATTGGCAGGGCAGCGAAGTCCGCGGGCTGTCCTACGTCCTCACCCGCGCCATGCGCGACGTCCTACTCGGCACCGACCCGGCCGTCCGCCTCACCCGCCGCGCCAACGTGGCCCTTGCCGAACTCAGCATGGACCGCACACCCATGAAGTCCACCCGGCGGGCGCCCTGCTGGTCCACGACGCCGACGCCACCCGCTGGTAGATCTGGGCCGGATTCCGGGCCAACGCCACCCTCGCCGCCTCCCTCGGCAACCTCGCCGGCCCCGTACAGCGCTCCACCGACACCCATTTCCGGCTCCGCCAGGACCTCTCCCCCGCCGGCTGTAAGATGGCCCGCGCCGAACTCCCCGACTCCCTCACCCTGCCCACCGTCGGCCCGCGGGCCGTCCCCGGCCTGAAGTTCTCGGCGGCCCTCCCACCCCGCATCGCCACCACCACCCTCGCCGACTTCGAGGGGCGCCCTCGCCGCGGCCCGCGAGCCCGTATGGATGAAATCGTGCATCTGAACAACCCGGCACACAGACGATTTACTGCCGTTGCAGTTCCTTCCCTCTAGCCGGTCTCCTACTGACCTTCGTCAGGAGACGGTCGCAACTCGCCCGGCTCATAGTTAAGTTGATAGGCGCGGACACTGCTGCCGTTCATGCGATAAATCGTGATGTTCGACAGGAACTGCTGCTTGATGTCCAGGATGCGCTGCCGCTCCTTCTCTTCAATCCCGCTGATCCACACCTCAATGTGTTCCGGCAGCTTGAAGGCCAGTCGATAAGCGTCCTCGTCTTCTCGCGGGGAAAGCGTCCACTCAGCAGTTGCGGCTTGCCCCGACCGACGCAGCCGCACAGCGTGGTCGGGGCACTGTTCGGCGTAGGAGAGGAACTGCTCCTGATCCTCGGCGACCAGCGGCAGGATGAACGGGGCCGCGGGGAAGCCCAGCAGCAGCTCAGCCGCAGCGTGCTGTTCCAGGGTGTCGACAAACTGGGCAAGAATCACAGAGGCCGCAGCCTCGAACTGCTCGGCACTGGTATCGACCGGCAGCGACGGCACCCCTACCGGCCATGTTCCGAGAGCCTCGCGGAGCACCTTGCGCATCCACGTCACAGGGAAGCGCGTGACGGCATGGGCGTTCTGCGCCGAATAGAGGCTGGCCGCAGCGATCCGGATCGCATTGCGCAGCCACGTGAAGGACTCCCCGGACAAGTCCACCAAGGAGATCTGGTGGGCGAGGGCATACTGCTGGGCACTCTGAGTGAAGCCATTGGCGGAAAAGAGCGCGTAGGTGTACTGGTAGCGCCGCCGGGGCCGGGTACCGGCATGACTCATGAAGTTTTCGTTGACGTCGTGCAGGACGCCGTGCGCATTGCGCACTACCTCCAGTTCGCATGGCGTCGAGTAGTGCTTGGCTTCCAGGAACAGCCGCACGGGGAGGGAGAATGCGGGGGTAAAAGCGAACTCACCAAGCACGTCCACCTGATGGACCGCACCACGGCCACGAACACGCAGAGCGCCACCGGAACCGATGAGTTCGGCATCGTCCTGTCGAAAGTCGACGAGCAGACGATAGCCGCTGTGCCGGAGCAACCAGGCCAGTGCCTCCTCAAGCAAGTACCCCCGCAACGCGGACCTCTTTGCCATGCCCTGCCCTACCCCTGTCGTGCACCGAACTTGCCAGAGGTGATCTTCTCACCCACTCCTGGACCCGACCGGACCTGCCCCGTGTCCACTGCCACTTGCACGCCGGATCGTTCGCGGCCGCGCGAGCGCACGGAGTGCCGGTCTCGACGACGGACCCCCTCCGCGCGCTCAGCTCGTCGGGTCCCCGGGGCATAGATGCCACCCGCGCCTTTCGGCCAGCCACCGCAACGTGACCTCGCCAAACCAAGTCTGGTGGTGGCGACTGTACGGAGACCAGTCCGCCGGCGAGTGCGCACCCGAGGCCAGGAAGAAGCCAGACAGGGCGGCAAGCGCAGCATCAAGCTGGTCGTAATCCACTTCGCGCACTGTGAGGTGCCAGGAAGAACTTGCGCGCCATCTGTGCGGTGATTCATCATTCCCGCGGACCAGCACGGTCACGGGACGCCGGGGAAGCCGGCCAGGCAGGCCGCCTTCGGCGGGGAGGCGTATAAGCAGCGCAATGCCGTCGCACGCTGCTTCAACCAGCAACCTGTAGCAATGGCGGGACCTCGCTACCCGCTACGAGAAGACCGCGACCATCTACCTGGCCGGACTCCACATCACCGCGCATCTTCTGGTCCGTCCGATGAACCAACCGAGATTACGTCCTGGCGATCTCTTGGGTGTGTCGGCACCTGGGCTCCAACTCAATGAGCGGCTTCACCAAGGCGTCGGTGATCCGAACGAAGCGCCCTACAGTAACTGATCGTTTCAAAATGAAGTTCTGAGCCATCTCAGGCAGATGATGTTGCAGGCGAGTTGGAGTAGCCCGAGGTGGAGGTCGGCGCGTAGCTCGTAGCGGATCCTCAGTCGTTTGAACTGGTGGAGCCAGGCGAAGGTTCGCTCGACCACCCAGCGGGTTTTGCCCAGGCCAGAGCCGTGGGCCAGACCTTTGCGGGCGATCTTCGGGGCGATGCCGCGGGCACGGAGGAGGCGGCGGTACTTGTCGTAGTCGTAGCCGCGGTCCGCGAACAGCGGGCTCGGCCGGTGCGCGGCCGCCCGCGGACCCCGCGGATGCGGGGTATCGCGTCCAGCAACGGCATCAGCTGGGTCACGTCGTGGCGATTCCCGCTGGCCAGCGAGAGGGCCAAGGGGGCCCCGTGCCGGACGACGAGCAGGTGGTGCTTGCTGCCCGGCCGGGCCCGGTCGACCGGCGAAGGTCCGGTGCGCGCCCCCCTTTGAGGGCCCTGACGTGCGAGCCGTCGACCGCCGCGTCATCCATGTCCAGCAAACCCGCCGCCCGCAACTCGGCCAGAACGCCCGCTTCGGTCCAGTCCCGCAAACGTCGCCAGGCCGTCACACCACTGCAGTCGACCTGGTCAGCCGGAACATCTCGCCGGCTCACGCTCTTGCACAGCACATGAACGATGGCCCGCAGCGCAGCCCGGTCGTCCGCCGGCAACCGCCCGGGATACCGATACCGCCTCGCCGGACGAGCAGGCAACAGCGGAGCCACACGTTCCCACAGGTCACCAGGGACAAGATCAGCAGAACTCACCAGATCCTGCCGACACAACACACAACCGCCAAGCCCCACAACGAACTTCATTCTGAAACGATCAGTAAAACTGACGATCTTCGCAGCTCTTCTCCTCTGTTCAGTGGTCATTGGGCCGAAAGGCCACGGGCAACTCGGCCGTGGCGGTCAGAAATGGGAGAACCGGCCGCGGGGACGCCGCACGGAGACACCCGCCGAGCCGCCGGCACCGCTGGAGGCAGAGAACGCCGCGCTGCGCAGAAGGGTCCGTGAGTTAGAGGAAAAACGCGAAATTCTGTGCAAGGCGGCGAAGTATTTCGCCGGGGAGACGCGCTGGTGAACCGCTTCCAGTGTGTCGCCGACCTCCAGCGCCGCCACGGCGTGAAGCGGCTTGCACCATTCTCGGCGTCAGTCGCCCGAGCTTCTCCTGCTGGCGCCGGGCGGCCACGGACCGGGTGGCCAGGCAAGTGGCCGACGCCCGCTTGACCGCCCGGATACGAGCCGTGCACCGGGAACCGGACGGCGCCTACGGGTCCCCGAGGATCACCGCCGAGCTCCGCGAGGCGAGCAGTGAGGTGGTCAACCACAAACGCGTCGCCAGGATCATGCGCGCATGCGGGATCGACACCGCCGCCACCAAGGGCGACGTCACCCGGCTGGACGAGCAGGACCACATCCGGTGCGACAGGAGGGCCACCGGCTCCGCTTCCCCTCCCGCGACGTCGCCGCTCACGCCGGCCGGCTCGAACTCAGCCTCGCGGCGATCGATCTGCCGGCCTGGTCGGGCTGCCTGCTGCTGGACGGGAAGCCGGCCACTGCCCCTACGAAGAACAACGGCTGCGGTGCGAAGTCCACGGTGTCGAGTTCATCCCGCCCGTGCGCGACAGACCCTCATCGCCGCGGTTCGGGCGCTCTGGGCCGGGGCGTCTTCACATGTCGTCGGATCGCCTCTCGGCTCCTTGCGCCCGGTCCCGGGCGGCGAGGTCGCGCAGGCGGGCGGTCGTGCCGTTGCGCTGTGCGCGGCGCAGGCCCCGTTTGGCCAGCAGACCGTTGGCCACGGTCGTGACCATCCTGTTCCGCGGCGCTGCCATGCCCGTCGATGTGTGGGGTGCGTAGAGGGCCCGTCCGTCCTCGACGGTCAACCAGCCGGTGACGGTGCGCATGCTCACACCGACGCACTGCGGTTGGAAGCTGTGGGCGAGGAATCCCGCTCGGCGGCCGCCGGGTGGCAGCAGTCCGGACGATGCGGAGAGGCGCAGGCCGGTCTCGTCGTGTCCGGTGACCGTCACCGGGAGGATGACGGGGTGGCCGTCAGCACCCTGGTAAGCCAGCAGGCGATGAGGAAGGGCGGCGATCTGCCGGGCGAGCTTCGCGACGGGTGTCCGCGGGGTCGTGCCGTTCCTCGGCGCTTCCTGTTCGGCGGGATGCCCCGGCCAGGAGGCGCCCGTCACGGTCGCACGTCCACTCGCCGAGAGATCGGGCCAGACGGCGATGCGGTCCGGGTGGACATCGACGAAGACCCGGTTCTGGTGGTACTCGCGAAGCAGCCAGTCCCATACGCCTCCGCGCCTGGTCCGCCCGAGGAACGGCTCGGAGGCGTCCATCAGCCCCGCCAGTCGCTGCGCCGAGGGCTGAAGGTCCACCTCCGCTCGGCCCTGGGCGAGGACGTAGTGGCTGTGGGTGGCGAACCCGTGCTCGCGGGTGTGATAGGCGAGACAGACGCGTGGGTCGCGCAGGATGTGTTCCAGTTTCTTCGGGAAGCCCAGCGAGGTGGTGAAGCTGACCTCGTTGGCCGCCCGGTCCGCGAGTCCTACCGGTGAGACGCTGGTGACCACCGCGCCTCCGGCCGGGGTGAGGTAGGCGGCAGCGACGGTCAGATCGCCCTTGAATGCCTCGTAAGCCGTGTCCGGCCACGGGAGCCGAGTGGAGCTCACGAGCCGTCGCCTCGCAGGACTCGCAGGTCGGCGGCGGCTTGGCTGCGCAGGGCGGGCAGCAATGACTTCATCGGGGGCGGCATGTTCACGAGCATCGACTCCACCTCGGCCGGCGTGCCGGCTTCATCGAGGAATCCGATCATCAGATGCCCGGCCACCGGGGGTGTGCTGGCGATGACTCGCTGGGCGAACTCCTCCCACTGCGCGGGTGTGATGCGCCGCAGGGCGGGGAGCAACAGGGGTTCCTCGTGGGCCAGGTGATCACGCACGCTGTCGCGCACCGCGACGGCCGCCTTGCGCAGCGCGTGCCGGCTGTCGCCGCTCAGGCTTTCGCCGCCGGGGCCTTCCGTAGCGGTCAGGTCGACGGAGGCGAGGCGGTCGAGTGCCCTGTCCAGTTGGTCGTGTTCTTCGCTGAGTTCGTCGAGTGCGCCCTTCGTGTCCGGCGCCGCTGCCAGGATGAGCGGCCACAGCCACGCGTCTTCGGTCTCGTGGTGGTGACGCAGGTTCGCCACGATGAAGTCCCGTAGCTGCCCGAGTACGTGAAGCGGCACGGAGGATCGGCCGACGGCGTCGACGAGCAGTCCGGTAGCCAGTCTGTGTGTCTCATGGGCGAGCCGCGTTTCCACGATGGCTTGCGCGTCGGACTCGGCATGCATGGTCATGTGTGCGGAACCTTCACGTAGGAGTGCACGGTCTTCCGGGCAGGCCCCAAGACCCTGAACCGCTCCGGCGGGACGAGGGGAAGAGATTCCGGTTGTCCGTGAGGTCTCCATTTCAAGTTACACGCCCTGCATTGAAGTTATCCACTCTGGTGTCGGGTAGGCTGCCGACATGCCCGATCGGACTCGGAGCTATCGGTCAGCACGACGTGAGCAAAGCGCGGCTCAGACCCGACAGGACATCCTGGAGACCGCGCGCGACCTCTTCATCACGCATGGCTATGCGCAGGTGACGATGGGGCAGATCGCTCGCTCGGCCGGTGTCGCGACCAAGACGCTCTATGCGAGCGTGGGCACCAAGACTCAGCTGCTGCACGCTCTTCTGGCCGTGGACGTGGCGGATTCGAAGACCACCGGGCTGCATGAGGAGGTAGTCCGAAGCAAGGACCTCGCCTCCGCGATGACCTGCCTGGCGCACGGAATCCGCGGCAACACCGAACGCTTTGCCGCATCCATAGACCTGCTCCACTCCTCCATGGCCAGCGATGACAAAGCGCGGCAGGTGTGGGAGTACGTCGTCGCGCAGTACCGCCAAGCGCTGCGCGACATCGCGCAGCACCTGGTCGCCCTCGGTATGGTGGCTCCTCATCTCGACGTGGACGGTGCGGCGGACCGCCTGTGGCTCTGCTTCGGACTGTCGGCTTGGCGATCGCTTGTCGTCGAGTGCGGCTGGAGCTATGACGACGCGGAACGCCTGCTCGCCCGCCAGGCGGTGAGCATGCTCGAAGACCCCGGCCCGGCATAGGCGGGACGGGGGACCCGTCGCGCTGTCGCACGGCTACGGCCTCAACGGGAGCGTCTGGGGCCGCAACGGCGCCGAGGCCCGGAAAGGCCGCGGCCCGTGGCTGTTCGAGGCCGGTCCGGAGGTATCCGGCCGTGGGCCTGGAGCTTTCCCACCGGCGACATGGCCCACCTGCCCCGTTTCGGCGCCAGTCTCTTCGGGTCAACGGTCCTGGAACGTGTCCAGGGCCACGGCCTGGGCGACGGCCAGGCGGGGGTCCAGCCCGGGGATGAGGATGTCGACCACGTAACGATCCCGCGGACCCCACTTCCTGTCCACCTTCAGCACCTGCTTGCCCCCCGTCTCGAAGTCGAAGTGGTACGGCCACAGGAACGGCACCAGGTCCAGCGGCAGGAAGTCCCAGACGCGGCGGAGCACGGCCACGAACCGGTTACGCTCCCGGCCGACGGCGGACGGGAATCCGGGCTGGTCCAGCACCCAGGTCGAACGCACCAGGGAGGCGATGTCCTTCTCCTCGAAACCGCCGACAAGGCCGCCCTCCGCGTCCCACACGTCGTAGCCATCACCGGCGCCGCGGAGGCCGCGCTCCTCGATGGTGAACAGCACGCGGGTCCCGGACAGGCCGGCGTGGAAAATGATCTTCTCCTTGAGCGAGAATCGCTTCACCTCGGCGCAGGCCAGGACCTTGCCCTCCGAGCCGTCCGGCATCAACTCGCTCACGGTGTAACGGTCGGCCTTGAGACGGTTCTCCTGCCGGACGGTGAAACGTCTGCCGGTCCACTGTCCCGCACTGTCCACTGTTCCGCTCCCGAAGCCGTCGTTCCCTGTGCCGCCGCTGAGTGCGTCCGGCGCAGCCATCGTCACCGGACCGCCCGCCCCGCGGCAGTCTCCATAAGTCGTCACCCGTGACGACCAAAGAGAGCAGGAATCCCAGGAACCGAGGCCCCCCGCCACCCTTCGTCGCGCGCGACCGCACCGAAGGAAGGATGCGGGCGTCAGAGGGCAGCCCTCTATCGTCTGCACGTGGATGCCGCAGAAACTCCCCGTACCCGACCGTCGTTCCGCTTCCGTCTCGCCGCCGCCTCCCCCTGGCCCCGGCGGCGGATCGTCGGCGAGGCCGTGCTCACGCCAGTGCTCTCCGGGATCGCAGGCATCCTTCGCACGGCGGAGACCGGCTCCCTGGTACAGGGCGGGGCACTGGCCCTGGTCGTCGCCGTACTGTCCCTGGCGCGTCGTGCCCTGCCGGCTTCGGTGCTGCTGGCCGCGTCAGCCCTGGCCGGCACCTTTCCCGGTGCGTTCGTCCTGCTGGTCTGCGCCGGCTGGTCCGCCGGCAGCCGCATCGAGCGCCCGGCGCGGGCACTGGCCGCGTTCGCGGCCGGTTTCGTGCTCCACCTTGTCGCCGGCGTGGCCACCGCACCAGATGAAGACCTCGGACTGTCGGTGCTGGTGACCATCGCACTTACCGGGGGTCCGTTCCTGGTGCTGGCGGTGGTGCCCGGTTTCGCCGCCCGGTACCGTGCCCAGCGGCACGCCCTGCTGGACGCCCTGCGGCGGCACAACGCCCAACTGGTGCGCGAACGGGCGATGGTGGCGCGCCAGGCCCGGCTGCTGGAGCGGCAGCGCATCGCCCAGGACATGCACGACAGCCTTGGCCACCAACTTGCCCTGATCGCCGTGCACACCGGGGCCCTGGAGGTGGACCCGGAGCTCAACGGCCGCCAGCGGGAAGGTGTGGGCGTCCTCCGGGAGGCATCCAGATCGGCGATGCGGGAGCTGCGCGAAGCCGTGGGCGTCCTGCGCGATGACGCGGAGATGTCCGGGCCCGGGCCGCGGGGAGCCGGGCCCTCCTCGGACCGTGCCGCGGTTTCTGTCGAAGAGCTGGTCGCGTCGTCGCGGGCGGCGGGCGCGACAGTGGAACTGCACCGCTCCGGCGCCCAGCGGACCCTCACCCCCGCTGTCGACCGGGCGGCGTACCGCATCGCTCAGGAAGGACTGACCAATGCGCACAAGCACGCGCCGGGTGCCCCGATCACGGTCGCGCTGCGTTACGAACCGGACAGCCTCGTAGTCGAGGTGGCGAACGGCCCGGTACCGGCCGGGGTTCCGGCTGCACTCCCCGCGATCAGCGGTCAACAGGGGCTGACGGGCCTGCGGGAGCGGGCCCGTCTGGTCGGCGGCATGGTGCACGCCGGCCCCACCCCCGGCGGGGGCTTCCGCCTCGCCGGTGTGCTGCCGTACGCCGGTGGCGAGCGGCAGTCCTCTCCGGGCGGCGCGACTTCGGTGGCCGCGGACGACGACTTCCGAGGGCAGATCGGCGGGGCCTCGGCGGGAAATGGTGGTGGCGTCCTCGAACGCTCGCTACCGCACAAGGAGTTCACCGCCATCATGAGCAGCAAGAAGAACGCCGCACTGGGATGCGCCGCTACCGCCGTGGTCCTCGTCGTGGGCGTCGGCGCCCTTCTGGTGTGGGGGGTGTCGAAAGGGATCGACGAGTTGGAGAAGGGGGCCATACCGGCGAAGACGTACGAGTCGGCTCGAGTCGGCGAGGCCGAGGCGGACCTGCGCGGGAAGTTGCCGGAAGGCGGCTCGTTGCTCACCGACGGCGTGGAGAAGCAGGGGCCCGCGCTGCCCGATGACGCGGCCTGCGAACACTTCGTGGACGACGAGAAGGACATCGTCTACCGGTTCTGCTTCCGCGGCGGGAAGCTCGCCTCCAAAGTGTCCTACGCGTGGAAGCCCTGACTTGAGGTCTGTGACCGCGCTCCCGGCCGGATCGGGCATGATGAGCCGGCCTGTTGTCCGCCTGTCACACCGATCCCGCGCAGGAGACCGCATGATCCGGGTTCTCATCGCCGACGACGAGCCGCTCATCAGAGCAGGCATCAGAATGATCCTCACCTCCGCCGGGGACATCGAGGTCGTCGCCGAGGCACGGGACGGCCGGGAGGCGGTGGACACCGCCCGGAGCACCGCGGTCGACGTGGCCCTGCTGGACATCCAGATGCCCGTGATGGACGGGCTGACCGCGCTGGCCGAACTGGGCCGCGCCGCGCCGGGGGTGCGGGTGCTGATCCTGACGACATTCGGGGAACGTGACAACGTCCTGCGGGCGCTCGGCCACGGCAGTGCGGGCTTCCTGCTGAAGGACACCGCCCCGCAGGAGCTGATCCACGCGGTCCGCGCGGCGGCGGCCGGCAACGCATACCTGTCCCCGGCCGCCACCCGCCACGTGGTGGACACCCTCGCCTCCCCCGCCGCCACCGTGCGTGGCGAGGAGGCGCGCCGCCGCCTGGCCGGGCTGACCGCTCGCGAACGCGAGGTGCTGGCCCTGCTCGGCGAAGGACTGTCCAACGCGGCCGCCGGCGCCCGCCTGCATATGAGCGAGGCGACGGTGAAGACCTACGTCAGCCGCGTCCTCACCAAGCTCGACTGCGACAACCGGGTCCAAGCGGCGCTCCTGGCCCGCGACGCGGGCCTGGAGCCGTGCGCAGAGTGAACCTCAGCGCCCCGGCACACCGTACGTGGAGCGGATCCGCGAACTCACCCTCAGAGACGAGCCCCGTGAACCGGACTACCCGGATGCCGAGGTCCTGCTCACCATCGTCAATGCGGTACGCCATCGCCGACCGGTCCCGGTCCAGCACGTCGACCGCGACGGACGCCGTACCGGCGCAGAGCACCTATCCCGTTACCGTCGTATTCCTGCGGGCAGTGGCAGCCGTTCGCCTGCCGGTTACCGCCGCGATTGACCGGACCGAATCCGACCGGTCACAGCGAAGTCGGATCCACCAGCGCCGAGGCTCCGGCCCCGGGGTGTGGGGCGATCCGTTACCCCCGGGGCCGGATCGTCACGAGTTTCAGCCGGCCGGGCAGAAGGCGTCCGTCTTCGGCATCTTCCCGTCGACGAGGTAGCGCGTGGTGGTGTTCAGCGCGCAGGGGTTGTCGCCGTACACATAGACCCCGTGACCGCTGCCGTCCACGCTGACCAGCCGGGACCTGTGCGCGAACTTCTGCCGCAGCAGCTTCCCCCCGACGTGCGGGGTCGGCACGTCGCGCAGGTCCTGGACGAGCAGGATGTTGCGCGGCCCGTCGTCGTCGATCGCCACCGGCTTCTCCGCCCGGGCGTACGGCCAGAACGCGCACGGGAGGATGTTGGCGGCAGCGGCGCCGAACATCGGGTAGCGCGCACGGTCCTCCGCCACGCCCTTGCGGTAGGTGTCCACGCTCGTCGGCCACTTGACGTCGTTGCAGGTCACGGCGAGGAAGACGGAGAGCTGGTTGTCCAGGGACGGTGGGGTGTCCGCCGTGCCGTCCCCCTGGTCCGCCGGGCCGCTCCGGGCGACCAGAGTCCGCAGGTCCTTCGCGTCGCCGCCGCTCTTCATTGTCTGCCAGAGCTGGGCCAGCTTGCTGTACTGCACCTCCTTGAACAGGTAGCTGAAGGTGATCTGGCGGAGCATGCCACCGTCGAACCCGTCGACCGGCTTCTCGTCGAGCCGCTCGGCGAGGGTGAAGTAGGTCCGGCGGACCTCGGCGGGGGTGCGGCCGAGACCGTAGCTGTCGTGGCGGGCGGCGGCCCACCGGGCGAAGTCGGGGAACGTCTGCTCCACCCCGAGCGCGAAGCGGCGCATGCCGTCACGGTCGAGGTGGGTGTCGCCGATGTTGCTGTCGAGCACGATGCGGTCGGAGCGCTCGGGGAACATCGACGCGTAGGCGGCCCCCAGCGCCGTGCCGTAGGAGTAGCCCAGGAAGCTGGTCTTCTCCTCCCCGAGAGCCGCCCGAATGCGGTCCAGGTCGCGTGCGGTGTTGGCCGTGGTCAGGTGGGGCAGCATCCCGTCCTTGTCGCGCTCCGCGCACTGCTCGGCCACCTTCTTCACCACCTTCGCCCGCGCGGTCACCGCCGCGTCGTCGACCGCGTACGGCGGGATGTTGGCGAAGTACGGACCCTCCGGAGTGAATCCGCAGGCCACCGGTGCCGAGCGCCCGATGCCCCGGGTGTCCATGCCGATCACGTCGTAGGTGTCCAGCACCTCGGAAGGGACGCCCCGGTTCGCGAGGAAAGCGGGCTGGGAGAGACCGGAGCCGCCCGGACCGCCCGGATTGAGCATGAGCGTGCCTCGCCGCTTGTCGGGGTCCGTACTGGCCAGCCGGGAGATCATCAGCTCGATCCGGCCGCCGTCGGGGTCGGCGTAGTCCTTCGGTACGGGCACGGTGCCGCACTCCAGCACGACCGGCGCCGCCTCGGCCGCCACGTCCTCGGGGCAGGTGCCCCACCGAACGCCGGGTCCCTCCTTCTCCTCCGCGCCCGCCGGTCCCGCGACGAGCGACCCGCTCAGGCCGAGGCCGAGGGCGACCGCCAGGGCCGCGCTCCGCCGGATACCGCGTCCTCGTGTCATATCCGCATCTTTCCCATGCGCTGGTGGTGGGTTGGCCGCGCCCATCGCACTCTGTGTCCCAAGGGCACAGTCAAGCCCGCCCCGCGAGACGATCCGTCGTGGCCGGGGATGGGTTCGGCGGCCAGGGGCAGGGGGAGGCAGGGCCCTCCCGGCAGACGGGCGGGCCGGACGGCGCGCGCCGACCGGCGACGCAACCCCGGAAGGCGACGGACGACGGAACCTCGGAAAGGGACTCTCGTGACATGGAGCACGCGTCAGCTGGCGGAACTCGCGGGCACAACGCTCAAGACGGTCCGGCACTACCACAAGCTGGGGCTGCTGGAGGAGCCGGAGCGCGCACCGAGCGGCTACAAGCGGTACGACGTACGGCACCTGGTCCGGCTGATGGGCATCCGCCGGCTGACCGACCTCGGCGTGCCGCTCTCCGACATCCCCACGGTGGCCGCCGCCGACGCGCGGTCCAAGGAGATCCTGCGCGCCCTGGACGCCGAACTCGCGGCGAACATCGAGCGCCAGCAGCACATGCGCCGCCAACTGGCCGCGATCCTGGAGGACGGGGCCTCGCTCGGCCTGCCCGCGGGCTTCGGGGCCGCCGCCGCCACGCTGCCCCAGGCCCTGCAGGACCTCTTGGTGGCGTCCTCGAGCGTCCTCACGCCGACGGCGATGTCCCTCATCCGGGACCAGTACACGCGCCCCCGGGACAAGATGGACGAGGAGTTCGAGCACCTGCCGGCCGACGCCCCCGAGGACGTGCGCCGCAGACTGGCGGCCCACCTGGCGGCCGCGGTCCGGGCCCAGCGCGCGGACGGGACCGCCCTCACGGACCTGGACGCCGCGTCCCGCCGCGACGGGAAGCTCACCCGGTCCGTCGTCACCCAGTCCGTGGCGGCGTTCTACAACGAGGCCCAGCTCGACGTCCTGCGCCTCCTGCACGGCCTCCTCCAGGAAGAGGAGGCCGAGAGGGGCGGGACGGGTGAGACGGTGCGTGCTTCGGACAGCGCCTCACCCGCGCACTCAAGGCCCTCGTTGAGGCGTGCAAGCCCGTGACGCTCGGTGCCTTGCGGTACGAGCTGGAAGGGCTGCCGACGTTCGGGCGGCAGTCGCGCGCGGTTGACGACCGCCGCGCCTCGGTCAACGCCCGCGGCGTGGACGAGGTGCTGTGGTGAGCGACGTCCCCGACGCGGTCCTGCCGCTGCGGGCCCTTCCAGCGGCAGCACACCTGGGGCGCCGGTAGCCATCCAACCAGCGCGTGCACGGCAGGCGGTGAGACGTCGGGCCTCGGCCGCCGCGAGCACATGAGCGACACCATCCAAGCCGTCGCCGGCCTGCTGTCTCACCAGCAGACCGTGGACCTGAAGCCGACACGGCGGACGTGAACCCAGGTCACGCCGAAGCTCGCGACGTCTCACCGCCTACCTGCACGAGCTCGTCAGGCGTCGCGACCGAGCCGGAATCTCTCCGTCCGGCGATGCCGGTGGCCGCCAAGTCGCGCCGTGAGCAGAGCCCCAGCTTGGCGAACACGTTGGACAGGTGATGCCCGACGGTGCGGTCGCTGATCCGCAGACGGGCCCCGATCTCCCGGTTGGTCAGATCGCCGGCGGCAAGCTGGGCCACCCGGCGTTCCTGTGCCGTCAGCGTTGTCATGCCCGCGCCGGCGGCAGTGGCACGGCGTGCGGGCGCCATGATCAGACCCTGCTCACGCCGGGCCCGTTCGAGCATCGGGCGCGCTCCCAGTGCGTGGAACGTCTCGGCGGCGGCGTCGAGCTGCTGGCGGGCGTCTCGGCGCCGCCGCTGTCGCCGCAACCACTCGCCGTAGAGCAGCCGGGCCCGTGCGTGGTCGAACGGGCGCCGGGACGCACCGGGCACGTCCAGCGCCGCCCGGTAGGACCGTTCGGCGGCGGGTTCGTCCAGCAGTGCGCGTGCCAGGTGCGCTGTGAATCTCGCCCAGGGCGCGCCGGTGCGCCGTACCCAGGCGTCGAGCGCCTCGGCACGGCGTCGGCCGATCTCCGGCCGCCGCGCGTGCACGGCGGCCTCGATCGTGTCCAGGCTTGCCAGCAGAGCGACGACCGGATGCGCTGCCTCGTGCCCGTGCTCGTCCAAGCGGGCGAGCAGGTCGAGTGCGGCATCGGCGCGGCCGGCCGCCAGAGCGGCCATTCCACGGTTCCAGTGGGCCGAGGCGCTGACCGCACGGTCGCCGCGCAGCCTGGCCAGCTGCAGGGTCCGAACGGTCAGATGGTCGACGCTGCGGCCGTCACCGCGGGCGGCGGCGAGCCACCCGAGGCAGTTCCGGCACTCCGCGGCGATGTGCTCGGCACCGATCCGCTCGGCCGACGCGAGCCCCTCGGCCGCGGCGTCCTGCGCGGCGCCCCACCGGCCCGCGGCGATGTCGAGTCGCGCGATCCGAGCCAGCGCCGCAGCGAGCGAGGTGCCATCGGCGTGACGGCGGTGCCTGCGGACAAGGGCGTGCACGGCATCGGCGAGTGGCTCGTCGAGGCCCCACACCAGTCCGAGCGGCGATGCCGGGAGCAGCTGCGACTCCACCCGGGAGATGTGCGCCATGACGTCACCGAGTTCCGCCGACGACGCTGCCCGTGCCGGGGCCGTCGCCGGCCCCCACCACGTCCGGACGACCGGGAGGACATCGGGCAGCCCAGGGGTCGTCAGCCCCGCGAGACGAGTGAGGGTCTCGCCGACGAGGTCGTCGCGGGCCGCGGACCATCCCGCGTGCAGGGCGGCGGCGCCGAGCTCCACTCCCATGCGCGGATCATCGAACGCGGCGATGTCGCGACTGATCGATCGGTGGGCTCGTTCCAGAGACCCCTCGGCGAGTTCGAGTACCCCGCGCAGGCCACGGCTGGCGCGGGTGACCAGGACCTCGTCGGTCAGGCTCCGGGCATCGGCCAGCAACCGACGCGCCATCGTGGCGTCGCCGCCGTGCCAGGCGGCCACGGCCGCGCCGGCGAGCCTGCGGGTCGCAGCGGCCGGGTCGGCGGACAGCTCGGCGGCCCGCCGCAGGATCGGTACCGCGCCGGCGCCCGAGGGCACCGTCCGCTCGAGCAGCCCGGCGATCTCCTCGTCGATGTCGTGAACGGTCGCGGCCCGGTGCCAGACATGCCCGCGACTGCCCGGGGGAAGCGCGGCGGCCAGGGTCCGGTGGGCGTTCCCGCGCTCGGACGGGGAGGCGCTCGCGTAGACAGCGGCCCGGACCACCGGGTGCCGTAGCGCAGGCCGGTCGGGCGTCCCGGCGAGCAGACCCGACCAGGTCGTCTCCTCCCACACCGGCCCCTCGGGGGCGCGGGAACGTGCTGACCGTGCGAGCGTGAGCTGATCACCGTCGGCACGAGCCGCGGCCATGAGTACGACGAACTCGCGTGCCGGGGCCGGCATGGTCCGCAGGCGCTCGGCGAAGGCCTCACGCAGCCGGGGCCCCACGGGCACCGTGCCGGCGGCGAGATCGTCGATCGGTACGGGCAGCTCGTGCAGTGCCAGCGGGTTGCCCCCACCTGCTTTCACCGCGCGGGTGACCTCGGGGCCGTCGAGGCCGGGGTGGGCGGCGGCGACCAGTTGGGCGGCGTGGTCGTCAGCGAGAGGACGCACCGCGAGCGGATCGGCCCCCTCCCACGATCCGCCGGCGGGCGCGTCGTGGTCGGCGACCAGGACCACCACCGGCTCGGTCCCCACCCGCCGGGCGACGAATCCGAGCACGAACTCGGTCTCCGCGTCGAGCCGGTGTGCGTCGTCCACGACGATCAGGAGCGGGCGGTCGACTGCCAGCGCCGACAACAGGGACAGGACCGCCACGGCGATGAGCGACCGGCCCGCTGCGGTGACCTCGCCCGCGAGCACGCCTCGCAACGCTGCCGCCTGGGACACCGGAAGGGTCGCGATCAGGTGCTCGACCGGCCGGAGCAGCGTGTCCAGGCCGGCGAAGGGGGTCCCGGACTCGCACCGTGCGGGCTGTACCGCCAGCGGGGCGAAATCGGGAGACGTCGCGGTGACGTGGTCGAGGAGTGCGGTCTTGCCGATGCCCGGCTCACCCCAGAGCACCAGGGCGCCACCGGTGCCCCGGCGTGCTCGGTCGAGCACCTCGGTCACGGCAGCGATCTCTGCCTGTCGTCCGACGAGCGGAGCCGGAGCACCGGTTGCCCTCATCGCGTCCTCCCAGCCGTGACCATCTTCCGGCCCCAGAGGTCCGTGCCGCACCGTCCGAGGCCGGCGGGATTGTCCGAGGCCCCGACGAGGACGCCGACCCCGTGCACGAGCGCGATGCCGGTGAGCTCCGCTCGGATCCTGATGAGCGCATTCTCGGGCCCCTGCTGTGGCAGTGCCACCCCACCGAGCCGGGTCCCGTTCGGTGGTGCCGACCTGTCCGCGAATGGTGTGCGCGTGCTCAGCGGCCTGCCGCAGGTGCTTCTGGGCCCGCAGACCACGGGCCCGGGTACCTTGACCGATGGCCCCGCCGTCGCGGTCAGGGTCGCGTCCCGTTCGTCGGTCGCCGACGACGAGCTTGCGCGTCGAGCACGCCGAACCGCTGCCATGGTACCGGCAGCGTATGGACGAGGCGCTCGCCGCGGGCGCACGCCGAGGTCGGCGCCGCGGGGCGAGGCGCCGGGGGCCGTGGTCATGGCGACTCCACCGAACTGGGGCGGACGCCCTTGGGGAGTGGGTCTCCCAGGAAGGCGAGCAGGGCGGCGTTGACCTCGTCGGCGTGCGTCCACAGCAGCCCGTGCGGGGCGCCCTCGATCTCCACGTACCGCGCGTCGGGCAGGGCCCGGCGGAAGCGGTGGGCCGTGACGTCGATGGGGAGTATCCGGTCGGCGGTGCCGTGCAGGATCAGGGCCGGTGTGCCGCTGGCCCGGACGGCCTCGACATCGGCGCGGAAGTCCTCGATCCACGAGGAGACGACGGCATGGGCGGCCACGGGGGCGCTGGAGATGGCGACGTTCCAGCTGGCTGTGACCGCCTCCTGGCCGATGCGGTTGCCCAGGTTCTCGTCGAGGTTGTAGAAGTTGGAGAAGAACTGCTCGTACCAGGCGTAGCGGTCGCCCTTGGCCGCGGCCTCGATGCCGTCGAAGACGTCCTGGGGCACGCCGTCCGGGTTGTCGTCCCGAGCGACGAGGAAGGGCTCCAGGGAGGCCAGGAAGGCGAGCTTCGCGACCCGCTGGTGGCCGTATCGAGCGATGTAGCGGGCGAGTTCGCCGGTGCCCATCGAGAACCCGACGAGGACGACATCGCGCAGGTCCAGGGTCTCCAGCAGGGCATCCAGGTCGGCGGCGAAGGTGTCGTAGTCGTAGCCGGTGCCGACCTTCGACGAGCGTCCGAAGCCGCGGCGGTCGTAGGTGATGACGCGGTAGCCTGCGGAGAGCAGCTCGCGCGTCTGGCGCTCCCAGCTGTGGCCGTCGAGCGGATAGCCGTGGATGAGGACGACGGGCTGACCCGCGCCTTGGTCCTCGTAGTAGAGCTCGACCGGCGTGCTGTTCTCGTTCCCGATGGTTACGTGTCCCATGATCTTTCCTTTCCGAGGGTGGTGTGCCTGCTATTGACCGACGAGCCGCCGTACCGCGATCGTTGTCGCCTCGGCGATGGTGGCTTTGGCGGCCGTGGACTCCGGGTCGGCCGGGTCGGCGTAGACGGCGAGATCGGCGAGTTGGCGGGGCTCCAGGCCACGGCTGTTCCCTTCAGGTGTCGTCGGCCGACGTGTCGTCGGCCCACATGTCTTCGGCGTGGTCAGGGGTGCGTGAGCCGGCGCCGGCGATCGGCCTCCGACAGCCCGCCCCACCGCCGTGCGGCTCCCGGTGGGCCAGGGCGTGGACGGCGACCCGCTCGCGCCGCTGCCGTGGCGGGAGGACTCCTCGTCGGCGGGGAAGAACACCTCGGCGCTGATCACGGTGGTCGCTCCCTTCCCGGTCGCTCTGCTGTCGGCTCTCAGAGTCGCGGAGAAGGCGCCTGGTCCGCGTCGGTGGAAATCCCTTATCCCGTCACCGACCCTGGCGCGGGGGAGGCCGGCATCTCGACGACCCGGTGCTGCCCGCGCGCTTCGCGTCGGTGACAATGACCGGAAAGACGCCGTGTCGGCGCCAGGGAAGGACCAGGCGATGCTCGTGGGACGGCACGCCGAGCAGGCGGCGCTGGAGCGGCTGCTGGCTCGGGCGCGGGGCGGCGACAGCGGGGTGTTGGTGGTGCGCGGGGAGGCCGGCATCGGCAAGTCCGCTCTCTTGCAGCACATGCGGGAGACCGCCGTGGCGATGGGATTCGGGGTTCACGACGCGGCCGGGGTGGAGGCCGAGGCAGAGTTCGCGTTCGCGGGCCTGCACCAGTTGTGCGCCCCGTTCCTGGCGCGGGCGGTCGAGCTGCCCGAGCCGCAGCAGGCCGCGCTCGGGGTGGCGTTCGGGCTGCGCGAGGGTGCCGCGCCGGACCGGTTCCTGGTGGGGTTGGCGGTGTTGAGCCTGTTGGCCGAGGACGGGCCGTTGCTGTGTGTGGTCGATGACGCGCAGTGGCTCGATCAGGCGTCTGCGCAGGTTCTGGCTTTCGTGGCCCGGCGGGTGGGGGCCGAGCGGGTGGCGATGGTCTTTGCGCTGCGCGATCCCGATGTGACCGACGTCGAGGCGTTCAGCGGGTTGCCGGAGCTGCGCCTGGCGGGGCTGGGGGCCTCCGATGCCCAGACGCTGCTGGCCACCGCGGTCCGCGCACCGCTGGACGATGTGGTGCGCGACCGGATCGCAGCCGAGGCGCGCGGCAATCCGCTGGCGTTGTTGGAGCTGCCCCGGAGTGCTCCGGCGATGCAGTTCGCGGGCGGGTTCGAGCTGCCGGACGTGGTGAGCGTTCCGCGCCGGATCGAGGACGGCTTTCGGCGTCGCGCGAACAGCCTGCCTGCCGACGCGCGGATGCTGCTGGTGGTTGCCGCGGCCGAGCCGACCGGTGATGCGGCGTTGCTGTGGCGCGCGGCCGCGGAGCTGGGGATCGCCCGCGAGGCGGCTGCGCCCGCGGAGGCCGCCGGGCTGCTGGAGTTCGACTTCCGTGTGCGCTTCCGGCACCCGCTGGTGCGCTCGGCGGTCTACCGGGCGGCCACACCGACCGACCGGCGCCGGGCGCACGGCGCGCTGGCCGCCGTCACCGACCAGCAGGCCGATCCGGACCGGCGTGCCTGGCACCGCGCGCAGGCGGTGGTGGGCACTGATGAGGACGCCGCCGCGGAGCTGGAGCGTTCGGCCGGACGGGCCCGCGCCCGCGGCGGGTTGGCCGCCGCGGCGGCGTTCCTGAAGCGTGCGGCCGAGCTGACCCCTGGGCCGGCCGTCCGGGCGGAACGGGCCCTGGAAGCCGCGCACGCCAAGCACGAGGCCGGTGCGTCCGAGGCCCTGGAGCTGCTGACCGTCGCCGCGGCCGGGCCGTTGGACGCCGTGGCGCAGGCCCGCCTGGAGCTGCTGCGTGCTCGGATCGCGTTCCACGGGGCAAGGGGCGGCGAGGGGCCGCGGATGCTGCTGGACGCCGCCGAGAGCCTCGCCCCGCTGGAGCCGGCGCTGTCCCGGGAGACCTACCTGGACGCGCTCGACGCGGCGATCGTCACCGGCGACCGCGGACCCGGCGGCGGCGTGCGCGCGGTGGCCGAAGCAGCCCGGGCCGCGCCCGCGCCACCGGAGTCGCCGAGGCCGGTGGATCTGTTGCTCGACGGGCTGGTGACGACGTTCACGGAGGGCTACGCGGCAGGAGTGCCCGGGCTGCGGCGGGCGTTGGACGCCTTCAATCGTCACGAGCGGGACGATCACGCCGTGAACGACGGCGACGACCGCCGCTGGCTGTGGCTGGCCGGCCGGACCGCGATGTCGGTCTTCGACGACCAGATGGTGCACGCGCTGGCCGCTCGTCATGTCCGGCTGGCCAGGGAAGCCGGCGCGCTGGCCACGCTCCCCGCAGCACTGCTCGTCCAGTCCGTCATGCTGGTGCTCTCCGGTGACTTCTCCCGGGCCGCCGAGCAGACCGCGATCGCGGCCGCGACGAGAACTGTGCCCGTGCTCCACGGCCAGCTCATCCTGGCTGCCTGGCGCGGCCGCTCGGACGAGACCACCGAGATCCACGCGACCATGGTCCGGGAAGCGGCTGGACGTGGGGGCCGGACTGAGGACTTCCTGGCGCAGTACGCCATGGCGGTGCTGCACAACGGTCTGGGCGACTACCCGGCGGCTCTGGTCGCTGCGACGCGGGCTTTCGAGTCCGACGAGCTGACCCACAGCAACCTGGCCCACTCCGAGCTCATCGAAGCGGCATGCCGTAGCGGCCGGCCGGAGCGTGCGACCGCTGCGCTGGTCCAGCTCAGCTCACGGGCGCAGGCCAGCGGCACCCCGTGGGGGCTCGGGCTGGCAGCGCGCTCATGGGCATTGGTCAGCACCGGCCCGGCCGCCGAGGAGTACTACCGCGAGGCGATCGAGCAGCTACGAAACTGCCGCGTGGCCACCCAGCTGGCCCGGGCTCATCTCGTCTACGGCGAGTGGCTACGCCGCGAGGGCCGCCGCCAAGGCGCCCGCCAGCAGCTCCGCACCGCCCACCAGATGCTGTCGGACATGGGGGCGGAAGCGTTCGCCGCGCGCGCCGCCCGCGAGCTGCGCGCCACCGGCGAGCACCCACGCAGCCGGTCCGCCCAGCCTTCGGACGCGCTCACCGCCCAGGAGCTGACGATCGCCCGGCTGGTAGCTACCGGCGCGACCTCCCGGGAGGTCGGCGCACAGCTGTTCTTGAGCCCGCGCACCATTGAGGCCCACCTCCGCAGCATCTTCCGCAAGCTGAGCATCACCTCCCGGCGACAGCTGCGAGACCTGCGGCTTCCGTGACGGGCCGACAGCGTGCGTGCCCTGTCGCGGTACGCGAATGCCACCCGGAAGGCCAGGAGCCGAGCCAACTCGGCTTCGTCCCCAACAACCAGCCGCAGGCTGCTTCCGGGGGGTCCAGCCCGACGCCGCCCTGGAGGAAGCTGATGAACGAGCCTTGCCAGGAAGGCGAGAAGCACCGCTGCAGGCGGCCTGAACAGCATCCCAGCACGCCTGACGCCCCATCAGAACGAGCGTCAAACGAGCATCATTTCAGCGTCAAGATATCGCCCGTAACGCCACACGGCACATAATGCGCCCACGCAAACCGCAGGTCAGGAGCCCTTCGCCACCGGCTCCAGGATCGCCACGCACTCGAAGTGCTGCGTCATCGAAAAGATGTCGGCCTGAAGGGATACGAGAAAGCCGCAGGTCAGAGCCGGATTCTCTGCTCAGCGCCCTTCGTGCGGACGCCCGGAGCGTCAAACGAGCGTCAAGCCAGAGAGTCCGTACTGCTCAGAGCTGAGCGGACTGCGGCAACCAGCTCCCCCGGAGATCCGCCCCGGACGCCAGCTCGCACATCATGACCCTCGCAATGTCCCCGGCCGCCAAAACGGGATTACGCCCTCTAGCCCGCAGCATCCCGCACCCACGCTAAACGGCCTCTCGGGTGCGATCGCTGAGGACCTCTCGCTGTAGCGGGGGTCCCGCCGCCGCCTGCCGGAGTCACTGGACGAGTTGCACGGCCCGACCCGGGTGATCGTGGATGACCTTGTACGACATGTGCAAGCCCCGCCAGCGCATCAGCCTGTACCGCACCGTCCTGCACGAGGGCCGACCCAATGACCTGCCCCGCTACCTCAAGCAGAACTCCAAGACGGTCGGCGCGCCCGCGGTGAAGAACGCCGCGCGAAGGTCCGGTACGGACACGCCGGGCACGGATCCGGCACCGTACACCGACGCGGTCACGGCGAAGCCGATCGCTCCTTCGCATCACCGGGTGGTCCGGATCGGTCCGGAAGCCCGTCCCGCGACTCCGGACTCGACGTCGTCCACGACGAGTGAGGAGGTCGGGAGGACCGTCAGCCCCGCGAAGACCCCGTTGCCGAGAAGCGAGGCCGGTACGGCGGCGGTGTAAGAGTCGCCGGCGCCGTGTCGCGCCGGGAGCGCCCCCGCCGTTCGGTCTCACCGCGGGCACCGCCGCGCGGACCGCGCTCACGCCGGAGCACCACCGCTCCATGGCGGGACACGGGGCTTGGTGTGTGAGAGGCATGTGATGGAAGCGCCGTCGCGCGGCAGTATCGCCGACCGGATCAACAGGTCGAGGGACCTTGTGGTCGTCGGCGGGGAGGCCGAGCTGCGCCTGGCCCGGCTGCTCGCCTCCGAGCAGCTCCGCTCAGGGGAGGTGTCACCCGCCGCCACCGAACAAGCGAAGCAGCTCATCGCCGAGCTCGCCGCCGCCGCGGCCCTGCACGGCCGGGTGCGAGGCCGAAACCTCCGCCTCGCTCTCACCCTCGACACGGCAGCTGGCACCCTCCGTATCGCGGTCACAGCCGCCCGGCGGCGAACTTCGCCGACACGGCCAAGGCGTTCGTCTTCTTGCGGTATCGGGCCACCTCGCGGGCCCGTGAGTTCAGGCCCATGAGTCGGCTGGTCGTCCGGTCGACGACCGTCCCGGCAGGACCTGGGACCCTGGTAGACCGCGCGCCCTTGGATAGGCCCGCACCGGTGGGCGGAACAGGTTCTCCGCCCACTGCGGAACCGCGACCGGCACGCCCGTGATCGCCACGGCCATGTCCGGTCACGGTTCACATGCCAGCTCTTTCACCCGCCCAGCGCCACGCATTCCCGGAGCACCGGTTCCAGGCGCAGCTGGGTGTCCTCATGGGCGAACACCTGCAAGGCATGCAGGCAGTTGACGATCCACCGAGCCTCGTGCTCGTCATCGATCTTGAGCGCGACAGCGGTCACCGCACCCTCGATGTCGAAGAGGCCGTCCTTGAACTCGTCGTCGAGGGCCCGGTACCCGGCGGCCAGCAGCGGCTCCGCGTACACGCCGGTCGCCTCGGCGAATGCACGGGCCTCGGCCCGGTCCGTGCGGAGGTCGGCCAGGCGGCGCAACACCTCGTCGGAGTCACCCAGTTCCTCGTGCAGGTGGTGGGCCCGGTCCACCAGGACTGGCCAGCCACCGGTCAGTTCGTGGAGACGGTCCAGGCGGTCCTCCGTGTGGAACATCTCCACGCGCTGGGCCCAGCCGCGCAGGCTGCGGTGGTCATGCCGGCGCAGCACCACCGGGGCGGCCGAGGTGGGTTCAGTTCCCGTCAGCAGTGAGCGCCACAGGGCGAGCTGAGCGGGATCGGTGACAAGGACGACCGAGCGGGTGACCCCCGGGGTAGCGGGCAGCAGCGTCTCGGCCAGGTCGACGGCTTCACGGCAGGTCGCGGGCCGGACCGGGTCCCGGTAGTTGACGAAGTCGCTGATGACGACCCGTCGTTCGCGGGGGCGACCGCCGGTGAGTTCCTGCTTGTAGACGCTGGGCTTGCCGACGGGCGGCAGCGTCCAGCCGTCGATCGGTCCGGCGATCGTGCGCAGGGTCCGGGCGACGTCGGTGACTCCGGTGGCGGTGGTGCCAAGGACGACCCGAGTCCGGTTGGAGCGCTCCCCCAGGAGGTCGTCGAGCTGGATGTTGGTCAGCGGAGCCGGCCGACCGTCGGGCAGCTCGGGGCGGCCCTCCTGCACGATGCTCTCCTGGAGTTCGCAGTCCTGTTCGGCCCTGAGCAGACGTGCCTCCACCTCGTGGGAGGTACCGATCATGCGCAGGGCGTTGGGACCGCGCAGATGCCAGCCCAGGCCGTCGTGGTTGGGCGCGAGGATGCCGAGACCGACCATCTCGGAGAGGTAGGCACGGAAACCCTCGGTGTCGAGCTGTTCGAAGCCCTTGCGCCAGTACGTCTCGCACTCCTCGCGGAGCTCGGTGTCGCTCAGCCGCACCTCCAGGCCGTGATGGCGGGCGTGGTACGCCAGCACGTTGGCGATCACGTCGTAGCGGTGGTCGAGGCTCAGCGTGTCCTTGAAGGCCGCCGAGATGCCGTCCCGGAGTGCGGCGTCCGACTCCACGATCTCGATGTCGGCCACCTCCACCTCGTAAGGGGGTTCCCCGGCGCCGCGCCGCGTCCGCTTGCGGTGCATCAGCTCGACCAGCCGGTGCCCGAACATCTGGAGCAGGAACGGCTGGTACGAGCAGTAGCCGAGTACACGGTTGACGAGATCCAGGTCCTTGAACTCGAACCCGAGCGCCCGCATCGGCTCGACCAGCAGTTCCGCAGCCGACTGGGGAGCCAGCGGGCCGATCACCTTCGGAGTCTGGGCGAGGTGGCCGAACGGTCCGTTGCTCGCGAGCTTGGAGAAGCGCTGGACGGAGTGAAGTCCTGCGAAGACGACCTTCGCCGCGTCCTTGGTGTCGGACCCGAGGCCCTTGAGCTTCTTAGTCTGGTCGAACCGCGGGGCGTCGGCCTCGAAGAACTGGTCGCACTCGTCGAGCAGGATCAGCAGTCGGCGCCGGGAGTCCCCGTCCAGCCAGGTCCGGATGCCGGCGCGCACCCGCTCGGAGATCTCCTGCCTTTTCCCGCGCCCCTGTGGCCGGTCTTCGAGCACCTGTGCAACGGTCAGCTCCCTCAGCAGGACGCTCCACAGCGCCTCTGGCCCGCGCGAGCTGCCCTTGCCGATGTTCTCCTGGTCGAGGTTGACGTACACCGTCTGGTGGTAGCCGGGGCGCTGCTCCGTGAACCGTTCCCCGGCGTCGGCGAGCAGTGCCGACTTGCCCAGGCCCCGGCCGCCGTAGATGACCTGGGTGCCACGCGGGTCGAGGATGCTCTTGCGTTCGGCGTCGCGGCCGTAGAACATCTCGCCGCCGATCCGGCCGCGCTTCTCCCTGATGTACGGGTTGACGCCGGAGAAGGGCAGCAGGGTCTGCGTGGCGGCGCTGACCTGGCGGTCGCCGCGGGCCGCGAGATAGGAGAGGGCGGCGTCGTCCACCACCAACAGCGGCTGCAGCCGGTCGGAGCCGGCCGCGAGTTCGACTCGGGCCTCACGGCTCAGCGTGCCGAAGTAGACGACGAGCAGGCCCGCTCCGCTGGTGTCGCGCTCCGCCCAGCTCATGACGACCTTGGCGGGCGGTCTGCCCCAGACCATCATCACCCGCAGGTTGCCACCCTGCTCCGTGATCTGCGAGCCGAACGCGGGTGCCTTCGCCCTGCCGTTGATCTCCACGCCGGTCGCTTCGAAGAGACGGTACTCCCGCCGGTGCTGGGACCGGTCGTCGAGCGGCCTGGCGCTCTTGGCGTCGTAGCCGAGGAGCTTGAGGAGGGGCGGCACCTGACGCGTCGGAGCCACCTGGAGCCTGTCCTTCCGTTCGGTGGCCGCAAGCGCACGCCACTCGTCGAGGGCGTCGGCCGCGAGCGCCGCCTCGTCGGGGGAAAGGCCGCCGTAGTCCAGGACGGGGACCATCGGATGCTTGCCGCCTGACCTGACCAGCTCGACGAGGTCGTGGTCGATGCCTCCAGGCAGGCCGTCGGGCACGGCCGGGAAGAACTCGGTCAGATGGGATTCGCCGCCCTCGATCTCCGGGACGGGTTCGCCGATCTCCAGGAAGTAGACGAGATCGGCGGCGGTGGCCAGGTCGTTCGTCTCCAGGCGCCGCAGGACCTGGGCCCGCTCCTCCAAGGAGGGGTCAAGGGCGTCGAGCCGGGCCCGGATCCGGTCCGCCGCCTGCTTCCGGAAGGCCGGCAGGCCACTTCGTACCTTGTCGAGCGCCCGCCGCACGTCCAGCAGGTCGTG
The DNA here is from genome assembly GCF_000719475.1 of Streptomyces sp. NRRL F-5630. Classification (GTDB taxonomy): domain Bacteria; phylum Actinomycetota; class Actinomycetes; order Streptomycetales; family Streptomycetaceae; genus Streptomyces. The sequence goes on along the minus strand of NZ_JOGO01000053.1, from coordinate 9,068 downwards.
CCGACCGGTGCCTTCGAGGCGGTCACGGGCGTCGGCGAGTAACTCCTGAAGGCCCAGGTCCTGGTCCTCGGTCACGGCGCCGTCGGCCTGAGCGCGGTGCAGTTCGGCAACGAGGTCGCTGTGTGCCTTCCGCAGCTGCGCACGCCGGGCGGTCTCCCTTTCGTCGATCTCGGCTTCCGCGGGCGGGGCGAACTCCCCAGCCCCGGCGGCAGGCAGCAGCCCTCGTCCGGCGAGGTCGACGATGTCGCGGGCCGCGGTGAAGGCGTCGTACGAGAGCCGCTCGTCGAGGGCGTCCTGCCAGCTCCGGTCGACCGCGGTCAGCAGCTCGCCCAGCGACGGTTGACCGTCGTGGGTGTCCTGCACCTTCAACAGCTCTGCGTCGAGCGCGAGTTCCGGGTCGGCCGGGCCGCCGTGACGCGTGGTCACGCTGTCGCCGGCCAGCAGAGCGAACAACTCCTCCATCGAGGCGTGGGCCGCCCAGGCCATCGCGCCCGAGAGGGCGTCCGGGCGCCGCGCCAACCGCTCCAGTTCACCCAGCGCCGCTTCCCTGCCGTCCAGCAGGGACTGACGCAAAGAGGAGATCTCCCTGACCGCACGGCTGCCGTCGGAACGGTCGCGACGGGTGCCGTCGACCGCCATGCACCACTCCTTGACCAGGCTGACAACCCGCTCCACGAGATGCACCAGATCCTGCCGCCCGGAGCCCTGGAGCGGTTTGCTGCTGGACGAGCGGTACTTGCGGTCCATGCGGTCGATCTCGCTGTTGACCTCGGTCAGTTTCGACAGCCGGTCGGCCTGCTCCCGCACCTGCTGCAGCGCGTCGCGGTCGTCGCCGACGACGGTCGTGAGCAGCGATCCAAGCATCCCGTCGCCGGGGGCGAGCCAGCGCTTGGCGATCTCCGTGGCCCGTGCGAACCGCAGCCGCTGCGGCGCGAGCAGGTCGCGGCTCTGCTCACGCAGTTCCCGCAGCCGGGTCTCGGTCTCGGAGACGTCCGCGACCAGCGGCGAGGCGATCAGCAGGGCGCCGCTGAGAGCACGGTCGGCGACGGCGGTCGCCGCCTCTCCGAGCCGGTCCGGGAGCCGGGGCACCAGCGCCTTGAGCTGAGCGCCGGCAGCATGGTCGCCGGTGATCAGCGCGGTGCGCAGCAGGGCGGGGAGGAGGAGGAGTTCGCTGCCTTCGGTGTCCTGGCCCGCGTATCCGCCGTACTCCTGGAGGAGATCCGCCGTGAGCCGGGCACTCTGGCTGTTCCCGGAGGTGAGCAGCGCGGCGGCACCGGCCAGGCGGAGCGCCGCCACCTGGGGCTCGACGTGGCCGGCGGCACTCGCCACATGGTGGGCGAGTCCGAAGCGCCGCTCCACGACCAGCCGCGCCAGGACCCCCTCGACCGCGGCCTCATCGGTGGCTCCGTCCGCCACCGGGGCCGCTTCCCGGGCGAGCGTGTCCTCGGCGGGAGAGACCGTGGGAGCGGCGGGCGCCACGACCGGCGCATCGGCGGACGTGGGGGGCGCCGGGTCGTTGTCGGCGGCCGCCGCGGCGTCTGCGTCTGGGGCGTGGACCGGCTCGGCGGTCGTCGTGACTTCCGGCATGGCGGTGGACTGGGGCGCGTTCGCCTCGGTCGGTGCGGCCGACTGCACGGTTACGTGTTCCGAGGTCGTCTCGGTGTCGGCGGGCTGGTCGGTGCCATGCGCCTCGGCGGCCCCGACGGGGCGCGGGTCACCGTCCACCGACTGGTCCAGCGTCAGCTCAGGAGCGATCAGCACCGCCATGGCGCACGTGGGCAGGACCCGTACGACCTGCGCCTGCAGTGCCAGGATCTCCGTCGCGGCCTCCGCCTGCCGCCCCAGCCTGATGAGGCGGGCCAGAGCGGCGAGCGCGGCGCCCTCCTCGCGTTGCGGCTCCTCCCACACCGGCACGTCCAGCAGGCGGCGGGCCGCGCCGCGCACGGCCTCGGCGGCAGCGACGGCAGCGACGGAGCTGTCCGGGCGGCAGGCGACATTAAGCAGCTCCCGCAGCGGCTCGCGGGCCTGGAGATCACGCTTCCGCGCTGTCCAGTGCGCGCGTGCGGCGCGCGTCATGTCCGCCAGGCGACGAGGCACCCCCTCGATCCCGGCGGCCCGGAACACCGCTTCCACGTCATCGAAGGCAGTGCTCAGCGCAGCGAGCGAAGCCATGTCCTCGTCCTGCGGAGGGCGGCCGTCCATAACCGCGTCGGTGACCTTCTCCGCGGTCTGGCGGGCCTCTGCGAGGGCGGACTCCAGCTGCCGACAGGTCTCCTCCGGAGTCGTTCCCTCCTTGCTCCTGGCGCCCTCGGAGGCCGCAGCGGTCTCCTCGTGCGAGGCGCTGGGGTCCGCTGCCGCGGTCTCCGGTGCGGAGGCACTGGTGCCCGGCCGGTCGGCGACGGCAGCACGCTCCGGTTTCCCGTCCTTCGCGAGCGCCGGCTCGTCGTCGGTTGCCGCTCCGGATGCGAAGTCGGGGTACGCCTCCACGAGGGACCGCGAAGCGGCAGCTACGGCGGCGAGCCGAGCCGACTCCTCGTCACCGACCGTCACCCCGAGCCAGTCCTGGTCCGCCGCCCAGGCAAGGATATGGGCGTCGGTGACGGTGGCGTTGCACCACGCGAACACGGTGGCCCGAACCAGCGTGGCGCCCCACCGGGCAACAGGGTCGCGGACCGTCTCACCGTCTTGCGCCAGGACGAATTCCCCGACCTGGTTCATCACGGTGACCGTGAGACCCCTGACCCCGCATGTGCACGCGTGCTGTCGTGACTCGCGCCGCAGTCTGGCGAGCACATCCCGGCACAGGGCACTGCTCACCCGTCGAGGGGCCGACATGCGGATGCCAAGACTGGTGAGCAACTCCTGGCGGTGTTTGGGCCGCAGGGAGTTGAATGCGAGCTCCACCATGTCCGCAGTGAGGTCGTTCAGGGCGGCGACGGCCGGGGATTCCAAGGCGTTGAGCGCGGCGGCGAGGCCTTCGAGGTCCTCGGCTGAGACACTCGACGGGGACCATGGCGGCCCTGTGACGACGCGGTAGCGGTCCTGCATGTACACGCACTCCGTTTCTGTGGGCGACGGATGGGGGAAAGGGCGGCCGAAGCCATGGACGCGCGAAAGCGGTGAAGGATCAGCTGCCACGCGTGTGCTCGGTCACGAACGTGTAGCCGTACGGCAGTTCCCAGCCGTCCGCCTTGCCGAGCCTGCGGCAGTGCTCCCGAAAAGCCGCGCGCTGAACGTCGCTGGGCGAGCACCCCGGCCGCAGGCGGCGCAGATGGCCTGGGACGAACTGCACGCCGCGCAGTCGCTCACCGCCCGGCTCGCCACCGCCCCACGGCCGTATCACCCGTGGCCCGGCGGGACGGTAGCCGATCAGGAAGATGATCCGCTGTCCGTCACGCGGCGGGAAGTGCGGCTGGCCCCAGGCGTCCCTGCTGCCGAGGGCCGGCTCCAGAAGATGTTCCGCGAGCAGTTCCGCGACGGCCGCGTCGAGGGCGGCGGCCTGCGACCGGGCCGGCAGACGCCCATAGACCGCGCTCGGCAGGACCGTTCGATCCATCAGGGCATGGCCGTCCAGGGTCAGCAGACCGCAACGGCGCACGGTGCGCATCACCAGCTGCCGGGGACCGAGCCCGACCGCGCTGTCACCATGGCGGCTGCTGCCCGGCACGTCCTCCCTGGTGAGCACGCGGGGGTCGTAACAGTGCCCCGCCCCACGGTCACCGACCTGCACGCACTCCTTCAGTCGCGTCGTGGCGAGGCGGATCACTGTGTCGCCACGACGTCGGCGCAGCTCCAGCATCAGGCCGGGGAAGAAGTCACCGGGCCAGACGATCCCCGTCAACCGATTCGAGTCGTCGCCGAGTTCGACCGTGACGTCCTGAACCGCCTCCTTCTCGTCCAACGTTTCACCGGCGTGCTCGAGTTCAAGGCGCAGCGTGGGGTGCGCGCCGTGCGACTCGCAAAGCTCCTCCGCGACGAACGGGTGCAGGGGGAACCAGCCGTCGATGAGATGAGCCAGCCGCAGGGGCGCCCGCCAGACGATCTCCTGCGCGTCGCTCCGCAGGAGTTCACCGGGGCCGAGGAGGTCGTCGTCAGCGAGGGGCAGATCTACCGGTTCCAGCTCCGCCTCCGCCTCCGGCTCCGGCGGTGCGGGCAGCGTGGAGGCCCAGCCGCGTCCGGCCGGGACCAGGGGGTTTCGGGGGACCTCCGCGTCACCGGGATGATGGGACCGCCACACCCCTCCCCCCTCGAACGCGTCGTCGAGGGTGATCCGGGAGCCGTTCCCGAACAGACCCTGGTCGCTGTCCCCCTGGACCACGTCGGCGAGCGCCAGGTTCACCCGGCACACCGCAGCGGCGTACCCCGCTCCCCTGAGCCGTTCCGCCGCCCCGGGGAAGCCGCGCAGCCGTGGTCCGACCGCTGTGTACACAGTGACCGGAGCCACAAGGCCGTATCGCCGCCTCACCGGGGTGGCCGCGCGCTCCACCTCGGCCACGAGAGACCTGACATCGTCACCTCCCAGCGGCCCGGTGTCCCGCCAGCAATCCGCGAGGGAGGCGCGGGTCATGGCGTAATGACCCCAGGTGCGTAACGCGGCACTGGAGTCGAGGACACCCCGCACCGTGTCGAGGAGACCGAGCAGCCCCGCCCGCAGGTCTTCATCGTGCGTGCCGCCCACCAGGGCGGCGAGGGACACGGGGACGAAGGGGCTGAGCAGCTGCTGCCGTGCCGTCGTCAGAAGGTGGTCCGCGTAGGCCGTCAGATCGTCGCGCCGGGCTGCTTCCCAGGACGGATAGCACACGTCAACGACGACATGCCCGTCCTCATTGATCCAGCGCCCACGCGTGCGTAAGCGATGAAGCTGGGCGGGTGACAGACCCAGGGCCGGACCGAAGGCTCGAAGGTCCGGGACCAGCAGCTCCCTGCGCCGTGGCGCGGCGTCAGCACCGGGCCTCCCAGGGCCCTCGGCGCCCGCGGGCGCCCCCGACACCCAGGCCGGCACGTCCCCGAGCGCGCCCACCTCCGGGTGCGCGCCCTCCCGGTAGACGATCTCGGCGTAGAGCGGGTCCGACCCGGTGGTGACACACACCATGGCACCGACCGGGAGCACGGGAGCACACTCGCCGGAGGTGATCACGGGAAAGTCGTCGAGGCACAGCGGGCTTCCGCCATAGCCGTCACCGTCGAGGTCATATCCGAAGTACACGGCGTTGAAGGCAACGGTGGTGTGCACCGGCGCCGCACGGGCCGCGACAACCGCCTCGATGTAGCTCCGCAGCCGACTGCGTTCCTCGTCGGGGACGGCGGCGTAGCCCTCCGTCATGGCAGAGGTCAGAAGAGCCCGGTCACCGTATGGATCCGGCACCCCCGTGCGCTCACGTTCTTCGACCCCTTGTGCTGATACATGCGGGTCCCCACCCATGACACCTCCGCTGCACTACAGGTCGCCCCGGCCCACCTGCGGTGATTCCCGCAGAGTATGCCCATCCTTGGGTTTCTTGTAGCGCTTTCATCACTTTGCGACGGCCCACGACGATCGAATCCGTCACCGCGTTCGTCGGGTCGCGTTCTCCCCCCAAGGTACGTGGGGCCGGGATGGTCACTCGCACCGCCTTTGGCGGCGCAGCAGAGGCTTCCGCTTCGAGCGTCATCCGAGCGTCAAGCATCTCCGAACGGCCCTCTGAAGGCGTCGCTCATGCGGGCGCCTCGCTCGCGAATACGCCGGTGAGCGAGCCACAAAGATCGAGTCGCTCACTCGACCCCGCAGGAGCGCCGTCAAGAGGAGCGCAATCCCTGGACGCGCCTGCCCAAGTACGACGAAGAGTTCAACGGTCGCCTCGCTCTCGGCGCGCCCTCCGGGAGCTGGTACCAGCACTCGTACTCGTACAGCGACAGCGCCCGGTGGACATTGGAGTCACGGCTGGGGCACCTACTGCAGAATCTGGAACGCCTTGCGGCGGAAGCCGACCGCCGGGAGCGGGAGAAGGAGCTGCGTGAGGCCGAACAGCGGCGCCGCTGATACGCGGCCGTCGCGCGGGCTCGCGAGCAGCAGATCGAGCAGCACAGGGCGATGATTCTTACCGGGCAGATTCGGGACTGGCGGCAGGCCGAAGAGATCCGCGCCTTCTGCCGGGCAGCCCGCGCCCGAGCAGGCGAGGCGCCGGTCGCGACGGAGGAGGCGGACTGGCTGGAATGGGCTGAGGCGTACGCGGTGCAACTCGACCCCTTGAGGGAACCCTTGCGCACTCCTGTGGATCCGCCTGCCGGGCGGGAGGCGCTGCGTGAGCTGGCGAAGATCGATGCCTACGCCTACGCGTGGCCCTTCGACGCAGACGGCCGCTGGACGCTTCCCGGAGACTGTCCAACCGACCCGCGAACGTGACCCGGCCCGGCTCAACCGGGAAACGCCTTTGCCCTGTCCGTGGAGGACAGGGCAAAGGAACGTTCATGCGACGATGGTGAGCGGGGTTTCCATGCGTTCCCAGGCTCCCAGCACAGCCTTATGGGCGTCCGGCTGGAGGTGGGCGTAGCGCTGGGTGGTCTGGAAGCTCTCGTGGCCGAGAAGGTGCTGAACCTCGTAGAGCGAGACTCCCCTCTGGACGAGCCACGAGGCGCAAGTGTGGCGCATGGAGTGCGGCGGGTAGTGCGGGACGAGCTGCAACTCGCCGTCGTCGCCGAAATGGTAGGCAGCCTCGACAGCAGGCCACCAGGTCTGCCGACGCCAGTTGCTGTCGGCGAGGAGGCGCCCGGAGCGGCCCTTGGTGATGGTCGTGAAGACCACTGCGTCGCGGTCGAGCCGGTGGATGTGCCGTTCGAGGGCCTCCAGGACGTGGGGCGGGAGCGGGACTTCCCGGCGGCTCTTGGAGCTCTTGGGGTACTCCTTGATGCCGCTCTTGGTGTTGACCTCCACGACGAACAGGCGGGAGCGGCGCGTGTCGATGCGGTGGCGGTGCAGGCCGGAGAGCTCTCCCCAGCGCAGTCCGGTGTAGAAGCCGAGCAGGCACATCGTCCGCCAGGCGGGGGAGAGTCCGTCGAGGATGCTCTGCGCCTGGTCGGGCGTGAACCACTGCGGCGGTTTGACCGCGATGGGCGGCAGATCGATGCTGCGGCACGGGCTCACCGCGATCACATCGTCGTCGACAGCAGCGCGCATGATGGACGACGTCAGGTTGTAGGCCCGCTTGATCGCGGCAGGGCCTGCGCCCTTCTCGACCAGGGAGCGTATCCAGCTCTGGACGTCCATGCGGGTGATGGCCCGCATCTCCCAGTCAGCCCAGTACGGCATGACGTGGTTCTTGATGCTGGACGCATCGCCCCGCAGCGTGTGGGGTTCGACTATGCGGGCGTTCCACCACCGGTCGTGCCACTCCCGGAACGCGATCTCGCCGGCCCGCGGGTCCCGCATGCCTCCACGGGCGAACTGGGTCTCCAGCTCGATGCCCCAGGCCCGCGCCTGGGCCTTGAGGGGGAAGGACTCGCTGAACCGGTCTCCGGCCCGGTTACGAACGGTCGCCTGCCACTTGCCGGACTTCAGTTTGCGCAGGTACGCGGTACTACTCCTTTGTTCGGAAGCGGTGAGGTCTGGGCTGGGGGCGGGAATTCACCGACGGAGGCGCGGGGAGCCAACCAATCTCCTGGCGATGAACTCCTCAAGCCCGGCAGCAGGGACACGGACGCGAGATCGTTCCGTCCCGGTGCGCAGGTCGACGACCGGGAGGTCGCCGGCGGCGATGAAGCGGTAGACGGTGCGCCGGTCGACGTCCAGGGCGGCGGCGACAGCGGGAATGGACAGCAAACGGGCAGGCATGCGCGAGTCCTCGGAAACAGAGGGGGGAAAGGCTAAGCAGGTGAATTGATTCAGCCGGGCTGCCGGCAGTCCACGGCGCAGGTCAACCGGCCCTGTAGGGCAGTGGGAACCAGATCGCTGAGGGTCGAGCCATGTGACACGGCCGCGTGCGGCGTGGACCGCCGACGTTCGAAATGTGCTCGGCGCGTGCTCTTCGCGCTCGGATCGTGAGTCGGAGCGCGAGAGGGGAAACTACCGCTCGGGAATGCCCGGAAGGCGCAGGCTCTCTTCCAGGTGCTCCCAGTCGATCTCGATGTCTTCCAGCCGGAAGCGGTGCGGGTACCGCAGCGCAATCCAGCTCGCACTCACGCCAGCCCACTCGGCGACACCCCACGCAGGAACGCCCGCCTCGAGCCAGCGGTCCAGACAGGAGTCACGCAGGCTGGAGACTTGCTCCCCCAAGCCCGCCTGCACCTCGTCCGGGCTCAACACCGCTTGGCGAGCGCGCCTCCACGCCCTCTTGTATTCGGAGGACGCCAACGCCCCACCCCGCTCGGCCGGGAACAGCAGGTCTTCAGCTTCCAAACCCGCCTCGTCGATCCAGCGCCTCAGCACACCCACGACGTCCGGGGAGACAGGAACCCTCCGGCTCTCGCCGGCACGGACCAACACCTCCCCGAACTCCGCGTCCGGGAGCGTCACGTCCTGCACCCGTACCGAGACTGCTTCACCCGGCGAAAGGGCGGTGCCCGCCATAGCGGCGAGGAAAGGGAAAACGGCTCCCGAAGATTCCTCCTGGAGCCACTCCAGAAGGGCGCGAACATGGTCCGCTGAGAGCAAGGACGATTCACCTATTGCCAGCTTCGACAAGCTACATGACTCCTCACACGAGACATCGGGATGCGTCGGCATCCCCTGGTCACTCAATGGTCTGCAGAAGCGCCGGTTTGGCCAACCGGCGATCGTCGGCTATGTTGCGCCCGCGACGCACCTCTCGCGGTCCCGACTGATGCGCAGAGAGCAGGTTCTGCTTTCTCAAGACCGCTCTAGGTTTGCTTCCTTCGCCGAGTTAATCCAGTCCGTATGGGACTCAATGTGTCTGCTGTCGGCGAATCTGTCCGAACCCACACATACCTACCCCTCGGTGACCAAGGGAACGCGAGGATAGAGCAGGCGCCTTCTAAGACGTTGTTTTATTTGGTGAGTCGGCGGTGGCAGATGAGGGCTGCGGCTATGCCGACGAAGGCGAGGAAGTGTTCGGCCTTGCGCTCGTAGCGGCGGT
>NZ_JOGO01000052.1 GCF_000719475.1 Streptomyces sp. NRRL F-5630 | reverse complement strand
GGACCCGACACCCCCATCATCACCACCGACGCCCGCCACCGCGCCGACGCCAAATCCGCCCTCATCACCCTCGTCGAACACGCCCTCATGGCCCGCCTGCGGTGATGAACCGCGCGCGAAAGGGCCCGTACTCCCGAGGAGTACGGGCCCTTTCGGCGTTCTCGGCGGCTCAGCGGCGCCGGCTATGCGGCTCAGCGCCAGCTGTGCGGGGCGTGGAAGCCGTTCTCGCGCTCCAGACGACGCCAGCCGGCGCGGGCGGAGCGGGGGGTGGTGGGCGCGGCGGCGGTCTCGGCGGCGCGGGCGAGGAGGACGGCGGTCAGGGCCGCGAGTTCCTCGGGCTCGGCGCTGCCCTTCTCGACGCGCAGGAGGCCGGGGTCGACGGTGACGGGCTCGCTCATGTCGTTCCGTTCTGCTTCGTAGGGGGTCGGGGTGGCCTCGGGGACGCTCACTGCGGCGGGTTGCCGTGCTTGCGCGAGGGGAGGTCGGCGTGCTTGGTGCGGAGCATCGCGAAGGAGGCGATGAGCACCTCGCGGGTCTCGGCGGGGTCGATGACGTCGTCCACGAGGCCGCGCTCGGCCGCGTAGTACGGGTGCATCAGCTCCGACCTGTACTCCTTGACCATCTTCTGCCGCATGGCTTCGGGGTCGTCGGCCGCGGCGATCTGGCGGCGGAAGATGACGTTCGCGGCGCCCTCGGCGCCCATGACGGCGATCTCGTTGGTGGGCCAGGCGTAGGTGAGGTCGGCGCCGATGGACTGGGAGTCCATGACGATGTAAGCACCTCCGTACGCCTTCCGCAGGATCAGCGAGATCCGGGGGACGGTCGCGTTGCAGTACGCGTAGAGGAGCTTCGCGCCGTGCCGGATGATGCCACCGTGCTCCTGGTCGACGCCCGGGAGGAAGCCGGGGACGTCCAGGAGGGTGAGGAGCGGGATGTTGAAGGCGTCGCACATCTGCACGAAGCGCGCGGCCTTCTCGCTCGCCTCGATGTCGAGGACTCCCGCGAGGGACTGCGGCTGGTTGGCGATGATGCCGACGACCTGGCCGTCGAGACGGCTCAGGGCGCAGATGATGTTGGTCGCCCAGCGCTCGTGGACCTCCAGGAACTCGCCGTCGTCGACGATCTCCTCGATGACCTTGCGCATGTCGTAGGGGCGGTTGCCGTCGGCGGGGACGAGGTCGAGGAGGACGTCGCCGCGGCGGTCCGCGGGGTCCTCGCTCTCGGCGGCCGGGGGCGTCTCGCGGTTGTTCTGCGGGAGCAGCGAGAGGAGGTAGCGGACCTCGGCGAGGCAGGTCTCCTCGTCGTCGTACGCGAAGTGGCAGACGCCGGAGGTCTCGGCGTGGACGTCGGCGCCGCCGAGCCCGTTCTGCGTGATCTCCTCGCCGGTGACGGCCTTGACGACGTCGGGGCCGGTGATGAACATCTGCGAGGTCTCGCGGACCATGAAGACGAAGTCGGTGAGCGCCGGGCTGTAGGCGGCGCCGCCCGCGCAGGGGCCGAGCATGACGGAGATCTGCGGGATGACGCCGGACGCCTTGGTGTTGCGCTGGAAGATGCCGCCGTAGCCCGCGAGCGCGGAGACGCCTTCCTGGATGCGGGCACCGGCGCCGTCGTTGAGCGAGACGAGCGGGGCCCCGGCCGCGATGGCCTTGTCCATGATCTTGTGGATCTTCTCGGCGTGGGCCTCGCCGAGGGCGCCGCCGAAGATCCGGAAGTCGTGCGCGTAGACGAAGACGGTACGTCCGTCCACGGTGCCCCAGCCGGTGATCACACCGTCCGTGTAGGGCTTCTTCGCCTCCAGGCCGAAGCCGGTGGCGCGGTGCCGCCGCAGTTGCTCGACCTCGTGGAAGGAGCCGGGGTCGAGGAGCAGCTCGATCCGCTCGCGCGCGGTGAGCTTCCCCTTGGCGTGCTGGGCCTCGGTGGCCCGGTCGCTGGGGCCTCGCAGCGCCTCGGCACGTACGGCGAGCAGTTCCGCCACACGGCCCTTGGCGTCCTTGGGCTCGTCCGGGGTCGCGTCCGGCGTCTCGTCCAAAACGGTCATGTAGCGACCATACGAAATCGGGCGCGGCAAAGGGTCCGTCGGGTCCGCACAGTCTCGCGCGGCATTTCCTGGTGTCCTTGCACAGAAACACGGGGAGGGGGCCGATCGTCCCCGCTCGGAGGGACACACCTCTTGTCGGGGTCCGACAAGAGGGGCCGACGACTTGGGGCGAGAGATGCGCCACAGGGGTGCGGCCTTGTCCGGTCCCGCCGCACGGGTTCCGGCCCACGCCGTACGCGGGGGGTGGCGCGCGCCCCGCGTACGGCGTGGGCGGTGCGGCTCAGCAGCCGCCGCAGGTCTTGAAGGTCACGTCCCAGTGGCTCCCCTCGTCGGCGTAGAGGTTGCCGGAGGCCGCCTGCCACTGCGGATAGCCGTCGCCGCGCAGGCCGATGTACGTGAACGTGTTCTGGACGTAACCGGTCAGGCACGTGTTCTTGCCGAAGTCGAGCTTGTAGCCGTTCCAGTGCGAGTACGTTCCCGAGGCGTGGCCCGTCTCGGTGCCACCGGTGATGTTGAGGGCGCAGCCCGAGGCGGACTTGAGCGTCTGGGCGCCCTGAGCGGTGGCGAGATTGAGCTGGTCGAAGGACGTACAGGTGGAGACGTCGCGGTTCGAGCAGCCGCCGGACGAGGACCACGTGATGCCGGAGGCGCTGAACATCGAGGTCGCGGTCGCGTGGCTGATCTTGTCGACGGCGAAGGCGGGGGCGGCGGCGAGCGCGCCGACGCCGGGGGCGAAGAGGGCGGCGCCGAGCAGGGCTCCGGTGGCGAGGAGGGAGCGCAGGCGGGGGGTGGAGGAGGGCAAGGCGGTCTCCTGTGCACGCGTCGGGTCATGGGGGTGGCGCGGTGGAGCAGGGGTGATGGTGCCGCACGGAGCGGCCGGGGCGCCAGAGGGCCTCAGGGGCCGGCTTCACTCCGCCGGGTGCGTGCCGGGTGCCGGGCGGGACGGGGAAGCGTGACCATGGAGCGCGGTTCCTCATGTATCCGCGCGGGCACTCCTCGCTAGCAGTTGAACTTTGAACGGAATGGGTCTACTGTCGGTGTTATTGAAAGTTCAACTTTCCGCGGAGTGCGGAACCGGGCTTTCGACCTCTTTCGTCCCCCTTCGTTTTCCAAGGAGCAACCATGGGTCTCTTCGGCCGCAAGAACGAGAACACCGCCCCCGCCGAGGCCGCCGCCGTCAGCCCCGACCTCGCCGCCCTGACCGGTGACTACACGATCGACCCGGTGCACTCGACGCTCGGCTTCTCGGCGCGCCACGCCATGGTCACCAACGTGAAGGGCTCTTTCAAGGACTTCGAGGGCACGCTGCACCTCGACGGCGCCGACCCCGCGCGCTCTAGCGCCTCGCTCGACGTCAAGCTCGACAGCGTCGACACGGGCGCGCCCGACCGTGACGGTCATCTCAAGAGCGCCGACTTCTTCGACGTCGAGAACCACCCGCTGATGACCTTCCGCTCGACCTCCGCCGAGGCCCTCGGCGGCGACGAGTACCGCATCACGGGCGACCTCACGATCCACGGCACGACCAAGCCGCTCTCGATCGACCTGGAGTTCAACGGTTCCGCCAAGGACCCCTTCGGCAACGAGCGCGTCGGCTTCGAGGGCAAGGCGGAGATCCTGCGCTCGGCGTGGGGCCTCACGTACAACGCCGCCCTGGAGACCGGTGGTGTGCTCGTCTCGGACAAGATCAAGCTGACGCTGGAGATCTCGGCGATCAAGAACGCGTGAGCGACGCGGGGCCGCCCCGCTTCCCTGCCCCGGTGCCCCTCTCGGCGCCCTCCGGCCCGGCCGGAGGACGGCGAGGGGGGCATCGTCGTGCCCGTGCACGGCGGGGCGGAGGAGGCGCGCAGCGGCGCGGGTGGCGTGGGCGGGGGGCGGCTCGTGAGCGCGAGGCGGCGGGCGCCGGAGCCCCGGCCGTGGCCGGGGGCGGGGCTCCTCAGGCCCCGGCGCGGCGTGGGGGCTCAGGCCGGGGCGTGGTGGGGCAGGCCCGCGGCCAGGGGGGTGCCGGTGAGGAGGGCGGGAGCGAGGTCCTCGCCGTACCAGCCGACAGCCCAGGGCCCCCACCAGGCGGGGTCGGCCTCCCAGTAGGGGCGGCGCCCCAGGACGGTGGGGACGGTGCGCGCCGCGGGGGCCTCGCCGGCGCGCAGGAGCGCGGCGTCGGCGGCGCAGACGGGGACGGGACGCGGCGCGGCGCCGGGCGGGGCCCAGATCACGTCGTGCGCCGAAGGACCGTGGCCCGGGTCGAAGAAGCAGGGGGGCCGGCGAGCGGGGACCGGGACGCCCGCGCGGCGGGCGCGCAGGGTCGCGAGGCTGTGGCCGCCCTCCGCCAGGGCACGCGTGACGGGGCGCAGATCGGCGGGCACGAGCACGGCGGCGAGGAGGGAACGGGCCTGGTCGAGGGCGTCGAGAGCGCGCTCGTGGTCGGCGCGGCGGATGTCGTCCGCGCCGGGTTCGGCGGGATGGAAGTCGAGCCCTTCGAGTCGCGCCGTGAACGCGGCGAGGTCCTCCTCGGCGGCGGCGCGCAGTCGGTCGAGCACGTCGGCGCGGGCGCGCTCACGCCGGTTCCGGCGGCGGCGCAGCACCACCCAGGTCCCCGCGAGGACGAGGACGAGGGCCCCGGAGACGAGAAGGGCCGGGATCAGCGGACCGCTGCCGTCGCCCGCGGTGAGGCCCCAGGAGGCGGGGGCCGCGCCGCGCGCGGAGCGCAGCGTGAGCCGTACGAAGGCGTCGAGCTGGCGCGGCAGGGCCCGCCCGCGCACCGCCGAGACGGCGCGGCGCACCGTCTCGGCGGGCAGGACCGCGGCGTCGGCGCGCGCGTCCAGGGTGTCGCCGAGGCGTACCGCGTAGACCCCGGCGATGCCCGTCGACCGCCGCAACTCGTCGAGGAGTCGCCCAGCGCCGCTGCCGCCCGGCAGCACGGCGATGAAGACGGCGCGGTCGCCGTCCTCGATGCGCCGTTCCAGCGCCCGCTCCCCCGCCTTCGAGAACTGGGCGCGCATCGCGGGGTCCACGTACACCGGATCGGCGCGCAGGGCCCGCGCGACGGACCGCACCCCGGCGTCCGCCGCCGGGGCCGCCGGGGCGGCCGCGAGGACGGCGCCGAGGGCGAGCAGGAGGCTGAGGAGCGGCACGAGCAGCCGGGGCCCCACGGGGGCACGGCGCCCCGGCGGGGCCGGGACCACGGGGATGCGGGGCCCGCGCGCGGCCGACGCCGCGGGGGGACGGGCGGGGGCGGGGGCGACCGGCCGGAGAGCGACCGCGGGGCGGCCCGGCCTGATCTGGTTCATGCGTTCGACGCTAGCCGAGGGGGAGCCCCGGGCCGAGCGGCAAAAGCTTCCTTTTACACCTTGCGGCCCGGGTCTTTTCCCTCGTCCACCCGTGCGGGTCACTCCTCACCCGCGCACGGTCCCCGCCTCACTCGGACGGGGTGACCCCCGCGCGCAGCAGCCCGTACGTGTAGGCGTCCTCCAGGGCCTGCCACGAGGCGGCGATCACGTTGTCGGCGACGCCCACCGTGGACCACTCCGTGACGCCGTCGCCCGTGGAGATGAGGACGCGCGTCGTGGACTCGGTGCCGTGGCGGCCCTCCAGGATGCGCACCTTGTAGTCGGTGAGGCGGAAGCCGGCCAGCTCGGGGTGGATGCGCTCCAGGGCGACGCGCAGCGCGCGGTCGAGCGCGTTGACGGGGCCGTTGCCCTCGGCGGTCGCGACGAGGCGCTCGCCCTTGGCCCACAGCTTCACGGTCGCCTCGTTGGCGTGGCTGCCGTCGGGGCGGTTTTCGACGATGGCCCGCCAGGACTCCGTGCGGAAGAAGCGCGGCGCGCGGCCCTCGGCCTCGGTGCGCAGCAGGAGTTCGAAGGAGGCGTCGGCCGCCTCGTAGCTGTAGCCCTTGAGTTCGTGCTCCTTGACCCGCGCGACGACGCGGCCGACGAGTTCCCTGTCGCCCGACAGGTCGATGCCGAGTTCCTTGCCCTTCAGCTCGACGGAGGCACGACCGGCCATGTCGGAGACGAGCATGCGCAGCCGGTTGCCGACGAGTTCGGGCTCGATGTGCTGGTAGAGCGCGGGATCGACCTTGATCGCGGAGGCGTGGAGGCCGCCCTTGTGCGCGAAGGCGGAGACGCCGACGTAGGGCTGGTGCGTCGCGGGGGTGAGGTTCACGACCTCGGCGATGGCGTGCGAGATGCGCGTCATCTCCCGCAGCGCGCCCTCGGGGAGCACCTTGCGCCCGTACTTCAGCTCCAGCGCGGCGACGACGGGGAAGAGGTTGGCGTTGCCGACGCGTTCGCCGTAGCCGTTCGCGGTGCCCTGGACGTGGGTCGCGCCGGCGTCGACGGCGGCGAGGGTGTTGGCGACGGCGCAGCCCGTGTCGTCCTGCGCGTGGATGCCGAGGCGCGCGCCGGTGTCGGCGAGGACGGTCTGCACGATCGCGCCGATCTGCGCGGGCAGCATCCCGCCGTTGGTGTCGCAGAGCACGACGACGTCGGCGCCCGCCTCGTGCGCGGTGCGGACGACGGCCTTGGCGTAGGCGGGGTTCTCGCGGTAGCCGTCGAAGAAGTGCTCGCAGTCGAGGAAGACGCGGCGTCCCTGGGCGCGCAGGTGCGCGACGGTGTCGGCGATCATCGCGAGGTTCTCGTCGAGCGTCGTGCGCAGGGCGAGTTCGACGTGGCGGTCGTGGGACTTGGCGACGAGCGTGATGACGGGGGCGCCCGAGTCGAGGAGGGCCTGGACCTGCGCGTCGTCGGCGGCCTTGGTGTGCGCGCGGCGGGTGGAGCCGAAGGCGACGAGCTGGGCGTGCCGGAAGGGGACCTCCTCCTGGACGCGGGCGAAGAACTCGGTGTCGCGCGGGTTGGCTCCCGGCCAGCCGCCCTCGATGAAGCCGACGCCGAAGTCGTCGAGGTGGCGGGCGATGGTGAGCTTGTCGGCGACGGTGAGGTTGATGCCCTCGCGCTGGGCACCGTCGCGCAGGGTCGTGTCGAAGACATGGAAGTCACGGGCGACGGCGGCGTCGGCGGTGGGAGCCCCGCCGGGAGTGGGGGCCGTCCCCTGGGCTTCGGGCGTTGCGGTCATGGGCTGCTTGCTCCTGTGGGAATCGGAAAGGGGGCTGCGTGGTGGCTCCGTCGCCTCTCCACTCGCTCGCTCCGTCGGCCGGCCGGGTGGGGCCGGAAACGAAAAAGACCCCTCGCGGGTGCGAGAGGTCTGCGCGCGGGTCCGAGGCTCGGTGGCCGTGACCGCGAAGGGTGGTTCGCGGGTCAGCGGCCACGAAGGACCGGCGCGCTGCGGCCGATAATCATGGCGCGAACGAGCATGGAGGCAGTCTGCCACAGCGGCGCGCCCGGGTGGAGGGGGCGTCTCAGGATGCGGGCCGCGGGCCGCTCGCGGCGGCTTCGCGCACGGCCCGGGGGCTCTCCGGGCCGGTTCCGTACGCGGCGCCGGGCCCTTTCAGGCCGGTTCCGTGCGCCGCGCGGGGGCCGGGTCCGGGGCGGGTTCGGGGGTGACGTGGGTCAGGTCCAGGTCGCGGGTCTCGCGCATCGTCACGTACACGACGAGCGAGACGGCGGCGCAGCCCGCGACGTACCAGGCGAAGCCGCTCTCGACGCCTGCGTTCTTGAACCACAGCGCGACGTACTCGGCCGTGCCGCCGAACGCGGCGTTCGCGAGGGCGTAGGGGAGGGCGACGCCGAGGGCGCGGACACCCGTGGGGAAGAGTTCCGCCTTCACGCACGCGTTGATCGAGGTGTAGCCCGTCACGAGGACCAGGGCCACCAGGGAGAGGCCGAGGGCGGGCCAGAACGTCTTCGCGTGGGCGAGCAGGGTGAGGAGGGGGACGGTCAGGAAGGTCGAGCCGACCGCGAAGCCGATGAGCAGCGGGCGCCTGCCGACGCGGTCCGAGAGCGCCCCGGCGAGCGGCTGGAGCGCCGCGAAGACGAGGAGCGCGACGAGCGAGACGAGCGTCGCCGTCCGCTTCGGCAGCCCGGCGGTGTTCGAGAGGTACTTGGTGAGGTACGTCGTGTACGTGTAGTACGCGACCGTGCCGCCCGTCGTGAGCGCGACGACCAGCAGCGCCTCGCGCTTGTGGCGCAGCAGCGCGCGGAGGGTGCCCCTGTCCCCCGTCCCCGCGTCGGCCTCGTACACCTCCGTCTCCAGCATCGAGCGGCGCAGCCAGAAGACGACGCCCGCGCCGAGCGCGCCCACGGCGAAGGGCACGCGCCAGCCCCAGGCGTGCAGCGCGGCGTCGCTGAGCGTGTGCTGGAGCAGGAGGAGCAGGGCGAGGCCGAGGATCTGGCCCAGCGTCATCGAGACGTACTGGAAGCTCGACGCGAAGCCGCGGCGGCGCGGGTCGGCCGCCTCCGTGAGGTATGTCGCGCTCGCCGCGTACTCGCCGCCGACCGAGAGCCCCTGGAGCAGTCGCGCGAGGAGGAGGACGACCGCGCCGCCGTAGCCCGCGACGTCGTACGGGGGTGCGACGGCGATGAGGACCGCCGACGCCGACATGAGCGAGACCGTGAGGGTCAGCGCCGCCTTGCGTCCCCTGCGGTCGCCGACGCGGCCGAGGAGCCAGCCGCCGACGGGGCGCATGAAGAAGCCGACCGCGAAGATGCCCGCGGTGTTCATGAGTTGTGCCGTCGCGTCGCCCTTCGGGAAGAAGGCGCCCGCGAAGTACGTCGCGAAGCTCGCGTAGACGAACCAGTCGAACCACTCGACCATGTTCCCGGCCGAACCGGCCCAGATCTTCTTCCAGTGCTGCTGACCCCGCTGTCGCTCCATGCGGGAACGGTGCCCAGAGGCAAGGGGCGTCATCCAGGATGACGCCCCTTGCTCACAGCCTGTTCACGGCGGGAAGATTTCGCCGGGACACGGTCAGCCCAGCTCGTGCATCCAGCCGTGCGTGTCCTCGGCCGCGCCGGACTGGAGGTTCAGGAGCGCCTCGCGCAGCCGCATCGTGACGGTGCCGGGGGTGCCGTCGCCCTGGGTCCACTCGGCGCCCGCGGACTTGACCGTGCCGACCGGCGTGATGACGGCCGCCGTTCCGCACGCGAAGACCTCGGTGAGGCGCCCCTCCTCGGTGTCGCGCCTCCACTCCTCGGTCGAGAGGCGGCGCTCCTCGGCGGTGTAGCCGAGGTCGCGGGCGAGCGTGAGGAGCGAGTCGCGCGTGATGCCCGGGAGCAGGGAGCCGCTCAGTTCGGGCGTGACGATGTGGTCGCCGTAGACGAAGTAGAGGTTCATGCCGCCCATCTCCTCGACCCAGCGGTGCTCCACCGCGTCGAGCCAGACGACCTGGTCGCAGCCCTTGGCCGCGGCCTCGGCCTGCGCGACGAGCGAGGCGGCGTAGTTGCCGCCGGTCTTCGCCGCGCCCGTGCCGCCCTTGACGGCGCGCACGTAGTCCTCGGAGAGCCAGACCGAGACGGGCTGGACGCCGCCGGGGAAGTAGGCGCCGGCGGGCGAGGCGATGACGACGAAGAGGTACTCGTCGGCGGGCCGGACGCCGAGCCCGACCTCCGTGGCGATCATGAAGGGGCGCAGGTAGAGGCTGGCCTCGCCGTGCGGGGGGACCCATGCCTTGTCCTGGCGCACGAGCGCGTCGCACGCGGCGACGAAGGTCTCGACGGGCAGTTCGGGCATCGCGAGCCGGCGCGCGGAGCGCTGGAAGCGCTCGGCGTTCGCCTCGGGCCGGAACGTCGCGACGGAGCCGTCGGGGCGGCGGTACGCCTTGAGGCCCTCGAAGATCGTCTGCGCGTAGTGCAGCGTCATGTTCGCGGGGTCGAGCGAGAGCGGCGCGTAGGGGACGAGCTGGGCCTCGTGCCAGCCGCGGCCCTCGGTCCACTTGATCGTCACCATGTGGTCGGTGAAGTACCGGCCGAAGCCCGGGGCGGTGAGGATCGCCTCGCGCTCGGCGTCGGAGAGGGGCGTTGCGGTGGGCTTCAGCTCGATCGTCGGCGTCATGACTCTTCCTTCACGTTCTCGTCTGGGTCGTAGGACGTCCGAGCATCGTGCGATGTCGCGGCCCCGTGTCCGATTATCGCTCCCCCGCTCGAACAGCGGAACGGGGCGGGCGCGGAATCAGGGCGCGGAGGGCGGGACGCCGCACGGGCCACGCGCCCCCGGACGCACCACAGCCGCCGGGCGGTGGTGCGCGGCCCGGCGGCTGTGGTGCTCGGTGGAGCGGGGTGGTACGGCCCCGTTTTCGTACGGTCGTACCTGCCGGGTCAGCCGGCTACTCGGGCGGCGAGGGCGTCGCCGATCTCCTCGGTGGTGCGGGGCGAGCCGTCGCGGGCCGCGAGGTCGGCCGTGACGGCCTCCTCGACGCGCGCCGCCTCGGTCTCGTAGCCGAGGTGCCGCAGCAGGAGCGCGACGGAGAGGATCGTGGCCGTGGGGTCGGCCTTGCCCTGCCCGGCGATGTCGGGTGCGGAGCCGTGGACCGGCTCGAACATCGAGGGGAAGGCGCCGCTCGGGTTGATGTTCCCCGAGGCTGCGAGGCCGATGCCGCCGGTGACGGCGGCGGCGAGGTCGGTGAGGATGTCGCCGAAGAGGTTGTCGGTGACGATGACGTCGAAGCGCTCGGGCTGCGTGACGAGGAAGATCGTCGCGGCGTCGACGTGCAGGTAGTCGGTGCTGACCTCGGGGTACTCGGCCGCGACCTTGTCGAAGGTGTTCTTCCACAGGTGGCCCGCGTGGACGAGCACGTTGTTCTTGTGGACGAGCGTGAGCTTCTTGCGCGGGCGGGCCTGGGCGCGGGCGAAGGCGTCGCGGACGACGCGCTCGACGCCGTACGCCGTGTTGACGCTGACCTCGGTGGCGATCTCGGCGGGCGTGCCGGTGCGCAGCGAGCCGCCGTTGCCCGTGTACGGGCCCTCGGTGCCCTCGCGGACGACGACGAAGTCGATCTCGGGGCTGCCCGCGAGCGGCGTCGGCGTGTTCGGGAAGAGGCGCGAGGGCCGCAGGTTGATGAAGTGGTCGAACGCGAAGCGGAGCTTGAGGAGCAGCCCGCGCTCCAGGACCCCCGAGGGCACCGAGGGATCGCCGATCGCGCCCAGGAGGATCGCGTCGTGCGAGGCCAGCGCTTCGAGCTCCGCGTCCGGGAGGGTCTCCCCCGTGCGGTGCCAGCGCTGGGCGCCGAGGTCGTACTCCTTGGTCTCCAGCTTGGCGTCCTGCGGGAGGACGGCGCCCAGGACCTTCAGGCCCTGCGACACGACCTCGGGGCCGATGCCGTCACCGGAAATGACTGCGAGATTGATGCTGCGCGACATGCGGGCACCGTACTCCTCGTCCCACTGCATGACACACCGCGTCCATCATGCGGACACATTGCCGTCCGGTCGCGTCGCGGACACCTGTACGCCACACCTGGGCCATGCGCGGGTGGGACCTTCCGGTCATGGAGACACCACGGGTCGGCATCCCCGACCACCTCGCTTCCCGGATGACGATGCCCGAGCAGCACGAGTACTTGCGCCGCAAGCTGACGCGGCGTTCGGCGCTGCGCGCGGGCACCGTCACGGCGGGCGCCGTCGCGGGCTTCGGTGTGCTCGGCGGCAGCGCGAACGCCGCGCATCCCGTCGCGGCGCCTCCCCCCACCCCGTCGCCCGCCTTCCTGCCGTCCTCCGCCGCGTCCCGCGTCGACGGCTCGCTCGTCGCCCCGTTCGCGCGCCACCTCGCCTTCGGCGCCGACCCGCGCACGCAGATGACGGTGAGCTGGCAGGTGCCGCTGCCGGTCAAGCGGCCCTTCCTGCGCGTCGGCACGCGTCCGTGGGACCTCAGCCGGAAGATCGAGGCGGAGGTACGGGCGCTGCACACCCCCGCGCTCACCTCGAAGCTCCCGGCCGTGGACCAGTACTACCTGCACGTCGGGCTGGAACGCCTGCGCCCGGACACGACGTACTACTACGGCGTCGGCCACACCGGCTTCGACCCGGCCGACCCCCGCAACATCGGCACGATCGGCAGCTTCCGCACGGCGCCCGCGCGCCCGGAGTCGTTCACCTTCACCGCCTTCGGCGACCAGGGCGTCTCCTACGACGCGCTCGCCAACGACGCGCTGATCCTCGGCCAGAACCCCTCCTTCCACCTGCACGCGGGCGACATCTGCTACGCGGACAGCAGCGGTCAGGGCAAGGAGGGCGACACCTACGACGCCCGCGTGTGGGACCAGTTCCTCGCGCAGACCGAGTCGGTCGCGTCCAAGGTGCCGTGGATGGTCACGACGGGCAACCACGACATGGAGGCGTGGTACTCGCCGAACGGCTACGGCGGGCAGAACGCGCGCTGGTCGCTGCCGAAGGGCGGGCTCGACGCCGAGAAGTCGCCCGGCGTCTACTCCTTCGTCTACGGCAACGTCGGCGTCGTCGCGCTCGACGCCAACGACGTGAGCCTGGAGATCAGGGCGAACACCGGGTACACGGGCGGCGCGCAGACGAAGTGGCTGGAGAGGAAGCTCAAGGAACTGCGCGCGCGTCGCGACATCGACTTCGTCGTGGTCTTCTTCCACCACTGCGCCTTCTCGACGACGAACGCGCACGCCTCGGACGGCGGCGTGCGCGACGCGTGGGTGCCGCTCTTCGACAGGTACCGCGTCGATCTCGTCGTCAACGGCCACAACCACGTCTACGAGCGCACCGACGCGCTGCGCGGCGGGCGGATCGCGCGCACCGTGCCGGTCGGCGAATCGGTCTCGTCGACCCGCGACGGCATCGTCTACGTGACGGCCGGCGGCGCGGGCAAGGCGCTCTACGACTTCCCGGCGCCCGACTCGTACGAGGGGCACGAGCACCACGTCGACTCCGTGGCCTCGTACCACTGGACGGAGGCGGGGAAGGCGAGCGAGGCGGTCGAGTGGTCGCGCGTGCGGTACACGGGCTTCTCGTTCCTCGCGGTGCGGGTGACGACCGGGGCGCGACCGCGCCTGGAGGTCACGGCGCTCGCGGAGACGGGTGAGCGCGTGGACCACTTCACGATCACGCGCTGAACCGGCGCGCCGCCGCGAAGGTGCCGGCCGGCCCGCGTCCTCGCGGGCCGGCCGGGCGACCGGCGGCTCCCGGTGGCGTATGTGTACCAGCTGCGCGGCGGTACGGGGAGGGGGCGGCGCCGCGTCGGTGCGCGGCGCGGCCCGGCGACATGCCCGCGCGGGGGCGAGGTCGCGTCAGTGGCCCGTCTGGCCGCCGTTGTCGCGACGGTCGAGGGCGCGCTGGAGCGCGGCGGCGGCGTTGCGGCGCTCGGCCTCGCTGCGCGGGGCGGAGTGGCGGACTCGGCGGACGGTCGTCTCTGCGGCCATGAGGATCGACTCCTTGCAGGTCCAGGTCCACGGGTGACCCGTGGGCGGTGGGGGGCACGCCGGTCAGGTCCGCGCCGGGGCGCGGCCGGTCGGGCGTGAGGGATGGACTGGGGCGACGGGGACCCGGAGGGCCGGGCACTCCGGCGGGAAGCCGGGGTACGGGGACCACGGGGTGCGCGCCGTCCGGGGCGGGGACCGGGCCCGCAGGGTTCGCCTGCGCGGGGCCACGGCACACGACCGCCTTCGCCAGGTCGGGCGAGAACAGTCCGGCTCCTACAAAGCTAGGGCAGCGCGGCGTCGCTGTCTCTACAATTACTCGGACTTCCTACTATCTGAGACGGCTTCGGCGCCCGCGCCACGCCGCGCGCGCCGGAGCCGCCCGCCTCACCGCTCCCCCGGACGGGGTGCGGGGGGCCGGTCGCGGCCTGCCGAACCGGCCGGGGCTCGCAGAGCGGCCGGGTGCCGCGTGCCGCTCGCGGTCCTCCTACCGGCCGGGGCCCCGGAAGCGGTCCGAGGTCTCAGAACCAGTCGGGTTCCATGTCGGCCGCCGTCGTGTCGAGGCTTTCGAGGAGCGCGAACTGCGGCGCCGTGCGGGGCAGCTCGTAGCGGAAGAAGTACCGCGCGGCGGCCCGCTTGCCCGCGTAGAAGCTCCCCTCGCCCGCGCTCGCCGCGAGGAGCTGTTCGAGCCAGATCCAGGCGAGGACGACGTGCCCGGCCGCCTCCAGGTAGACGGAGGCGTTGGCGAGGGCCGTGCGCGGGTCGCCGCTCTCCCACAGGCGCGCCGTCACGGCGCCGAGCCGCGCCGCCGCCTCGCGCAGGGACGTCGCGTACGTCGCGGCGTCGCCGCCCGCCGACGCCGCGCGGCGCGCCGTGTCCTCGATACGGCCGAGCAGGAGGCGCAGCGCGGCGCCGTCCCTCATGACCGCCTTGCGGCCGAGGAGGTCGAGGCCGTGGATGCCGTGGGTGCCCTCGTGGATGGGGTTGAGGCGGTTGTCGCGGTAGAACTGCTCGACGTCGTACTCGCGCGTGTAGCCGTAGCCGCCGTGCACCTGGATGGCGAGGCTGTTCGCCTCCAGGCACCACTGGGACGGCCAGCTCTTGGCGATCGGCGTGAGGATGTCGAGGAGCAGTCCGGCCTCCTCGCGCGCGGTGCGCTCGGGCGCGGTGCGCTGCTCGTCGACGAGGCGAGCGCAGTAGAGCGTGAGGGCGAGCGCGCCCTCCACGTACGCCTTCTGCGCGAGGAGCATGCGGCGCACGTCGGTGTGCTCGATGATCGGGACCTGCGGCGTTTCGGGGTCCTTCGCTGCGACGGGGCGGCCCTGGGGGCGCGTGCGCGCGTAGTCGAGCGCGTGCAGGTAGCCGGTGTAGCCGAGGGCTGTCGCGCCGAGGCCGACACCGATGCGGGCCTCGTTCATCATGTGGAACATGTACGCGAGGCCCTTGTTCTCCTCGCCGACGAGGTGGCCGACCGCGCCCGGCTCCCCGCCGGGGCGGTGCGCGCCCTCGCCGAAGTTGAGGAGGGTGTTGGTCGTGCCCCGGTAGCCCATCTTGTGGTTGAGCCCGGCGAGCACGACGTCGTTGCGCGCGCCGATGCCGCCGTCCTCGTCCACGAGGTACTTGGGCACGACGAAGAGCGAGAGGCCCTTGACCCCCGCCGGGCCGTCCGGGGTACGGGCGAGGACGAGGTGGACGATGTTCTCGGTCAGCTCGTGGTCGCCGCCCGAGATCCACATCTTGTTGCCGAAGAGGCGGTACGTGCCGCCCCCGGCGTGCTCGGCGCGGGTGCGGACGTCCGCGAGCGAGGAACCGGCCTGCGGCTCGGAGAGGCACATCGTGCCGAACCAGCGGCCCTCGGCCATGGGCCGCACGAAGGTCTCGACCTGTTCCCTGCTGCCGTGCGCGAGGAGGAGGTTCGCGTTGCCGACGGTGAGGAAGGGGTACGCGGACGTGCCGACGTTCGCGGCCTGGAACCACGCGAAGCACGCGTCCGTGACGACGCGCGGGAGCTGCATCCCGCCGACCGAGGCGTCGAGCCCCGCGCTCGTGAGCCCCGCCTCGGCGAAGACCTTCAGCGCCTCGCCCACCTCGGGGACGAGGTGGACGCGCTCGCCGTCGAAGGTCGGCTCGTGCGCGTCGCCGAGCTTGTTGTGGGGCGCGAAGTGGCGAGCGGCGAGGGTCTCGCTCAGGTCGAGCACCGCGTCGAACGTCGCGCGGTCGTGCTCGGCGTAGCGCGCGCGGGCGGTCAGGTCCTCGACGTGGAGCCACTCGTACAGGAGGAAGCTCAGGTCCCTGCGGGACAGGAGCAGGGAGCCGCTCTTCTCGGCGGTCTTCGCGTTCTTCGCCATGGTCCTCTCCGGGGCTGCGCGGTGCGGCACGGGGTACGGCCGCTCGCGCCATACTAAGCGGACGCTTAGCCCCGTGGACAGGGGTGGCGCGGATGGGGTGCGGGGCGGCAAGGGCGCCTTGGCCCGCCCCCGGACACGGCACCGCCCCCGGCCGGTACGAGCACCGGGGCCGGGGGCGGGGGCGAGGGGCGCGACGGGCCCGGACGGGGACCGGCGCGCGGGGACGGGCCTGGGGCCCGGGCGGGGTGTCAGCCCATGTGGGGGTAGGTGTAGTCGGTCGGCGAGACCAGCGCGTCCTTGATCGCGCGGGTGAGCGTCCAGCGCTGGAGGTTCTGCGGGGCCCCGGCCTTGTCGTTGGTGCCGGAGGCGCGGCCGCCGCCGAAGGGCTGCTGGCCGACGACGGCGCCGGTCGACTTGTCGTTGATGTAGAAGTTGCCGGCCGCGTAGCGGAGCTTGTCCATCGTGAGGGCGGCGGCGGCACGGTCGTTCGCGATGACCGAACCGGTCAGGGCGTAGTCCGAGACCGACTCCATCTGGTCGAGCATGGCCTCGTACTGGTCGTCCTCGTAGACGTGCACGGCGAGGATCGGGCCGAAGTACTCGGTCGTGAAGACCTCGTTCTCCGGGTCGGCGCACTCGATGACGGTCGGGCGCACGAAGTAGCCGACGGAGTCGTCGTACGTGCCGCCCGCGACGATCGTGCAGGTGGCGTCGGCCTTGGCTCGGTCGATCGCGGCCTTGTTCTTCGCGAAGGCGCGCTCGTCGATGACGGCGCCGATGAAGTTCTTGAAGTCGGTGACGTCGCCCATGGCGATGCCGTCGACCTCGGCCGCGAACTCCTCCTTGAAGCCGTCGTTCCAGATCGAGGCGGGAATGTACGCGCGCGACGTCGCGGAGCACTTCTGGCCCTGGTACTCGAAGGCGCCGCGCGTCAGCGCGGTCTTGAGCACGGCGCGGTCGGCGCTCGGGTGGGCGACGAGGAAGTCCTTGCCGCCGGTCTCGCCGACGAGGCGCGGGTAGGCGCGGTACTTCTCGATGTTGGTGCCGACCGTCTTCCACAGGTGCTGGAAGGTCTTGGTGGAACCGGTGAAGTGGATGCCCGCGAGGTCGCGGTGGTTCAGCGCGACGTCCGAGACGGCGATGCCGTCGCCCGTGACGAGGTTGATGACGCCCTGGGGCAGCCCCGCCTCCTCCAGGAGCCGCATCATGAGGACGGCGGCGTGGGTCTGGGTCGGGGAGGGCTTCCACACGACGACGTTGCCCATGAGCGCGGGTGCGGTCGGCAGGTTGAGCGCGATGGCCGTGAAGTTGAACGGCGTGATCGCGTAGACGAAGCCTTCGAGCGGCCGGTGGTCCATGCGGTTCCACACGGTCGGCGAGTTCGCCGGGGGCTGCTCGGCGAGGATCTGGCGCGCGTAGTGCACGTTGAAGCGCCAGAAGTCGACCAGCTCGCACGGCGCGTCGATCTCGGCCTGCTGCGCGGTCTTGCCCTGGCCGAGCATGACCGAGGCGGCGATGGTCTCGCGCCAGGGGCCCGAGAGCAGGTCGGCGGCGCGCAGGAGGATCGCGGCGCGGTCGTCGAAGGACATCGCGCGCCACGCCGGGGCGGCGGCGAGCGCGGCGTCGATCGCGTCCTGCGCGTCCTGCCGCGTCGCGCCGCGGCCCGTCCCGATGACGGAGGCGTGGGCGTGCGGCTGGACGACGCGGAACTCCTCGCCACCGCCGAGGCGCTTGACGCCCCCGATGGTCATGGGGAGCTCGATCGGGTTCTCGGCCAGCTCCTTGAGCTTGGTCTCCAGGCGGGCGCGCTCGGGGCTGCCGGGCGCGTAGCCGTGGACGGGCTCGTTGTAGGGGGCGGGGACCTGGGTCACAGCGTCCATCGTGTCCGTTCTCCTTGGGGTCGGGGGGTGCGCGGTGCGGGGGCCGCCGCGCGGGCGGTGCCGGGCGAGGACGGAGCCCCGGTCCTCAGTTCTTGGTGAGGACCGAGCGCAGGAAGAAGAGCAGGTTGGCGGGCTTCTCGGCGAGGCGCCGCATGAAGTAGCCGTACCAGTCGGTGCCGTACGCGGTGTAGACGCGCATGCGGTGGCCCTCGCGGGCGAGCCGTACGTGCTCCTCGGAGCGGATGCCGTACAGCATCTGGAACTCGAAGTCGCCGGGCTTGCGGCCCGCGCGGCGCGCCAGTTCCTGCGCGATCTCCACGATACGGGGGTCGTGCGAACCGACCATGGGGTAGCCGTCGCCCTCCATGAGGACGCGCAGGACGCGGATGTACGCCTTGTCGATCTCCGCCTTCTCCTGGTACGCGACCGAGGCGGGCTCCTTGTAGGCGCCCTTCACGAGGCGGACGCGGCTGCCCGCCGCGGCGAGGCGGCGCGCGTCGTCCTCGGTGCGGAAGAGGTACGCCTGGATGACGCAGCCGGTCTGCGGGAAGTCCTTCCGCAGTTCCTCGTGGATCGCGAACATCGAGTCCAGCGTCGTGTGGTCCTCGGCGTCGAGCGTGACGGTGGTGCCGATCGCGGCGGCGGCCTCGACGACCGGGCGCACGTTGGCGAGGGCCAGCTCGTGGCCGCTCCGGAAGGCGGGCGCGGAGCCACCGCCACCGGGGGTGGCGGCGGGCGCGGGGAGGGACTGGCCGAACATCGAGAGCTTGACGGACATCTCGGCGCGGGTGCCGAGGTCGAGGACCTTGAGGTGCTCGATCAGCTCCAGGTAGGCGTCGCGCGCGGCGGCGGCCTGCTCGGGCGTCGTGATGTCCTCGCCGACGACGTCCATCGTCAGCTCCAGGCCCCTGCTGGTGGCGTCGACGATGATCGGGACGATCTGGTCGACGGTCTCGCCGGGGATGAAGCGGTTCACGACCGGCTTGGTGACGGGCGCGGCCGAGACGACGCGGCGCAGCCGGTCGCTGCGCGACGCGGCGAGGATCACGGGACCCAGCACGGGGACCTCCACGATGCGGACGGGCGCCTCCCCCGCCGGGCGGGGTGGGGAAAGCGGGTCGAGGGCCTGTCGCGGGGGAAGCGACAGGTGCTGCCGGTGTGCGCACGTCCCCTGGGGGACAGGGACACACCGCAGTCACTGCCGATTCTCGGGACCCCGCACCGCGTATGCCATCGACACCTGTCACGCATCCCCCTTCCGCTTCTCAGACATTTGTATGAAAAGGCAGGGCGGACGCGCGACAATGGCGGGGTGAAGGCCGATTACCAGGAACTCGTGGACGAGATCTCCGCCCTGCTCGGTGCCCCGGCGACGCTGGAGGACAAGGACTTCGGGCTCATCGCCTTCGGCGCCCACGACAGCGGCCCCGAGGACGCGCTCGACCAGGTGCGGACCCGCACGATCCTCACGCGCACCTCGTCCGCCGCCGTCCGGGCGTGGTTCGAGGGCTTCGGCATCGCGCGCGCGACAGGCCCCGTGCGCATCCCCGCCGCGCCGGAGGCGGGCGTCCTGCGCGACCGCGTCTGCCTCCCGGTGCGGCACGGCGGGACGGTGTACGGCTACGTGTGGCTGCTCGACAGCGCGCACGGGCCCACCGCGTCGCGGCTCGCCTCGGCGATGCAGGTCGCCGACCGGATCGGTGAGCTGCTCGCCGACGAGGCGACGGCGGAGGACGCCGCGACACGCGAGTTCCGGCGCGCCGTGACGACGACGACCGACTGGGAGCGCGACACGGCGCTCGCCGCGCTCCGCGCCGCGCTCGGTCCGCACGCCGACGACCTCTACACCGTGGTCTGCGTCGTGCCGTGGCCCGCCGAGGAGCCGCCGCCCGCGCGGCGGGTGCCGGGCACGGCGGCGGCGTGCGTGCTGCCGACGGCCGGCGGCGGACGGCGCCTCGCGGTGCTCGTACGGGTACGGACCGGGACAGGCGTCCCGGCCTCGGTGCTCTCCGCGGCGGGTCAGCTCGCGGCGGGCGCGGCGGCGGGCGTGGGCGCGCCGCGTCGCGGGCCCGCCGAGGTGCCGGAGCTGTGGCGGGAGGCCGCGGCGGCGGCGCGCGCGGCGGCGGCCGAACCGGTGCTGGGCCCGGTCGCGCAGTGGTCCGCCCTCGGCCCGTACCGCCTCCTGACCGCGCTCCCACCCGGCGCGGCGCACGACCCTGTTCTGCGCGACCTCCTCTCCCCCGCGCACGCGGAGCTCGCCCGCACCGTCGAGGTCTTCCTGGACCACGCGGGCCAGGCCGGCCGCACGGCGGCGGCCCTCGGCATCCACCGTCAGACGCTGTACTACCGGCTCTCCCGGGTGGAACAGCTGACGGGCCTCGACCTGGACGACGGGGAGCACCGGCTGCTGCTGCACATGGGGGTGAAGGCGGCGCGGTTGTGAGGGGTGGGGGGAAGGCCCGCACTGGTGAGGGCCGGGTGCGGTGGCGGGAGTCGCGGGGGTGAAAGGGGCGGGAGCGCCCCGTTGGGGCGTCCGGGTGGCGCGCGGGGCGTGCACGCCGCATCCGCTCCCCCGCCGGTCACTTTGTCAGGTCATATACATCCATGACGGAAGGTGATGTCGCCGCAGCCCTCGCCGGCTCCGCGCCCGGCCCCGGTCGTGTCGTGGACCGCCTCGCCGAGGGCCTCGCCGCGCGCGGCGTGGCGCTCGCGGGCGCCCGGGTCCTCCTGCTCGGTCTCCTGGAGCACCGTGGGAACGGGGCGCACCCTGCGCCGCCGCTCGCCGCCCTCCTGCACGCGGCGGGCGCGCTCGTGCGCGCCGTGGCGCCGCGCGCCGCGACCTCCGCCCACCCGGCCGGGCTTCTGTGCGTCCCCCTGACGGCGCGCGAGCTGTCCGAGGCCGACGCCGTCGTCCTTCTGGCCGCGCCCGGGGACCCGGAGCGCGTGCTCGTGGACCGCTGGGCGGCGTACGTGCTCGACGCGCGGACAGGTGCGGGTACGCCGCGTACCTGACGTCGCCGCGAACCGTCGTCCGTGCCCGGCGGGTACCTCTGGCCGGCGGGGGCGCGGGAGACGCGCTGCCGCCACTGCCGGAAGACGCGTGGTCCGCGCCCTCGCGGCCCGCGAGAGTTCGCCTCCCCCGTACCCGCCTTCGGACCCCGCGCGAGTTCCCGCGCACGTCGAAGGGCCCGCTCCCCCGCCGCCGTCGGGCGGGAGGAAGCGGGCCCTTGGCGCTCCGTGCGGGAGGCGCGCCATGAGGGAGGCGCTCCGCGCGGGAGGCGCATCGCCGTGGGGCGGCGCCTCCCGGCCGGGTCAGGTCAGGTTGACCGCCCGCGCCGATGTCGCGCCGGTCTCCTGGGCGACCTCCGCGAGGACGTCCGCGGGGACCGAGTCGTCGACCGTGAGGACGGCGAGTGCCTCGCCGCCCTCCTCGGCGCGCGAGACCTGCATCCCCGCGATGTTGATGCCGGACTCGCCGAGGACGCGGCCCACCGTGCCGACGACGCCGGGACGGTCGGCGTAGCGCAGCACGACCATGTGGTCGGCGAGGGCGAGGTCGACGGTGTGCTCGCCGATCGCGACGATCTTCTGGAGGTGCTTGGGACCGGCCAGGGTGCCCGAGACCGCGACCTCGCCGCCGTCGCCGAGGGTGCCGCGCACCGTCACGAGGTTGCGGTGGTCGGGGGACTCCGAACTCGTGGTCAGACGGACCTCGACGCCGCGCTCCTGCGCGAAGAGCGGCGCGTTGACGTACGACACGGTCTCCGCCACCACGTCCTCGAAGACGCCCTTGAGCGCCGAGAGTTCGAGCACCTTGACGTCGTGCTGCGTGATCTCGCCGTAGACCTCGACGTCGAGGCGGACGGCGACCTCGCCCGCGAGCGCGGTGAAGATGCGGCCGAGGCGCTCGGCGAGCGGCAGGCCCGGCTTGACGTCCTCGGCGATGACGCCGCCCTGCACGTTGACCGCGTCGGGGACGAGTTCACCCGCGAGCGCGAGGCGCACGGACTTCGCGACGGCGATGCCGGCCTTCTCCTGGGCCTCGTCGGTCGAGGCGCCGAGGTGCGGGGTGCACACGACCTGGTCGAACTGGAAGAGCGGCGAGTCGGTGCACGGCTCCTTGGTGTACACGTCGAGCCCGGCGCCCGCGACACGGCCTTCCTTGAGCGCGGAGGCGAGCGCCTCCTCGTCGACGATGCCGCCGCGCGCGGCGTTGACGATGCGGACCGAGGGCTTGACCTTGTGCAGCGCCTCCTCGCCGATGAGACCGAGCGTCTCGGGGGTCTTGGGGAGGTGCACGGTGATGAAGTCCGCGACTTCGAGCAGCTCGTCGAGGGTGAGGAGCTTGACGCCCATCTGCGCGGCGCGCGCGGGCTGCACGTAGGGGTCGTACGCGACGACCTTCATGCCGAAGGCGGACATGCGCTGCGCGACGAGGACACCGATGCGGCCGAGGCCGACGACGCCGAGGGTCTTCTCGGCCAGCTCGACGCCCGTGTACTTCGAGCGCTTCCACTCGCCGCCCTTGAGCGCCTGGCTCGCCTGCGGGATGTTGCGCGCCGTGGCGATGAGGAGCCCGCAGGCCAGTTCGGCCGCGGTCACGATGTTCGAGGTGGGGGCGTTGACGACCATGACGCCGGCCTTGGTGGCGGCCGAGACGTCGACGTTGTCGAGGCCGACGCCCGCGCGGGCGACGACCTTGAGTTTCGGCGCCGCCGCCACGGCCTCGGCGTCGATCTTCGTCGCCGAGCGGATCAGCACCGCGTCGACCTCGGCGAGGGCCGGCAGGAGCTGGGACCGGTCGGCGCCGTCGCAGTGACGGATCTCGAAGTCGGGGCCGAGGGCGTCGACCGTGGCGGGGCTGAGTTCCTCGGCGATCAGTACGACAGGCTTGTCTTGCGCGCTCACGTGTGTCCTCACAAGTCCTATGCGGACGGCCGTCCCGACGGCCGCATGCGGTGGAGGGGGTTCTGGCCGCGTGGAAGACGCACGACACTGTGGGCCTGACGCGTATGGAAGTGCAGTGTAGTGGTGCACCGGGGGGCTCAATCCGCCCGTACGGAGGGTTCACCCGTTCGGGACCGGACTACGTGTCCATAGCACGCATGTCCGCTCCGGATGCCTCGCGCCGGGCCGCGCTCCTCCCGCGCGCCCCCGTGCTCCCCCTGTTTTCTTTCCGTCTTCACCCCGCGACGCGGGGGCCGGTCGCCCGGCCCCCGCGTCGTCACGCCCGCCCTGCGGCGGGGCAGGGGGCTCAGACCTCTTCGTCGACCCAGCTCATGAGCTTGCGCAGCTCCTTGCCGGTGGTCTCCAGGAGGTGCGACTCGTCGGCCTTCTTGTACTCGTTGTACTTCGGCAGGCCCGCCTCGTACTCCTTCATCCAGGTGTTGGCGAAGCTGCCGTCCTGGATCTCGCCGAGGATCTTCTTCATCTCGGCCTTGGTCTGGTCCGTGATGATGCGCGGGCCGGAGACGTAGTCGCCCCACTCGGCGGTCTCGGAGATGGACCAGCGCATCTTCTCCAGGCCGCCCTCGTACATGAGGTCGACGATGAGCTTCAGCTCGTGCATGCACTCGAAGTAGGCGATCTCCGGCTGGTAGCCCGCCTCGACGAGGGTCTCGAAGCCCGCCTTGACGAGCGCCGCGGTGCCACCGCACAGCACGGCCTGCTCGCCGAAGAGGTCGGTCTCGGTCTCCTCGGTGAAGGTCGTCTTGATGACGCCGGCGCGGGTGCCGCCGATCGCCTTCGCGTACGAGAGCGCGAGGTCGAAGGCCTTGCCGGACGCGTCCTGCTCGACGGCCGCGATACACGGGACGCCGCGACCCTCCTCGTACTGGCGGCGCACGAGGTGCCCGGGGCCCTTGGGGGCGACCATGCAGACGTCCACTCCGGCCGGCGGCTTGACGAAGCCGAAGCGGATGTTGAAGCCGTGGCCGAAGAAGAGGGCGTCGCCGTCGCTCAGGTTGTCCTTGACGGACTCCTCGTAGATCTTGCCCTGGATCGGGTCCGGCACGAGGATCATGATCACGTCGGCCCAGGCGCTCGCCTCGGCGGGGGTCAGGACGGTGAGGCCCTGCTCCTCGGCCTTGGCACGGGACTTGGAGCCCTCGTGCAGACCGACCCGCACGTCGACGCCCGAGTCGCGCAGCGAGAGCGCGTGCGCGTGCCCCTGGCTGCCGTATCCGAGGACCGCGACCTTGCGGCCCTGGATGATGGACAGGTCTGCGTCGTCGTCGTAGAACAGCTCGGCCACTGGTTTATCTCCTTGTATGCGGATGGTGCGTCCCACCGTACGGCGGGGTCCGTCTGGTGTGTGCTCGGGTCTCGGAATACGAACGCCGGCGGGGACCGGCGCGCGGGGCGAGACGGGGTGGTGCGAAGGAGACCTGTGCGCGGGTCACGCGCGGGGTGCGTCCTGGGCGGGCCGCCCGCGCGGGTCGCGCGCGAGGGGGCGGTACGTCCGAGGGGCGGGGTGCGGCGGCGGGGGCTGCGGGGTGGGGCCGGCCGTCGCGCGCTCCGCCGTCTCAGGCGCTGCGGTCCAGGGCGCGCAGCGAGCGGTCGGTGATGGACCGTCCGCCGCGCCCGACGGCGATGGTGCCGGACTGGACGAGTTCCTTGATGCCGAAGTGTTCGAGCATCTTGAGCATGGCCTCCAGCTTGTCGCTGGAGCCGGTCGCCTCGATGGTGACGGCGTCCGGCGAGACGTCCACGGTCTTCGCGCGGAAGAGCTGGACGATCTCGACGATCTGCGAACGGGTCTCGTTGTCGGCCCTGACCTTCACCAGGACCAGCTCCCGGTGGATCGCGGAACCGGGTTCCAGCTCCACGATCTTGAGGACGTTGACCAGCTTGTTGAGCTGCTTGGTGACCTGTTCCAGGGGGAGTTCCTCGACGTTGACCACGATGGTGATGCGGGAGATGTCGGGGTGCTCGGTGGTGCCCACCGCGAGCGAGTCGATGTTGAACCCGCGGCGGGAGAAGAGGGAGGTGATGCGGGCGAGGACGCCCGGCTTGTTCTCCACCAGGACGGAGAGCGTGTGCTTGGACATGTTCATGTGCGTTTCTGCTCTTCCGTCTCAGTCGTCGGCGGCGTCGCCGAAGTCGGGGCGGACCCCGAGGGCGGCCATGATGTCGTCGTTGGACGTTCCGGCGGCGACCATCGGCCACACCATCGCGTCCTGGTGGACGATGAAGTCGACGACGACGGGGCGGTCGTTGATCGCGTTCGCCTTCGCGATCACCGCGTCCAGCTCGCTCGGGTCCTCGCAGCGCAGGGCGACGCAGCCCATGGCCTCGGCGAGCTTGACGAAGTCGGGGACGCGCGTGCCCGCGGGCCGGGGCGCGGCGTCGCGCTGGCCGGGCACGGCGGCGTCGGTGCCGGTCGGGTCGCCGGACAGGACCGTGTTCGAGTAGCGCTGGTTGTAGAAGAGGGTCTGCCACTGCCGCACCATGCCGAGGGCGCCGTTGTTGATGACGGCGACCTTGATCGGGATGTTGTTGAGGGCGCAGGTGGTCAGTTCCTGATTGGTCATCTGGAAGCAGCCGTCGCCGTCGATCGCCCACACGGTGCGACCGGGCTGACCGGCCTTCGCGCCCATCGCGGCGGGGACCGCGTAACCCATCGTCCCGGCGCCGCCGGAGTTGAGCCAGGTCGCGGGCTTCTCGTGCTCGATGAAGTGCGCGGCCCACATCTGGTGCTGGCCGACGCCCGCCGTGAAGATCGTGTCGTCGGGGGCGAGGCTGCCGATGCGCTCGATGACCTGCTGGGGCGACAGGGTGCCGTCGGTGGGCTGCTCGTAACCGAGCGGGTACGTCGCGCGCCAGCGGTCCAGGTCGGCCCACCACATGCTCAGGTCGCCCTTGTTGCCCGCGGTGTGCTCGCTCTGGACGGCCTGCACGAGGTCGGCGATGACCTCTCGCGCGTCGCCGACGATCGGGACGTCGGCGGTGCGGTTCTTGCCGATCTCGGCGGGGTCGATGTCGGCGTGGACGATCTTCGCGAGCGGGGCGAAGCTGTCGAGCTTGCCGGTGACGCGGTCGTCGAAGCGGGCGCCGAGCGCGACGATGAGGTCGGCCTTCTGGAGCGCGGTGACAGCGGTGACGCTGCCGTGCATCCCGGGCATGCCGACGTGCTGCGGGTGGCTGTCGGGGAAGGCGCCGAGGGCCATCAGGGTCGTCGTGACGGGGGCTCCGGTCAGCTCGGCGAGGACCTTCAGCTCGGCGGTCGCGCCCGCCTTCAGGACCCCGCCGCCGACGTAGAGCACGGGGCGCTTGGCGGCGCTGATGAGCCGGGCGGCCTCGCGGATCTGCTTGGCGTGCGGCTTCGTCACGGGGCGGTAGCCGGGCAGGTCCTGGGTGGGCGGCCAGCTGAACGTGGTGTCGGCCTGGAGCGCGTCCTTGGCGATGTCGACGAGGACGGGGCCCGGGCGGCCGGTCGAGGCGATGTGGAACGCCTCGGCGATGGCGTGCGGGATGTCCTCGGCCTTGGTGATGAGGAAGCTGTGCTTCGTGACCGGCATCGTGATGCCGACGATGTCCGCCTCCTGGAAGGCGTCCGTACCGATGGCCGCCGAGGCGACCTGCCCGGTGATGGCGACGAGCGGCACCGAGTCCATGTTGGCGTCCGCGATCGGCGTGACGAGGTTGGTCGCGCCGGGCCCCGAGGTCGCCATGCACACGCCGACCTTGCCGGTGGCCTGCGCGTAACCGGTCGCCGCGTGGCCCGCGCCCTGCTCGTGGCGCACCAGGATGTGCCGCACACGGGTCGAGTCCATCATCGGGTCGTAGGCGGGGAGGATCGTGCCGCCCGGGATGCCGAAGACCGTGTCGGCCCCGACCTCTTCGAGGGAGCGGATGAGGGACTGCGCACCCGTCACGCGCTCGACGTGTCCGGACTGCTGTCCGCCGGAACGGGGCCGCGGTTGCGGATGCGGGGCCCCGGTGGCCTGCTCGGTCATCGGCATTCTCTTCTCAGGCTTGCGTTCTCGGTACGGGTGGGCGGGTGTGCTTCGTGGTGGTTCGCGCGGCGGTGGGGGCCGGTCCGGCGGGCACCTGTGCAACAAAAAACCCCTCGTGCCGGGTGGCAAGCGAGGGGAGCGCGTCGGTGCGGGTGCCGGAGTTCGTTCTCCGGCTTCAGCCGACGCGCTGTCCAAGTACGAGAATTCGGGTGCGCATGGCAGTGACCCTCCTCCCAGCGGCTGTCAACTGTCAAGCCGATGGGATGTGGATCTCACGATGTGGTCATCAGAGGGGGTGTGGCACGCACCCGGCGAGCCCGCCCGGAAGGGCCCCCGACCGGGGCCGGGAGGGGTTCGGCGGGGCGAGGAGACCGGAGTGGTGAAGGCCACGTACCAGGATGCGGACGGTGGGGCGAGGGAGCGGGCGACGGGTTGACGACGGGGGCGCGAGTGACGGGTCGCTGACGCGGGGGGCCGGGCGGGGTGGGTGACGGGTCGCTGACCGCGGGGGGACCGGGCGGGCGACGGGTTGACGACGGAGCCCCCGGTTGGCGACGGGGGGCGGGGCCGGTTGGCGACGGGGGACGGGCCCCGGGTTGACGACGGGAGGCGGAGCCCGGGGTGCCACCGCGCGGGCGGTCGCGGCCCCGTGGCCGGTTACTGCGGGGGCGCGGCGGCGTCCGGCTGTCCGGCGCCCGCTCCCTCGGCGGCGGTACGGGGCCCGCCGGGCCGCTCTCCGGGCCGCTTGCCCAGGAACGCGGCGAGCCCGCTCCCGAGCGCCGCCACGGCCTCCGGGAGGCCGGGGGGCAGCACGCCCGGTACGAGGACAACCGGTGCCACGGGCGGCCGGGCGCCGACGGCGGGCCACGTGCGTACGGGCTGCACGACGCCGAGCCCCGAGGCCGTGAGCGCGCACGCGGGAGGGGACGGCGCGGCCTCGCCCTCTCCGGGACCGGACGGCTGGAGGGGGACGGTCCCGGCGGCCGGGGAGGCGCCCGGGGACAGGGAGACCGTGGGCGCGGAAGCCACGGGGGCGGCGGCTGGGGACAAGGAAGCGGGAGGCGCCAAGGAAAGGGTGGCCGGGGACGAGGAGGTGTCCGCGCCCACCCCGGGCGGCGCCGTGGACAGCTCCGGGGCCGTTACCGGGAGAATCTGGCCCGGAGAGCCGCTTCTCTGCCCGCCGGGTGTCCCCCACGGCTCCCCCGGCGCCAGCGCCGCGGCCCCGGCGTAGACCCCGCCGGAGTCCTGGGGCCCCCGTCCCGCCACGACCTCCGCCACGGCCGCCTCGGCCGCCGTGGCTCCGCCGTCGGCCACGAGCAGGCCCGGCGCCTCGTCGCTCGCGGTAGCCGTGCCCGTCGCCCCCGCCAAGGGGTCCCGCACCCCCGCGTCCGGCAGGGGCGCGCGTCCCGTGGGGTCGCTCCAGGGCATGCCGGTGAGCCGCGGTGCCGCCTCGGTGACGCGTACGGGCAGCGGGGGCGCGGAGTGCTGAGCGCCCGGGCGAACGGTCACGGGGGTGCCGGCGGGCGGTGTCCGGGTCGTGTGCCCCGGGCGGACCTGGACGGGGACGGCGGTGGGGACGAGGGGCAGGGTGGCCGTGTGGTGGGCGGAGCTCGTGTGCCGCGCGGAACGCGCGAGGACATTGAGCGAGGGGCGGCCGGCAGCGGCGGCCCGTACCGGCTCGGGACGCCGGCCCGGGACGGGGTAGGTGCCGTGCGCGAGCGCTCGCCGCAGACGGTGCTCGTCGAGCGGCCCGGAGAAGGCGAGTCCCTGCGCGTGGGTACAGCCGAGGGCCTGGAGGACGGTGACCTGTTCGGCGCGGTCGACGCCCTCGGCGACGGTGTAGAGGCCGAGGTCGGTGGCGATCCGCAGCACCCCGGCGGTGATCTTGTAGTGCCGCGCCGAGTCGACGACGCCGCCGACGAGACCGCGGTCGAGGGTGAGCGCGTCGACGGGGAGGCGGCGCAGCGCCTCGATCGTGGCGTGCCCCGCGCCGAAGCCGTCGAGCCCGACCCGTACGCCGAGCCTGCGCAGCACGTTGAGACGCCGTTCGAGGGCTTCGAGCGGGACGCGCGGGTCGTCGAGGCGCAGGGCGATCTGAAGGGCGCCGGAGGGCAGCGCGTACCGCGTGAGCAGCGCTTCGACGGAGCTGAGCGGGGTGGCCCGGTCGAGCAGGGCCCGGGCGCCGAGCCGTACCGAGACGGGCGTCGTGTGGCCCTCGTCGCGACGCTCGGCGGCCTGCGCGACGGCCTCGCCGAGCAGCCAGCGGCCGAGTGCTCCGCCGCGTTCGCCGTCGCCGGGACCGCGCAGGAACTCCTCCGGCGTGAAGAGGATGCCCTGCGCGGAGCGCCAGCGGGCCTCGGCGGTGACGACATCGACGGCGCCGGTGTGGAGGCATACGACGGGCTGGTGCAGGAGCGCGAACTCGCCCTCTTCGAGGGCGGTGCGCAGCCGCCCGGCGAGGACGGTGCGCCGCGCGGCCTCGGTCTGGAGCTGGGGGGCGTACAACTCGACGCGGTCCTTGCCGAGCCCCTTCGCGCGGTACATCGCGAGGTCGGCGTTGCGCAGCAACTCGCCCGCGCCGAGGCCGTTCTCGGCGAAGGCGACGCCGATCGACGCGGCGATGCGCACTTCCTGGCCCTCGATGGTGTACGGGAGCGAGAGGGCGACGCGGAGCCGTTCGGCGAGCTCCTTGATCTGCCGCTCGCGGGCCGCGACGTCGCGGCTGCCGTCGCCGACGATGAGGGCGGCGAACTCGTCGCCGCCGAGCCGGGCGGCGGTGTCCCCCGAGCGCACCGACTCGTGGAGCCTGCGGGCGGCCTGGACGAGGAGTTCGTCGCCCGCCTGGTGGCCGATGGAGTCGTTGACGCCCTTGAAGCCGTCGAGGTCGATGAAGAGCACGGCGACCCCGGTGTCGCCGGTGCGGCGGCCCTTGAGCGCGCGGCGCACGCGGCGCGTGAAGAGGGCACGGTTGGGCAGGTCGGTGAGCGGGTCGTGCTCGGCGTTGTGCTGGAGCTGGGCCTGGAGGCGGACGCGTTCGGTGACGTCGCGGCTGTTGAGGATGAGGCCGCCGTGCAGCCGGTTGACGGTGGACTCGACGTTGAGCCAGTCGCCGCAGCCGGACTTGAAGCGGCACTCGATGCGTGTCGCGGGCTCCGAGCCCGGGTCGGAGGCGAGGAACCGGCGGATCTCGTGGACGACCTGGCCGAGGTCCTGAGGGTGGATGAACGAGGCGAGTTCGCAGCCGAGCATGGACTCCGCCTCGCGCCCGTAGACGCCGCTCGCCGCCGGGCTCACGTACCGCAGCACGCCGCTGGGCGCGACGATCATGATGACGTCGCTGGAGCCCTGGACGAGCGACCTGAAGTGCTCTTCCTTGTGGGCCAGTTCCTGCGTGAGGGCGATGTTGTCGACGAGCATGATGCCCTGGCGCAGGACGAGGGCGAGCACGACGGTGCAGGCGGTGATGAGCACGACGCGGTCGACGCTCGGCGCGTTGACGGCGCTGTAGAGGAGGCCGAGGGTGCAGACGGCGGCGGCGAGGTAGGGGGTGAGCGCGGCGAAGGTGGTGGTGCGCGCACGCGTCGCGGGCGGGGTCCTGACGGGTTCCTCGGCGGCCGGGGCGCGCCGCGTGGAGCGGACCCAGGGCGCGTACGCCAGGAGCAGCGAGCCGGCGAACCAGCCGGCGTCGAGAAGCTGGCCCGAGCGGTACGTGTCCCGCAGCAGCGGCGAGGTGAAGAGCGCGTCGCACAGCACGGTGAGGGCGAAGGCCCCGACGGCCGTGTTGATCGCGAACCTGCCCGCGGCCGAGCGCTTGAAGTGCAGGGCGAGCACCATCGAGACGAGCGCGATGTCGAGGAGCGGGTAGGCGAGCGAGAGGGCCGCGCGGGGCACGCTCTCGCCGCGGAACTGCGTCGTGTGGGCGAGCGCGAGGCTCCAGGAGAGCGTGAGGAGCGAGCCGCCGATGAGCCAGGAGTCGAGCGCGAGGCAGGCCCAGCCCGCGCGGGTGACGGGTCGTTTGGCGAGCACGAGGAGGCCGACGATGGCGGGTGGGGCGAAGAGCAGGAAGAAGAGGTCGGCGAGCCCCGGGACCGGGACGCTCTGCTGGAGGACGACCTCGTACCAGCCCCAGACCGCGTTGCCCCCCGCGGCCATGACCGAGGAGAAGGCGAAGAGGAGCCAGGCGGGCCGGAAGCGGGTGCGGCCACGCAGCGCGTAGAGCACGCAGGAGGCACAGGCGACGAGCCCGGCGAGGCTGAGCCCGAAGTCGCCCATGAAGGCGGCGATCCGGGGCGAGCCCCAGCCGAGGACCGCGCCGACCGCGTAGCCGGCGCTGAGGAGGACGAGCAGGATCTGGCCGACGAGGCCGGGGGCGGGACGGCGGGTCCCGCGCTTCCCGGGGCTCGCGCCTTCTTCGGGGCTCGCGTCGCGCACGGCCTGGGGCGCGTTCACCGGACCTCTCCCGTGGGCGGGATGAGCACCCGTCCGGTGGGGCGGCAGGAAGTGGTGCGTCCGGGCAGCGGTTCGCGTCCGCCGCGCTGTATGGGCCGTGCCCCGTACGTGCTCGGCTGCCGTGTCTCAAGGCCCCGCATGCCCCGTCGCCCCCTCGGTGTCCCTGTCTCCGGCGTCCTCGGCCCGGCCGCCCGGCGGCTCGTGCCTGGCACCGTCACCGTCCGCGACGGCACCCCTGCGGCGACGATACACCAGAACAGTCACAGAGCGACATAGTCTCTCTACTCTCCGT
This sequence comes from Streptomyces sp. NRRL F-5630, assembly GCF_000719475.1. Taxonomy (GTDB): domain Bacteria; phylum Actinomycetota; class Actinomycetes; order Streptomycetales; family Streptomycetaceae; genus Streptomyces. The sequence goes on along the minus strand of NZ_JOGO01000052.1, from coordinate 11,604 downwards.
GACTGCCCCGACGTATTGCCTACGGTGCGGGGCGAGCCGTGCGCGGTACGTGCCGGTAGCCGGTCCGCTGGTTCCGTTCCCGGCCCGGGGTGGGGCGAAAACCATCCACGGGGGTCCGGAACGGAACAAGCACGCCCGCACGGGGACGACGCGGGCGGGAGAGGCGGCAGGGGCGCGGGGGGTCGCCGCGCCGCTTCCTCGCGGCGGGCCGAGGCGCGGCCGGACCCTAGCCGCGCGCCGTCAGGACGATGTTGTCCGGCTGTCCGCCCGCGGCGAAACGGGTGAGCTGACGGGCCAGGAGCCGCTTCGCGCGGGGCTCGAAGGCGGACGTGGAGCCGCCCACGTGGGGGCTGACGAGGACGCCGGGCGCGTGCCACAAGGGGTGTCCGGCCGGGAGCGGTTCGGGGTCCGTGACGTCGAGCGCCGCGCTCACGCGCCCCGTACCGGCCTCGGCGAGGAGCGCCTCGGTATCGACGACGGGGCCGCGCGCCACGTTGACGAGCAGCGCCCCGTCCTTGAGCCGGGCGAGGAACTCCGCGTCGACGAGACCGCGGGTCTGCTCGGTCAGCGGCGTGGAGAGGATCACGACGTCGGCCTCGGGCAACAGCGTGGGCAGCGCGGTGAACGGATGCACCTCACCGCGCTCCGTGGCACGCGCGGAGCGCGCGACGCGCAGGACCCGCGCGCACTCGAAGGGTGTGAGCCGGTCCTCGATCGCGGCGCCGATCGACCCGTACCCGACGATGAGCACCGTCCGGTCGGCGAGCGCCGGGTAGAAGCCGGACCGCCACTCCTCCGCGCGCTGTCCCGCGACGAAGCGCGGGATGCCGCGCAGCGAGGCGAGGGTGAGCGTGAGGGCGAGTTCGGCCGTGCTCGCCTCGTGGACACCGCGCGCGTTGCACAGCATGACGCCCTCGGGCAGCGCGGCGACGGTCGGCGCGACGTTGTCGGTGCCCGCCGAGAGCGTCTGCACGACGCGGAGGTTCTCCATGGCGGGGAGCGGGCGCAACGCGACGTCGGTGGCGCTCAGGTAGGGCACGACGTAGAACACGCAGTCGGCGGGGTCGGCCGGGAACGTCTCCTCACCGTCCCAGCGGCGGTACGTCAGTCCTGATTCCTTCTCGCCGGGCAGGCCCGGGATCTGGTCGGCCGGATAGGGAAGCCACACATCGCCTGTCATGGTCAGGAGGCTAACGACCGCGGGGGAGCCCCGGGGAGGCCGGGGCGGGGCGCGCGGGGCACTGCGGATAATTTGGTGCGCGTACGTGCGGCGGGGAGGAAAGACCAGGTGGAGCGCAGGGCGGTGGGCTCCGGGGCGCTGCGCGCGGGGGCTGTGGGTCTCGGCTGCATGCCGATGAGCTGGGCCTACACGCGTACGCAGCGCTCGGGCACCGAGTCGGAGCGGACGGTGCGGACCGCTCTCGACCACGGCGTGACGCTCTTCGACACGGCCGATATGTACGGACCCTTCACCAATGAACTGCTGCTGGCGCGGGCGCTCGGCGCGCGGCGCGAGGAGGCGCTGCTCGCGACGAAGTGCGGGCTGCTCGTGGGCGACGGGCACCTCGTCGCCAACGGCCGTCCCGAGTACGTACGACGCGCCTGCGACGCCTCGCTGCGCCGTCTGCACACCGACGTCATCGACCTCTACCAGCTGCACCGGGCCGATCCCGAGGTGCCGGTCGAGGAGACGTGGGGCGCGATGGCCGAACTCGTCGCGGCGGGAAAGGTCCGCGCGCTCGGGCTGTGCGCGCACGACGCGCGGGCGGTGCGCGACGCGACGGTAAGGGGCGACGCCGCGCGCGGGGGTGCCGCGCCGCGCGGGGGTACGTCGCGCGAGGGCGGCGTGACGGTGCGGACGGCGCGCGGCGTGCTCGCGGCGCCCCGCGAGGCCCCGTACGCGCCGACGGTGAGGGTCCTGGAGCGGATCCAGCAGGTCTTCCCCGTGAGCGCCGTCCAGGCGGAGCTGTCGGTGTGGTCGCCCGAGTCCCTGCGGGTGCTGCTGCCCTGGTGCGTGGCGCGCGGAGTCGGCTTCCTCGCGGCACGACCGCTGGGCAGCGGCTACCTCACCGGGACGCTCACGCCGGGCCAGGGCTTCGAGCCGGACGACGTACGGGCCAGGCACCCGCGCTTCACGGCGGAGATGATGGCCGCCAACCAGCCGGTCGTCGCGGGCCTGCGCCGCGTCGCCGCGCGCCACGGCGCGACGGTCGCCCAGATTGCCCTCGCGTGGGTCCTCGCGACCGACCCGCGCGTCGTCGCGCTCCCGGGCACGAAGCGCGCTTCCTTCGCCGCCGAGAACGCCGCGGCATCGGCGCTGCGCCTCGACGAGAACGACCTGTGCGAGATAGCGGCACTCCCACGGGCGCGGGAGAGCTGGGACGCGTGGGGGTGACGGGGCGGCGGGTGAGGGGGCGGCAGGGGGGTGCGGGTGCGCAGGGTGCGGGACGACGCGGGGCGGCGGCACGTCGCGGGGCGGCGGCACGTCGCGTACGGGTGTACGTCGCGCGGGGGCCATCCCGTCGCGTGCGGGAGACGTCGCGTACGCAGGCGCGTCGCGTGCCCAAGCACGTCGCGTACGCGGACGCGCCGCGTACCGCGCGACATCACGTACCCGGGGCCGCCCCACGCCGCGTTAGCCCCACGCCACGTCCCGCCCCACGTCGCGTGCGACGCGCGACGTGAGTGCCGCGCGAGGCCCCGTAAGCCGCTCCGCGCCGTCATGCTGGGAGCCGACGCGGGAACGCGTCGTGTGGACGTGACCGGGCGAGCCCGACCGAGAGGACCGTTTCGTGCGAGGCATTCCGTTTACCTGCGCCGCGCTGGCCACCGCCGGGGCCCTGTTGCTCGGGGGCTGCTCCTCGGGCTCCGACGGCTCGTGGGACCCGATCCGTAGCGCGTCCCCTTCCGGGGCGGAGAGCAGCGGGTCCGGGGCGAGCGGCGCGCCCCGGGGCACGGCATCGGCGAGCGCGTCGGCGGCGCCCGCGAAGGGCTCGGTGAAGGTGGTCCGTACCGTCGCCGAGGGGCTCAAGGCGCCGTGGGCGCTCGCGCCGCTGCCCGAGGACGGCCTGCTCGTCTCCTCGCGCGACAACGGCCAGATCCTCGACGTCGACACCACGTCCGGCAAGAAGACCCTGGCGGGGACGGTGCCGGGCGTCGTCCACGAGGGCGAGGGCGGCCTGCTCGGCCTCGCGGTGTCGCCCGGCTTCGCGACGGACCACCTGGTCTACGCGTACTTCACGACCGCGTCGGACAACCGCGTCGCGCGGATGCTCTACGACGCGAAGAAGCCCGCCGGGCAGCGGCTCGGCGCGCCGAGCACGGTCCTGCGCGGCATCCCGAAGGGCGTGACGCACAACGGCGGCCGGATCGCCTTCGGCCCCGACGGGATGCTCTACATCGGCACGGGCGAGACCGGCGACAGGGGCCTCGCGCAGGACCGGAAGTCGCTCGCCGGCAAGATCCTGCGCGTCAACCCGGACGGCACCCCCGCGCGCGGCAACCCCGACCCCGACTCGCCCGTGTGGTCCTGGGGCCACCGCAACGTGCAGGGCTTCGCCTGGGACCCCGGCAAGCACATGTGGGCCTCGGAGTTCGGCCAGGACACGTGGGACGAGCTGAACCTCATCCGGCCGGGCCGGAACTACGGCTGGCCCGACGCGGAGGGCAAGGCGGCCAAGTCCGGGTTCACCGACCCGCTGGAGCAGTGGAAGACGGCCGACGCCTCGCCGAGCGGCGTCGCCTGGGCCGAGGGCTCGGTGTGGCTCGCCTCGCTCCGCGGCGAACGCCTGTGGCGCGTGCCGCTCAAGGGGACCGAGGCCGCCGCGAAGCCGCAGGCGTTCCTGAAGGGCGAGTACGGGCGGCTCCGCGCCGTCGTCGCGGCGGGCGGCGACAAGCTCTGGCTCCTCACCAACGAGACCGACTCGCGCGGCACCCCGTCCAAGGGGGACGACAAGATCCTCGAACTGCGCGTGACGTGACCCCGTCCGGTCGCCGCGCACCCGAGCGCGCCACGGTCCGGCCCTCAGATCCGCCAGGCACCCGGGTCCGTCACCGCGCGCGGCTCGGGGTCCGTGGGCTCGGGGGTCTCCTCGGGAGTGTTCTCCGTGGTGGGCGGGACGAGGCCGGTCGCCGTGACCCGGACGGTGACCTTGCCGGAGCGCAGGTCGATGGGACCGTGCCCGGGGTCGCCGTCGCCGACGTCCTCACGGGTGAGTTCCAGGCGGCTGTGTTCGTCCTCGGTGTGCTTGCGGCCGGGGTTGAAGAGCATGTCGAACGCGCTGAACACGGTGGGCCTCCCGCCCCGGGCAGGGTGCCCGTCCTGCCAGCGTAAGCCCGTTCGAGTGAAAGCGAGAGACCGCGAGAGGTGCGGTGCCCCCCACCTCCTCGCGGCCAGGGCGAGCAGCAGCCGGTGCGCCACGGACGCCGCCCGCCCGTCACGCCGAGCGTGGCGACGCCGCGCGGCACCGGCGCCTCCCGCGCGGCGAGGCCGGGTGTCCCGGCGGGTGCGGGAGCGGGGCGTGCGGAACCTCAGCACGATGCGGTTGTGCGGGGCCCTACGTCCGGCGCCGGGGGCTTACGCGCGTGGCTCGCCGTCCTTCTGCGCGTCCCACTCGTGGGCGAGCACGGCCCATCCCTCCATGTCGTGGCGCACCCCGCCCCTCGGATTGCTCTCCCTGAGGACCGCCTCGCGCGTCATCCCGAGGCGGCGGGCGACGGCGGTGCTCGCGGTGTTCGCGGCGGCGGCCCACCACTCGATGCGGTGCATGCCGCGCTCGTGGAAGGCCCAGTCGGCGAGGACCCGGCAGGCGCGCGTCACCAGACCGCGCCCCGTCCCGGCGGGTTCGAGCCAGCAGCCGATCTCGCAGACGCCGGTCTTGGCGTCGAAGACGCGGAAGAGGACGCCGCCGACGAGCGTGCCGCCTCCTGGTTGCCCGCAGCCGGTCCAGATCCCGTACAGGTAACCCTCGTCGGCGGCGCGCTTGATCGCGTACCTGTGCAGCAGGTCGCGCGCGGTGTCCTCCGAGACGACGGTGTCGACGAAACCTATGTACGTGCTGATGAGAGCGCGACCGCGCCCGACGTGGGCGAGGAACTCCGCGGCGTGCCAGGTCTCCAGGGGGCGCAGTTGGGCGTCGTCGTCTCCGAGCGGAATGGCGAACAAGGTGCCTCCAGGGTGGGGGGGCCGGTCAGCCGGTCCGTACCCGGTCGTCCTCGTGGACGGACGCGTCCTCGCGCCCGCTCCCGTCCGCAGGACACGGACGGGGGACGACTCTAGAGGCGGCGTCGTCGTCCGACACGGGCTTTTCGATCGTGAGCCGGGGCAGCCACCGGTCGAGCCACCTCGGCAGCCACCAGTTCGCGCCGCCGAGCATGTGCATGAGCGCGGGCACGAGCAGGGTGCGCAGGACGAAGGCGTCGAGGGCTACGGCGACGGCGAGCGCGATGCCGAACATCGAGATGACGCGGTCGCCCGAGAGCACGAAGGCGAGGAAGACCGAGATCATGATGACGGCCGCCGAGTTGATGACGCGGCTGGTCTCGGCGAGGCCGACGCGCACCGCGCGACGGTTGTCGCCGGTTTCGCGCCACTCCTCGTACATGCGGCTGACGAGGAAGACCTGGTAGTCCATCGAAAGCCCGAAGAGCACCGAGACCATGATCACCGGGAGGAAGGGCTCGATGGGCCCGGAGGCGCCGAGCCCGAGCAGTTCGCTGCCCCAGCCCCACTGGAACATCGCGACGACCACGCCGAAGGCCCCGCCGACGGCGGCGATGTTCATGACGGCGGCCTTGAGCGGGATCGCGAGCGAGCGGAAGGCGAGCAGCAGCAGGACCGAGCCGAGGGCGACGACGATGCCGATGAACAGGGGCATCTTCCCGACGATGAGCCGGGCGAAGTCGTCGTACCCGGCCGTGACACCGCCGACCGCGACGTCGAGCGAGGTGCCGCTCTCCGCGCGCGGCAGGACGTCGTCGCGCAGCCGCTCGACGAGCGCGCTGGTCTGCTTCGACTGCGGCGAGGACGCGGGCACGACGGTGAGGTACGCGGCGTCGCCGCGCTGGTCGTACGTGACGGGGCTGACGGAGGCGACCCCCCGCACGTCGGAGAGCTCGGCGTGGAGCCGGTCGAGCGCGAGCCGGTCCTGCGCGCCGTCGACGTGGGTGACGAGCGTGAGCGGCCCGTTGGCGCCGGGCCCGAAGCCGGAGCCCTCGCCGCCGTCGCCCGCGAGGAGGTCGTACGCCTTGCGCGTCGTGGACGTCGCGGGGTTGTTCCCCTGGTCGGAGGTGCCGAGGTGCAGCGAGAAGGTGGGCAGGGCGAGCAGTGCGACGACGGCGACGGCGCTCGCGCCGAGCAGCCGCGGATGCCGTTCGACGAACGCGGACCAGCGCGCCGCGAAGCCGCTCGGCGTCTCCGGCTCGGGCCCGCGCTCGGCGAGCCTGTGCCGTTCACGGCGGCTGAGGGCGCGGGGGCCGGTGTACGAGAGGAGCGCGGGCAGCAGCGTGACGGAGGCCGCGACGGTGAGCAGCACGGTGAGCGCGGCGGCGATGGCGACGCCGTTGAGGAAGGAGAGCCGCAGGACGAGCATGCCGAGCAGGGCGATGCACACGGTGGCCCCGGCGAAGACGACGGCGCGCCCGGTCGTCGCCGTCGCGTCGACGACGGCCTCGTCGGGGTCCGCGCCGCGCCGCAGGGCCCTGCGGTGGCGCGTGACGATGAAGAGCGCGTAGTCGATGCCGACACCGAGGCCGACGAGCATCCCCAGCATGGGCGCGAAGTCGGCGACGGTCATGGCGTGGCCGAGCAGCGTGATGGCGCTGTAGGCGGTGCCGACGGCGACGAGCGCGGTGGCGATCGGCAGGAGGCTCGCGAGGAGCGAGCCGAAGGCGAGGAAGAGGACGACGGCGGCGACGCCGACACCGATCGCCTCGCTCAGGTGCAGCCCGGAGGATTCGGTGCTGGCCACGGCGCTGCCGCCCAGTTCGACCTGGAGGTCGGGGCCCGCCGCGTCCCGCGCGGTGTCGACGACGGCTCGCGCCTGTCCGGCGGGGAGGTCGTCGGCGGACTTGTCGAAGGTGACGGTGGCGTACGCGGTGTGGCCGTCGGCGCTGATGCCGCCGCCCTCGCCGGCGCCTTGGTAGGGGCCCGCGACGGCGGCGACGCCGGGCAGGTCGGCGAGGTCGTCGAGGGTGCGGCCCATCGTCTGCTCGACGGCGGCGGCACGGACCGAGCCCTCGTCGGTGTGCCACACGACGGTGTCGCTGTCGCCCGCGAGCCCGGGGAAGTTTTGCTCCAGGAGCCGCGTCGCGCGACCGGACTCGGTGCCCGGGGCGTCGTAGTCGTTCGAGTACGCGGAACCGGCGAGCAGCCCGCCCATCGCGGTGCCCGCGAGGACCACGAGCCACAGGACGACGGTGAGAAGACGGTGCTTGACGCACCAGCGGGCGAGTGCTGCCACGGACGGCTCCCGGGGGCTTCGTGGACGTGCGGAGGGAGCCACATGGCGCGAACGCGACGGCGAACGCCCGAGGCGGCAGGCCCTGCAACCGGCCTGGAGCGGTCGGTTTCGGAAACTGTGGCAGCAAAACCTGATCGTTTGACCGTTTCGTGTGCGGCCTCACAGTGTCTTATTCCCGCCCTACGGGACTTTCTCAGGAGGGCGGCGCTCCACACCCGTCGGGCGCGCAGTCGCGCACCCGAACGCCGTTCGGTGTACGTCCGTACACCGAATGATCGGGGTGTACCACCTGTGCGCACAGTGCAGCTCAGTGCACATCCGTACGCCGAACCCGCCACAGTGAACACCCGCACACCGAACCCGCCGCAATCAGGGCGTACCCGTAGGCGAACCCGCCGAGCATTCCCGCTTACCGCTCACCACACCGAGAGCACACCTATACGCCAAAAGGGGCGGCTCCGCACCTCGCAGTGGGAAACCGCCCCTCGTCGGCCCTCGAAGAGGCCGAGTGGCTACTCGCTCACACCCAGCTTCTCCAGGATGAGCTGCTTGACCCGAGCCGCGTCGGCCTGGCCACGGGTCGCCTTCATGACGGCGCCGACGAGCGCCCCGGCGGCAGCGACCTTGCCGGCGCGGATCTTGTCGGCGATGGCCGCGTTGCCCGCGATGGCCTCGTCCACGGCGGTGCCGAGAGCGCCCTCGTCGGAGACGACCTTGAGACCGCGCTTCTCGACGACCGTGTCAGGATCGCCCTCTCCGGCCAGCACGCCGTCGATGACCTGACGGGCGAGCTTGTCGTTGAGATCGCCCGCGGCCACGAGCGCGGTGACGCGAGCGACCTGTGCGGGGGTGATGGGCAGCTCTTCGAGCGCACGGCCGGACTCGTTCGCGTGACGGGCCAGCTCACCCATCCACCACTTACGGGCCTGGTCAGCGGGGGCCCCGGCATCGATCGTCGCGACGATCGGGTCGAGGGCGCCGGCGTTGAGCATCGACTGCATCTCGTGCGCGCCGACACCCCACTCCTCGCGGAGCCGGTTGCGGCGGGCGAGCGGCAGCTCGGGCAGCTCACCGCGCAGTTGCTCGACCCACTCCTTCGGCGGGGCCACGGGCACGAGGTCGGGCTCCGGGAAGTACCGGTAGTCCTCCGCGTTGTCCTTGATCCGCCCGGAGGTCGTGGAGCCGTCCTCCTCATGGAAGTGGCGGGTCTCCTGCACGATCGCGCCCCCGGAGGAGAGCACGGCGGCGTGCCGCTGGATCTCGTAGCGAGCTGCGCGCTCGACGGAGCGCAGCGAGTTGACGTTCTTCGTCTCGCTGCGGGTGCCGAGCGGGGTGGTCCCGTTGGGGCGCAGCGACAGGTTCACGTCGCAGCGCATCTGCCCCTTGTCCATCCGGGCCTCGGAGACACCCAGGGAACGGATGACCTCGCGAAGCTCGGCGACGTAGGCACGGGCGACCTCGGGGGCGCGCTCCCCCGCTCCCTCGATCGGCTTGGTGACGATCTCGATGAGGGGGATGCCGGCGCGGTTGTAGTCGAGCAGCGAGTGCGAGGCGCCGTGGATGCGTCCGGTGGCCCCACCGATGTGGAGGGACTTGCCGGTGTCCTCCTCCATGTGGGCGCGCTCGATCTCCACGCGGAAGACGCTGCCGTCCTCCAGCTGTACGTCGAGGTAACCGTCGAAAGCGATGGGCTCGTCGTACTGGGAGGTCTGGAAGTTCTTCGGCATGTCCGGATAGAAGTAGTTCTTCCGGGCGAAGCGGCACCACTCGGCGATCGAGCAGTTGAGCGCGAGGCCGATACGGATCGCGGACTCGACGCCGACGGCGTTGACCACCGGGAGTGCGCCGGGCAGGCCGAGGCAGGTGGGGCAGGTCTGCGCGTTGGGCTCGGCGCCCTGAGCGGCGGAGCACCCGCAGAACATCTTGGTCCTGGTGCCGAGCTCGACATGGACCTCAAGGCCCATGACGGGGTCGTAGGACGCGAGGGCGTCCTCGTACGGCACCAGGTCAGCGGTGACGGTCACGGTGAAACTTTCCCTCTCAGCCCAGCAGGACGTCGTCGTCACCGAGGCGCTTCAGCTCCCGGTAGAGGATGGCGAGCCCGGTGATGATGCCGACGCCGGTCACGACCGCGTCGACCAGGCGCAGCTTGTCGCCCTCGCTACGGGCGCGCTTGACCTGCTTGACGACGTTGATCGCGCCGAAGGCGGTGGTGCCGATCGACACGTAGGTGCCGGTCTTCGACTTCTTGAAACCCTTGGCCTTGCTCAGTGCGTTGCTCACAGCGACGGTGCCTCCTCAAGCAGCGGGTGTCCCCAGCGTTCCATGAAAGCGGCCTCGACGGCGGCTCCGACCTTGTAGAGACGCTCGTCCTTCATCGCCGGGGCGACGATCTGGAGCCCGACCGGGAGCCCGTCCTCCGGCGCGAGACCGCAGGGCAGGGACATCGCGGCGTTGCCCGCGAGGTTCGCCGGAATGGTGCACAGGTCGGCGAGGTACATCGCCATCGGGTCGTCGCTGCGCTCACCGATCGGGAAGGCGGTGGTGGGCGTGGTGGGCGAGACGATGACGTCGACCTGCTCGAAGGCGCGCTCGAAGTCCTGGGTGATGAGCGTGCGGACCTTCTGCGCGGAGCCGTAGTACGCGTCGTAGTAGCCCGAGCTGAGCGCGTACGTACCGAGGATGACGCGGCGCTTGACCTCGGGCCCGAAGCCCTCACCCCGCGTGATCGCGGTGACGTCCTCGGCCGAACGGGTGCCGTCGTCGCCCACGCGCAGCCCGTACCGCATGGCGTCGAAGCGAGCGAGGTTCGAGGAGCACTCGGAGGGCGCGATGAGGTAGTAGGCGGAGAGCGCGAGGTCGAAGGACGGGCAGTCCAGCTCGACGATCTCGGCGCCCAGCTCCCTGAGCAGCTCGACGGACTCGTCGAAGCGCTGCACGACACCGGCCTGGTAGCCCTCGCCGCGGAACTGCTTGACGACGCCGACGCGCATGCCCGCGACGCTGCCGTTGCGCGCCGCCTCGACGACGGGCGGGACGGGGGCGTCGATGGACGTGGAATCGAGCGGGTCGTGGCCGGCGATCACCTCGTGGAGGAGCGCCGCGTCCAGGACCGTACGGGCACAGGGGCCGCCCTGGTCGAGGGAACTGGAGAACGCGACCATGCCGTAGCGGGAGACACCGCCGTAGGTCGGCTTGACGCCGACGGTGCCGGTGACGGCGGCCGGCTGGCGGATCGAGCCCCCGGTGTCGGTACCGATCGCGAGCGGCGCCTCGAAGGAGGCGAGCGCGGCGCTGGAGCCACCACCGGAGCCACCCGGGATGCGGGTGAGGTCCCAGGGATTGCCGGTGGGACCGTAGGCGCTGTTCTCGGTGGAGGAGCCCATCGCGAACTCGTCCATGTTGGTCTTGCCGAGGATGACGACGTCGGCGTCCTTGAGGCGCCGGGTGACGGTCGCGTCGTACGGCGGGATCCAGCCTTCGAGGATCTTCGAGCCGACCGTGGTGGGCACGCCCTCGGTCGTGAAGATGTCCTTGAGCGCGAGCGGGACGCCGGCGAGCGGACCGAGCTTCTCGCCGCGGGCCCGCTTCTCGTCGACGGCGCGGGCCTGCGCGAGCGCGCCTTCGCGGTCGACGTGGAGGAAGGCGTGGACCTTCTCGTCCACGGCCTCGATCCGGGCGAGGTGGGCCTCGGTGACCTCGACGGCGGTGAGTTCGCCGGAGGCGATCTTCTCGGCAGTCTCGGCGGCGGTGAGCCTGATGATGTCGGTCATCGCGTCAGTCCTCCCCGAGGATCTGGGGAACCTTGAATCGCTGCTGCTCCTGCGCGGGGGCCCCGGAGAGCGCCTGCTGGGGGGTGAGCGAGGGTCGGACCTCGTCCGCGCGCATGACGTTGGTCAGCGGCAACGGGTGAGAGGTCGGCGGTACGTCCTGGTCGGCGATCTCGGAGACGCGGGCCACCGCGCCGAGAATGTCGTCCAGCTGTCCTGCGAAGTGCTCCAGCTCCTCCGCGGACAGCTCCAGGCGCGCCAGCCGTGCGAGGTGAGCTACCTCCTCGCGCGTAATGCCAGGCATGCGGCGATCCTTCTGGGGTCTCGGTTCATGGACTACGGGGGCAATCCTATGGCCGAGCGGGAGGGCCGTG
>NZ_JOGO01000051.1 GCF_000719475.1 Streptomyces sp. NRRL F-5630 | reverse complement strand
TGGGGGGGGGTGTCGGCGGGCGGGGTGTCGGCGGACGGGTGGCCGGAGGCGGGCGGGGGTGAAGGCCCGGCGCGGGGGCCTCCCGCCGGGGTGAGGGCCGGGTGCGGGGACCTTCCGCCGGGGGCCTTCCGCCGGGGCCTGCGTGCCGTTACTGCGTGCGGACTCCCACGCCGTCGCCCGCCAGGCGGACGTGGATGCCCTCCTTCGTCACCCGGACATTGGAGAGGGTGACGTCCCCGCTCTGGGTGGGCAGTTCGGGGAGGCGGAAGCCGAGCGTGAGCCGGTCGGCGAGCTGGGGGCGGGTGAGGGCGGAGAGCGAGGTGAGCAGGCCCGGGTCGAAGCCGAGGCGGCTCAGGAGACCGGGATGGCCGAGGGCCGCGTCGACGAGGTTGACCCGCATGAGGTCGTGGACGAAACGGGGCGTGCCGGTCACCTCGCGGAGCTTGTCGTCGCTGCGCAGCGCGGCGTCGGCCGCCGACCGCGGGACGCCGAGGCGGCGGGTGATCTCGCGCACCCCGAAGAGCGCCTTCACCCGCGCGGTCCGCTCACGCAGCGCCTTCGCGCCCTTCTCGGTGAGGTGCAGCCCGTCCGAAGGGCCCGTGCCCGGCTGGAAGGTGGCCAGGTCGCCCAGGCTCAGCCGGATACCGCCGATCTCGGTGCGGATGCCCCGGGCGCCGTCGCGCGTGATGCGGGCATCGGCCCGTACCCGTACGTCGTGCCCCGCGACCGGCAGCGTGCCGCGGGCGAGGACCCGGTCGCGGCCCGTGCCGGTGAACGTGACCTGGCCGGCGCCCAGCTCGCGGTGGAGGTCGTCGAAGGAGAGCAGGACCTCGCCGCGCACCGTCCCCGCGTACGCGCCCTTCAGCCGCGTCGGCAGGTCTCCGCTGAGCCGGATGTCCTCGGCCGTCGCGCTGACCTTCGCGAGCGAGACGCGGTCGGCCGCCACGTCCGGGACCGTCACCGTGACCGAGTCGAGGTGCTTGCCGAGCACCTGCGTGACGAACGGGAACCCGCCGATGCTCACCTCGGGCGTCGCCTCCAGGCGCATCGTGTCCTTCAGCTTCTCCGCCGCCGCGTGCTCCGCGTACAGCACGGCCCAGCGGTCGCCGAGCGCGAGGAAGGCGAGCAGCGCGACGAGCGTGACGACCGCCTTGAGCGTGAAGGGGACGCCCGCGAAGCGGAGGAAGGGGCGGCGCCTGCGCCGGGGCGCGCGCCGGTGGTCGGGCGCGGTCCAGGGCGCCCCGTCGTCGTCCGTGTCCGCGAACGGCGGCTCCGTGGGGCGGAGGAGGCCGTCGAGCGGTCCGGCCAGCTCCCCGAGTTCCTCGTACGGGTTGGGGGCCGGGCCGCCTCCGTACGGGCCGGGGGCGGGCTCCAGCGGGCGCGTGTCCGGGGTGGGGGGCTCGTGCGCGGGCCCGGACGGGTGGGCGGGATTGCGGGGGACGGTGCTCCGGTGGGCGGTGACGGGCTGGTCAGCGGTGGTGCGGTCGGTCATGCGGTGGGGGGAACGCATCGGCGCAGTCCACCACAGGGGCGGGTGGCGGCCGCAAGCGCGCTTCCTCCCTTGTCCGCATATGCCGGGCCCCTGTACGCGGAGTCGTCACGAGGTCTTCGCGGCTCGTCCGGAACCGTGGCGGAGTCCGTGCGGCGGTGGACGGACGGCAGTGCCCGCGCGGTGGAGTCCGTGCGGGTACGCGCGGAGGGGCCCGCTACTCGGCCTCGCCCGGCGGGCGGACCGGAGCCCCCGGGATGGTGATCGTCGCCAGGGTGCCGGGCCCGCCGTCCGGGGCCGGGGCCAGCGTGACCGTACCGCCGACGTCCTGCACCGTACGGGCGACGATGGACAGGCCGAGGCCCGAGCCGGGGAGGGAACGGGCCGAGGGGGAGCGCCAGAAGCGGTCGAAGACGTGGGGCAGCTCCTCGGCGGCGATGCCGGGCCCGTGGTCGCGCACCGTCAGCGCGCCGTGCTCCAGGCGGACGCGGATCACGCCGCCCTCCGGACTGAACTTCACCGCGTTGTCGAGGATGTTGACCACGGCGCGCTCCAGCGGTGCCCGGTGCGCGCGCACGAACCACGGGCTCAGCTCGGCGTCGATCGTCAGGTGCGGGCCGCGCAGCCGCGCGCGGGCGAGCGCCGTCTGCGCCACGTCGTGCAGACCGACGATCTCCAAGGGGCCCTGCTGGCGCGCGTCCGGGCGGGACAGCTCCTGGAGGTCGCCGATGAGCGCCGCGAGTTCCGTCATCTGCGCCTTGACCGATTCGAGCAGCTCATGGCGGTCCTCCGGCGGGATCGCGCGGCCTGTCTGCTCGCTGCGGACGAGGAGTTCGACGTTGGTGCGCAGCGAGGTCAGCGGGGTGCGCAGCTCGTGTCCCGCGTCCGCGATGAGCTGGCGTTGCAGCTCGTGCGAGGCCGCGAGCGAGGCCGTCATGCTGTTGAACGAGCGCGACAGGCGCGCGATCTCGTCGTCCCCCTCGACCGGGATGCGGGTCGTGAGGTCCTCGGTGCGCGCGATGTGCTCGGCGGCGCGGCTCAGGTCGTCGACCGGGCGCAGCCCCGTGCGCGCGACCCACAGCCCGGCGGCCCCCGCGCCGATGACGCCGACGCCGGAGACGAGGAGCAGGATCAGCGCGAGTTCGTTGAGGGTGTCGCGGGTGTCCTTGAGCGGCACGGCGATCTGCACGGCGCGCCCGGCGAGGAGCTGCTGGTTGTTGAGCGCCACGGGGAGGGTCAGGACGCGCACGTCCCGGCCGTCCGTCGTGGTGCCGTCGCGGGTCTGCGGGCCGCGGCCCTCGGGGTCGTCGGCGAGCGCGCGGTCGGCGTCGGTGACGCGGACGACGCCCGTCGAACCGTCCGCCACGCAGGGGTGGTCGTAGTCGACGCTGACGATCTGGAGGTACATCGGCGCGGACGGCGGGCGCTGCGAGGAGTCCTGCGCGGGCGGCTCGGAGGGACAGGGCCCCGCGACCGCCTGCACCCACGACAGGTGCACCCGGCTCGCCTGGTCCTTGAGCTGCGAGTCGACCTCGTCGTAGAGCTTGCCGCGGACGAGGAACCAGCAGGTCACCGAGACGGCGGCGACCGCGATGGCCACGGCGGCGGCGGACAGGAGGGAGAGCCGCGAGCGCAGCGGGAGCGCGCGGAAGCGGCGGACGACGCGGTTCACTCGCCGCCGCCGCGCAGGACGTACCCGACGCCGCGCACGGTGTGCACGAGGCGCGGTTCGCCGCCCGCCTCGGTCTTGCGGCGCAGGTACATGACGTAGACGTCGAGGGAGTTGGAGGAGGGCTCGAAGTCGAAGCCCCACACCGTCTTCAGGATCTGCTCGCGCGTGAGGACCTGGCGGGGGTGGGCGAGGAACATCTCCAGCAGCGTGAACTCGGTACGGGTCAGCTCGACGGCGCGGCTCCCGCGTGTCACCTCACGCGTCGCGAGGTTCATGCGGAGGTCGCCGAAGGCGAGGGTCTCCTCGTCGTCGGCGGCCTGCTGGGCGACGGCGTACGAGGAGCGGCGCAGCAGGGCGCGGATGCGGGCGAACAGCTCGTCCAGCTCGAAGGGCTTGACGAGGTAGTCGTCGGCCCCCGCGTCGAGGCCGGTCACGCGGTCGCCGACCGTGTCGCGCGCGGTGAGCATGAGGACGGGCACGGTCGAGCCGGTGGCGCGCAGACGGCGGGCGGCGGTGAGGCCGTCCATGCCGGGCATCTGGATGTCCAGGACGACGAGATCGGGCGGGGTCGCCGCGGCCTTCTGGAGGGCTTCGTGCCCGTCGGCCGCGACCTCGACGCCGTATCCCTCGAAGGCGAGCGAGCGGCGCAGCGCCTCCCGGACGGCGGGTTCGTCGTCCACGACGAGGATGCGCTGCTGCCGCTGCTCGCGGTCGCCTTCCTGCGGGCTCATCGCTTCCTGCTCCTCGGTCTGCTCGGGTCCTGTGCGCGGGTGGGTGCGCGGGGCGGCCGTCACGGCGTACGCGCCGGTGACGACGGCGCCCAGCCTGCCACGCCCGGGGCCCGGCGAGCCGTTCAGTCCTGTGCGCCGGAGCGCAGCTTGGCCAGGTCGGCCTTCACGGTGTTGACCGGGATCGCGAAGCCGAGGCCGACGCTGCCGGCGTCCGAGGAGGAGGACTGGCCGCCGCTCGACGAGGCGGAGTACATCGCCGAGTTGATGCCGATGATCGCGCCGTTCATGTCGATGAGGGCCCCGCCGGAGTTGCCCGGGTTCAGCGAGGCGTCGGTCTGGATCGCCTTGTACGTGGTGGTGCTCTCGCCCGTGTCGCCGTTGAACTGCTCTCCGCCGAACTGGAAGGGCCACGAGTCCTCGCCGCCCGCGGAGCCCTGGCCGCCGCCCTGCCCCTGCCGCCCCTGGCCCTGCGAGCCGCCGTTCTCCTTCGCGACCGTCACATCACGGTCGAGGGCCGAGACGATGCCGCTGGTCACCGTGCCGCTCAGGCCCTCGGGGGAGCCGATCGCCACGACGTTGTCGCCGACCTGGAGGTTGTCGGAGTTGCCGAGTGTCGCGGTCTTGAGGCCGGAGGCGTTCTTCAGCTTGATGAGCGCGAGGTCCTTGGAGCTGTCCGTCCCGACGACCTCGGCCGTGTACGTCTTGCCGCTCTTCAGCGCGACCTTGATCTGCTGGGCACCCGAGATGACGTGGTTGTTGGTGACGATCTCGCCGTTGGACGTGATGACGACGCCCGCGCCGGTCGACTCGCCCCCGTTCGACGTGGCGCTGATCTCGACGACGGCGGGGCTCACGGCGGCGGCGACGCCCGCGACTGTGCCCTTGCTCGACTCGGAGACCGTTGTGCCGCTCACCGTCCTGACGGTGTCGCCGCCGTCGCCGCCGAGCTGCTGGAGGCCGTACGAGGTGGCGCCGCCGACGACCGCGGCGGCGACCGCGACGGCTGTGAGGATGCCGCCCGGACCGCGCAGCCGGAGCCGCCCGCGGGAGCGGGCCGGGGCCGCGGGGGGCTCGACCGGGTAGGCGTAGGGGTCGGGCTCGTACGCGGGCGGCGGCGGGTACGAGGCCGGGGTCGCTGCGGACGGGGTGCTGGGGCCGTACGGGTTCTCGCTCATGTGTCTCAGCGTGTCCGCGGATCATGAGAGGTCCCTGAGACGGGGCTGAGAAGGGTGGCAGAAGGCTGTTTGGCGTGGATAAAGGGGGGGCCCGCCGGGCCGGGGTACGCGTGGCGGGGCGGGGAAAGGGGGCCCCGCCGGGCCGGGGGCGCGTGGCGGGGTGGGCGGACAGCCTGCGCCCGCCCTGGGTGCGCGTGACGGGGTGGGCGGGACAGCCCCCACCCGCCCTGGGGGGCTCCCCTGCTATCAGTCTTCCGCAAACCGCCCGCGTCCCCCGACCATCCCGGCGAATCTGTGGATAACTTCCCCGAAGTCGAAAATCCCGCCACTCGATCGGATGAGGAGAGTGTGCGCGAAGCGCCGCGCCCGCACACGCACCCGCAGCCTCAACCGGGCCCGCGCCGCAGCTTCACCCCCGCCTACGCCCGCCCCCGCAGCCTCACCGCACCCGCCCCGGCGCCCGCCGTCCCCGCACCCGCACCCCACTCCCCGCACCCTCACCCACACCCGCACGAGCGCCGGATCACCAGGCGCGACGGGTACACCCGCAGGCGTTCGCGGCGGGGGCTCGTGACGCGGAGGGCGTCGTCGAGGACGAGGTCGACGGCCGCGCGGGCCATCGCCGTGCGGTCGGAGGCGACCGTCGTGAGGGGCGGGTCGGTGAGCGCCGCCTCCTTGACGTCGTCGAAGCCCGCCACCGCGAGTTCGCCCGGGACGTCGATGCGCAGTTCGCGGGCCGCCCGCAGGATGCCGATCGCCTGGTCGTCCGTCGCGCAGACGAGCGCCGGGGGCCTGTCCGGGCCCGCGAGGAGTTCGAGGCCCACCTTGTAGGCGTCGTAGCGGTTGTACGGGCTCTGGAAGAGGCGGCCGGCGGTGGGCAGGCCCGCCTCCGTCATCGCGCGGCGCCAGCCCTCGATGTGGTCCGAGACCGGGTCGCCCTCCGCCGGGGTCTGCTCCGTCCCGCCCAGGCAGGCCACGTAGGGGGCGCCGTGTTCGAGGAGGTGGCGGGTCGCGAGCTGCGCGCCGCCGATGTCGTCGGTGACGACCGCGACGTCGTCGATCGGGGAGGGGCGGCGGTGCAGGAGCACGATGCGCGCGTCCCACGCGTCGATCTCGGCCGCGGCGGTCTCGCTCGGGCCCTGCGAGACGAGGATGAGCCCCGCGACGCGCATCCCGAGGAAGGCCCGCAGGTAGTGGACCTCGCGGGCGTCCGCGTAGTCCGAGTTCCCGACCAGGACCATCTTCCCGCGCTCGGAAGCCGCCTGCTCGACCGCGTGCGCCATCTCCGCGAAGAACGGCTGGCGCGCGTCCGGCACGATGAGCCCTATGAGATCGGTGCGGCGCGAGGCCATGGCCTGCGCGACCCGGTCGGGCCGGTAGCCCAGCTCCTTGATCGCGGTGAGCACGCGCTCGCGCGTCGCCGGGGCGACCGGCCGGGGTCCGTTGTTGATGACGTAGCTCACGACGGCGGTCGAAGTCCCCGCCCGCCGCGCCACGTCGTCCCGCGTCACCTTGGCCACGCCGCGCAGTCTACGCGGGGGGAAAGCGCTGCCCAGGGGCCCCGGAGAGCGGCCCGGGAGCGCAAAAGGGACGTAAACCCCGGGGCGGGGGCGGCCCTCCGGCGGAGACCGGACGACCGCCCCCGCCACCGGGGCGCGCGGCGGTTCAGCTCTTGGCCGGGGCCGTGGCCCTGACCTCGCTCTTCTCCGCGGCCGCGGTGTCCTGCGGGGCGCTCGCCGCCCCGTCGTCGGCGGACCGCTCGGCGGCGCTCTTCTCCGTCCGTTCGCGTTCCGGCTTCTCAGGAGTCACGAAGCGGTATCCCACATTGCGGACAGTGCCGATGAGGGATTCGTGCTCGGGGCCGAGTTTGGCGCGCAGGCGCCGTACGTGGACGTCCACGGTGCGGGTGCCGCCGAAGTAGTCGTAGCCCCACACCTCCTGCAGCAGCTGGGCGCGCGTGAAGACGCGGCCCGGGTGCTGCGCGAGGTACTTGAGGAGCTCGAACTCCTTGAAGGTCAGGTCGAGGACCCGGCCCTTGAGCTTCGCGCTGTAGGTGGCCTCGTCGACGGAGAGGTCGCCGTTGCGGATCTCCATGGGGCTGTCGTCGCCCGCGTTCTGGCGGCGGCCCGTCGCGAGCCGCAGCCGCGCCTCGACCTCGGCGGGGCCCGCCGTGTCGAGGAGGACGTCGTCGACGCCCCAGTCCGCCGTGACGGCCGCGAGGCCGCCCTCGGTGACGACGAGCAGGAGGGGGCAGCCGGGTCCGGTGGAGCGCAGGAGCTGACACAGGGAGCGCACCTGCGGCAGGTCGCGGCGGCCGTCGACGAGGATCACGTCGGCCCCGGGGGTGTCCACGAGCGCGGGCCCCTCGGCGGGCGCGACGCGGACGTTGTGCAGGAGCAGGCCCAGCGCGGGCAGGACCTCCGTGGACGGCTGGAGGGCGTTGGTCAGGAGGAGCAGGGAGCTCATCGGAGGCCACCTGCCTCCGTGGTCGTGCGGGGCCGGCTGGAATGGTGTGCGTCTCGCTCGCCCATCACAGGTTCCTCCTCGGTACCGATGGGTCCCCGGCCGCGGCCGGGATATGCGGCACTTCTTCGTACGGGGAAGCCTCGGGCCCCCGCGTCCCCGGGGAGCCCCGTGTTCTCACGGCCCGCTGCACACAGCCGGTGGGGGCCGGTTGTATACAACGCGCCGGAAAGCACGAAAGGACCCGGGGGCTTCGCTGCCCAGGTCCTCTGCCGAGGAGAATAGCCCACATGAGCGCGACGAGGGCAGGTTCCGGACCTGTAGGACCGGTCACGGAAGGGGCCGGGGCACCCGCCCCGCGCCGGGCGCGCGCCAGTCTGCGGGCGGCGGACGGGGTACGGATCGACGCGGCGTACGAGCCGGGGCCGGGGCCGGTCGGCGGGCCCGTCGTGGTCCTCGCGCACGGCTTCACCGGCGATCTGGACCGGCCGCACGTACGGCGTGCCGCGCGCTTCCTCGCCCGGCACGCGGCGGTCGTGACCTTCTCCTTCCGGGGGCATGGGCGCTCCGGGGGCCGTTCCACGGTCGGGGACAGCGAGGTGCTCGACCTCGCCGCCGCCGTCACCTGGGCGCGCTCGCTAGGACACAGCCGCGTCATTACGCTCGGCTTCTCGATGGGCGGCTCCGTGGTCCTGCGCCACGCGGGTCTGCACGGCCTCGCTCGGCGACGGTCGGCGGAGCCCGGCATGGCGGAATCGACCCCTGTCACGCCGGGAGCAGCGCCCGGTACGAACGAAGGGCGCACGGGAGCGCGGAACGGAGCACAGGGGGCGGAAACCCCGCCGCAGGCCCCCGCCACGCCCGAGACCCCCGCACCGCCGGAGACCCCCGCACCGCCGGAGGTTCTCGCACCGCCGGAGGCCCCCGCCGGACACGACGTCCCGCCCCGCCCCGCACCCGGCCCCGTACCCGCCCCCGCTCCCGCAGCCCTCCCCGCGCCCCTCTCCGAGGCCGACCGCCTCCTCGTCGCCGGAGGCCGCGCCGACCGCACCGATCTCGTCATCGCCGTCAGCTCCCCCGCCCGCTGGTACTACCGGGGCACGGCGCCCATGCGGCGCCTGCACTGGCTCGTGACCCGGCGGCTCGGGCGCACCGTGGGCCGCTTCGGCTTCCGCACCCGGATCAGGCCGGGCGACTGGGACCCCGTGCCACTCTCGCCGACCGCGCTCGCCCCGTACATCGCCCCCGTGCCGCTCCTGCTCGTGCACGGCGACCGCGACCCCTACTTCCCGCTCGACCACCCGCGCGCCCTCCTGCGGGCGGCGGGGACGCACGGCGAGCTGTGGATCGAGCGGGGCATGGGGCACGCGGAGAACGCGACGGACGAGGCGCTGCTCGGGAGGCTGTGGCGGTGGGCGGAGCGGACGGGCGCGGCGGCGGGGGCATGATGGACGCCCCGCGGGGTGCGGGCGCGGAAGGAGAGGAGCGCGGCGTGGCAGTGGGCACGGTGCGGTACTGGGCGGCGGCGAAGGCCGCGGCGGGGATCGCCGAGGAACCGTACGAGGCGACGACGCTGGCGGAGGCCCTGGAGGCGGTACGCGTCCGCCATCCGGGAGAGCTGGTCCGGGTCCTGGACCGCTCCTCCTTCCTCGTCGACGGGAATCCCGTGGGGAGCCGTCCGCATGAGACGGTACGTCTGGCCGAGGGCGGCACGGTCGAGGTGCTCCCGCCGTTCGCAGGAGGGTGAACCGCACACCATGAGCAACCAGCCGTACGACCCCTACGGGCACCCGCGCCCCCAGCCCCCGGAGCAGTGGCCCACCGGGCAGCAGCCCGGCCAGGGGCAGCAGCAGGACGACATGCAGCAGACCCAGACCTGGCAGGCGCCGACCTGGGAGACCTCCGTGCAGCCGGTCGTGCCGCCCGAGTCGGCGGCCGAGGCGACGGCGTACCTGCCTCCCGTGCCGCCCGCCCAGCCCGCCGAGCCCGTCCCGCACGCGCCGTTCGCCCCGCCCGCCCAGCCCGCTCCGGCCGTCTCCTACGAGCACCGGTCGCCGGGGCCGTACGGGAGCGAGGACCCCTACGTCTCGCAGGGCGGGACCGGCCTCCCGCAGGGCGGGACCGCCTTCCCGTCGTACGGGCAGCCGGAGGCGTACGGGCAGCCGGAGGCGTACGGGCAGCCGGAGGCGTACGGCCGGCAGGGGCAGGGGCAGGAGCAACAGGGGCACGGGTACGAGTACGGGGCGTACACGCCGCCGCCCGGACCCTCGCCCGTACCGCCCGCCGCGCCGGTGACGGAACCGCCCGTGACGCCCGCCGCGGCGCCCGTACCGCCCGCCGCTCCCGCCGAGCCGGTCACCGCCCCGGCGGACGGCGGGCCCGGCTTCGGTCCCGCGACGCTCGCGGGGAACACGCGGATCTCCGACGCGCAGCGCGCCCGCGCCGAGGGCCGCTCGCCGATCATCTACCCGGGCACGCAGCCGGCCGCGCTCACCGCCGTGCTCGCGCTGCTCCTCGCGGGCGGCGCGGCGCTCGGCTCCTACGGGCTGCTCCTCCCGCTCGTCGTGCTCCAGGCCGTCACGGCTGCCGGGTGGTTCCGGCTCAACGGCATGTGGCCCGCGCGGCAGGGCATCGCGCTCGCCTTCCTCGGCGGGGTCGTCGCCGACATCGGGGTCCTCTCGGCGGACTCCGGGCCCGGGGCGATCATCGGCGCGGCGGGGGTGTGGGTGCTGCTGTGCGTCGTGCTCCAACTGCGCAGCCACGCCTCGCCGGACGAGCGGCTGTACGGCCTCATGGCGACCGTCGTCTCCTCCGCGCTCGCCGTGTGCGGGGCCGGGTTCCTCGCGGCGGACCCGGGGGCCGTGGTCGCCGGGGCCCTCGGGGTGGCGGGGGCGATCGTGGCGCGGAGCGTGCGGCTGCCGCTGCCGGCCTCCTTCCTCGCGGCGGTCGTCGTGGGTGTCGTGGCGGGCGCCGCCGGTGGCGCCCTCGGCGGCCTGGGGGCCGGGGCGGGCGCGGTCGTCGGGCTCGCGGCGGCGCTCTGCGCGGTCGTGGGGCACCGGGTGGCCTCGTACGACTACCCGTCGCGGTTCGTGCACATGACGGCGGGGGTCGCCCTGCCGCTCGCCGCTGCGGCTCCCCTCGTGTGGTGGCTGGGCGCGCTCGTGGCGTGAGTCCTTCGGCGGGGCGGGCTCCGTCCCGGCTCCGCCGAAGGACTCGTCCGAGGGGCTCGTTCTCGTGGTGCGGCTGGTTTTCCGGTGCGCCCCGGCGGGGGATTCCGGGGCTGCGCGCCGGGTGCCGCGGGGCTGGAGATTGGGGGTAGGCGCTCGTCATGCGTCTCTTGCGAATAGTCGTCGTGCTCGTCGTCCTCCTCGGTGGGGGCGGTCTCGTCGCCGACCGGTGGACGCACCACCGGGCCGAGGAGGAGGCCGCCCGGCGGGTGGAGGAGCGGCAGGGCGTCGAGCACGCCGCCGTGGACATCCAGGGGTTCCCCTTCCTCACCCAGGCCGTCTCCGGACGGATGGAGCGCGTCGATGTCCGCCTGGACGGGTACCGGGCGCGGACCGAGCAGGGGCGGGTCAGGGTCGCGCGCGTGGACGCCGCGCTGCGCGGCGTCCGGTTCGACGACGACTACGAGCGGGCGCGGGTCGACAAGGCGTCCGGGAGCGCCCGGATCGCGTACCGGGACCTCGTGAAGTCCCTCGGCGACGAGGAGATAAGCGTGGCCTCCGGCGTCTCCGCGAAGATCGCCTCGCTCAAGGACGGCGGCGAGGGCCGGATCGCCGTGGGCATCGAGGGCAGCGTCCTCGGGCACGCGCTCCCGGGGACCTTCACCGTGCTGTGCACCGTCTCGGTCAAGGACGGCGACCGCTTCGTCCTCCACGCCGACAGCCTCCCGGACCTCGGCATTCCGCTGCCGGGGAAGGCCGGGCGCGGCCTCGACATCGAGCAGAAGGCCGACGACCTGCCCGAAGGGGTGCGCCTGGACTCGGTGCGGGCCGCGAGCGACGGTATGCGCCTGCGGTTCTCGGGGAAGGACCTCGACCTGCGCGAGGCAGCGCGCTGAGCTGCGGTGCCCGCATGGCGGACAACATCGTCTCATTATGCGAACGGACGGTGACATGCCCCGGAATCGGTCCCTACGATCGGACGCATGACGCACCAGGCGGACCTCACGAAGCGGCGGGCAGTGGACCTGTGCCGCGTCGCCGCCATGCTCTGTCGCCTTTCCTGACGCCCGCGCGAGCCGCGCTCGCGTTCCGGGGGCTTAGAAGCCGTACGCGACAGCAGTGCGTGACGCCTTCGGCCCCCCTCCCGCGCGGACCGCGCTCCCGCTCGTACGGCCGCATCGCCCGTACATCCGCACTTCGCGCCCCCTTGCCGGGCACAGCCCGCACGCATCCCGCACGACGGAGGAGAAGAGTATGAGCCGCAGTGACGTCCTGGTCGACGCCGACTGGGTGGAGGCCCACATCGACGACCCGAAGGTGGTCGTCGTCGAGGTCGACGAGGACACCTCGGCCTACGACAAGAACCACATCAAGAACGCCGTCAAGATCGACTGGAAGACGGACCTCCAGGACCCGGTGCGCCGCGACTTCATCGACCAGGAGGGCTTCGAGAAGCTGCTCTCCGCGCGCGGCATCGCGAACGACGACACCGTCGTCCTCTACGGCGGCAACAACAACTGGTTCGCGAGCTACGCGTACTGGTACTTCAAGCTCTACGGCCACCAGGACGTCAAGCTCCTCGACGGCGGCCGCAAGAAGTGGGAGCTGGACTCCCGCGACCTCGTCGACGGCTCCGAGGTCCCGTCCCGCCCGGCGACGACGTACACCGCGCAGCCCCAGGACACCTCGATCCGCGCCTTCCGCGAGGACGTCGTGAGCGCGATCGGCGCCGAGAACCTCGTCGACGTCCGCTCGCCCGACGAGTTCAGCGGCAAGCTGCTCGCCCCCGCGCACCTGCCGCAGGAGCAGTCGCAGCGTCCGGGCCACGTGCCGAGCGCCCGCAACATCCCGTGGTCGAAGAACGCCAACGACGACGGCACCTTCAAGTCGGACGAGGAGCTGAAGGCCCTCTACGCCGACGAGCAGGTCGATCTGGAGAAGGACACGATCGCGTACTGCCGCATCGGCGAGCGCTCGGCCCTCACGTGGTTCGTCCTGCACGAGCTGCTGGAGATCCCGAACGTCCGCAACTACGACGGTTCGTGGACCGAGTACGGCAGCCTCGTCGGCGTGCCGATCGAGCTCGGCGCAGCGAAGTAGTACCCCGGGGACCGCGCACTCCCGCGCGGTCCCCACGTACCCACCCCGACCCGCTACAGGAGTAGTTCATGTGTGGAGCGAAGGCCGGCGGCCCCGACGCCTCGACGATCAAGCCCGGTGAGACCACGATCCAGGGGCAGGTGACCCGCGACGGCGAGCCCGTGGCCGGGTACGTGCGGCTCCTCGACGCGACGGGCGAGTTCACCGCCGAGGTCCCGACCTCCGCGACCGGGCAGTTCCGCTTCTACGCGGCCGAGGGGACCTGGACCGTACGCGCCCTCGTCCCCGGCGCCACGGCGGACCGCACCGTCGTGGCGCAGCAGGGCGGGCTCGCCGAGGTCGCGATCGCGGTCTGAGCGGTACCGAGCAGAGGTACGGCCCCTCGCGGGTGACGCGCGGGGGCCACGGACGGCCGGAGGGCCGTGTCCCAGGGGGTTGGACGCTTCCTGACAGGGGCACGGCCCTTCGCGCCGTCCGGGCCCGACGCGGTCTTTCGCGCCGTCCGGGCCGGGCGCGGCCCTTCGCGCGGTCGCGCGCCCGGCCTGCCCGGACGGCCCGCAAGGCGTGCCGTCCTCCGCCGGGCGGCCTACCGTGGAGGGATGTACACGCGACGGAGGCGGGCCTACTTCCTCATGATGGGGATCTGCCTCGTCCTCTTCGTCTCCGCCTGGGCCTTCGTCCGCATCTGGTCCGTCCCGGCGGCCATCGGCGTGTGCGTCGTCGCCCTCGTCATCCCGCCCGTCGCCGCCATCGTCGCCAACCGGCGCGGCCCCGAGGACCGCTGGTGGGACGAGAAGGACGGCGAGAACGGCGAGGACACGGTGGGCAGGGAAGAGGGGCGCGGCAGGAAGCGCGAGGACCCGGACCCGGGCCGACGCCGCTGCTGAGCCCGCCCGCCGCTGAGCCCGTCCGCCGCTCAGCCCGCCCGCGGCTGAGCCCGTCAGTACACGAGCGCCTGGACGCCGTCCTTCATGATCTCGCTGACGAAGACCTGTGCCCCGGCGATCCGCACGCCCTCCAGGACATCCTTCTGCGCGATGTCCCTGCGCGCCGCGCACTGCGTGCACAGCGTGATCGTGCCGCCCGCCTGGATGGCCTCGATCAGGTCGGGCAGCGGTGCGGAGTGCGGGAGGGCGAACTCGGCCGCGCGGCCCGGCAGTGCGAACCACGCCGCCTCGCCCGTGAGCCACAGCGAGACCTCGACCCCGCTCGCCGCCGCCACCGAGGCGACCGTGAACGCCTGCGAGCAGCGCTCGGGCGCGTCCGCGCCCGCCGTCACCTTGACCACCAGCTTGTCTGCCATGGCCGCATCGTAACGGCGCGGTGTACAACCCCCCGGGGGGACTGCGGGTCTCCTGTGTGCATGGTTGCACGATGCGGGGCAAGGAGATCTCGCCCGCCTCTTGGTTCAAGACCATGCGCCAGCTCCTGGCCTGACTCCCCGGCTCGTGCGAGGGCGGCCGAGGCCCCGTCCGGCTCGTGCGAGGGCGGCCGAGGCCGCGTCCGGCTCGTGCGACGGTGGCCGGCTGCCCCGCACAGCCCATGCGGGGCGGCCGGCCGCCCCGCCCGGCCGCCCTCGCCCCACCCCTGCCCGCGCCTCCGATTAAGCTGAGTGCCGCCCGACCACCGGGTCCCGCGCTCGCGGGGTCCGCCCCTTCCAAGGAGCGCTCCATGCTTGAGGCCATCTACACGACTCTCCTCGTGCTCGTCTGCGTCGGCGTCCTCGCCTTCGCCGGTCTCTCGCTGAAGAAGCTGTACCAGGGCCAGCGCTGACCGCGTCCCGCCGCTCCCACCGCCGTACACCGAGAGATCGCTGAGCACGCACGCCATGATCGAGATCCCCTCCGACCTCCACCGCGACCTCGTCCCCCTCGCCTGGCTCCTCGGCGACTGGGCCGGCGCGGGTGTCTTCGACTTCCCCGGCGCCGAGAAGTGCAACTTCGGGCAGGAACTCTCCTTCCGCCACGACGGCAGGGACTTCCTGGAGTACACCTCGCACAGCTGGGTGCTCGACAAGGACGGCAACAAGGTGGGCCCGCTGGAGTCCGAGTCCGGCTTCTGGCGGATCGGCAAGGACCGCCAGGTCGAGACCGTCATGACGCGTGACACCGGGGTCGTCGAGGTCTGGTACGGGCAGCTCGCCGAGGGCAAGCCGCAGATCGACCTCGTCACCGACGCCGTGGCCCGCGTCGAGGCGGCCGAGCCCTACAGCGGCGGCAAGCGCCTGTACGGATACGTCAACGGCGACCTGCTGTGGGTCGGCGAGAAGCAGACCCCCGAGGTCAGCCTGCGCCCGTACATGTCCGCGCAGCTCAAGAAGGTCGTGAGCCCCGAGCAGGTCGCCGAGATGGCCCGCAACCTGCCGGACATGCCGGACGACGGCATCGCGTTCTTCAAGTAGGCCCTCGAGCGGGCCGTCCCCCGGGGCCGGGGCCGCCTTTCGCGGTCCGGTCCCGCTTGCCGCGCCCGCGCCTACACTGGTGGTGTGGTGAGCACCGACTGGAAGAGCGACCTCAGGCAGCGCGGCTACCGGCTGACGCCGCAGCGCCAGCTCGTCCTGGAGGCCGTCGACGCGCTCGAACACGCGACGCCCGACGACATCCTCTGCGAGGTGCGCAAGACGGCATCGGGCATCAACATCTCGACCGTCTACCGCACCCTGGAGCTCCTGGAGGAGCTGAACCTCGTCAGCCACGCGCACCTCGGCCACGGCGCCCCCACGTACCACCTCGCCGACCGGCACGACCACCTGCACCTCGTGTGCCGCGACTGCGCCGACGTCATCGAGACCGAGGTCTCCAGCGCCGACGCCTTCGCGCGCAAGCTCCGCGAGGAGTTCGGCTTCGAGACCGACCTCAAGCACTTCGCGATCTTCGGTCGCTGCCGCAACTGCAGCGAGGACCGCGAGTACGGACCCGGTGACGACGCCGAGCGGGCCGGGCACACGCCGGGTGACCGTGCCGGGCGCCCACCGGGTGGGCACCCGGAGCACGCCCGCTCCCTGCCGGAATAACCGGGGCCGCGCCGGGGTCGTACCCTTCGTGGATATGAAGACGACCGAGTCGCAGAGCCCGCTCCTCACCCTTCCCGGAGCCGTCGCCGCCGAAGGCGTGGACGCCGGGGTCGCCGCGCACTACGGCGACCTCTTCCGCGAGCAACGCGCCCTCGCCGACGGGCGCGGCTTCGTCGACCTCTCGCACCGGGGCGTGCTCACCGTCGAAGGGCCCGAGCGCCTCGCCTGGCTGCACCTGCTGCTCACCCAGCACGTCAGCGAACTGCCCGCCGGGCAGGCCACCGAGGCCCTCGTCCTCTCCGCCAACGGCCACGTCGAGCACCACCTCTCCCTCGTCGACGACGGCACCACGACGTGGCTCCACGTCGAGCCCGGCACCCGCGAGGCCCTGGCGGGCTACCTGGAGAGCATGAAGTTCTTCTACCGCGTCGAGGTCGTGGACCGCACGGAGGAGTACGCCGTCGTCCATCTGCCCGCCGGATCGATCACGCCGACACCCGAGGGCGCCGCCGTACGGGAGACCCCGGACGGACGGGACGTCTTCCTGCCCCGTACGGACCTCGCCGCCTTCGCCGAGGCCGCCGGGCCCGCGATCGGGCTGCTCGCCCTGGAGGCCCTGCGCGTCGAGGCGCGGCGCCCCCGGCTCGGCTTCGAGACCGACCACCGCACCATTCCGCACGAGGTCGGCTGGCTCGCGAGCGCCGTCCACCTCGACAAGGGCTGCTACCGGGGCCAGGAGACCGTCGCGCGTGTCCACAACCTGGGGAAGCCGCCGCGCCGTCTCGTCTTCCTCCACCTCGACGGCAGCGAGGTCCACCTCCCGCCCCACGGCGCCCCGCTCCGCCTCGCGGCGGAGGGCCCCGAGAGCCGCGTCCTCGGTTTCGTGACGACCTCCGCCCGCCACCACGAGCTGGGCCCGATCGCCCTGGGCCTCATCAAGCGGAACGTGCCGGTGGACGCCCCGCTGCTGGCCGAGGAGACAGCGGCGGCGCAAGAAGCCGTGGTCACTTCTTGATCGCGTCGGCTTCGCCTCCGGGAGCGCCGGAGCCGGTGCCGAGTCACCCGACGTGCTCGGCCGCTCGTTCCTCACGGCCTGCGCGCGACGGGCGCCTCGACACCGTCGCGCTCCCTTCGGCTCTGCCGACGCTGGTCGGCCCTGCCGGGGCTCCGGGAGCGTTCGCGCCCGGGGCCCCGGCGGTCACATCTCCAGCAGGACCGTGAAGGGGCCGTCGTTCGTCAGCGAGACCCGCATCGAGGCGCCGAAGCGGCCCGTCTCGACGTGCGCCCCGAGGTCGCGCAGGCACCGTACGACCTCGTCCACGAGGGGCTCGGCGACCTCGCCGGGGGCCGCCGCGTTCCAGGTGGGGCGGCGGCCCTTGCGCGCGTCGCCGTAGAGCGTGAACTGGCTGACGACGAGGAGCGGGGCGCCGGTGTCGGAGCACGACTTCTCGTCGCTCAGCACCCGCAGGGACCACAACTTCCGCGCGAGCTGAGCGGCCTTGGCGGGGGTGTCCTCGTGCGTCACCCCCACGAGGACGCACAGTCCTTCGCCCTTGATCTCGCCGACGACCTCGCCCGCGACGACGACACCGGCCCCGTCCACCCTCTGCACGACTGCACGCATACGCCCCATTGAACCGTGCCGGGCCGGACGGCGGCCGGGAAGGGGGGCGCCCGGGGGGCGCACAGACCCCGGGTTCGGCCGCCCCCCCGTGCGGCCCCCGCTCCACTCCGTACGCCCTCGTGCGCTGCGCTACATGGTTGCTTCCCGGCAGCCCTCCTCCCTTCCCGATTCCCCTCCGGACGTGCGCACATAAAGCGGTCGCTAACGGTTCAACAACCCGCGAATGCGGCCAGTTGGACACAAGGGCCGCCTCGCGGGAGCAGAATGCATCCAGCGCCGCGAGGCGCGTCGAGGGGACGGAAACACATGAACAGCTCAGCCATGAAACAACCCGGGGCCCTCGCGGCCCCCACCACGCGCACCGAGGGCACCGCCCACGCCTGGGCCACGGCCCGCGCGCCCCGCCCCCGTGAGGAGGAACCCGAGGCGCCCACGGTCCGCCTCGAAGGGCTCACGCTGCCCGAACTGCGGGAACTGCGCCGGGTGTCGGGCCGCGAGGAGGCCGAACTCAGCTACGTACGGCGGATGCTGCACGGCCGTATCGACATCCTCACCGCCGAGATCCGCGGTCGCACCACCGCGCCCGCGCCCGCGCCCGCGCCCGCCGGTCGGCAGGCGCCCCCCGCGCCCGCCGGGCGCCAGGCGCCGCAAGCGCCCGCCGTGCCGCGCTCCGCGCCTCCCGCCGTCGCGGGTCCCGGGGACGCCGACGTCGTGGCGCGCCTCGCGGGCATCCTGCGGGACGGCCCGGCCCGCCACCGCTCCTCGGTCCGGCACCTCAGCGTCGGGACGCCGGACGGGAAGGAGGCCGAGCGGCTCGCGGGGGCGATCCTCCAGGAGGTCTCGCTCTCCGACCTCGGGGCCCGTACCGACGAGGAGTTGTCACGCGGCCGGGCCCGCCTGCTCGCCTACGAGGCGGACGTCTCGCGCCGCCGTCTCGCCCTCCAGCGGACCGCCGACGGGTGCAGCGCGGAGATCGCCCGCAGGTACCGTGAGGGAGAAGCGCAAGTAGACGACCTGCTCCTGTGACGAGGCGGTGAACCCGCCGTCCCCGGCCGTGCCCCCGTGGGCGCGCGGCCGGGGGCCGAGGGGGCGGGCCGCCCGCCCGGAAGGCCGTACCACCCCCCATGACCACCACCCCGTCGCACTCCGTCGTCGCCCCCGTACTCGCCGAGGTCGTACGGTCCGGCTTCCCCGAGAGCAGGCACCGCGGCAGCCTCGTCCTGCTCGCCCCGGACGGCTCGGTCCGTACCGCCCTGGGCGACCCGGCGGCCCCGGTCTTCCCGCGCTCGGCGAACAAGCCGATGCAGGCGGCGGCCGTGCTGCGCGCCGGACTCGGCCTGGAGGGCCCCCGGCTCGCCCTCGCGGCGGCGAGCCACTCCGGAGAGCCCTTCCACCGTTCGCTCGTACGGACGATGCTGGACGAGCACGGGCTCGATCCGGCGCGGCTCCAGTGCCCGCCCGACCTGCCCCTCGACCCCGAGGAGGCGGAGGCGTACCTCGCGTCCGGGGAGGTCAGGGAGCGGATCACCATGAACTGCTCCGGCAAGCACACCGCGATGCTCGCCGCCTGCGAGGCCGCGGGCTGGCCGACCGACACGTACCTCGATCCGGGGCACCCCCTCCAGCTCCTCGTGCGCGACTGCGTCGAGGAGGCCGCGGGCGAGGAGATCTCCGCGCTCGGCATCGACGGCTGCGGCGCGCCGCTCATGGCGCTCAGCCTCACGGGCCTCGCGCGCGCCTTCCGCTCCTTCGTCCTCGCCGACCCGTCGAGCGCGGAGGGCCGCGTCGCCGCCGCGATGCGCGCGCACCCGGAGTACGTGGCGGGCACGCGCCGCCCGGACACGTGGCTCATGCGGGCCGTTCCCGGGGTCCTCTCCAAGATGGGCGCGGAGGCCGTGCAGGCGGTCGCGCTCCCCGACGGCTCCGCGCTCGCCTTCAAGATCGACGACGGCGGCGGCCGTGCCCTGCGGGCCGTCCTCGCGCGCGCCCTGGAGATGCTGGGCGTGGACGACCCGGTGGTGGACCGCATCGGCGACGTGCCGCTGACGGGCGGCTCCGTGGTGGTCGGGGAGGTCCGGGCGACGTTCTGAGCGTCCCGGAAACCGGATGGCCCCCGGCGGGATGCCCCGCCTAACCTGCCGGTATGCCCCTCGACATCCGTGCCTTGACCAGCCCCGACGAACTCGCCGACTGGCTCAGGGTGGTGCGCACCGCCTTCCTCGAACCTCCCACCGTCCCGGCCGAGCGTCTCGCCGAAGTCGCCGACTCCTTCGCGGAGTCACGTTTCACCGGGGCCTTCGAGGACGGCGGCTGCGTCGGCACGCTGCGTTCCTTCCCGCAGCGCGTCACGGCGGTCGGTGGCGCGCGGGTAGCCGCCAACGCCGTCACCGCCGTGTCCGTCGCGCCCACGCACCGCAGGCGCGGCGTCCTCAGCCGCATGATGGGCGCGGACCTCGCCGCCGCGCACGCGCGGGGCGAGGCCGTCGCGACGCTCATCTCGGCCGAGTACCCCATCTACGGCCGCTTCGGCTTCGGCCCCGCGACGCACTCGCTCGACTGGCGCGTCGACGTCGCGGCCACGGGCATCGACCGGCAACGCGCGCTCCCGCCCGGCGACGGGCGGCTCGCGCTCGTCGACGCGGAGACGGTCCTCGCGCACGGACCGGCGCTGCACGCCCGCTTCCTCGCCGGCCGGCCCGGCGCGGTCAGCAGGGACGCCGCCTGGTGGCGCACCCTCACGGGCACCGGCTGGCGCGCCCCCGGCTGGAAGGAGCCGGTGTACGTCCTGCACCGCGACGCGGACGGCACACCGGCGGGGCTGCTCTGCTACGAGGTGGACGACGCCTCTCGTACCGCCAAGGTCCACGACCTCCTCACCACGACCGCGGCGGCCCGGCGCGCGCTGTGGACGTACCTGTGCGCGATCGACCACGTCGCGCACGTGGAGGTGTACCACCGGCCGCCGGACGACATCCTCCCGCTCCTGCTGCCCGACCCGCGCGCCGCGCGGGTCGCGCGCGCGGCGGACTTCCTGTGGGTCCGCGTCCTGGATGTCGTCGCCGCCTTCGAGGCCCGTACCTACGAGGCCCCCGGCAGCCTCGTCATCGGCGTGGCCGACGCGAGCGGCCCGGCGGGCGGCACGTACCGGCTGACGGCGGACGCGGACGGCACGGGACGGGTCGAGCGGACTGCGGAGGAACCCGAAGTCCTCGTGGACGTGGGCGACTTGGCGCGGCTTTGGCTCGGCGACGGCTCGCCGCTCGCGCTGGCGGACGCGGGGCTGCTCGACGAGCGGGCGCACGGTGCGGCGGCCCGTGCCGAACGGCTGCTGCGCACCGCCCGCCGTCCGTGGTGCCCCGACGGTTTCTGAGCCGTACAGCTCCGCTTCACCGCGGCCCTCGCCGTGCTACGCGCGTTGACCGTATTCTGCCGCCCGTACGGGCACCGCGTCCGTACAGGCTCCGCACAGCGCATCTCCGCGCATCTCCCGAGCGCACGAGGGGACCCCTATGCCCGCCACGCCATTCCGCCCGTCCCGAAGAGGCCGCCGTCTGCTGACCGTTGCCGCCGGGCTCGCCACCGTCGCCGCGCTGACGGCGGCGAGCCCGGCGACGGCGCAGGGCCATCCCGGCCACGGCCACCCGTCGCACGACCGGCCCGGTCACGGCCAGCCGTCGCACGATCGACCGGGGCACGGTCACAACTCCCGCACCGTCGATGTCCAGTTGCTCTCCTTCAACGACTTCCACGGCAACCTCGAACCCCCGGCCGGCTCCTCCGGCTCCGTCTCCGAACTCCAGCCGGACGGCACCACGAAGACGGTCGCGGCGGGCGGCGTCGAGTACCTCGCCTCCTCGCTCCGCACGGCCCGCCAGGGCCACCCGTACTCCGTGACGGCGGCGGCCGGGGACCTCATAGGGGCGAGCCCCCTGCTCTCCGGCCTCTTCCACGACGAGCCGACGATCGAGGCGATGAACAAGCTCGGTCTCGACGTGACGAGCGTCGGGAACCACGAGTTCGACGAGGGCGCCACGGAGCTGGCCCGGATGCAGGACGGTGGTTGCCACCCCACCGACGGCTGCTACGAGAAGGGCAAGAAGTTCCGGGGCGCCGACTTCCCCTACCTCACGGCGAACGTGACGAAGGAGAAGACCGGGAAGCCGCTCCTGAAGCCGTACTGGGTGTGGAAGAAGAACGGCGTGAAGGTCGGCTTCATCGGCGTCACGCTCGAAGGCACCCCGGACATCGTCACGGCGGAGGGCGTCAAGGGCCTGAAGTTCCACGACGAGGCCGAGACGATCAACAAGTACGCGAAGGAACTCGACAAGCAGGGCGTGAAGTCGATCGTGGCGCTCCTCCACGAAGGCGGACTGCCCGCGAACGGCGCGTACAACTACGACTGCGACTCGCCCGCGGCCGGCGGCGGGATCTCGGGCCCGATCGTCGACATCGCGAAGAAGATCTCGCCCAAGGTGGACGCGCTCGTGACGGGGCACACGCACAACGCGTACGTGTGCACGATCCCCGACCCGGCCGGGAACCCGCGCCTGGTCACCTCGGCCTCGTCCTTCGGCCGCCTCTACACGGACACCACCCTCACGTACGACCGCCGCACGCGGGACATCGTCCGTACGAAGGTGGGCTCCGCGAACCACGTGGTGAGCCGCACGCAGCCGAAGGCCGCCGACATGACGGCCCTCATCAGCCGCTGGAACACCCTCGCGGCCCCCGTCGCCAACCAGCCGGTGGGCTACATCTCGGCGGACATCCCGCGCGGTACGAGCCCGGAACAGCCGCTCGGCGACCTCATCGCGGACGCCCAGCTGGCCCACGCGAAGACCCTCGACCCGAGCACCTCGCTCGCGCTCATGAACCCGGGCGGCATCCGCGCGGACCTCGTGCACGCGGCGAGCGGCGCGGAGGGGGACGGCGTGGTGACGTACGGCGAGGCGTTCACGGTGCAGCCGTTCAGCAACACCGTGAACCTGGTGACACTGACGGGCGCGCAGCTCGTGAGCGCGCTCCAGGAACAGGTCAGCGGCCCCAACGAGGCGTCCCCGAAGATCCTCCAGGTCTCGGACGGCCTGACGTACACCCTGGACCTGACGAAGTCGGGGGCGGCCCGGATCGACACGTCCTCGATCCGCCTGAACGGCAAGGAGATCGACCCCGCGGCCTCCTACCGCGTGGCGATGAACAGCTTCCTCTCGGGCGGCGGCGACGGCTTCACGTCCCTCGGCAAGGGCACGAACCCGCTGGTGGGCAGCGACGACCTGCGGGCCCTCAACGACTACCTGACGGCCAACTCCTCCGCGGCGACCCCCTTGACGCCGCCGAAGGCGGACCGGATCACGGTGGTCAAGTGACGGCTTCGGCCGGCTGAACCGACGAGGGTCCCGCCCCGCGCACGTGGCGGCGGGACTCTCGCGCGGGGGAGGCGGACCGCGATGGGAGCCGCCGGGCCGCGTGCGCGGGAGCCGCCGGGCGGCTCAGGGGGTCAGCGGCAGGCACTCCCCGAGCAGGTCCACCAGGTCGTGCCAGGCGCGGGCCGCGTGCGCGGGATGGTGGGCCACGCCCGGGACCGTGCGGTGGCCGACGGGCGGGTAGGGGAAGGCGTGGTGGGCGCCGCCGTAGACGGTGAGGCGCCAGTCGGTGCCGGCCGCCTGGAGTTCGGCGGCGAAGGCTTCGCGCTGCGCGGGGGCCATGACCGGGTCCTCGGAGCCGAACCCGGCCCAGACCGGACAGCGGATGCGGGCGGTCTCGGCGACGCCTCCCGTCACCAGCGCGTTGACCGTACCGATGGCCTTCAACGGCACCCCGTCACGGCCGAGTTCGAGCACGACCGCCCCGCCGGTCCCGTAGCCGATCGCGCCGATCCTTCCGGGGTCGGTACGGGGCTCGGCGGTCAGGACGTCGAGCGCCGCGCGCCCGATCCCGCGCAGCCGCCCCGGGTCGGCGAGGAGGGGCAGACACCGCGCGAGCATGTCCTCGGGCTCGTGGAAGTACCGCCCCCCGTGCAGGTCGAAGGCCAGCGCCACGTACCCGAGTTCGGCCAGTGCCTCGGCCCTGCCCCGCTCGAAGTCGCTGAGGCCGGGCCCCTCGGGCCCGAGCAGCACGGCGGGCCGGGGCCCCGCACCGCCTGGCAGTGCGAGGTGCCCGGTCATGCGCAGCCCGTCCGCGTCGTACGCGACGGCGCGTGTGCGGATCTCTGTCATACGGGGCACGTTACGAGCCGCGCGGCCCGGCTGGGGGCGGGTTCACCACGGGCGGACGACGGCGGAGCGCGGCCGTACGGGCGCGCTGGGCGCGAGGCCGGAGGCACGGCGGCTGGACCGGCAGCCACAGGAACAACCGCTCCCACGGCAACGTTGTGGACCCCTCCGGCCACTGACCCCACCGCGAGGCGCCCCCACCACCGGTCGGGGGCGACCGCCCTCACTGTGCTCGCCCGCCCCCTTCGTGCGGGTGCCGCTTGATGAGGACGCGGCAGTCGGTGGCCCGGGAGTAGTCCCCGACCGCCTCGGCGGCCACCTCCTGGCGTCTCAACTCTGTGCACCGGACGCACACTTCCTCCCGGCCCCGGTCGGCACTCACCCCCGTACCTCCGCCCAGACCCGTTTCCCCCACGGCTTGGACTCCGTTCCCCACTTCGTCGCGTACGTCTCCACGAGCAACAGCCCCCGCCCGCCGAGGGCTTCGGGCCCTGCCGGGCGCAGTACGGGGCGGGCTCGCGAGGAGTCCGAGACCGCGATCTCCGCGCCTCTCGCGTCGAGTCGCGCCACCACGACCCGGATCGTCTCGCCCCGCGCGTGCGTGACCGCGTTCGCGACGAGTTCCGACACGACGAGCGTGGCGGTGTCCGCGAGCGCGTCGAGCCCCCACACCGCGAGCGCCAGCCGCACCAACCGCCGCGCGGGGGCGGCGGATTCACCGGTGCGGGGCAACACCTCGTTGTACGCGGGCACGCCGACGCCGGAGGCGAAGGCGCCAGGGGCGAAGCCGCCGGGGGCATGTCCGGAGCAGGGCGCGAGGTCGTCGTACTCGTTCACGTCGCTCCGCTCCCAAGCGGTGAGTT
This sequence comes from Streptomyces sp. NRRL F-5630, assembly GCF_000719475.1. GTDB lineage: Bacteria > Actinomycetota > Actinomycetes > Streptomycetales > Streptomycetaceae > Streptomyces. The sequence continues at coordinate 20,169 of NZ_JOGO01000051.1, read as the reverse complement.
GTCCACCGTTCGGATGAGGCGGCGGGACGAAGGGGCGGGCGCGGGCGGGGGGTTCGGCCCCGGCGGCTTGGTCGGGGAGGGGTGGGCGCTGGTGCATGGAGGGCCTCGACTTCGTAGTCGGCGCGTCGGAGCAGCGCGAATGTGACTGAACGCGTCGGGCTCGTCACGTTGTCCGCTCATGCGAGTGTGAAGTCTCGCGGCGTCTGCTGCAACCTTGTAACCCGATTTGGCGAACTCGGAATATCGGGTAGCTATTCGAACGGTTGGGTGGTCAGTTGACCATCTGGGTGGCAATCTGCACCCGTAGGATTCAACTCGCACCTACAGGATCAACTTCCGTACCCTTCAGCTCCGATGGAGGTGGGCACGTGCCGAACCAGAGACCGGTCCCCAACCTGCGCCGACGCCGCCTCGGCCGAGCGGTCAGAGAGCTGCGCCATGCGGCCGGCCTGAGCCTCGAAGCCGCAGCACGCGAGATGGGGCCTGGCTGGCGTGACACCAAGCTCTCGCGCATTGAGAACGCCAACGCACGTCTACTCGCAAAGGACGTCGGGCCACTGCTTCGGGTCTACGGGGTCGAGGACCCCGCCGTTGTCCAGTCGTTGGAGGCCCTTGCGCGGGATGCGCACAAGGCCGGCTGGTGGCAGGCGTACGGCAGGGTCGTAGGGAGCAACTACGGCGACTACCTCACGCTGGAGGCGGACGCGAGCGAGGTTCGGGTCAACGCCCCGCAGGTCATCCCGGGCGTGCTCCAGACGGCTCAGTACGCTCGCGAAATAATCGCCGCGACCGGAGCGTGGCTCACGCCGGACGAGGTGAACGCGCTCGCCGAACTACGAATGGGTCGGAAGGCGGTCTTCAACCACCGCCCTGGTCGGGAGCCGCTGCGGCTGTGGGCGGTGCTCCACGAATCCTCGTTGTACCAGGATTCCGCCGTGAGTCCGCTCATGATGCGCGACCAGATCCGGCACCTCCTGGACGTGACCGAACTGCCCAACATCACTGTTCAGATCATGGACATGCACGCGACCGCCAATGCGGGGCAGCTCAACCTCTTCGAAATTGTGAGGTTCTCTGACCCTTGGCCCACGGTCGTCAACCTGGACACCTTGACGGGCGGCTTCTTCCTGGAGGGCGACGCTAACGTGGCGGTGTACGAGCGCGCCTTCGATCAGATCGTGGCCGCGGCTCTGCCCGTGGACAAGTCGAGGGCGAAAATGACGGACATCATGAACGGATACGCCAAGTGAGCAAGAACACGACCGTGCATTCCCGGGACCTTGATGGTGCCGCTTGGACCAAGTCGTCGTACAGCAACGGCGCCGCGCAGTGCGTCGAGGTGGCCGGCCTCCCCGGCGGCATCGCCCTCCGCGACTCCAAGGACACCTCCCTCACCCCCCTCCGCTACACCACCTCCCAGTGGGCCGCGTTCTGCGACGGGATCGTCTCCGGCGCCCTCTGATCACCGCACCACCTCACGATGGGCCCTCCTCGGAGTAAGAGGGGAGGGCCCCCTGTCATGCCCCCGGCCCCAGGTATGCGAGGCACTCTTGCCGGTGGTCTGTCCGGGTGCTGTCATGGCGCTACGGCTCAGTCGCCAACACCGGCGCGTGACTGCCCCGTCAGCAGGAGGGACGCATCATGACCGATCCCGCTCCACACCTCACCTGGTTCAAGTCCTCCTACAGCAACGCCGCCAACAGCTGCATCGAGGCGGCCTGGTTCAAGTCCTCCTACAGCAATGGCGCCGCGCAGTGCGTTGCAGCTGCGCCATTGCCCGATGCCATCGCCATCCGTGACTCGAAGGACACCGCGCTCACCTCGCTCCGCTATCCCGCCTCGCAGTGGGCCGACTTCTGCGCCGCCCTCGCCGCCGACGCGCTCTGAGCCACCGCCCGCGTGGGCGCGGTCCACTCGCCTCGCTCTGTATTCGGCCCCAGCGCCCCACCGGCCGGCTGGACCGGGCCGGAGGCGGGGCAGAGTCGCGGTGGGCGTGGCTTGGGACCGTACCGTGTGAAGAGGGAACGACTCGGCGGGTGGCCGGGGGCCGGTCTCAGGGGCCGGTGCGGTCGCCGCCCGGTGGGACCCGCCTCAGCGCTTGCGTTGCAGCGCGCTCCAGCCCCTGGCTTCGGGACCCGGCGATACATCGAGCTCGGGAAGACCGGACTGGACGTTTCCGCCATCGCCCTCGGCTGCGCGAGCTGCGGCGAGCCCTGGTCCCTGCGGGATGACACGGTCCGGGCTCTTCCGTGTTTCCGCAGATGGGACCAGCCGTGAAAGTCGGGACCCGGTACGGCCGTACGGGCCGGGGAAGCCGGGACCCGGATCGGCTCGCGCCTTCTTTCAAAGGACTGGCAGAAAGAACCAACCTGCCTTCCGGCCCGCCGTCTTGTACGTGCGGGACTCACGCGGGCGCTGGCGTGGGGGTGCGTGCGTAGGCGTCGGCGCGGGAGGCTTCACTCTGTTGGGTGATAGATCCGGATATCGGACCTAACTGGGGTTCTGCGGGCATATGTTCCGGCCAACGGCCATGAAAAATGGCCCCCGTCGGGAGTCACGATCCCGAGGCGGGGGCCGACCACGAAGGAAGCGAGAACTTCCCCCCGTGGATGACCACAAGGAACCGAAACTTCCCCATGGATGCCTCAAAGCTTATCCGCCGTCGGCGTGCCTCGCGGGGCGTTACGCACGTCCGGACCCGGCTCGACCGCGAGTTCTGCGTCGTCTCCAACGCGTTGGCCCAGCACAGGAACCTGGACTACCTCGCGATCGGCATCGCCACGTACATGCTTTCCGTCCCCGAAGGGACGAGGGTCTCGATCAAGGCGTTGACGGAACGCGACCCGCGCCACGGCGAACACGCCATCTCCGGCGCCCTCCGGCGGCTCGAAGCGGTCGGCTTCCTGCGCCGTGAGACCTCCCGGCTCCCCACCGGCCGCATCGTCACGCGCACCTTCATCCACACCGTCCCGGTGCGGGACGAGGCGCCGGAGGCGGTGCGGGTCGAGCCCATCGCGGCCGAGCCCGCCGCACCCGTACGTGAGGAGGCCCGCGCGTCCGTACGGGAGGAGGCGCGCGCCGCGCCGAAGGCCGCGCCCGCTCCCGTACGTGACACCGCGCCCGCAGCACCTGCTCCCGCCCCGCCGCCCCGTACGCACGGCGTCGCCGCCCACGTCCTCTCGACCCTCCACCGGGAGGACCCCCGGCTCGTCCTCCCCGAGAGGGACCTCGCGCGGCTCACGCCGCTCGCCGCCGCGTGGCTGGAACGGGACGTGCACCAGGACGCGTTGCGCACCGCGCTCCTCGCGCACCTCCCGCAGCACATCCACCGCCCCGCCGCCTTCCTCGCGCACCGCCTCGTCACCGACCTGCCCGCGCGGCCCGCGAAGCTGCCGACCACCTTCAGGGCCGGTTCCGCGCCCGTCGAGCCGTCGAACCTCCCCGACGTGCGGCCCTCCACGTGGTGGCACAGCTGCGACGTCTGCGAGCGGGCCTTGCGCTACGGGCCGGGGCGGTGCCGGGACTGTCAGGCGGAGCGGGGTGCCGCTGCCGACAGGTGGTGAGCCGTCGGGCGCCGGGACTCAGTCGAGGCAGAACTCATTGCCCTCGATGTCCTGCATCGTGACGCACGACTCGTTCTCGTCGTCGGCGAGTTGGGTGTACAGGTGGACGGCCCCGAGGGCTTCCAGCCGGGCCTGTTCCGCCCGCAGCGTCGCGAGCCGCTCGTCGCCGACGAGGCCCTGGCCCGCCCGTACGTCGATGTGCACCCGGTTCTTGACCGTCTTGCCCTCGGGGACGCGCTGGAAGAGGAGGCGCGGACCCACGCCCGTCGGGTCGCCGCACGCGAAGTAGGACGGCTGCTCCTCGGCGGGCAACGAGTGGTGGTACTCCTCCCAGCTCGCGAAGCCCTCGGGGACCGGCGGGAGGACGTACCCCGCCGCTTCGCACCAGAAGGCGGCGAGGCGGGCCGGTTCCGCGCAGTCGATGGTGATCTGGAGCTGTCGGAGCGCAGGCATGGGCGCAAGGTAACAGGGGCCTGGCTGGACGCTCACCCGGTTTTGCGGGGCCCGGGTCCCGCGCCGGGTCCGGCTCCGCGAGGGCCCCATCAGCCAGGCCGGTTCGACCTCGTCCGTGGCGCGGATGAGGTGGAGGAGGCGCCTGCGGAGGGGGCGGTGAAGTCCTCGGCTCGGAGGCGCGGCGGGCGATGGGCGTCGCGAACCGTGCCGCACCGGACTGCGGCGCACCGGAGTGCGGGCGCCAACGTTGCTCGGCAAGCCGGGGCAATTCGCGAGGGTGGTGGGGGAGTCGGTGCGCCCGTGGTTCTCGTGAAGTTTTGGGACGTGTTTGAGGCTGCGGGTTCTTGACCCCTGGCGGGCACGCGGTGTGCCCGGCTAGTTTCGGTGCGTACCAGCAACGCCGGAGTCCGGGGGGAACGATGGCCGCCGAAGAAGCGAAGCCGAAGGTCGAAAATCCCGATCGCGCACGGCTCGTGGCCCTGCTCGCGCGCATGAAGGAAGAGCGCGGGAGTTTCGTCAGCGCCTTCGAGCTGGCGGCGAAGGAGATCGGCAAGGGGAGCGCCACCGCCGATATGGCGTGGGTGGGCGAGACGGCGGAGCGGTGGCACGGCCAGGTGGCACGGCAGCGCACCAAGGTGCGGGACCGGATGGACGCCGTCATGGAGGACGTGCAGCGCTACATCGACGCGATGCCCGCGCAGGTCACCCAGGAGGAAGCCGTCGCGATGAGCCGCGTCCGGCCGATGGACTGACCGGCCACGGAGGGGGCGGACCGGCCACCGGGAAGGCTGGCCGGCCGCTGAGAAGGAGGGGGAGCACGAAATTGGACCCGGATGCCACGTCGGGGAAATTCTCCGGGATCGACCCGGACAGGCTGCGGAAAGTCATCAGTACGGTGGAGGACGGGCGCGAGACGCTGGGGAACCGCGCCGCGCATTTCAAGAGGCAGCTCGCGCGGTTCGGGCTCGGGCAGACCGAGCTTCAGGACATCATGCACGTCGCCACATGGGCGGGCGAAGAGCTTCCGCTGCTCAAGCAGCGGTACCACCTGTCCCTCGCCGAGGGCGCACCGGGATTCGCCGGGCACGAGGGCATGGTGCGCGTCAACGAGGCGTTGGTGAACCCGGCGGCAGTGAAGGAGGCGAGGAAGGCGGCCAAGCTCGCCGCCGCCCTCGCGAAGAAGGACCCGAACGACCTCAGCGCGACCGAATTCGACGAACTGAACGCCCTGCTGGCGGACAACCGCGACGAATACCCCTTCGCCGAGACGTTCGTGACGGCGTTGGGCGCGAAGGGGACGCTGCTGTTCTGGGACGGGGTGTCCAACGCGGGGACGCCCACGCGCGGCGGGGGCGAGGGGATCGCGGCGAGAAAGGAACGGCTGGGCGACTTCCAGCGGAACCTGAGCCTCACTCTCGCCGCCGCCACGAACTCCGACACGCCTGTCATGAAGGCGTGGAAGAGAGACATCATCGCGCTGGGCGGCAGTCCGATACGCGAGGGGGACACGGTGGCCGGCGCCGGGCCGGACGGGTTCGTCGTCATGAGCAACCTCATGCGCTACGGCGACTTCGACGATGCCTTCCTGACGGACTACGGCACGGCGCTCGTGAAGAAGGACCGCGAGACCCAGTTCAGCCGGGGACTCGGCTACCACGGCGCGGCGATGGGTGGCGGCGTCTCCAACCACGTCGGCAATGACCGGGGCAACGACCCCATGACCGGCTTCATGAAGGCCCTGGCCAACAGCCCGGATGCGGCCACGAAATTCTTCACGGCCGAGGGCAGGGACGCCAAGGACAAGAAGCAGTCCAATTTCACGTACCTCTTCGAGACCCGGAAATGGCCCGACGACAGCGCCCCGGGCGAGGAAAGCGTCACAGGCCCCAACTCCATGGGCCACGCCTTGGAGGCGGCGACAACCGGACACCGGCCGGGGGAAGTCGCGACGGCGGACCACTTGAAGCACTCGAAGGCGCAGGCGGACTTGTTCGGGAGCATCGTGAGTTCGGTCGCGCACGACCGCGACCTCCTGCTGGATCGCGGCTTCCTGTCGGACAGCATGGCGAACATGGCGGCTGAATACATGCCGGAACTCAAGGCAGCGATCAGTAATGACCACCATTTCGCCGAGGAGCTCTACGCGGTGGCGGGGGCGCGAGCTCCGCTCAAGCAGGACGAACCCGATGCCGCCCTCTTCCTGTACACGGTGGGGAAGAACAAGGAGGGGTTCGACAGGCTGAACATAGGCGAACATGCCTACTCCGCACAGCTCATGCAGGCGTTCAATGATGGTGCTGATATGGGTCATTACCCGGGAAATCTCAAGGAGACGATCGATCAGCTCGCCTATGACTCCGGGTACTTCCAAGGGATCATCATCGGTGCCAAGAATGCCGAAATTGCGCAGGGGCATGCCGAGGAGGCGGCCAGGAGTGAGGGCTGGAAGGAGGCCGTGACCACGTGGGGAGGCCCGCTCGTGGGTGCTGTCACCGGCCTCGCGTCTTCGCGTTACACCGGCCCCGGAGCCGATCTGGTGGGTGAGTTGGCGGGAACCGCCGCAGATGAGATGTTCAACGGGATTGTTGAGGGGTTCGGGGAGGACGAGGGGAAGGAGAAAACGCAGGTGTACAAGGATTTCGCACATGATGCCAAAGCCAAATCCGACGCCACCTATACCGTGCAACGGGCTGTAAAGGCGGCGACAGGAGACTCGTCAGCCGTTTCAATTTCGGGAAGGCAGGCGGGAGAAGGGCTCGCTGACGCGAAGACTTTGGTCAGTGGGTTCGAGAACGCCTCTCCGGAGGAAGAAGATTGAGCGGGAGGGGGTGTGAGAGTGGCAAGTTTTTCGGCAATGACCGCTAGATCGAAAATCGTGATGAGCGTGGTCCTTGCGGCCGTGCTTCTTGCGGGAGGTGTGGGGATCGCTGCGTGGCAGGGTGCCTTCGCTGACGAGAGGGGGGATATAGCCGCCGGGGATGTTTGCGCGAATGTTTCGCATCGGGAACGTGTGGCCGAGATATTTCGATCCGTGCTGCCCGATTACTCTTCGTATGTTTTCTCGTCGGATGTGAAACCCGGGCATGAGCTCTTCATGAGCCTCTGTACCGTCTACGGCGGCAAGCCGCAGGATCAAAATCATCTGGTGGAATTTTTCGGGCACAGCACGGTGCGGGGCGGGATCGAGGCGCGAGAGGATGAGGCCTTTCGGTGGGGCCACGGCGAGGAATTCGAGCCGTTCCGGGCCGGGGACGAGGCGTGGGCGGGGCCGCGAGTGGCTTTTGTCGGGATGACGTGTCGGGAGAAGACGACGAAGGAGCCGGAGATGAATCGCTTGGCGGTGACCGCCATCGCGAAGACGCCGCTCGGTGCGAGTGAGGCCAAGTCGACGGCGGTACTGAAGGAGCTTGTTGTCGATTTCGCCCGGCAGGTGCACAAGGACGCCGAGTGCGAGGTGCCTGCGAGGTTGCCGGAGGGGTGAGGCGGCCGAAGCGGGCCGGTGGCCCGCGGGGTGGAGTTTGCCACCACTCCGCAGGACGGCAGTTCCGACCGCGTTCGACTCCTCGGGTGGTCGAAGCCGTTGAAGGGCCTTCGTTGCCCCCTCGTCGGCATGCCTTCGAGTCGGCGGCGAGGAAAGGTGACGGCACGGCGGCCGGCGTGGCGGCAGGGCCGAGTGGTGGCGCGGTGATGTGGCGGGTCACCGCGAGCAGGTGCGTAAGCGCATCGATGTCGTACTGGAAGACGTAGAGCGGTACATCAACTCCTTGTCCGCGCAGGTGACTCGGGGCGGGGCGCCCGCCATGATCCGCAACCGGAGGATGCGCTGAAAAGGTGCTGAGAGGGAGGGGAAGCGCATGGACCCGGACGCCATGTCGGGGGATGACTCCGGGATCGACCAGGATGGTGGGGAAGTGGCAAGGTTTTCGGCAATGACCACTAGATCGAAAATCGTGATGAGCGTGGTCCTTGCGGCCGTGCTTGTCGCGGGGGGCTTGGGGATCGCTGCGTGGCAGGGTGCCTTCGCTGAGGGGAGGGGGGATATCGCTGCCGGGGATGTCTGCCCGAATGTTCCGCATCGGGAACGTGCGGCTGCGATTTTTCGGTCTGTGCTGCCTGAGGATTCTTCTTACTCGTTCGCACCGCTGGTGGAGCCGGGGAGAGATTTTTTCGCGAGTGGGTGTGACGTCTACGGCGGCAAGTTGAAGGACCGGAAATATCTGCTGAATTTCTACGCGCACCCCACGGCGCTGGGCTGGACGGAAGCGCGTGATGGTGAGGTTGTCCGGGGGGAGTACGGCAAGGGATTCGAGCCGTTCCGGGCCGGGGACGAGGCGTGGGCGGGACCGCGAATGGCCTTTGTCGGGATGACGTGTCGGGAGAAGACGACGAAGGAGCCGGAGATGAATCGCATGGTGGTGACCGTCATCGCGAAGACGCCGCTCGACGCCAGTGAGGCCAAGTCGACGGCGGTGCTGAAGGAACTTGTCGTCGACTTCGCCCGGCAGGTGCACAAGGACGCCGAGTGCGAGGTGCCTGCGAGGTTGCCGGAGGGATGAGGCGGCTGAGGGGGCCGGATACCGACGGGCGTGGAGGGTTGCGGACCAGTCCGTGGTGGGGTCCGGCGGGGGAGTGGGGGCCTGGTCAGCGGGTTCGACGCGAGTTCGCTTGAGGAATCTGGTTGACCGGGAGGAAATGGGAAGTGATGAAACTGTCGGCAATGAGCGCGAAGTTGAAGATTCTGCTCGGTGTGGTTCTTGCGGCCGTGCTCGTGGGAGGGGGGCTCGGGGTCGCCGCTTGGCAGGGTGCCTTCGATGAGGGGCGCGGGGAGATCGCCGCTGGTGAGGTTTGCCGGACGGTTCCGGCTCGGGAACGGGCGGCCGAGGCCTTCCGGTCCGTCCTGCCCCGATACTCGGTGTATTCCTTTTCGTCGAAGGTGGAGCCTGGGCGGGATCTGTTCGCGAGCTGGTGTGATGTCTACGGGGGTAAGCGCCCCCAACGGGAATTGCTGCTGAGCTTCTGGGCGCACCCCACCGCGCTGGGTTGGGACGAGGCGCTGGACGGTGACGTCTTCGAGAGCCAGTGGGGTGTGGGACGTGCACCGTTCGAGGCGGGCGAGCAGGCGTGGGCGGGGCCGCGGATGGCGGTCGTCGGGGTGACGTGTCGCGAGAAGACCATGAAGGAGCCGGAAATGAACCGGCTGGTGGTGTCGGTCACCGCCCACACACCGCTCGAAGCCCGTGACGCCGAGTCCAGGGCGGTGCTGAAGGAACTTGTCGTCGACTTCGCCCGGCAGGCGCACAAGGACGCCCGGTGCGAGGTGCCTTCGCGGCTGCCCGAGGGGTGAGGGGCGAGGGGCTCACCTGTTGTCCGAGAGGGTGGCCGGGTCGGTGTTGGCTCCGCAGAGGATGACCGCGACGCGTTCCTCCGGGGCGGGGGCGTAGACGGAGGTGGTCAGGGCGGACAGGGCTGTCGCCGCCGCGTGTTCCACTGCCAGGCGGTGGTGGTCCCAGAGGTCGCGGCGGGCGCGGATGATCGCCTCGTCGGGGACGGTGAGGAGGGTGGACAGGGGGTTCCGGGCGGCGTGGAGGGCCAACTCTGTCGCCCTGCGCGCCCCCAGGGAGTCCGCCGCCACCGAGTCCGGGACCACGTCGACCGCTTCGCCCGCCTTCAGCGCCTCCCCCAGTGCCGCGCAGTGCGCCGGCTCCACGCCCACCGCGCGGATGCCGTGGTGGTGCGCCGCCGTCGCCACCCCGGCGAACAGGCCGCCCCCGCCCACCGCCACCACGACCGTGTCCAGGCCGGGGACCTGCTCCAGGATTTCGTCGAGCAGCGTGCCCGCACCGGCCGCGATCAGCGGGTTGTCATACGCGTGCGAGAGCAGCGCGCCCGAGTCGGCGGCGAACTCCGCGCAGGACGCCGCCGCCTCCGCGTACTCCCTGCCCACCAGGCGCACCCGCGCCCCGTACTCCGCGAGCCTCTCCACCTTCACGCGTGGCGCGTTCTGCGGCAGGAACACCGTCGCGCGCACGCCCGCCTCGCGCGCCGCCCACGCGCACGCGAGCCCCGCGTTCCCGCCCGAGGCGATCGTCACCCCGGCCTCCGGGAGCGTGCCCGCCTCGCGGTGCGCCGCGACGAAGTTCCACGCCCCGCGCGCCTTGAAGCTCCCCGTGTGCTGCGTGAACTCCAGGGCGTTCCACACGCCGGGCGCGAAGGGCGCGACGACGGCGGGGCGCACGTGCCCCGCGATCCTGTCGCGCGCCGTCTTGATCTCGTCGTACGTCAGCGGGGGCATGGTTCTCCTGAAGGGCGGGCGGCGAACGGGGTGGTACGCGGCCAGTCTGCCGTGCAGGTACCACCCGGCGCACGCCCCCCGCGCGCCCCGGGCGGGGCGCGGAACGCCGGACGCGCAACGCCGGACGCGGAGTGCGAGACGCGGAGCGCCGGCTGCGAAGCCCCGGACGCGGAGCGCCGACTGCCGAGCGCCGACTGCGGCCGCGCCGACAGGTCCTCGTTCAGCCGCCGTTCGCCAACTCCCGCAGTGCCTGGGCGAGCAGTGCCCGGTCCCGGGCCTCCGTGAGCAGTTCGGCCGCCGCTTCGGGTGGCAGCCAGCGGATCTCGTCGATCTCGGCGTTCGGTACGAACGCGCCGCCCGTCTCCTCCGCGAGCCAGTAGTCGACCGTCTTGCGGCGACCGTCGTGGGTCCGGTAGTGGACGCGTGGGAGGCGCGTCGTGGGGTGGCAGGTGCGGCCCGTCTCCTCCTCGACCTCGCGGAGGGCCGCCGCCAACTCCGTCTCGCCGTGCTTGAGTTTGCCCTTCGCCCAGGACCAGTCACGCCATTTCGGGCGGTGGACGAGGCAGAACTCGACGCCGCGCGCGGGCGAGCGGCGCCACAGGACGCAGCCCGCCGCGCGGACCGGGGCGCTCATACGCGTACCGCCTCCCGCCACACGCGCTGGAAGGTGTGGCGCGCCGCCTCCACCTCCTGGCGCTGGACCGCGTGCAGGACGCCGAGCGCGTAGGCGGTCGGCGGGGCGATGCGCGGGGTACGGGCAGCCGCCGCCGCGGCCGTCGCCGCGTCCGCCGCCTCCCGGTGCCGGTCCAGGGCGCGGGCGCCCGGGGCGGTACGGGCCTCCGGCGCGGCGCCCAGCGCCTCCGCCGCGTACACCCGCAGCCGCAGCAGGCTCCGCACCCGGTGCCACGGCGCGTCCTGCGGCTCCCCGCCGGGAGCCGCGCTGCCGAGCGCCGCGGCCTCCGCGTTGTACGGGGCGCCCGCCCGGTCGAGCGGGAGCGCGGCGATCGCGTCGGCGAGCCGGTGCGAGGTCAACGAGGCCAGCGCGCCGACGACTTCGGGGTCGCGCGGGGACGCGCCGCGACGGTAGGGGACCTCGCTCGCCAGGAGCGCGACGGCGTCCGCGACCGCGTGGAAGCGTGCCGAGCCGAGCGCGTCGAGCGCGGCCGAGTGCGCGCGGTTGCGGGCGAGGGTGAGCTGCCGGTCGAGGAGCGCGCCCGCACGCGCCGCTCCCATGGGGAGCGGCCCCTCCGGAGGCCCCTGGGCGGGCACGGCGGCGGACCGTGCCCCCTCCTCGTCCCGCAACCTCCGCAGCGCGCCGAGGAGCCGCCCCAGCCGGTGCGCGCACGCGTACTCGCTGCCCAATACGGCGGAGAGCCAGCCGAGTTCGCCGTGCAGGCGCTCCGCCCACTCGGCCTCCAGGAGCGGGCGGAAGGTGTGCAGGGTCGCCTCGACGCGCTGTGCGGCGCCGCGCAGGGCGTGGACCGCCGCCTCCGTCTCGGGCGCCGAGGTGCCCGACTCGCGGCGGGCGCGCAGCGCGCGGAGGAAGGCGCCGGCCTGCTCCTGGAGGTAGGCGGTGACGGGGTCGCCGGGGGAGCGGGGGGCCGTGGCGCCGGGGGCCGCCGCGCCAGGGCCCGTGGTGCCCGGGACCGTGGTGCCGGAGGCCCCGGGGGCGCGGACCGGTGCGCCCTGCGCCCGTGCCGTCTGCTCAGGGGGTCGAGGTGCCACGCCTCCGCCTCCGCGCGTCGATCAACAGTTCCTGCACGTTGGGAAGTTGCTGTCCGTCGGGGTCGGTCGAGTGCCGGTTCCACTCGCCGTCGGGGCCGAGGTGCCACGAGGCCGTCGAGTCCGACATGCCGGTCTCCAGGACGCGCGCGAGCGCCGCGCGGTGGGCGGGGTCCGAGACCCTTACCAGCGCCTCGATGCGGCGGTCCAGGTTGCGGTGCATCATGTCCGCGCTGCCGAACCACACCTCCGGCTCGCCGCCGTTGCCGAAGGCGAAGACCCGCGAGTGCTCCAGGAACCGGCCGAGGACCGAGCGGACGCGGATGTTCTCGGAGAGCCCGGGGACGCCGGGGCGGATCGCGCAGATGCCGCGCACCCACACGTCGACCGGGACGCCCGCCATGGAGGCGCGGTAGCAGGCGTCGATGATCGCCTCGTCGACCATCGAGTTGACCTTGAAGTGCACGTGCGCGGGACGGCCGGCGCGGTGGTGGCGCACCTCGTTCTCGATGCGCTCGATCAGGCCGTCGCGCAGCGAGCGCGGGGCGACGAGGAGGCGGCGGTACGTCTCGCGCCGCGAGTACCCCGAGAGCCGGTTGAAGAGGTCGGAGAGGTCCGCGCCCACCTGCGGATCGGCGGTGAGCAGGCCGAGGTCCTCGTAGAGCCTGGCCGTCTTCGGGTGGTAATTCCCCGTTCCCACATGGGAGTAGCGGCGCAGCGTCTCGCCCTCCTGGCGCACGACGAGCGAGAGCTTGCAGTGGGTCTTGAGGCCGACGAGCCCGTAGACCACGTGGCAGCCCGCCTCTTCGAGCTTGCGGGCCCACTTGATGTTCGCCTGCTCGTCGAAGCGCGCCTTGATCTCGACGAGGACGAGCACCTGCTTGCCCGACTCGGCCGCGTCGATGAGCGCGTCCACTATCGGAGAGTCGCCCGACGTGCGGTACAGCGTCTGCTTGATGGCGAGCACGTCCGGGTCGGCGGCGGCCTGTTCGAGGAACGCCTGCACGGAGGTCGAGAAGGAGTCGTACGGGTGGTGCAGGAGCACGTCCCGTTCCCGTACCGCAGCGAAGATGTCCGGCGCGGACGCGGACTCGACCTCGGCGAGATCGCGGTGCGTGCCCGCGATGAACTTCGGGTACTTCAGCTCCGGGCGGTCGAGCGAGGCGATCCCGAAGAGGCCCGTGAGGTCGAGCGGACCGGGCAGCGGGTACACCTCGACGTCCGAGATCTTCAGCTCGCGCACGAGGAGGTCGAGGATGTACGGGTCGATCGACTCCTCCACCTCCAGGCGGACGGGCGGCCCGAACCTGCGGCGCATCAACTCCTTCTCCAGCGCCTGGAGCAGGTTCTCCGCGTCGTCCTCCTCGACTTCCAGGTCCTCGTTGCGGGTGAGGCGGAAGCTGTGGTGCGCGAGCACCTCCATGCCGGGGAACAGCTCCTCCAGGTGCGCCGCGATGACGTCCTCGATGGGGACGTACCGGTCGGGCGCGGCCTCCAGGAAGCGGCTCAGCAGCGGCGGGACCTTGACGCGCGCGAAGTGACGGTGCCCGCTCACCGGATTGCGCACCACCACCGCGAGGTTGAGGCTCAGCCCCGAGATGTACGGGAAGGGGTGCGCGGGGTCCACCGCGAGGGGGGTGAGGACGGGGAAGATCCGCTGCCGGAAGAGCGTGAAGAGCCGCGCCTGCTCGGTCTCGCTCAGCTCGGCCCAGCGCACGAGCTGCACGCCTTCGTCGGCGAGCGCGGGCAGGACGTCCTGCTGGAAGCACGCGGCGTGGCGCGCCATGAGCTCGCGCGAGCGCGTCCAGATCAGCTCCAGGACCTCGCGCGGCAGCAGCCCGGACGCCGAACGTGTCGCCACACCTGTCGCGATGCGCCGCTTCAGGCCCGCGACCCGGACCATGAAGAACTCGTCCAGGTTGCTCGCGAAGATCGCCAGGAAGTTGGCACGTTCGAGCAGCGGGGTGCGCGGGTCCTCGGCGAGTTCGAGCACGCGCTCGTTGAAGGCGAGCCAGGAGCGCTCGCGGTCCAGGAAGCGGTCGGCGGGCAGTTCGATGCCCTCGGGGTCCTCGTAGGCGTCGAGGTCGGCGTCGAGGTCGGGTTCGAGTGCGGAACCGGCGCCCGCCGTGCCGGCGTGCGGGGTCTGCCCGGAGGGGGTGGGGCGGTGGCCGGACAGCGAGGCGACGGTGGACCGGCCGGTGCCGGCGGTCCCGGCGGGGGCGCGGCCGGAGTCGGGGGAGGCGGGGACCGGGTCGCGGGGGCTGCTGCTCGGCTGCGTCATGGAGCCATTCTTCCGCTTGGAAGGCGGTCGTGGCGCGTGGAGCGGGGAGGTTCCTGGGGCAGAGGGCGCGCCGGGCGCGGGCACGGGTGCGGGACGGAGGGGGCCGGGGCGCGGACCGTGGCCGTTGGCGCGGGTGCCACGGGTGCGGGGAGCGGCGGGGGAGTCGTCGGCGACCGCGCGGGCCTCGGCGCTCTCGGCCGGGACGGGCGCGGGCGGTGTGGGGGGCGTGCCGGAGGAGCCGGGCTCCGGGGCGGGCGGCTGCATTCGGCGAGCGTCGCAAGGCTCGCTGAATGCGGGGTTACGTGCACGTGGCGCGGAGTTTGCGGGGGGCGGGCGGCGGGCGTGCGGGGAGGGGGGTCGGTACGGGGACGGGCTCACGGGGAGCCCGCGCGCGACCCGTGGGCGGCCGCCTGCCCCGTCCGCGTATCCGCCCTGCGCGCGCTCGCCTCCGTACGCCCTCGCCCTCCGCACCGCCCGCCTGCCTCGCCCCGTGGTCAGCTCGCTGCCGCGCTGACCAGCTCCCGGGCCAGTTCCGTCGTCTCCGTGAGGGTGGCGAGGGGGAGGGGCTGGGTGGCGAGGGCGCCTTCGTGGAGGACGAGGAGGCGGGTCGCGAGGGCGGCGGGCGCGCGGCAGCCGGCCTCGGTGGCGAGCTCGGCGAAGAGGGTGCGCAGCCACAGCTTCTGCCCGGCGGCGACGCGGTGCGCGGGGTGGGCGGGGTCGGGGAGTTCGGCGAGGGCGTTGATGAAGGCGCAGCCCCGTTCCGCGTCCGCGCGGCTCCACACGCGGAGCGCGGTGAAGGGCGCCGTGACGGCGGCGACGGGGTCCGTGCCGCGTACGGCCTCGACCTCGGCGCGCACGAGCGTGCGCCAGCGGGCGTCGCGGGCGGAAAGGTAGGCGGTGACGAGCCGGTCCTTCGAGCCGAACTGGTTGTACAGCGTGCGCTTGGTGACACCGGAGCGTTCGGCTATGAGGTCGACGCCGACCGCCGTGATGCCCTGCGCGTAGAACAGCTCCTCGGCCGCCGCGACGATCCGGCGCCCGGCGGGGGAGAGGGGACGCTCCGGTTCCGGCGGGGGCGCGGAGACATCCCCGGGTGAGACGGGCTCACGTGGCGACGGCGCGGGCTCCGTCGCGGGATGCGGGTTGTCCGGCACGCGCACTCCTTCACTGATCGGTGTACGGTGGCGCGAGTACACAGATCAGTATACCCGCGAGGAGGGCGGCACGATGGCTGCGGCGAAGACGATGCGCGCGGTACGGATCACCGGGCACGGCGGGCCGGAGGTCATGCGGCTCGCCGAGGTGCCCGTCCCCGTGCCCGGGGCGGACGAGGTGCTCGTGGAGGTGAGCGCGGTGGCGCTCAACAACACCGACCTGTGGACGCGGCAGGGCGCCTACGGCACGCCCGAGGACCCCGGGGCGCTCTCCGGGTGGCGCGGGCCGATCGACTTCCCGCGCATCCAGGGCGCCGATGTCGCGGGACGGGTCGCGGCGGTCGGCGCGGGGGTGGACGCGGGGCTGCTCGGGCGGCGCGTGGTCGTGGACCCGGCGCTCTACGACGGCGAGGGGCCCCAGGCGCACCCCGTGGGGCTCATGGGGAGCGAACGGGACGGCGGCTACGCCGAGTACGTGACAGCCCCTGCCGCCCAGCTCCACGACGTGACCGACGCGCCGCTCGACGACGCCCAGCTCGCGAGCCTGCCGACCGCGTACGGCACGGCGCTCGGCATGATCGAGCGCGGCCGGCTCGCCGGGGGCGAGACGGTCCTCGTCACGGGGGCCTCGGGCGGCGTCGGCCTCGCGGCGGTGCAGCTCGCGCGGGCACGGGGCGCGCGGGTGATCGCGCTGAGCAGCGGGGCGAAGCTCGCGGCGGTGCGGGAGGCGGGGGCCGACGTGGTCGTGGACCGTGCGGGGGACGTGCCCGCGCTGCTGCGCGAAGCGGCGCCCGAGGGCATCGACGTGGCGCTCGACGTCGTCGCGGGCGAACTGCTCGGCGACAGCCTGCCGCTGCTGCGCGAGGGTGGCCGCTGGGTGGTCGCCGGGGCCCTCGGGGGCTGGGGCATCACGCTCGACGTGCGCCGCCTGTACCTGCACAACGCGCAGGTCATCGGCTCCGCGATGCACACGCGCACGCACTTCGCGCGCCTGATGGACCTGGCGCGCGAGGGCGCGGTGCGGCCCGTGATCGCGGCCTCGTACGGGCTGGAGGACGCGGCGCGGGCGCAGGAGGAGCTGGAGCGGCGGGGGCACGTGGGGAAGCTGGTACTGCGGCCGTAGGCGCGCGGCACGGGGAGGGGCGCGGGGTGCGGGCGGTTCCTGTGCCCGGCCGCCGATTGCCGCCGCTCCCCTCTTCGGGGTTCCGCGCCTCTTCGGGGGCCCGCCCCTCTTCGCGGGCTCCCGCCGCCGTGGCGCCGAGTGGCGAGGGGCGGGGAGCGGGCCGATGGTGGATGGGTCGGAGAGGTTCTCGCGTACCGGGGGACGGAGGAGGCCACCATGTCGTACCCCGATCAGACGCCCGGCCGGGACACCGGCCCGGCCACCGGCCGGCCCGCCGGACCGGGCGGCAACACGCCGGGCGGCCACGGACCGGGCGGCAACGCGCCGGGTGACGGCACCGCGCACCGGCGGCGTGGGCGTGCCGAGAGCGGCTGGGCGGTGGGCGGCACGGTCTTCGCCGCGGTGCTGCTGCTCGTCAACGGGGTGCTCGACATCCTCCGGGGCATCAGCGGCATCGCCAAGGACGACGTCTACACGCACGTCAACGACTACGTCTTCCGCTGGACGTCGACGGGCTGGGGCTGGACGCTGCTGATCATGGGCGCTGTCGCGGTCCTCGTCGGTCTCGGACTCTTCCGCGACGCCCTGTGGGCCCGGGTGGTCGGCGTCTTCCTCGCCTCGCTGAGCATCGTCGCCCACTTCCTGTGGCTCCCGTACTTCCCGGTCTGGGCCCTCGTCGTGATCGCGATCGACGCCTGGGTGATCTGGGCGCTGACGGCGCACCGGGTCGGGGGACGGTAAAAGGAGGGGACAGGTGGAGGGCCGCGGGACGGGTTCCCGCGGCCCCCGGCTCAGTTCTCCGTGCGGTACATCAGGTCCGTCTCGTACGTCGTGAAGCCCAGGCGTTCGTAGACCGTCACCGCGGGGACGTTGTCCGCGTCCACGTAGAGCATCCCGGTCGGCAGGCCGCGGCGCGCGAGGTGGCGCAGGCCCGTCGTGGTGAGGGCGCGGCCGAGGCCGCCGCCCTGGGCGCCGGGGCGGACCCCGACCACGTAGACCTCGCCGAGTTCCTCCTCCGCGTGCACCTTCGTCCAGTGGAAGCCGACCAGCTCGCCGTCGTCCTCGCGCACCGCGAGGAAGAAGCCCTCCGGGTCGAACCACGGCTCCGCCTCGCGGTCGGCGAGGTCGCGCGACGTCATGCCGCCCTGCTCGGGGTGGTGCGCGAACGCGGCGGCGTTGAGCTCCAGCCACGCCTCCTCGTCCCGCCCCGGCACGAACGTGCGCACCGCGATCCCCTCCGGCCACACCGGCTCCGGCAGGTCGAGCCCGGTGAGCGGGCGGCGCAGCTGGCGCAGCTCGCGGAAGAGGTGCAGGCCGAGCCCGCGCGCGAGGCGCCGCGCCGCGGGATGTCCGCCGTGCGCCCAGATCCGCAGCCGCCGCCCGGTGAGCCGCAGCAATTCCTGGCCGAGCGCCCGGCCGTGGCCCCGCGCCCGCAGTCCGGGCGCGACGAGGAGTTCGGCGGCCGGCGACTCGACGGGGTCTGAGCCGTCGAGCTGCGCGTACCCGGCGAGGGCGCCGTCCGGCAGGCGCAGCAGGACGTGCCGTACGCCGGGACGCTCGCCGCCGCGCAGATGCAGCCGCCCCTGCTCGGAGACGGCGTACTGCCCGTCCTCGCGCACGCCCGCGGCGATCAGCTCGCCGACGGCGGCGGCCTGCTCCTCGTCGAGGACGTCGAAGACCTCGATCCGGCGCGCGGGTACGGGGGTGGCGGGCCCGGTGGGGGTGTTCGTTTCGCTGCTCATGCTGCGAGCGTACGAGGACGAGGCGGCCCCACGCCGCCGCCCCTCACCGCGTCGGGACCAGCCGTCACGCGGCCGGACCGTCCCCCGGGGGCGCTCGCGCCCTCTCTCACGGCGCCGGACCGTCCCTCGCCGTGTCCGGGCTGTCCCCCGCCGTGCCCGGGCCACCCGAGGCCGTGTCCGGGCCACCCCACGCCTTGGCCCCTCCACCCCACGCCGTGTGTCCCCTCCCCCTCGCCACGCCCGTCCCAGCGCTCGCCGCGTCGGCGGTGACTCCGCGTCCGACCAACCGCCCACTTGGCGACCAAGCGCGCCCACTTCTCCCCGCTTGGTCGCGTGCAGTGACCAGCGAACCGGCAACTCCCTCAACTTGGCGTGAAGTTGTAGGGTGAGCTTGTGAGTACGGACCGTGCCCACGGCGCGAGCGCTCCGCACGGGGGCACCCGGCCGCGGCCGAGTCACCGCGAGGTGGCCGACGAACTGCGCGCCCGGATCAGGTCCGGGGCGCTGCTCCCTGGCGACCGGATGCCCACGCAGGCCCGGCTCGCCGCGGAGTTCGGCGTCGAGCGCGGCACCGTGCGCGAGGCCCTGCGCGTCCTGCGCGCCGAGCGCCTCCTCACCCACGCCACCAAGGGCGCGCCCCCGGCCGTCGCCGACCACGCGGCGCGCGGGCCCGGCGGTCCCGGCGCGCTGCCGCGCTCCACGACCGCGGCGCTCGGCCCTCGTATCGCCACCGCCTTCGAACAGCCGCACGTCGAGATCCGCGCGCTCTGCCTCACCTCCGTCTCGCTCACCCTCGCCATGGGCGAGCCCCTGCGCCAGATCCACGCGGGCGAGCTGAAACCGGAGCGCGTCGACCTGCGCGTGCTCCTTCCCGACCGCGACATAGGACTCGCCTTCCCGGCCGCGGTGGAGCCGGTCGCGGCGGAGCGGGGTGCGGGCGCCCCGGCGGGGACCGCCGCACGGGACCACGACCTCGTGCACCGCCACTGGCTCGCGCAGCGCAACGCCCAGGGCAAGGTCCTCGCCCACCACCTCCTCGCCCTGCGCTCCTCGCACGGCATGGACGTCCACGTCGAGTACCGCGCCATACCCTTCACACCGCCCGTGAAGCTCTACCTCCTCAACGAGGAGGAGGCCCTTTTCGCGTACTACACGCTCGCGCGGCGCGGTGCCGACTACGGGGCCGCGCACGTCGAGACCTTCGACGCCGAGGGCACGGAGGCGACGCTCTTCGCGTTCGAGCGGGACGCGGGCCCGCGCGACGCCGCCTTCGTCAGCCAGTCCGCCGCCTGGTTCGACGGGCTGTGGAACACGATCAGCGCGCCCTTGCGGCTCACGTGAGCGGTGGGGGCGAGTCGCAGGGGCGCGGGGGCGGGCGGCGGTACGGGGGCGGCGTGAGGCGGCGGTACGGGGGCGCGGCGGCAAGTGGCGGGAAGGGTGCGGGAGCCGGGCACCAGCAGCGGGTGTGGCCGGATGCCGGGAGTGGACGTGACCGTCGTGGGGAGCGGGCGTGACCGAGTGCCGGGAGCGGGTGTGGAAGGTGGAGTTGGCGGAAAGAAGGTCCTGGCTGTGGGCCGTTGGCCCGCGCTTTCCGCTCATCTGCCGACAACTCCCGTGAGGTGGCATGAAGTTGTACGGTGATGATGTGAGCGAGGAGAACCCTGTCGCGTCCCCGGGGCCGGCCCCGAGCCCCGGCCGGGCCGCCGAGGGCCCCTCCGCCGCGCCGGAACCGGCGCCGAAACATGGGCCCGCACCCGGGGCCGAGCCCGCGTCGGCACCTGGGCCCGCCCCCGCCCCCGCGCCGATCCCGCCTCCCCCGTCCTTACCGTCCGGGGACCC
>NZ_JOGO01000050.1 GCF_000719475.1 Streptomyces sp. NRRL F-5630 | reverse complement strand
ACAGCGCGCCGATCGTCCCGGGCCCGACGCCCCAGCCGCGCACGGCGGCCACGAACCCCGACACACCCCCCCCCGCCCCCCGTCCCACCGCCACCCGCCCCACCTCGGACAATGACCGTATGCGTGCACCCGCCACCGAGCCCCCGATACCCCCACTCCTCCGGGCCCCCACCGAGCGCCCCGTCGCGAAGGGCTCCCCGTGCGTGGCGTCCTGACCGGGTTCTGGGTCATCGCGGCGGTCATCGCCACCGGGTACCTGCTCGGGCGGAGCGGGCGGCTCGGTGAGGGCGGGCGCGAGACGCTGACGCGGCTCGCGTTCCACGTGGCGACGCCCGCCCTGCTCTTCACGACGCTCGCCGAGGCCGACCTCGGCGTGCTGCTCTCGGCGAAGCTGCTGGTCACGGCGGCGAGCGTCGTCGCCGTGGGAGCGGTGTACGGGGTCGTGGCCGCCGTGCGCGGCTGGGGCGTCGGGCCCGGGACGATCGGCGCGCTGTGCTCCGGGTACGTCAACGCGGGGAACCTCGGCATCCCCATCGCGGTGTACGTGCTCGGGGACGCCTCGCTCGTCGCGCCCGTGCTCCTCTTCCAGCAGATCGTGGCGACCCCCGTCGCACTCACGATCCTCGACCTGCGCCGCCCGGGCCGTACGAAGGGCGGTCTCCTGCGGCAGGTCCTCACGCCGCTGCGGAACCCGGTCGCCGTCGGCTCGTTGAGCGGGGTCGCGGTCGCGGCGCTCGGGGTCGGCGTGCCGGGTCCCGTCATGGACCCGCTCACGCTCGTCGGCAACATGTCCGTGCCCGCCGTGCTGCTCGCCTTCGGCATCTCGCTGCGCGGGTCGGCGCTCCCGGCCCGGGGGCCCGAGGCCGGGCAGGTACTGCTCTCCGCCGGGCTCAAGGCGCTCGGCCAGCCGCTCATCGCGTGGTTCCTCGCGGCATGCGTCTTCGGGCTGCGGGGTCACGACCTGCTCGCGGTCGTCGTCACGTCGGCGCTGCCCGCCGCGCAGAACCTCTACACATACGCGGTGCGGTACCGCGTCGCCGAACGCCTCGCCCGCGAATCGGTGTTGCTCTCGACGGTGCTTTCGGTACCGGTGCTCGTGGGAGTGGCGGCGGCACTGGGATGAGTGTGGCGGCGGGCGGGAGCGGGAAGAGGTGGACTCCCCGGCGGACGGCGGCCCGTGCCCGCACCCCGCCCCCGCCGCCCTCGTCGCAGGAGAGCCCTCATGATCCGAGTGACCCGCACGTTCGCGGTGCCCTACCCGCGAGCGAAGGTGATGGCCTACCTGGCCGACTTCGCGCACGCCGTGGACTGGGACCCCGGCACGGTCTCGTGCGCGCGCCTCGGCGAGGGCACGGTGGGCGAGGGGGCGCGCTGGCACAACGTCACGGAGTTCCGGGGCCGGCGCACCGAGCTGACGTACCGCCTCGACACGTACACCCCCGACCGCCTCGTCTTCTCCGGTGTCAGCAGGACGGCCCGGACGACCGAGGACCTCACCTTCACCCCCGGGGCGGGCAGCACCCTCATCACCTACCTCGCCACGATCCGCTTCAAGGGCCTCCGCGCCCTCGCCTCCCCGGTCCTGCGCCGCGAGCTCGAACGGCTGGGCGACGAGATCACCACGACGATGCCGAGGGCGGTGGCTCAGGCGCTGGGGTGAGGGGAGCAAGCGGCGGCCGGGAAGGGGCGCGCGTCCTCCACGCCCGGCGTGCGGCGTCAGCGCTCGTAGTGGACATGACCCCCAAGACTTCTTCGCGAAGAATCCTTTGCGAAGAAGCGTTGGTGGTTCTACGCTGTCCGTATGAGCGCAGAAGAAACGCCCCCGCCGTCCCCCTCCCCGCCGCCCGTCGCCCTCGACGCCAAGGGCCTCCGCGCCCTCGCACATCCCGTCCGTGTGCAACTGCTCGGAACTCTGCGGCGGTTCGGGCCCTCGACCGCCACCGCGCTCGCGCAGCGGCTCGGGATCAGTTCGGGGACCGCGAGCTACCACCTGCGGCAGCTCGGGGCCGCCGGCTTCGTCGCCGAGGACAGCGAGCGGGGCAACAACCGCGAGCGGTGGTGGCGGGCCGCGCACGGCAGGACGACCTTCGACTCCAGCGCTTACGTGGAGCGGGAGCCCGAGGCGACCCTCCTCTACCACCAGGCCGTCGCCGCGACGCACGCCCGCCTGATGCAGGACGCCGTCAACGAGTACGCGACGCTGCCCGCCGAGTGGCGCGAGGTGGCGGACATGAGCGACTACGCGCTGCGGCTCTCGCCCGAGGAGGCGCTGCGGCTCGGCGAGGAGGTGCGCGAGGTCATCGCCCGCTACCGGCAGGCGGGGGCCGGGGAGGCGCCCGAGGGCACCGAGCGCATCTCGATGATCGTGCACGTCATCCCCGATGTGGACGAGCGTCCGCCGACCGCCTCCGGCGAGGAGTGAGCCCGCCATGGCCCCCGCACCCCGCTCCCTGCGGCCCCTGATCGGCGTCCTGCTCGCCATCGGCGTCGCGCAGACGGCGACGCGCATATCCGCGATCGCGCTCCCCTGGTACGTGCTCGCCACCACCGGCAGCGCGGCGCAGACCGGTCTCGTCGCGTTCTGCGAGATGGGCCCGTACGTCCTCGCGCAGACCTTCGGCGGCCCGCTCGTCGACCGGCTCGGGGCGCGCGTCGTCTCGGGCACGACCGACCTCGTGAGCGCCCTCGCGGCGGCGGCGATCCCCCTGCTGGACGTCAGCGGCGGCCTGAACACGGCCGTGCTGCTCGCGCTCGTCGCCGTGATCGGCACCGCGCGCGGGCCCGGGGACCTCGCCAAGCAGGTCATGGTCCCCGAGGCCGCCGACCTGGCCCGCGTACCGATGGAGCGGGCGACGGGGCTCTCCGGCACGGTCGAACACCTCGCCGGCACACTGGGTCTCGCGGGCGGTGGCGCGGCCGTGGCGTTCCTCGGCTCCCTCACCTCACTGGGCGTCATCGCCGGGCTCTTCGCGCTCGGTTCGCTCGTCGTCCTGACGACGCTGCCGCGCGGGGCCACGGCCCCCGCGGAGCCCGCCCCCGAGGACGAAGCGGGGTACTGGCGGCGGCTCGGCGAAGGCGCCGCGTTCCTGCGCCGCGACCGGCTGCTGCTCGCCGTGGCCGTCGTCGTCGGCATCACCAATCTGCTCGACGCCGCCACGTCCAGCGTGCTGCTCCCCGTGTGGGCACGGGACTCGGGCGGCGGCGTGGGGGCGATCGGCCTCGTGGGCGCCGCGATGGGGATCGGGGGCATCGCGGGGAGCGTCGTCGCCGCGGTGTACGCGCACCGCTTGCGCAGGCGGCCCGTCTTCTTCGTCGGCTACCTCGTGGCGGGCGCGCCGCGCTACCTCGTCCTCGCCCTGGACGTGCCCCTGTGGCTCGTGGTCGCGGTCTTCGCGGCCTCCGGCCTCGGCGCGGGCTTCCTCAACCCGATCCTCGGGGCCGTCCAGATCGAACGGGTGCCGCGCCCGCTCCTCGGCCGCGTCCGCGGCCTCGTCACCGCGTTCGCGTGGGCGGGCATCCCCTTCGGCGGCCTGGTCGCGGGCGGGCTGCTCGGCGCGACGGCCCTCGTGCCGGTCCTCCTGCTCTTCGGGGCCGCGTACTTCCTGACGACGGGGCTCGCGGGTCTCCTCCCGGAATGGCGGGAGATGGACCGGAAGCGGGTCACGGCGGTGACGGGGGCCGTTCCGCGTACCGGTGACCAGGAATCGACCCCGTCGGGGGTCTGAGGAGCGGACTCCGGGGGGCCGGGCCCCTACGCTGCCCCCATGCCCGCTCTCCTCGCTGTCTTCGCCCATCCCGATGACGAGTCCCTCTCCGCCGGTGGCCTCCTCGCGCGGGCGGGCGACGCCGGGTGGCACACGGGGGTCGTGACGGCCACGTGGACGGCGGGGACCCATCGCGAGGGCGAACTCGCGGAGGCTCTGCGGGTGTTGGGGGCCGGAGCGCCGAGGTTCCTCGGGTACGCGAACGCGAAGGTGCCGGAGTCGGCGCCGGGTGAGGTGCGGCTGCTGGACGCCGCGCTCGAAGACGCCGTGGCGCGGCTGGGCGGGTACGTGTCCGAGTTCGGGCCCGACGTGATCGTCACGCACGACGCGCTCGGCGGGCTGACCGGCCACCCCGACCACGTCCGGACCCACGAGGTCGCCGCCGGGGCGGCCGAGGCGGCGGGCGTCCCGCTCTGGTGCGCGACGCACCCCGAGTCGGCGCTGCGGGACTGGGGCGCCCTGTTGCGGCCCGGGCAGACCCCGTACGCCGTACCGGAGGAGCGGGCGGACCTCCGGCTGGACGTAGGGCCGTGGCGGGAGCGGAAGCTGGCGGCGATCCTCGCGCACGCGAGCGAGGCGGAACGGGGGGCGGCCCCCGGGCGGATCGCCGCGATGGCGGCCGAGACGCGGGGGCGGTTGCTCGGGACCGAGTGGTACGAGACCGGCGGGGCCGGGCCGGAAGCCCCGTGATGCCGGGGCGGGCCTTCCCGGGCTCCGCCCGCCCCGCTCCTCACCTACCGGGAGGGCCTGATTCCCCGGCCCCCTCGCAGGTCGGCGCTCAGCCCGCCGCGACCCGGTCCAGCACGATCGGCCGGGCCATCAGGCCGCCCGTCTCCTCGATGTCGTACGACCCCTCCACCGACTCCAGCGCGTATGCGAAGCGGTCGGGGGTGTCCGTGTGGAGGGTGAGCAGCGGCTGACCGGCCCGCACGGACTCCCCCGGCTTGGCGTGGAGTTCGACGCCCGCCCCGGCCTGCACCGGGTCTTCCTTGCGGGCGCGGCCCGCGCCCAGGCGCCAGGCGGCCACGCCGATGTCGTAGGCGTCGAGGCGGGTCAGGACGCCGTCGCGCGGCGCCGTGACGACGTGCGTCTCGCGTGCCACCGGCAGCGTGGCGTCCGGGTCGCCGCCCTGCGCCGCGATCATCCGCCGCCACACGTCCATCGCCGAGCCGTCCGCGAGCGCCTTCGCCGGGTCCGCGTCCGTCAGCCCGGCCCCGTCCAGCATCTCCCGCGCCAGCGCGAGCGTCAGCTCGACGACGTCCGCGGGGCCGCCGCCCGCCAGGACCTCCACCGACTCGCGCACCTCCAGGGCGTTGCCCGCCGTCAGTCCGAGCGGCGTGGACATGTCGGTGAGCAGCGCCACCGTCCGTACCCCGTGGTCCGTGCCGAGGCCGACCATCGTCTCGGCGAGTTCGCGGGCGTCGGCCGCGTTCTTCATGAAGGCCCCGGACCCGCACTTCACGTCCAGGACGAGCGAGCCGGTGCCCTCCGCGATCTTCTTCGACATGATCGACGAGGCGATGAGCGGGATCGCCTCGACCGTCCCGGTCACATCGCGCAGCGCGTACAGCTTCTTGTCGGCGGGGGCGAGCCCGTCGCCCGCCGCGCAGATGACCGCGCCCGTCGCGTCCAGGACGTCCATCAGCTCGGCGTTCGTGAGGCTCGCGCGCCAGCCGGGGATCGCCTCCAGCTTGTCGAGCGTGCCGCCCGTGTGGCCGAGCCCGCGCCCGCTGAGCTGCGGCACCGCGGCACCGCACGCCGCGACGAGCGGCGCGAGCGGCAGCGTGATCTTGTCGCCGACGCCGCCCGTCGAGTGCTTGTCGGCGGTGGGGCGGCTCAGCGAGGAGAAGTCCATGCGCTCGCCCGAGGCGATCATCGCGGCGGTCCAGCGCGCGATCTCGCGGCGCGTCATGCCGTTGAGCAGGATCGCCATCGCGAGCGCGGACATCTGCTCGTCCGCGACGGCACCGCGCGTGTACGCGTCCACGACCCAGTCGATCTGCGCCTCGCTCAGCTCCCCCCGGTCGCGCTTCGTACGGATGACGGAGATGACGTCCACTTACGGCTCCCAAAGATGGTGAAACGGTACGGGCCCGGCGCGCGCGCCGGGCCCGTCCTGGCTGATACCCGCTACGAATCAGAGCTTGTGCGGCCCGAAGGCGTCCGGCAGTTGCTGCGCGAGGGTGCGGATGCCCGCTGCCGTCTCCAGGAGCAGTTCGGGGCCGCCGTGCTCGTGGAGCAACTGGCGGCAGCGCCCGCACGGCATGAGTACCTGGCCCTCACCGTCCACGCACGTGAAGTGGGTGAGACGGCCGCCGCCCGAGAGCAACAGCTGCGAGACGAGACCGCACTCGGCGCACAGGCTGAGCCCGTAGCTCGCGTTCTCGACGTTGCAGCCGCTCACGAGGCGGCCGTCGGCGACGCGCGCGGCGGCTCCGACGCGGTAGCCGGAGTACGGGGCGTACGCGGCGCGCATCGCGGTACGGGCGGCCTCGCGCAGGCCGTCCCAGTCGAAGTCCGCGTCCGCCCGCGTCACCGTCATCCGCCCTGGCCCTTCCGGTACGGCATTCCGTCCGCCTTCGGCATCCGCAGCCGCTGCGCCGAGAGCGCGAGCACGAGGAGCGTCACGACGTACGGCGTCATGGAGACGAACTGCGAGGGGACCTCGTCGCTCAACAGGTACCATACGAGCAGCAGCGCCCCGACGACCGTCGTGACGCCCGCCGCGAGCCACTTCTTGCGCCACACGAGCCACGCGACGGCGAAGGCGAGCAGGATGACGAGGAGCAGCAGCACCGCGTGCACGTTCTCGCCGCCGCCGCGCAGGCGCAGCGAGTCGGTGTAGCCGAAGAGCCCGGCGCCGAGGGCGAGCCCGCCCGGCATCCAGTTGCCGAAGATCATCGCGGCGAGACCGATGTAGCCGCGCCCGCCGGTCTGCCCCTCCAGGTAGATGTTGGAGGAGACGAGCGCGAGGAAGGCGCCGCCGAGACCGGCGAAACCGCCGGAGATGATCACCGCGAGGTACTTGTAGCGGTAGACGTCCACGCCGAGGGACTCGGCGGCCACCGGGTTCTCGCCGCAGGAGCGCAGGCGCAGGCCGAAGCTCGTCCGCCACAGCACCCACCACGTGAACGGCACGAGGAGCAGGGCGATCAGGGTGAGCGGCGAGAGGTCGGTGAGGACGCCGCCGACGAGTCCGGCGAGGTCCGAGACGAGGAACCAGTGCTTGTCGGCGAGGTCGCCGAGCCCGTCCGCGATGCCCGGCACGGTCCACGTGCCGAGCGAGTCGATCGGCGGGGACTGCTTCGAGGTGCCGCCGTCCGCCTCGGCGAAGGTGAAGATCGAGAGGTAGCGCGTGACGCCGAGCGCGAGGATGTTGATCGCGACGCCGGAGACGATGTGGTTGACGTTGTAGGTCACCGTGATGATCGCGTGGAGCAGGCCGCCGATCGCGCCGCCGACGACGCCGAGCAGGATGCCGGTCCACGGGCCCCACTGGTAACCGGCCCAGGCGCCGAACCAGGTGCCGAGGATCATCATGCCTTCGAGGCCGATGTTGACGACGCCCGCGCGCTCGGCCCACAGGCCGCCGAGCCCGGCGAGGCCGATCGGCACGGCGAGGCGCAGCGCGGCGGACATCTGCCCGGTCGAGGTGATGCCGTCCGCGCCCGTCACGAGACGGACGACGGAGACGAGGAGCAGCAGCCCGGCGACGAGGAGCAGCGCGAGGGGCCAGGTGAGTTTCGTGCGGGGGCGGGCCGGGGCGGCCTGCGCCTTCTCCGGTGCGGTGGTGGTGGGCGTACTCATCGGGCCGCCGCCTCCTTCTTGACCTCGGTGGACGGGGTGGCGGCGGCAGCGGCTGCCGCGAGTTCGAGCCCGACGCGGCGCTGCTGGCGGCGCAGGCCCCACAGGCGTACCTGCTCGTAGGAGACGACGACGGCGATCACGATGATCCCCTGCATGATCGTCGCGATCTCCTTCTCGTAGCCGTTGTAGTCCAGGACGGACGAGGCCTTGTCGAGGAAGGCGACCAGGAGCGAGGCGGCGGCGATGCCGAGCGGGTTGTTGCGGCCGAGCAGGGCGATCGTGATGCCGGTGAAGCCGAGGCCGCTGGGGAAGCTCTGGCTGTACGTGTGCGTGTCGCCGAGCAGGATCGGCAGGCCCGCGAGCCCCGCGACGGCGCCGGAGAGGAGCATCGCGGTGAGCGTCATGCGCTTGGCGCTGACGCCGCTCGCGGCGGCGGCCTCCTCCGAGGCGCCCGAGGCACGCAGGTCGAAGCCGAAGCGCGTGCGGTTGAGGACGAGCCAGTACGCGACGCCCGCGAGCACGGCGACGAAGACGAAGCCGTAGATCTCGCCCGCCTCGCCCATGCCGATGCCGGGGAACCAGCCGGCCTTGTCCATGACGCCCGTCGTCTGGTTGTTGCCGACGGGGACGCCGAAGTTGTCGGTGAGGCACAGCCACACGATGAGCGCGGTCGCGATCGAGTTGAGCATGATCGTCGCGACGACCTCGCTCACCCCGCGCGTGACCTTGAGGACGCCCGCGATCCCGGCCCACAGGGCGCCCGTGAGCATCGCGATGATCAGCAGCGCGGGGATCTGGAGGACCTGCGGGAGCGCGAGGTGGAAGCCGGCGATCGCGGTGACGCAGGCGGCGAGGCGGTACTGGCCGTCCACGCCGATGTTGAAGAGGTTCATGCGGAACCCGATCGCGACCGCGAGCGCGGCGAGGTAGTAGACGCCCGCCTGGTTGATGATCAGGACCTGCTGGTCGGAGTACCCGATCTGCTCGAACATGAGCTGGAAGGGCTCGACCGGGTTCTTGCCGGAGGCGAGGAGGACGACGCCCGTCACGACGAGGGAGAGGACGAGCGCGATGACGGGGCCCGCCGCGGCCAGGATCAGGCGCTCGGAGTCCCACTTCTTGCCGGAGGGGCCGTGCGCCGTGCCGGTGCGGGCCGGGGGCTTGCCCGGCCCTCCGGGCGTGCCCGGCTCCAGCGGCGACTCGTCCGAGGTCTGCGCGGAGAGGTTCGTCATCGGGGGGTGTCCTTCTCCTGCGGGGCCTTCGAGGTCTGCGGGGGTACGGGGTTCTTCGCGACGTCCGCGGCGGGGGCGGACCCGGCGGCGGCGGACTCGGCTGCGGCCTCAGTGGGGGCGGCCTCGGCGGGCGCCGCCTCTTCCAGGTGGCCGCTGCTGGCCCCCGTCATCGCGGAGCCCAGCTCCTCGGGGGTGATGTGCGCGGGGTCGGCGTCGGCGACGAGGCGGCCCCGGTAGATGACCCGCAGGGTGTCCGAGAGGCC
This sequence comes from Streptomyces sp. NRRL F-5630, assembly GCF_000719475.1. Lineage (GTDB taxonomy): Bacteria > Actinomycetota > Actinomycetes > Streptomycetales > Streptomycetaceae > Streptomyces. The sequence goes on along the minus strand of NZ_JOGO01000050.1, from coordinate 68,714 downwards.
GATGAGTTCGTCGAGGTCGGCGGAGATGAGCAGGACGGCGAGTCCCTCGCGGCGCGCCTCGCGGATCTGGTCCCAGATCTGCGCCTGCGCGCCGACGTCCACGCCCCGGGTGGGGTGCGCGGCGATGAGGAAGCGCGGCTTGTGGCTCATCTCGCGGCCGACGATGAGCTTCTGCTGGTTGCCGCCGGAGAGCGAGCCGGCCGTCACGTCGATGCCGGGCGTACGGACGTCGTACTCCTCGACGATGCGGCGGGTGTCCTCCTGCGCGGCCTTCGGCGTGAGCCAGAAGCCCTTCGCCGAGGGCTCCTCGGTGACGTGCCCGAGCATGCGGTTCTCCCACAGCGGCGCGTCGAGGAGGAGGCCGTGGCGGTGGCGGTCCTCGGGGATGTAGCCGACGCCGTGCTCGCGGCGCTTGCGCGTCGGCCACGGCGTGATCTCCTCGCCCGCGAGGAGGATGCGGCCCGAGTCGGCGGCCTTGAGGCCGATGAGCGCGTCGATCAGCTCGGTCTGCCCGTTGCCCTCGACGCCCGCGATGCCGAGGACCTCGCCCTCGTGGATCGTGAAGCCGATGTCGTCGAGCACGGGACGGCCGCCGTCGGCGAGCAGCTTCAGGTGCTCGACGGTGAGCAGCGCGCGGTCCGTCACGGTCGACTCGGCGGTCTCCGGCGTGGGCAGTTCGCTGCCGACCATCAGCTCGGCGAGCTGCTTGGGGGTCGTCTCGGCGGGGACGGCGGTGCCCACCGTCGTACCGCGCCGGATGACGGTGATGTCGTCGGCGACGGAGAGGACCTCGCCGAGCTTGTGCGAGATGAAGATGACGCTGAGGCCCTCGGCCTTCAGCTCCCGCAGGTTGCCGAAGAGCGCGTCGACCTCCTGCGGGACGAGCACGGCGGTCGGCTCGTCGAGGATGAGCGTCGTCGCGCCCCGGTAGAGGACCTTGAGGATCTCGACGCGCTGCCGCTCGGCCACGCCGAGGTCCTCGACGCGCGCGTCGGGGCGGACCCCGAGCCCGTACCGCTCCGAGAGCTCCACGATCCGGCGGCGCGCGGCACCGCCGATGCCGTGCAGCTTCTCGCTGCCGAGCACCGTGTTCTCCAGGACCGTGAGGTAGTCGGCGAGCATGAAGTGCTGGTGCACCATGCCGATGCCGCGCGCGATGGCGTCGGCCGGGGAGCCGAAGGCGGCCTCCTGGCCGTCGACGCGGATCGTGCCCTCGTCGGGCTTCTGCATCCCGTAGAGGATCTTCATGAGCGTCGACTTGCCCGCGCCGTTCTCGCCGACGAGCGCGTGCACGGTGCCCTTGCGGACGCTGAGGTGGATGTCGTGGTTGGCGACCACGCCCGGGAAGCGCTTGGTGATGCCCTGGAGCTCGACCGCGGGCGCCTGGCCGCCGGCCGGGGGGCTTTGAGACGCGTTGATGGCGCATTCTCCTCGGAAGGGGGCCCGCGTGCGGCGGCCCGGGACGTGTCGGGAGGGGTGGTGCGGGTGGCGGGCGGCCCCGGGGCGGGTTCAGTCTCCCCGGGGCCGGTGACGGCACCGTTGCGTGGCGGTATCCACTGGTTCAGTTGTGGCGGTACGGGGACCGCCCGCGGCGGGACGGGCTCCCCCCGGCCCGGTGACGCCTTCGCGCGCGTGCCCGGACGATACGCGCCGTCCGGGCCCGCGCGCCTTGCTCAGCTGGTGGTCTTGACCTTGACCTTGCCCGCGGCGATGTCGGCCTTGGCCTTCTCGATGGCCTTCTGGACCTTGGCGTCGCCCTTGAACGCGGGGTTGGAGTCCGCGAGGCCGACACCGTCGGAGCCGAGGTCGGCGCGGACGACGCCGGTGGCGGGCTTGCCGTCCCGGACCGACTTCACGAGGTTGTAGACCGCGCCCGCGACGTCCTTGGTGGCCGAGGTGAGGATGTGGTCCTTGTACTTCGCGAGCGGCTTCTGGTTGTACTGGTCGGAGTCGACGCCGATCGCCCACTTGTCGGCGGCGGCAGCGGCCTCGATGACGCCCTGGCCCGAGAGACCGGCGGCGGCGTAGACGACGTCCGCGCCCTTGTCGATCTGGCCCTTCGCGGCCTCCTTGCCCAGGTTCGGGCTGGAGAAGCCACCGTCCTCGGCCTTCTCGGTGAGGTACTGCTTCTCGATCTTGATCTTCGGGTCGACCGACCGGGCGCCCTGGACGTACCCGGCCTCGAACTTGTGGATGAGGGGGACGTCCACGCCGCCGACGAAGCCGATGTGGCCGCTCTTGCTGGTCATCGCGGCGGCGATGCCGGCGAGGTAGCTGGCCTGCTCCTCGTGGAAGACGAGGTCGGCGACGTTCTTCTCCTGGACGGTGTCGTCGTCCACGATGCCGAAGGTGGTCTTCGGGTGCTTGGCCGCGACCTCCTTGATGGCGGGCGCGTAGGCGAAGCCGACGCCGATGACGGGGTTGTAGCCCTGCTTGGCGAGCTGGTCGAGGCGGGCGACCTTGTCGGCGTCGGACTCGCCGTCGGTGGGCTCGACGTCCTTGCCGGTGATCTTGAAGTCCTGCTCGGCCTTCGCCATGCCCGCGTGCGCGGCATCATTGAAGGACTGGTCGCCGCGGCCACCGACGTCGTAGGCGAGGGCGAGGCCCTTGGCCTTGGCGTCGCCGCCCTTGTCCTTGTCGGCGGCGGCGTCGCTGGAGGTGCCGCCACAAGCGGTGACGGAGACGGCGAGAGCGGCGGTCGCAATGCCTGCGGCAGCGATTCGGGACAGGCGGCGCATGAGCGGGACTCCTTGTGTGGCGGCGCCCCGATGGGCGCTGGTTCCGCCGCAGCGTAACGCGCGTAGAACGTGCGGAAAACCCCCGCAGGTCACCCGTTATCCACCTGTGCCCAGGCGCGGGGCGCCGGTTCGCGGAGAGTGGCGCCCCGGGCCGCAGGGTGTTCGGGGCTCCGCCCCGAGCCCCGATCCTCAAACGCCGGAGGGGCTTGAAATATGGCACCCGGTCCACCTCTCAAGCCCCTCCGGAGGGGGCGTCAGGATGTCGGGACGTCGATCTTGCCCGCCTTGATGTCCGCTTCGGCCTTCTCGACCGCCGCCGTCAGCTCCGTCATCTTCCCGTAGGCCGGGTTCGACTCGGAGAGGCCGACGCGGCCCGAGGCCAGGTCGAAGCGGGTCTCGCCCGTCTTCGGGGAGCCGTCCACGACCGACTTCGTCAGGTCGTACACCGCGCCGCCCACGTCCTTCAGGACGGACGTCAGGATGTGCTTCCTGTACTTCGCGAGCGGCTTCTGGCGGTACTGGTCCGAGTCGACGCCGATGGCCCACTTCCCGGCCGCCGCCGCCTCCTCGATGACGCCCTGGCCCGAGAGACCGGCCGCGGCGTAGAGGACGTCGGCGCCCTTGTCGAGCTGGCCCTTCGCTGCCTCCTTGCCCAGGTTCGGGCTGGAGAAGCCGCCGTCCTCGGCCTTCTCGGTGAGGTACTGCTCCTCGACCTTGATCTCCGGGTCCACGGAGGCGACGCCCGCCTTGAAGCCCGCGCCGAACTTGTGGATGAGCGGCACGTCCACGCCGCCGACGAAGCCCACGTGCTTGTTCTTCGTCGCCTTCGCCGCCGCGACCCCGGCGAGGTAGGAGCCCTGCTCCTCGTGGAAGACGAGGTCGGCGACGTTGGCGGCCTTCACCGTGTCGTCGTCGACGATGCCGAAGGTCGTCTTCGGGTACTTCGGCGCGACGGCCTTGATGGCGGGCGCGTACGCGAAACCGACGCCGATGATCGGGTCGAAGCCCTGCTTGGCGAGCTGGGTCAGGCGCGCGACCTTGTCCGCGTCCGACTCCCCGTCGTTCGGCTCCAGGTCCTGGCCGCCGAGCCCGAACTCGCCGCGCGCCTTCTCGTAGCCCGTGTAGGCGGAGTCGTTGAAGGACTGGTCGCCGCGCCCGCCGACGTCGTACGCGAGACCGATGCCCTTGGAGGACGACGCCGAGGCGGAGGAGCCGCCGCCCTTCTCCGCGTCGTCCTTCTCCGCCTCGCCGCTCGTCTTCCCGCAGGCGGTGGCGGCGAGCGCCAGCGCGGCGACTCCCACGGCGGCCCGGGTGAACCTCGACTTGTGACCCACGGGGAACTCCCCTTCTCCAGGCGCTTGTTCGACGTGTTCGCCGGCGCTCTCGACGCGCCGCACAGTAATGCGCGCGGAAGGGGGGCTGAAGGGCTTCGGCGAGGCGTTACCCATTCGTGCCGACAGCCCGTTACGGCACGGTGAACGAGCGTGACGAAGAGGCGAATTGGGGGCGGCCCGCGTCCGGGCGGCGTGCCGCCCGGCCCCCGGGCCGCCCCCGCCGCTCAGCCCTCGCGCTCCCCCGCCGCGTCCAGGAGCGCCGCCGCCGTGAAGAGTTCCACGCCCACCGTGATCGCCGACTCGTCCACGTCGAAATCGCCCTGGTGCAGGTCGCGCGAGAGCCGGTCGCCCGGGGTGCGGACGCCGAGCCTGGCCATCGCGCCGGGGACGTGCTGGAGGTACCAGGAGAAGTCCTCGCCGCCCAGGCTCTGTTCGGTGCTCTCGACGGACTCGGCGCCGTGCCGCGCGGTCATCGCGTCGCGCAGCAGGTCGGCGGCGGACGCCTCGTTGACCACGGGGGGCACCCCGCGCACGTATGTGATCTGCGTCTTCGCGCCGTACAGGGCCGCGACCTCGTCGATCGCCGCGTACACCGCGTCGGGCGCCGTCTCCCACGTGCGCTGGTCCAGGCACCGCACGGTCCCGGCGAGTTCGGCGTGCTGCGGGATGACGTTCGTGGCGTGCCCTGACTCGATGCGGCCCCACGTGATCGCGAGCCCGGCGCGGGTGTCGACGCGGCGCGCGACGAGCGCGGGGACCTCGGTGGCGACCTTCGCGACGGCCGTGACGAGGTCGGTCGTCAGGTGCGGGCGCGCGGTGTGGCCGCCGGGGCCGTCGAGGGAGATCTTGAGGCTGTCGCACGCCGAGGTGATCGGGCCGTGGCGCAGCCCGATGCGGCCCGCGTCCACCTTCGGGTCGCAGTGCACGGCGAGGATGCGGCCCACGTTCTCCAGCACCCCGTCGCGCACCGCGTCGGCCGCGCCGCCGGGCAGGACCTCCTCGGCCGGCTGGAAGACGAACCGGACCGGGCGCGGCAGCAGGCCGCGTTCGAGGAGGTCGGCGAGGACGAGCGCCGTGCCGAGCACGACGGTCGTGTGCACGTCGTGGCCGCAGGCGTGCGCGCGTCCGGGCACCGTGGAGCGGTAGGGCGTCGTGACCTTGGTGTCGGGGATGGGCAGCGCGTCGATGTCGGCACGCAGCGCGAGCATCGGGCGGCCCCCGTCCCACGTGCCGACGTCGCACACGAGACCCGTGCCGCCCTTGAGCACGCGGGGGCGCAGCCCCGCCTTCTCCAGTCTGGCCTTGATCGCACCGGTCGTGCGGACCTCCTGGTTGCCCAGCTCGGGGTGCGCGTGCAGATCGCGCCGGAAGGCGATCAGCTCCTCGCACAGCCCGGCCGGGAAGTCGGCGGCCGCGCCGGGCAGGGCCGCCCCGGGAGCGGCGGCGGGGCCTGCCGGGGTGAGATCCGGGGTGACGGGAGGGGGGGCAGGGGCATCGGTCTCGGGCGCTTCGAGGTGGCTCACCCTCCGAAGGGTAAGGCGGTGCGGGGGGCAACTATCCAGTCAAACGTCAAAGTTCACCGGGAAAGGCGTAAGAAAACGCGTCCGATCCCGCATGGTGGACGCCTCGCATGGGTATGCCTCGCTTTTACACGTGCGGGCGCTCGTCCGTTCGACGTCCGCCTCAGGCGCCGCCTCCCGCCTCACGCGCCGCCCCCGTCTCAGACGCCGCCCCCCACTCCTATGCGCCGCACTCCCCGTGCCGTGCCGGTCACGCCCGCCAGGAAGCCCGAGGCGCGGGGGGAGGCGTGCGGGGTGAGCCAGGCCGGGTCGATGTCGCACACCGCGACCCGCACGCCCGTCCCCGTCAGGGCGAGCGGCAGGGTGTGCACCACGGTCGAGGGGAAGCTGAGGACCGTCGCGCCGATCGGGCCGCGGCGGGCGATGAGTTCGAGGGGGAGGTCGGGGCGGACGATCTGGAGGCCCGTCTCGACGGCGAGGCGGTGGAGCTTGGTGGTGTTCTCCCTGCGGTGGGCGAAGTAGCGCACCGCGCCGTGGTGCCGCACGAGCGCGTCGACCGCCGCCACGTAGTGGTCCTCGGCGACGACGCCGGTCTCGACGAGCGAGGTGCCGACGAGGTCGGCGCCCGCGCGCACGGAGGGCGGGCCGAAGGCGGTACGGGTCCAGGCGAAGTCGTGCGTCGTGACAGTGACGCCCTCGGGGACGCCTTCGACCGGCATGCACGTGAACAGGGCGACCTGGCGTCCCTGGCCCGGTGTGAGCTTGCGCCGCGCCGTGCGGGCGAAGGGCGCGAAGGCGAGTTCACGGGGTCCGCCGCGCCCGCCCCGGTGCCAGCGCACGAGGGGTTCGCCGCGCGCGAGCAGCGCGATGAACTCCATCGTCGCGGTCCCGTCGTCCACCACGACCAGCTCCCGCGCGCGGGCGAGCGTGAGCAGCAGCTGCACGTACCGCGAGAACGGGTCGCCGATGACGATCCGCCGCGCGCCCCGCAGCAGGGGCGCGAGCCCCCGCACGGTGTGCACGGGGGCCGCGCTCCCGCCTCGCGCCTCCTCCCACCGCAGCCGCATCCCGGCCTCGCGCGCGAACTCGGCCATGCGCCGCAACTGGCCGCGCGACATCGGGTCGGTGGGCGAGAGCACGACGAGCAGCACGTCGGCGGGGTCGACGCCGGGGGTGGCGTGGGCCCATTCGAGGACGTTGAGGAGCTGGACGGGGCTCTCCACGAAGGCGAGCGTGGCGGGGGCGGGCGCGGTGGGGCCGGTCCCCGTGCCGCCCGCCGGGGTGGCGACGGGGGCGGGCCCGGCCGCGTCCGGGCCCGCCTCCCCCGGGATCGTCATGCGCTGACCGCGCTCAGACGCGGGCGGAGGCCGCGGCCCCGGTCGCCGCCGGCACCGCCGTCTCCGCCTCCGCGACGACGCCCGGGACGCGGCGCAGCTTCTTCATCGGGCCCAGCTCCGACTCGTACACCTTCTTGACGCCGTCGCCGAGCGAGTGCTCGATCGTGCGGATGTCGCGGACGAGGCGCGCGAGGCCCTGCGGCTCGACGGAGGCGGCCTGGTCGGAGCCCCACATGGCGCGGTCGAGGGTGATGTGCCGCTCGACGAAGGTCGCGCCGAGCGCGACGGCGGCGAGCGTCGTCTGGAGCCCGGTCTCGTGGCCGGAGTAGCCGATCGGGACGTTCGGGAACTCCGCCTGGAGGGTGTGGATGACCCGCAGGTTCAGCTCCTCCGCCTTCGCCGGGTAGGTCGAGGTGGCGTGGCACAGCACGATGTTGTCGCTGCCCAGCACCTCCACCGCGTGCCGGATCTGGCGCGGCGTGGACATGCCGGTCGAGAGGATGACGGAGCGGCCCGTGGCGCGCAGCGCGCGCAGGAGCTCGTCGTCCGTGAGCGAGGCCGAGGCGACCTTGTGCGCGGGCAGGTCGAACTTCTCCAGGAAGGCGACGGCCTCGGTGTCCCACGGCGACGCGAACCAGTCGATGCCGCGCTCGCGGCAGTGCGCGTCGATCGCGCGGTACTCGTCCTCGCCGAACTCGACGCGGTGCCGGTAGTCGATGTACGTCATGCGGCCCCACGGGGTGTCGCGCTCGATGTCCCACTGGTCGCGCGGGGTGCAGATCTCGGGCGTGCGCTTCTGGAACTTGACGGCGTCGCAACCGGCGTCGGCGGCGACATCGATGAGCGCGAGGGCGTTGTCCAGCTCGCCGTTGTGGTTGATCCCGATCTCGCCGGTGATGTAGACGGGCCGTCCGGGGCCGACCTCGCGGGAGCCGAAGGCGCGGAGGCGGGGGTTGGTGGTGACGTTGCTCATTGCGGGTCCTTGGGTCTGTGCTGGTGGGTGTGGGGGGTTCGGGTGGACTCGGTCGGTTGTCTCTCCGGGGCCCTCGCGGGCGTCTCCCGGGTCCCTCGCGGGTGGGTCCCTTACGGGCGTCCCTGGCCGCCGGGGGTGCCCCGCGTGCCGAGGTCGCCGCCGAGGAGCCAGCCGGCGATCTCGCGGATCGCGCCGGAGCCGCCGGGCACGGTGGTGACGGCGCGCGCGGCGCCCTTCACGGCGTCGTGGGCGTTCGCGACGGCGACGGGCCAGCCGACGAGGCCGAAGCAGGCCAGGTCGTTGGCGTCGTTGCCCGCGTAGAGGACGCGTTCGGGCGTGACGCCCTGCTCCTCGCACCACTGCTTGAGCGCCAGGTCCTTGCGGTCGACGCCGTGCAGGACGGGGACGCGGAGTTTGCGGGCGCGCGCGGCGACGACCGGGTTCTCCTCGGTGGAGAGGATGAGCAGGGCGAGCCCGGAGCGGCGCAGCGCGGCGACGCCCAGGCCGTCGCCGCGGTGCACGGAGACGAGTTCGCGGCCCTCGGCGTCGATGTGGACGCGGTCGTCGGTCTGCGTGCCGTCGAAGTCGAGCACGACCGCGTCCACGTCCGCGCGGCTCGGCAGCGCGCCGGGACGGTGCGCGTCGAAGTGCGGGGCGAGGAGGCGGGCGCGCTCCAGCTCGTGCGGGTCGTCGATCTCCAGCACCCGCGCGGGATCGGTCCGCACGAGCTCCGTACGGCCGAAGAAGCGGTGCCGGTGGGCGCGGAACCCGGCGACGTCCATGGCGTAGGCCGCGCCGGTCTCGACGAGGTCCTCGGGGCGGTCCTGGCGGCGCGGGCGCGTGCGGCGGTCGTGGTTGACGCCGCGCGCGCCGTCCTCGTCGTCCCGGCGCCACACGAAGCCGTGGAAGGGCGCGGCGGTGAGCGCGGAGTCCGCGCCGCCGTCCACGACGGCCCGCGCGACCCCGTCGATGTCGGAGGCGAGGAGGAAGGGGCTCGTGCACTGGACGAGGAGGACGGTGTCGGGCGCGGTGCCGTGCCGCTCCTCGTACGTGTCGAGCGCGTGCAGGACCGCGGCCTCGCTGCTCGCCAGGTCGCCCGCCAGCTCGGCGGGCCTGCGCACGATGCCGGCCCCGGCCTCGCGGGCCGCGCGGGAGATCGCCGGGTCGTCGGTCGAGACGTGCACGTCGGTGACGTACCGGGCGGCCAGGCACTCGCGCACGGCGCGGACGACGAGCGGGACGCCGCCGACGGGCGCGAGGTTCTTCGCGGGCACGCCCTTGGAGCCTCCCCGGGCGGGGATGACGGCGAGGACACGAGGGGTCATGGCGGGGCCTTCGGTGGTGGTGGTCGCGGGTCCGGTGGTCACAGGTCCCCCATGCGGCGGATGACGGGCGCGACGCGCTGGACGCCGTGCCGGTAGGCGCCGCGCGCGGCCTGCCGCACGACCTGCTTGAGCGGCCCGGGCGGACGCGTGTCGCTCGGCGCGCCGGGCAGGGGCGAGCCGTCGGGGGCGAGGTGGTGCCTGGCGAGGATGCCGGGCAGGTAGCCGGGGGCGGTGGCGAGGGTGTAGTACGGGGAGAGGGGCGGCAGTTGGGGCCGCGCGAGCAGCGCCGCGAGGCGGGCGCGCGCCGCGTCGAAGGCGCTCTCGTACGGGCGGTCGCTCGCGACGCCCTGCCGCGCCGCCCACGCGGGATCGGCCTTCGGGAGGTGCCCCGCGTCGAGCGCGTCCCAGGAGGTCAGGCACCCCGAGCCGAGGAAGGCGTGGTTGCCGAGGGCTTCGCGGACGCCGAGATCGGTGAGGACGGCCGTCGGCACGCCGCGGTGCAGAGCCTCCAGGGCCGCCGTCGAGCTGACCGTGACCAGGAGGCTCGCGGTGTCGAGGATGGTGCCCATGTGCCCGTATTCGAGGCGGCAGTTGGGCGGCAGGTCGAGCGAGCGGGCGAGCTTCTGGTACGGCTGTTCCTCGATGTGCGTCGTGTGCTCGCCGGGGCGCGAGCGGAGCTTGACGAGGACCTCGCGCTCCGGGTGGAGCCGGGCGTGCTGGGCCGCGCGGCGCAGGAGGTAGAGCCGGTCGGCGCGGCGCTCGGGCACGGAGGGCTGCACGGCGAAGACGACGGGGCCTTCGGCGCTCGCGGCGGCGGGCTCACCCTGGAGGAAGGGGAGCGCGCACTCGACGACGCTCGCGCTGTCGGCGCCGACACCCTCGTACACGGCGCGGAAGCGCTCGGCGTCGTCGCGCGAGTTGGCGAGCACGAGGTCGGCGCCGTGCCGCAGGAGCAGCCCGTCCGCGAGCTTCTCGTAGACGACCCCGACGTACCCCGTGACGAGCACGGGCCGTTTGACGGCTCCCTGCCAGGCGTACCGCAGCCCGTGCACGAGGGCCTGCACGCCGCCGCCGACGAGCGCGAGCACGACGACGTCGTACGCGGTCTCGCCCATGGCCCGCACGAACCCGTTGGCGGTCACTTCCCGCAGCGAGGCGGCGCGCACCCCGACCTCGCGGAGCTGCCGGGCGGTGGGAGTGGCCCGCCCGCGCAGCAGGAACCCGTCCGGCTCCTCGCACCCGGTGACACGGGCGGCGGTGAGGGCTCCCCACTTCCAGCGCGTGTCCGAGTCGGCGAGCACCGCGACGCGCGGGGACTTCGGCTTGCTTTCTGGCACACCCCGGACGCTAGGAACCGTTTCCGAGGGGACACCCAACACGACCGCAACGGCGGGTGAACAGCGCGGAGCGAGCGGGGGGCGGAGGGCGGCGCGGGGCGGCGGCGAGGGGGCCTCCGTGCAGGCGGGGGCGGGAGGCCGCGCGGGCGCGGGCGGGAGGCCGCTCGGGCGCGGGCGGGAGGCCGCTCGGGCGCGGGCAGGGGGAGAGAGCTGCCGGGGAGCGGCGAGCGGTGCCGCGCGGAGGGAACACGCGCCCCCACGGGCGGCGCGGCGCCCCGGGCGGCCCCGCGTGCCGCTCCGGACCCCGCCGTCCCGGAGGTGGCCCACTCGCCGCCCCGCGTTCACCCCCCGGTCGCCTGCCGGTCAGCCCGGCGGGCCGGAGAGGCCCTAGCGTCGCGCTCGTGCCCAAGCTCTCCGTCATCGTGCCGTTCCACAATGTGCGGCCCTATGTGTCCGAGGCGCTGCGTTCACTGCGCGCCAATGCCCGTGCGGACTACGAGTTCGTCTTCGTGGACGACTGTTCCGACGACGGGAGCGGGGAGGTGGTGGCGGCGGCCCTCGGGGGGCTCGGGGCGCCCGCGAGAGTGGTGCGGCACGAGGTGAACAGCAGTATCGGGACCGCCAGGAACAGCGGGCTCGCCGCCGCGCGCGGGGAGTGGCTGACGTTCCTCGACGGGGACGACTGGCTCGCCCCCGGCTACCTTCCGCGGCTCGTCGCGGAGGCCGAACGCCTCGGCGTGGACTTCCTGCGCGTCGACCACGTGCGGTGCACAGCGCGGGCGCGGTCTGTGTACCGGGCGCCCATCGGGCGGCGCGGGGTCGTGCTCGATCCGCGCGCGCTCATCCTGCCCGCCGAGCGCTCCACCTCCGTCGACTACCCGTACTCCTGGGCGGGCCTGTACCACCGGCGCTTGCTGGAACGGGGCTTGCTCGACTTCCCCGAGGGGCTGCACACCGCCGAGGACCGGCCGTGGATCTGGCGGCTGCACCGGGAGGCGGAGAGCTGCGCGGCCGTGAACACGCTCGGCTACTTCTACCGCCGTGGCGTGGGGAGTTCGCTGACGCAGATCGGCGACGTGCGCCAGCTCGACTTCCTGCCCGCCTTCGACCAGGTCGTCGCCGAGACGGCGGCCGACCCCGAGGCCGCCGTGCTGCTGCCCAAGGCCGTACGGACGTACTGCGCGATCATCGCCCACCATCTCGGGCGCGTCGAGCACTTCCAGCCCTCGGTGGCCAGGGAGTTGCGGACGCGGAGCGCCGCCGCGCTGCGGCGGCTGCCGGAGGACGTGCTCGCCGCCGCGCTCTCGTCGATGGACGTCGAGCGCGCGGCCCTCCTGCGCCGCCTGCGCCGCCGCCCCGCCGCGGGGGTGGCCGCGTGAGCACCCGTGTCTTCCTCGCCTCGACGCTCTACGGGACGGCGACGCTCGCCGCCGCCGTCGACGCCGGGCTGTTCACGCCCGTGGACCGTACGATCCTGCTGCTCAGCAACAACGCGGCGAACCCCGAGACCACCCCGGGCCCCGACGCGCTCGCGGGCTTCTCGCGCCTTCGTACGCGCTTCGACGAGGTACGGCACTGGAACGAGGCCATCGCGCCCTTCCACCCGGGCGCGTGGGACCCCGCGCCGGACGATGTGCCACTGTGGGAACGCTACTTGCGGCTCCTGTGGGGCCTCGGGCCCGACGAGGAGGTCGAGTTCGTCGTCGAGTCGATCCAGGTCGTGCCCGCGCTCGCCGTCACCACGATCTTTACGGGCGCGCGCGTGGACGTGTACGCGGACGGGCTCATGAGCTACGGGCCGACCCGGAACAAGCTCGACCCGCTCCTCGGCACCCGTATCGAACGGCTGCTCCACCTCGACCTCGTACCGGGCCTGGAGCCGCTGCTGCTCAGCGAGTTCGGGGTCCGGCGGGAGGTCGTGGACGCGGAGGCGTTCGTACGGGTGCTCGCGGAGATCGCCGAGGACTCGCCCACGCTGCCCGAACTCCCCTCGCAGCGGCCCGCCTTGCTCCTCGGCCAGTATCTGTCCGCACTCGGTATCCTCAGCGCCGAGGAGGAGGAGACGCTGCACGCGGAGATGGTGCGGGGTGCTGTCGCACTCGGCCACCGGCACCTCGTCTTCAAACCCCACCCCACCGCGCCGGCCCGCTGGGCCCGGCTCATGGAGGCGGAGGCGGAACGGCTCGGCGCCGAACTCCTGGTGCTCGACGTCCCCTTGCTCGCCGAGACGCTCTATCCGGTGCTGAAGCCGGCGCTCGTCGTGGGCTGCTTCTCGACGGCGCTGCTCACGGCGGGGACGTTCTACGGCCTGCCGGTCGCGCGGACCGGGACGGGCCGGCTCCTGGAGCGCCTGACGCCGTTCGAGAACAGCAACCGCGTTCCCGTGACGCTCGTCGACGCCCTCCTCCCCGACCTGTCGGACCCGGAGGCGGTCGCGTCCCAGGACCTCGCGGCGAGCCCGGCGACGCAGGAACTCCTCGTCGCGGTCGGCTTCGCGATGCAGCCCAAGATCCACCCCGGGCTGCGCCCCCGCGCCGAGGCCCACCTCACGGCCTGCGGCGAGGAGGCGGCCAGGCGCTACATCAAGCGCAAGCGCCTGACGACGCTGGGCCTCCCCGGCGGAATGCCCCAGCAGCTCGGCTTCCTGCCGCGCAACGCGACGGTCCGCAAGGTGGCCCGCAGGACGCGGGCGCTGCGGTCACGGGTGGTACGGAGGAAGTAGGGGCACGGGAGGGGGGCGGGCCACCCCCGGCATGGCCCGCCCCCCGGCTCCTTCCCGCCCCGCCTCTCAGGTCCCCGGCCCGCCCCTCGCCTCCCGGGTCCCCGGCGTCCTCCCGCCGCCGTCCCTCAGGCCAGCACCGCCCTGATGTCCGCCCCGTTCCCGCGCGTCACCTCCCACAGCATCCGCTGCCGCTCGTGCACGTCCGCCACGCTCGCCCCGTGGTCGGCCAGCAGGGTGCGGGCGGCCTCGGTGAGGTGGTCGGCCAGGTGGCGGTCGTGGACGCTGATGCCCCACTCGGGGCGGTCGATGTCGGCGAGGAAGTACGCCATCTTCGGGTGCGAGACGAGGCTCAGGATCGGGGTGCCGCAGCCGAAGGGGATCATGCCCGCGTGGCCGCGCATCCCGATGACCAGGCGCGTCTTCGCGTAGGCCGCGCGGATCTCGTCGTTGTCCCAGTCGTACATCGGCAGCACCGGCAGGGAGATGCCGTGCGTGCGGCGCAGATCGTGGGCGAGGCGTTCGTCGTCGAGCGCGTGCGCGGCGATCTTCACCTGGGCGAGCGCCCCGAGGCCCCGGACGGCGCGGGCCATCTGGTCGAGGAAGTACGGGTAGTCGTGGCCGAAGCGCAGGCCCGCGCGGTCGTAGGCGGCGTTGAGGAGGATCGTGTCCTCGCGCGCGACGGGATCGGTCCAGCCGGGCACGAGGTGGCGCGTCACCGTCGTCGGGCAGGGCTGCCAGCGCACGCGCTCGCGCAGGTGGGGCGGGAGCAGGGCCCGTACCTTCTCCACCGAGCCGTGGTTGCGCAGGCCGAAGAAGGAGGACTGCTCGGCGAGGAGCCGCAGGCTCTCGTGGAAGCGGCGGTGGCGGTAGGACTGGCCGTCGAAGGCGTTGAAGCCGACTGCGTGCACGATGACGGGCACCTCGATCGCGCGCAGGTGCTCGGGCGGTACGTTCCACTGCCAGCCGCTGTTGCCGTTCGGCGCGGTGTCGGGGATGAAGAGGCCGCCGCCGCCGATGACGAGCCCGCGCCGCCTGTTGACCTCGGCGAGCGCGTCGCGGTCGAAGAGGCGGTGCGCGTGCAGGGAGTGCCAGCGGCGCGCGGAGGGGTCGGCGTCCAGGGCGAGGCGCACCGACTCGGGGAGGACCTTGTCGCCCGCGTTGCCCTGGCCCTCCATGTAGAAGGCGACATGGGCCAGTTGCTCGTGCGCGGGGCCCTCGGTCCGGTGGGGCGGCTGGCCCCCGGGGGCGGCGTGGCGGGTGCGCTGGTGCCAGATGCGCGAGGCGCGGTGCGTCGGGTCGACCGAGAGGCCCTTCTCGGCGTACGCGTGGGCCTCCTCGTCGCGGTGGTGTATCCAGGCGATCTGCGCGAGGCGGCTGTACGCGGTCGGGGCGCGGTTCGGCGAGGTGGCCGCGAGGAGCAGGTGGCTCGTGGCCTCCGCGTAGCGCGAGACGCTGAGCAGGGCGTGGCCGAGCACCTCGTGCGGCCACGCGTCGTGCACGGGTATGCGGACCGCGCGCAGGATCTCGACGGCTTCCTCGAAGTGCCCCGCGCCGATGTGCGCCGAGGCGATCCTGCGGGCCGCCTCGACGTCGCCCGTGCGGTGGACGTACGGGGTGCCGAGGTGCACGAGGAGGTCGGGGTGCTTCGCGCCGGGCAGGGCGAGGTACGCGTCCTGGAACTCCCGCTCGGTGAGGTGGAATTCGCGCCAGCGGGCCTCGGCCTCCGCGTACCCGTTCTCGCCGCCCTGCCACGGCTTGTGGCGTCCGGTGAAGTGCAGCACGGCGGTGTCGTCCGGGACGGGCTTGTCGCCCGACAGGCGGCGCTTGACGAAGTTGTAGCGGGCGGGCAGGCGCACGAAGTCCCCGTCGAGCACGGCGTTGAGGATGCCCTGGTCGTGCTTGTCGAGTTCGTAGCTGCCCGCGAGGCCGGTCTCGTCGATGCGCTCGCAGAAGGCGTCGGAGAGGAACTCCCGCTGGATGACGAGGAGTCCGCTGTTGAGCTTGTGGGTGCCGTAGAAGAACTGCGGTACGGCGGCGAGTCCTTCGCGCAGGCGCAGGAGTTCGGAGAGGTCGCCGAGGACGACCATGTCCGTGTCGAGCGTGATGATCGTGTCGTAGTCGCGGACGCGGAAGACGTCGAGGAGGAAGTACGCCTTGCGGACGAGGTAGTTGCTCTGGTCGCCCTTGGCGTAGGCGTCGTAGCGGGCGGCGTCCACGCGGCGCGGCTTGACGCGCGGGTGCAGGGCGCGGATGCGCGCGAGGGACGCGGGGCGCAGGCCGTCGTGGAGGACGAGGAAGTCCTCGCACACCTCCGGGTTGCTCAGGGCGAGGGAGCGCAGCAGGGCGAGGAAGCCGGGGAGGTAGTTCTCGTCGACGAAGCTCGCGAAGGCGACGCGGCGCTTGCCCGTGAGGTCGCGCACGTCGTCCGCCGCGGCCTCGCGCACGGGCGCTTGGGGGGTGTGGACGGCGGGCGGGGCGGCGGAGGCGGTGGTACGGGACATGGCGGGGTGAAGTCCTCAGGTCTGCGAGGGAGTACAGGGGTCACGGGTGCCGGGCGGGGGCTCAGCGCAGGCTGATCCGGTGCTCGGTCACCTTCGTCGCGCGGTCGAGCACCCACGTCTTCTCGTCGGCGTACTCGTGGACCGAGGTCACCGGCATCCGCATCGCCTCGCTCGTGCGGTAGGCGCCGCTCTCGTAGAAGTCGAAGCCGATGAGGTCGATGACGGGGTTCACGTCGAGGAAGTCGAGGAGGAAGAGCGTGTTGAAGCCCGTGGTCGGGATGCCGGGCCACTCCTCGGGGCCCACCTTGCCGATCTCGCGCAGCGGCCACCGCAGCGAGTCGTCGCCGAGGTGCTTCTGGGCCCCCGGGACGAGCCGGTTGCGCAGCGAGGACCGCCAGGCGCCCACGTCCCCGCCGAACACGAGGCGGGTGTCGACGTGCTGGTCCCAGTTGAAGGCATGCTTGTGGATCGTGACGTGGATGTCGGTGCGCGCGCCGGTCGCCGGCGCGTCGATGCGGTACGAGTTGAAGCGCACCACGAGGTCGTAGGCGTCGATCTCCGCGCCGAGCGTCCCCGAGCCCACGCGGCCGGAGTTGGCCACGAGGCAGACCGAGCGCCCGGCGATCCTGTTGCGGAACTCGCCGAGCGAGAGCCACGTGGTGCCGCCGAAGGTGGGCTCGTCGACGGGGCCGCGCTGACGGGAGCGGGTGAGGTCGGCGTAGTGGGCGAGGAGGGCGTTGAGCGCGGCGCGGGGCTCGCCGTCCGCGCCGCCGGGGACGGGCGAGTCCGGTCCCGGCGCGGTGACGCGGCTGTCGAGGTCGTGGAGGCTCGCGTCGAGCGTACGGCCCAGGGCTTCCTGGAACTCGCGCCATTCGCCCCGGTCGGCGAGACCGAGCAGCGCCCCGGCGAACCGGTCGTGGGCGGCGTCGGGTTCACCGCGGTCGAGGTGCTCCAGGCCGTCGAACCACGTCTCCGTGAGGGGCTCCGCGCGGAACGCCTC
This sequence comes from Streptomyces sp. NRRL F-5630, assembly GCF_000719475.1. Taxonomy (GTDB): domain Bacteria; phylum Actinomycetota; class Actinomycetes; order Streptomycetales; family Streptomycetaceae; genus Streptomyces. The sequence continues at coordinate 51,927 of NZ_JOGO01000050.1, read as the reverse complement.
CGCCGCCGGGCGGGCGAGGGCGAGCAGCCCGGCGAGGTCGCGCTCGCGTTCCGCGGCGAGCCGCAGCCCCGCGACGCGGGCCCGCACCCCGAAGCCGTCCTCCTCGGTCCGGCTCAGGTACGCGTCGTAGGCGTCGGCCGCCTCCGCGTACGCGCCCTGCGCCTCCAGTACGCGCCCGCGCAGCCGCCACGCGGCCCGCGAGCCCTTGCGCAGGGCGACCAGGCAGCGCGAGACGACATCGGCGAGGGCGCGCTCGTCCTCGTACCCGCAGTCCAGCGCCTTGCCGCCGACGGTGAGGAGCGCGTCGAGGAGCGGGTTGTCGAGGGTGAGCGGTCCGGGGGCGGCGGTGGGGGTGCCCGAGGCGGTGGCCTGGGCGCGGCGCAACAGCGCGGAGACCGGGCCGCGTTCGGCGCGCGGCGCTCCGGCGGGCAGGGCGCGCGAGGCGTGCAGGGCGAGCAGGGCCCGCAGGGCTTCCGCGAGTTCGCCGCGCCGCCGGTCGAGGCCCGCGACGAGCTTCCCGCTGTGCGTGGCGCAGGCCCGCAGGCACTCCTCCAGGGTGGGCGGCGGCTCCTTGACGGCGCCCCGCTCCTCCTGCGGACTGAGGGCTCGGCTTCTCGGCATGGCTCTCCTGGCGGTTCGGTGGTGCGGGTGTGCGGTGCGCCAACGGGTGCGAAGCCCCCGGGGGGCGCGTGGACGCGGACGGCGGCGTGCGGCAGTCTTCGGCGCGCGGGGGAAAGCGCCGCCACGTCAAGGTGAACGGGGGGCGAAGGGGTGGCGAATCCCGTTCCCGTGGCGGTCGCCGGGCGCGGGAGCCGCCGGTGAACTCTCGCCGAAGACCTGGCGAACGGAGCCGCGGGGGCCGTACGGGAGGCGGTCGCGCTCCCTACGCTGCCAGGGCCGCCGTGCCTCCCCCGACCGGGACCGGCGGCCTCGTCGTCCGCCCGTCCCTAAGAAGGCGCGCATGTCCGCACCCGCCGAGCCCGCCCCCGCGGCCCCGCTCCCCCGCGCGCTCCCCACCGAGGCCGGTCCTCCCACCAAGGCGGCGCTCCCCACCGAGGCCGCGCTTCCCGGCCCGGCGGCGACCGGCCCCGTGCCGCCCCGGCGTCCCCGTCTGCGCGCCCTGGACGGCCTGCGCCTCCTCGCCGCGCTCATGGTCGCGTGCTACCACTACGGCGGCCGGGGCGGCGACATCACGCGGGCCTGGGGCGCCTCGCCCGCCGCCCAGTTCCCGCGCCTGCACGAGTGGTTCGCCTACGGTCCGCTCGGGGTGCAGATCTTCTTCGTCATCAGCGGCTTCGTGATCTGCATGAGCGGCTGGGGGCGCGGCCTCACGGACTTCTTCGCCTCGCGCGTGGCGCGCCTCATGCCCGCGTACTGGGCGGCGATCCTGCTGGTCAGCGGCGTGTTCGCACTGCCGTGGGTGCTGTGGCACGCGCTCTCGCCGAGTGACACGCTCCTCAACCTGACGCTGCTCCAGATGCCGCTCGGCGCCCCCCGCGTGCTCGGGGTGTGCTGGACGCTGTGGGCCGAGGTCCGGTTCTACGCGCTCTTCGCGGTGTGCGTCGTGCTGCCCGGGGTCACGCGGCGCAGGGTGGTCCTCTTCTGCGCGCTGTGGACGCTCGCGGCGGCGCTCGGCGACGCGGCGGACTCGGCATTGCTCGACCAGGTCCTCATGCCGCGCTACGCGCCGTTCTTCGTCGGCGGGATCGGCCTCTACCTCGTGCACCGCGACCGCCGTGACGTCCTCGGCTGGGGCTTCGCGCTGCTCGGGCTGCTCCTCGGCCAGCACTACGCGGTCGGCGACCTGTGGCACCCGGACGGGCCCGGCGCCTTCTCGTACCGCTCGACCGTCGTGATCATCGCGCTCGTGACGCTCGGCTTCGCGGCCGTCGCCGCGATCGCGGTGGGCTGGCTCGACCGCGTCGACTGGCGCTGGCTGACGGTGGCGGGGGCGCTCACGTACCCGTTCTACCTGGTCCACGAGCACCTGGGCTGGGTCGTCGTGCACGCTCTGCACGTCTCGCTCGGCGTCCCCGCCGCCGTCACCTTCCCCGCGACGATCGGCGCGATGCTGCTCCTCGCCTGGCTCCTGCACCGGTGCGTGGAACGGCCGTTGACGCCGAAGCTGCGGCGGGCGGTGGCGCGGGGGGTCGCCGGTACGCGTACGGGGCGCTGAGCCCCGCGCCCTTCACCCCGCCCCGTACCGCGCCCCCACTCCCGTCACGAGCAGGGCGACGCCCTCCGTGAAGCGCGCGTCGTAGTCGCCGAAGACGAGGGGGCCCACCTCGGCCGCGAGGGGGGTCGCGGCGAGGCGGCGCTCGCGTTCGGCGATGTCGAGCGCGGGGCGCGGATCGTCGGCGTACGTGATCATGCCCTGCTCCTCGGTGACGAAGCCGAGGACGTACGTGAAGAGCGTGGTGGTGGTCGTCGCGGCCTGCGCGAGCGTGAAGCCCGCCCCCGTGAGGGCCGCGAGCTGGGCCTCCATGCCGGGGCCGTGCTCGTCGCCCGTGAAGCGGCTCCCCGAGAAGACCCGGGCCCCGTCGCGCCAGGAGAGCAGGCCCGCGCGCAGCGCGTGCGCGGTCGCGGTGAGCCGCCCGCGCCAGTCGCCGGCGGCGATCCCGGCCGGTTCGTCGCCCCGCGCGGTCATCCGCCGGTACATCTCCGTGGCCATCTCGTCGAGCAGTTCGCGCTTGTCGCGGAAGTGCCAGTAGAGCGCGGGCGCCTTCACCTCCAGTTCCCCCGCGATGAGCCGGAGGCTGAGCCGGTCGAGCCCGACCTCGTTGAGCAGTCGCAGCGCCGTGTCCACGACCTGGGCCCGGTCGAGCCGGGGCGTCTGATGCTTGCTGGCCACGCCCCCAATGTAGACGGCGCCGACGGGCGTCGCTTGACTCCTTAACGCCGTTAAGCGCATCCTTGCGAACACCAGCACTTAACACCGTTAAGGAGTGCCATGCGGAACCACGCCACCTCCCCCGTCTTCGACGTCGCCGTCATCGGCGCTGGCCCCACCGGGCTGACCCTCGCCATCGACCTCGTGCGGCGCGGCGTACGGGTCCTGCTCGCCGAGCGCGGCACGGACCTCTTCGCGGGCTCGCGCGGCAAGGGCATCCAGTCCCGCACCCTCGAAGTGCTCGACGACCTCGGCCTCGCGAGCCGCTTCCTCGCGGCGGGCGGCCCCTACCCGCCCAACAGGCGGTGGACGGCGGGCACGCCGGGCGAGGAGTTCCGCATGGTCGAGGAGAGGGAGGCGACGGAGAGCGAGCCGTACGGCGGCACGCTCATGCTGCCGCAGTGGCGCACGGCCCGGCTCCTGCGCGAACGGCTCGTGGAGCTGGGCGGCGAGGTCTCGTACGGGCACGAGCTGACCGGACTGGAGCAGGACGCCGAGGGCGTGACCCTGCGCTTCGCGGAGCGCACGGGGACCGTACGGGCCCGGTACGTCGTGGGCGCGGACGGGGCGCGGGGCGCCGTGCGGCGCCTCCTGGGGATCGGCATGACGGGCGGGACGGTGGACCCGAGGCCGGTGCTCGTCGCAGACGTGCGGCTCGCCCGGGGCACGCTGCCCCGCACCCACTGGCACGTCTTCCCGGGCGCGGACGGCGGCTTCGCGGCGCTGTGCCCGCTCGCCGGGACCGAGGACTTCCAGTTCGTCGCGGCCTTCCCCGAGGGCACCACCGTCGCCACGGACCCGGAGGCGGTACGGGCGGCACTCGCCGCGCGCACCCACCTCGCGCCCGAGCGGGTCACCGCCGTGACCTGGTCCTCGGCCTTCACCGCCCGCGCGGCGCTCGCCGACCGCTTCCAGGACGGCCGCGTCCTCCTCGCCGGGGACGCGGCGCACGTCCACTCACCGGCCGGGGGCCAGGGCCTCAACACGAGCATCCAGGACGCGTACAACCTCGGCTGGAAGCTCGGCGCGGTGCTCGCGGGCGCGCCGCGGGCGCTGCTCGCCACGTACGAGGAGGAACGCCGCGCGGTCGCCGCCGGGATGCTCGACCTCTCCACACGCGTCCACAGGGGCGAGACCCGCAGGGGCGAGGAGACGCGCCAACTGGGCCTGCACTACCGCGCGTCGACCCTGAGCGACCACACCCTGGCCGCCGGGGCACCGCTTCACGCGGGCGACCGGGCGCCGGACGGGCGCGCGGGCGGGGACCGCCTCTTCGACCTGTACCGGGGCCCGCACTGGACGCTCCTGGCGATCAGCACGGAGCGCACCCCGGAGGCGGGAGCCGCCCCCGTCGTGCCCGGTCTCCCCGCCCACGTCCGGACCCGCGCCCTCCCTTCCTGCGCCCCCTACGGCCGGGGCCTCTTCCTCATCCGCCCCGACGGCTACGTGGCCTGGACGGGCACGGACCCGGGGGGCGCGGCGAGGTGGCTGGACCGGCACCTGGGAGCGGCGGCCCACGCCTCCCCGGCGGCGGCCTGAGCCCCTCCGGGCGAGGAACCAACGACGGCCGCCCCCGGCGCCGACGGCGGATCCAAGGGCGCCGGGAGCCGGGGCTGCCGGAGGAGCGGGCGGCTCAGACGCCGCTCAGCGAGAGCTTCACCGCGAAGCCGAGGAAGAGGGCGCCCGCCGCGGAGGTGACGGTGGCGCGGAGGCGACGGCGGCGGGCGAAGGCGGCGGCGAGGCGGGTGCCGGTGAAGATGAGGACGCTCAGGTAGAGGGCGCTGGCGAGCTGGGCGAAGAAGCCGAGCACGACGAAGGAGAGCGCGGGGTGGGCATAGGCGGGGTCAACGAACCGAATGAAGATAGTTCCAGCATCCAACTGCGCGTACGGCTGCGCCGGATGGCACCGAAGACGACCGCCCCCGACTGGACCGCAGACGAACTCCTGGAGCTTGCCGAGCTGGAGGCAGCGAACGACGCCCTACCGGAGGACGCACTCCGAGGACTGCTGTCCGTGCGCCTGTCCGTGCTCACGGAGGAGACCACCAGCCTGGCACGACAGGAGCTGGATCTACGCCGCCACTCGCTCCGCGAAGGTATCCGCCTGGTGGGAGTCGCCCGGGACTTGGGGGTCTCAGCCACCAAGAAGGCACCCTATTCCACCTCCCCCCAAGAGCCCTTCTCGGCATTCTGGGCTACACGGATGGCACTCATGAATGAATCAATGGCCGCTTCCGTGGTTCTCAGCACAATCGAGACCCGTCACGACCGCTCATGAATGAATTGACACACACATCCCATGTGGGGGGGGAAACGACAGGAGCCCCGAGCGTTGCGCTCGGGGCTCCGTCTTCCCACATCGGGGCTACATTTCTGCGGTGCGTCCCTTAACTGTGTTGAGGAAAGCACCCCAGGCATCTGCTCGAAAAACGAACGCCCCGGCGTTCGGGTCCTTCGAGTCCCGCACTGCCATGGCCGCACCTTCGAGCCTTGCGCCCTCGACGCAATTCCCGGCCTGGTCATTACTGTAACTTGAACGGAACCAGCGAGCCCCGGTCAGTGCGGCGTGGTTGGTCATCTGAATCAATGCTCCTTGATTGCTTCTTTCATCATGCCGAGGGAATCTCGTTCTCCCAAGGCAAGAATCTGGAGGTCGGTGAACGCTCGTTCGTACTGGTCAACGCTCTTAGGCTTACGCATGACTGACGCACCGCCTAGGTTCTCCAGGTAGACGATCGGCTGAGCATCTTCGAACCGCAGGAGCATGAACGAACCGTTCACACCGGCATGAGCGCCGGCCTTGAACGGCACGACCTGAATCCGAACGCCCGGCTGCATGGCCATTTCGCACAGATGCTGTACCTGAGCCCGCATGACGTCCGGACCACCGACCTGACGGTACAAGACGGCCTCGTTGATGATCGCAGCGAATTGCAAGGGGGCCTCCACACGGTGAAGAGCCTCCTGTCGAGTCATGCGGACGGCAACGATGCGGTCGATCTCGTCGCTTGGGAGCCTTTCGTGCGAGCGCTCGTGGATCGTCCATACGTACCCCTCCGTCTGAAGGAGGCCGGGCACGAACTCGGCTTTGTAGTTGTTCAGACTCTCGGCAGTCGCCTCAAGACCCAGGTAAGCCTTGAACGATGGCGGGATGGCCAGTCGGAACTCGGGAGTCTGCCACCAGTCTCGCTTGCTCTTCGTCACCGCGGCGTATTCGAGCAGCAGAGCACGCTTCTCTCGCGGCGCCGCGTAGTTCTCGCAGAGCGCGATCACGTCCGCGATGTCGACAACCGAGTTCTCACCAGCCTCCAGCCGCGTCAGCCGCCGGGGTCGGCTGGCTCCTCACCAAGGTCAGATTGCCTGATATCGTCCGGGAGGTTCGCATGACCGCCGTCGGCTCCGGCTCGTCGGATGCGGAGCCCTCACGATCGGATGCCGTCACGCTGTGACCGTCGACGCCCTCGCCACCCGTTTCGCCTCCTTTCGCCGTCCCTTCAAGCTGATGGTGACGGGAGGCGGAACGGGTGGGCACACCTATCCCGCCCTGACAGCGGTCCGCGAGATGCAGACCGTCATGCACCACCACGGCGCGAGCGTGGACGTCCTATGGGTCGGCACCGCCACCGGGCTCGAATCCCGCGTCGCCCCTGCCGAGGGCATCCCCTTCGAAACCGTGCCGACCGGCAAGCTACGCCGCTCCAGCAACCCGCTGAAGATGATCAATGCTGAGAACATGCGGGACGTGGGTCGCGTTCCCAAGGGCGTCCTGGAGGCCCGGACCATCGCTCGCCGCTTCCAGGCCGACGTGATCCTCTCCACCGGGGGGTATGTCGCTGTCCCCGTGGGGTTTGCTGCCCGCGCGACGAAGACTCCGCTGGTCATCCATGAGCAGACCGTCCGACTCGGCCTGGCCAACCGGGTCCTCGCCCGCTCCGCGACCGCCGTCGCGCTGTCGTCGGAGAACTCGCTGAGCCTTCTCCCCGACTCCGTCGCCGCTGCCGCTGTCGTCACCGGCAACCCTGTCCGGCCCACCGTGCTCACCGGCGACCCCGCCAAGGCCGTTCCCGCCCTCGGCATGACCGGATACGACCCCGACTTGCCCACCGTCTACATCACCGGCGGAGCCCAGGGCAGCGAGCAGATCAACGGCGTGATCCGTGAAAACCTCCCGTGGCTGCTGTCCGTCGCCAACGTCATCCACCAGTGCGGGCCGAACTGGGTCGAAGGCCGCTGTAGCGCTGACCGGAGACAGGGCCACCGCGTCCGCGCTGCGGGGCGCCCTGGAACCTCTTCTGTCCGACCCACAGCGCCGGGAGACGATGGCGGGAGCGGCGCGCTCAATGGGCAAGCCCGACGCTGCGCACAGGCTGGTCGAACTCCTGTTGAGCGTCGCGCTCAATCAGAGTCGCTGAGACAACGGCAGTAGGGGAGCAGCCTGGCCCCGGCTTCACTCTCTTCGCCTGTCCCCCGCACGCCATGGTCCTCGGAGCCGGCCCCATGCCGGGAGAGCTGCGCACTGACGCGTAGACCCCACCAGCGTCCCGAAGGGCGCCCGCACCAGGCCACTTCTCACGCCAAGAGCCTCGTCCTGATTGCGTGTCAGGGCGGGGCTCTTCCACTCCCCTGATCACGGCATCCGCGCGGGTCATGTGGGCGAACAGGGATGCAACACGGACGAGATCGGACACGACGCCCCCTACGCGCTTGCCAACGACAGCTTCAAGGCGAACCCGAGGAAGACGACCCCGGCTGCGGAGGTAGCTCCCGCACTGAGCGCCTTGCGCTTGCGGAAGGCCGCTGCGAGGCGAGCGCCGCTGAAGATCAAGACCGACAGGTACAGAGCGCTCGCGACCTGGGCAAGGAAGCCCAGGAAGATGAAGCCCGGGAGTGGGTTTGACGCTGGAACGAACTGCACGAAGAAGGCGATGAAGAAGAGGATCGCCTTCGGGTTGAAGAGGCTGATCACGAAGGCCCGGCGGAAGGGGCGCTCGCGCTCCGCCGGAGCTTCCTCGCCCGCCGCCTCGGCGGCCCGCTCCTGGCGCGTGCGCCACAGCGCGAGCGCGGAGCGGATCATGCCGTAGGCGAGCCAGGTCAGGTACCCGGCGCCCGCGTACTTGACGAGTGAGAACAGCATCTCGTTCGCCTGGAGCAGCGAGGCGACGCCCGCGGCCGACAGCGTCATGAGCACCGTGTCCCCGAGGAACACCCCGGCAGCGGCCTTGTACCCGGTCCGCACCCCGCGCCGCGCGCCCACCGAGAGCACGTAGAGCGAGTTGGGCCCGGGCAGCAGAACGATGAGTGCCACGCCCGCGAGGTACGTGGGCAGGTCTATGACGCCGAACATGGCGGCAGTGTCGCACGCGCGTACCCCCGCGAACACTCCCTTTCCGGCAGCCGGACAGCCGCCGCCTCAGCCGCCCTCTCAGTCGCCGTCGAGCAGCGTGTCCACCGGCAGGTCGAGCGCCACGCCGACCGATTCCGGGACCGGCACGAAGCTGCCCCGCTTGAAGTGCTCCACCCGCGTGTACACCCCGTCCTCCGGGTCGCGGTGCAGCAGCACCTCGTCGTGCTTGCGGTCCACCACGACGTACACCGGCACCCCGGCGGCGGCGTAGCTCTCGACCTTCGGGCCCAAGTCGTCGGACCAGTTGCTCGACGTCACTTCGAGGACCAGCCGGAAGACCTCGGGGGCGTAGCAGCTGCGGCGCACGAGGGCGTCGCGGAAGTGGGCCTCGACGATCGAGAAGTCCGGGATCGCGAAGTCGTCCGGGCGGGTGGGGAGCCAGAGGCCGAGACCCTGGACGTACCTCAGCCCGGCCTTCCTCGCGCCCGCCCCGGCGAACGCCTCGACCAGCCAACTCAACGACAGCGCGTGCGAACCGTCCGGCGGCGGTGTCACAGTGAGCCTCCCCTGGAGAATCTCCACACGGTGACCGGGCAGCCCTTGCTCAAGCAGGTCGGCAGCTTCGCTCAACGTCAGCTCGTGTTGCAGTACAGCCACGGTGTCCTCCTTTGCGGGAAAACTCTTCAGGGAGAGTAACCGGGCGCGCAGACGTTCCGCCTTCGTTCACTCCATTCAGCGATTCGTGGGATAAACCGCCTGAGCGGCCGGGCCGACGGTGAGGGGGTTCGTCCCCGCCTGTCCGGGGAATCCAGAAGGCGTCCGGACGACGAGGGGGACGCGGATGCGACGCGGAGCGGTGGGTGTGGCGGGAGTATTGGGCGTGCTCGTGCTCGCGGCGTGCCGGGTGGACGGGGTGGCCGGGGCGGGGGTCCCGAGTGACGCGAAGGCGCCCGGTTCCGTGGCGACGCCCGCCCAGGGCCGGTCGAGCCCCGCGCCCGGGAGCCCCGCCCCGCTCCGTACGAGCCCGGCCCCGGTCCGTACGAGCCCCGTGCCCGCCCGTACCGGCGCCGTGCCCCGCGCCGACGCGCGGCGTCCGAGCGCTCCGCCCCGCACCACCGCCCCCGCCCTCCCCCGCAAGGGACAGCGCACCGCCGACGTACGCGCCCTCCAGGCCCGGCTCTGGTCGCTCGGGTTCTTCCGGCAGCAGCCGACCGGGTACTTCGGGGACGTCACCGCGCGGGCGCTCGCCGCGTTCCAGCGGGACCGGGGGCTCGGGGCGAGCGGCGTGCTCGACAGCGCGACGTGGGCGCGGCTCAGGGCGGCGGGGCCCGCGCCGACGAAGGCCGAGCTGTACCCGGAGACGACACTGCCGCCCGCGAAGCCCGATCCCCGCTGCCTCACCGGGCGCGCGCTGTGCGTCAGCAAGAAGAGCCGGACGCTCTCCTGGATGGTGGACGGGCGTGTCGTCTCCGTCATGGACGTGCGCTTCGGCTCCGCGTACACGCCGACCCGTGACGGCACCTTCAAGGTCTACTGGAAGTCCCGCGACCACGTCTCGACGCTCTACCACACCGCCATGCCGTACGCGCTGTTCTTCAGCGGCGGCCAGGCCGTGCACTACTCCCCCGACTTCGCCGCGCGCGGCTACGCGGGCGCCTCGCACGGCTGCGTCAACGTACGGGACAAGGCGAAGGTCGCCGCTCTCTTCGACACCGTGCGCACGGGGGACAAGGTGGTCGTCTACTGAACGCGGGCTCTGTGTGTGCCGAGGCGCGGACGGGACCGGGGGAACGTGTCCCGCCCGCGCCGGTGGCAACGAGCCGGTGGTACGGGGGGAACCCCGGCTCGTGCGACAGCCGATGACCAGTCGGCTCACTTCTCTCTGCGTCAAGGGCGCGAAAAGTGTCACACCCCGTTCGCGCGCGTCCCGGCGCGGCGGTCTCAGGGGAGGTCCGGGGCATCCTCCGCTGACGGCTGGGAGGGCGCCGGGGACTCCGGGGGCCCGGGCGGTGTTGACGCTTCGTCCGGCGGGTCCGGCCTCGTCTCGTGCGGGCTCCGCGTCGGCGAGGCGCCGCCGCCCGGCTCCTCCGTGGGGGACGCGCTCCGGCTCGGACCGCCGGAGGGCTCCTCGAAGCCGAAGGTCGGGTACGTGGTCGGGAAGTCCGGAAGCGTCAGCGAGGGCGCCACCGGGGCGGGGGCGGACCGGGCGGGGCCCGGGACGCGGGTCCTGGCGCGCAGGAGCGACGCGCAGTACGCCTCGATCCGTCCCGTACCGCCCGCGAGCGCCGCGAGCCGTCGCTCCGCCGCCCGTTCGACGTGTCCGCGCAGGTGCGCGCGGCAGGCGTTCGCGGTGCCGGAGGCGCCGGGGGCGCGCCGCGTGCCGCTCGGCGAGGGACCGGCGGACGAGCCGGACGGCCCGCCGGAGGGGGCGAGCAGTTCCTCCGCCGGGCCGGGGAGCGCGGTGGCGCCCGGCACCACGCCCCCGGGGACGCTGGGGGCCTCGGGGGCGGGATCACGGGGCCGCACCGTGCGCGGGGCGTCCGGGGCATCCGGGAAGGAGGTGAGCACCCCGGTCCCGCCCGCGACGGCGACGCCGCCGACCATGCCGAGGCTCAGCACCCCGGTGGCGAGCAGCCGCGCCCGCCGCGCGGCGAAACCTGCCTTGGCGGCGGCCTCCGCGCTCCGCGCGTCGCGGCCGGCGTTCGCGCGGAACACCGCAAGCAGTTCGGCGGGCGGCTCCAGGGGACCGGACGGCCCGGTCGAACGCGTCAGGGTGCCGAGCGCCGCTTCGACGCGGCGGGCCTCGGTCCGCGCACGGGGGTCGAGCGTCTCGTACGGGCGCTCCGCGAGCAGCGCGGCCCGCGCCGTGCGGGCGACGGCGCGCGGGACGCGCGCGGGACGGCCGCCGGGCGCGCCACTCGCCCGGTGTCCCTCGAACTCCTCGGCCATCACGCCTCCTTCTGTACCACGGCCGGGCAGGACGTCGCCGCGGCGGGCACCGACTGCCGCACGCTCTGCCCCTCGCCCCGCCGCTGCGCGGGCACGGCGGCACGCCGGGCGGACTGCGCGGGGGCGGGACGGCCGGAGGTCGCCGCCTCACCGTACGTACGCGCCCCGCCGCGCTCGCGCTCGCTCTCGCCGGGCGGGAGTCCCGTACCGCCGGGGACGCCGTCGCGCACCGCGCCCGTCGTGCCCCTCGTGCCGCGCGGGGCGCCGGGCAGCCGCCCGCCCGCGCCGCGCGCCCCGGCGGGCACCCCGGCCCCGCCGGGGCCGTCCGCGCCGGCCGCTCCTCCGCGGCCCCCGGGAGCGGCGGGGCCACCGGGTCCGGGGGCTCCCACGGCCCCGGCGGGGTCGGGGCCCTCCCCCGCGTCGGCGATGCCCGTGCCGCCACCGGTGGTCCCGCCCCTGCCGTCCGCCTCGCGCCCGCCCAGGAGTTCGGCCAGCCTCTTGAGTCCCCGGTGGGCCGCCGTGCGTACCGCGCCCGGCCGTTTGCCGAGGGTCGCCGCGGCGCTCTTCGCGTCGAGGCCCACGACGACGCGGAGGACGACGGCCTCGGCCTGGTCCTGCGGGAGGCGGGCGATGAGGGCGAGGGTCTCGCCGGTCGCCAGGGCCTCGATGGCCTCGCCCGCCGTGTCGGAGTCCCCCGGACGCACGGTGAGTTCGGACTCGTCACCGCCGACGGCGGGGCGGCGGCCCCGCATCCGGATGTGGTCGAGGGAGCGGTTGCGCGCTATCCGCGCCGCCCAGCCCCGGAACCGGTCCGCGTCGCCGTCGAAGCGGCCCAGGTCACGGGCTATCTGCAACCAGGACTCGGAGGCGACGTCCTCGGCGTCGGCCTCGCCGACGAGGGTCCTGATGTAGCCGAGAAGGCGCGGCTGCACCTCGCGGTACACCGTACGGAAAGCGGCCTCGTCCCCCCGCTGAGCCGCGAGTACCGCGGCGGTCAGCTCCGCGTCGTCCCCCAGCACCCCTCAGCCTGCCCCCAGTCGCGTCCCCACCGGGCCCGTGTCCGGTCCGGCGCGAATCAGCACGCTACCGGTCAGTTGGCCAGTACTCCACCCTTTCAGGCCGAGCCGGACCTTCGCCCCCGCCCCGCGCACCACGAAGCGTTACCGACACGTGACCGTCCGGGTGTGACGTCTCGGGAGACCATGGCGCTGTAGGAAGTACGGGCCCTCAAGCGGTCCGTGCCGTGCGACGGCCGGGTCTCTCCTGTGGGGGGTGGCGACCCGGCCGTTCGCCTTCCCGCGTCCGCCGCGAGCGGGCAGGACACGGGCGTTCACGGCGTGCGCGACCCGCCGCGCGGGCCGGGGAGCGGCCACCGGAGACCGCTCATCGGCGTTCCGGCTAGCCGATCGCCCGTGACACCGCCTGGAAATCGGCCCAGCTCCGTGCCGGTTCCGCCGCCTGCGGCCACAGCTTCTCGGCCAGGGCGCGGAGCGGCATCCGGATGCCCGCCACGACCTGCTCCGGCGTCTGGGCGTTCGGGAAGTCGCCCCAGACCGCGAAGCCGCCGCCCTCGATGAGGTGGTCGTAGCGCGCGGGCACGGCGCTCGTGCCGCGCAGCACGCGCGGGGTCCAGGACTCGTAGATGCGCTGCCCTGTCGGGTAGGTGAAGGTGTTGGGCTGGCCGAGGACGTAGTAGAGGAACTCGTCGTTGTAGTTGAGGACCTGGCGGCCCTCGGCGAGGTACGCGGAGGGCGGGCGGGCGCCGAGTTCCTTGCCCGTCCAGTAGACGACCTCGATCCTGCGGTCGGCCACGACCTGGCCCTGCGCGAAGAAGCCGTCGTTCCACGCCTGCGGGACGCGTCCCTCGCGCGCGTCCCGCACCGTCTTCGCCCGGTCGTTGAGCCACGCCTGCGCGAGGTCCTGGACCCGGCCGTCCGCCCCGTACCTCTTGCGGGCGAGCGCGGCCAGCTCCGGGAAGGACGCTTCCGGGTCGGAGCGGACGAGGGCCTGGTACTCGTCGGCGCCGAGGTGCCACCACCGGCCGGGGAAGAGGCTCGCGTACTCCTTGAGGAGGTCGTCGACGAGGCGGGCCGAGCCGGGGTTGCCGATGTCGACGGCGCCCTCGACGGGCTTGCCCGCCGCGTCCCGCAACTGGAGCTTCGGGTGCGCCTTGATGAGGGTGCCGAGGTGTCCGGGCGAGTCGATCTCGGGGACGACGGTGACGTGCCGGGCCGCCGCGTACGCGACGATCGAGCGGACCTGCGCCTTCGTCAGGTGCCGCGCCGAGACGATCTCGGGGTGCGAGGAGGACTCGACGCGGAACGCCTGGTCGTCGGAGAAGTGCAGGCCGAACTGGTTGTACTTGAGGTCGGCGATCTCCGCGATCCGCGCCTTGATCCACGCCTCGTCGTACCACTTGCGGGCGATGTCGAGCATGAGCCCGCGCTGCGGCTTCGCGGGCCGGTCGCGCACGGTGCCCTCGGGCGCCTTGCCGTCCGCGCGCACGGCCTGCTTGAGCGTACGGGTGCCCCACCACACCCCGTCCTGCCCCGCCGAGGTGATGCGCGCCTGACCGGCGGCGACGCGCAGGGTGTACGCCTCGTCGCCGTCGTCCTTCGCGTTCTCGTCGAGCCCGAGCCACACGTCCCCGCGCTTCGGGTCCGCGGCGCCGCCGTACGTCATGCCGAGTTCGCCCGCGAGGAGCTTCGCCTCGTCCGCCAGCGCGTCGTCACCGGCGAGGACCCGCCCGGACTTCGCGGGCTTCCAGCCGGGGCCGCGCGCGGCGTCGAAGGCGCGCACGGAGGGGATCGTGCGCGGGGGCTTCGAGACGGGGTACGAGGCGGCGGGGGTCGGGGAGACGGTGAGCGCGTCGCCGCCGCTCACCGCGCCCGAGCCGCCCTTGTCCTTGCCGTGGTCGCCTCCGGGCCACACCGTGAGGCCGAGCGCGACGGCCGCGGCGACGACGAGGGCCGCGATCGAGGCCCACGCGGCGCGGCGACGCCGTCCGCCCGTGTCGGGGAAGCCTTGACGGCGGTGCTCGGGCACAGGTCACGTCCTCGTCGCTCGGGTGCGGGGGCTGCGCGGTGCGGGCCGCAGGGTGCTCGCGCCGCCGTACGGGACTCCTTCCCGCGACGGCGGACGTGGTGTCACTCCGGGCGCCCGGCCCCTCGTTCGGATGACTTCCCGGTGGCGGCGGGGGGCCGCGCGCGGCCCCCGGGCCCGCCGCTCCGGGCGGCGTCTGCCCCGTACGGCCGTGTCCGACACGCGAGGCACAGCGCGCGCACAGCCGCCTGGGGCGAGCCGAAGCGCCGTCACGGAGCGGCGGCCGGCGGGCATAACGGCAGGCATCCGCCCTGACCGGACGCCTGATGGGGGGGCCGAACCCACCCATTCGGCCGACTCCTTCACCCGTACGTGCCAGTTTGATCACACCGGATGCCCCCGTGCGGGGCGTGCCCCGGCCCGTGACTACGATGGCCGGGGCCGGTGGACCGTACCCGGCCGGGCCGACCGTCGACAGGAATGGATCGCGGCAGGCTCCCAATCCTTTCCCCGGAGGGTTCTTCCGTGCCGGCTGGAACGCTGTACCGCGGCCGGGAAGGAATGTGGTCCTGGGTGGCTCATCGAGTCACCGGCGTCCTCATTTTCTTCTTCCTGTTCGTACACGTCCTGGACACCGCGCTCGTGCGTGTCTCCCCCGAGGCGTACGACGACGTCGTTGCCACTTACAAGAATCCGGTCGTCGCGCTGCTGGAGTACGGCCTCGTCGCCGCGATCCTCTTCCACGCGCTCAACGGCCTGCGCATCATCGCCGTCGACTTCTGGTCGCAGGGCCCCCGCCACCAGAAGAAGATGCTGTGGACGGTCCTCGTGGTGTGGGTCGTGCTGATGCTCGGCTCGCTCTACTCCGTCCTCGGCCACGCCGCACGTCAACTGTTCGGGAGCTGACGCGATGTCCACCGAGACCTCCTCCGCGATCGGCCCCGTCGAGGGCGCCTCGCTCTACGACGTCGACAATCCGGCGCCGGTCATCGAGCCGCCCCGGCAGCGCACCAAGAAGACGAAGAAGAACCCGCAGCGCAACTTCGAACTCGCCGCCTGGCTGTTCATGCGCCTGTCGGGCGTCGTCCTGGTCGTCCTCGTCCTCGGGCACCTGCTCATCCAGCTCTTCCTGGACGGCGGGGTGCAGAAGATCGGCTTCGCGTTCGTCGCGGGCCGCTGGGCCTCCCCGTTCTGGCAGGGCTGGGACCTGCTGATGCTGTGGCTCGCGATGCTGCACGGCGCCAACGGCCTGCGCACGGTCATCAACGACTACGCCGAGCGCCCCGCGACCCGCATGTGGCTCAAGGGCCTGCTGTGGGCGGCGACCCTCTTCACCGTCCTGCTGGGCACGCTGGTGATCTTCACCTTCGACCCGAACATCCGTTAGAGCCGGGGCCACGAGAATCATGAAGCTGAAGATCCACAAGTACGACACCGTCATCGTCGGCGCCGGTGGCGCGGGCATGCGCGCCGCCATCGAGGCGACCAAGCGCAGCCGTACCGCCGTGCTGACCAAGCTCTACCCCACCCGCTCCCACACCGGCGCGGCGCAGGGCGGCATGGCCGCGGCCCTCGCCAACGTCGAGGAGGACAACTGGGAGTGGCACACCTTCGACACGATCAAGGGCGGTGACTACCTGGTCGACCAGGACGCCGCCGAGATCCTCGCGAAGGAGGCCATCGACTCGGTCCTCGACCTGGAGAAGATGGGCCTGCCGTTCAACCGCACCCCGGACGGCACGATCGACCAGCGCCGCTTCGGCGGGCACACCCGCAACCACGGCGAGGCGCCCGTGCGCCGCTCGTGCTATGCGGCGGACCGCACCGGTCACATGATCCTCCAGACGCTGTACCAGAACTGCGTCAAGGAGGGCGTGGAGTTCTTCAACGAGTTCTACGTGCTCGACCAGCTCCTCACCGAGGTCGACGGCGTCAAGCGCTCGGCCGGTGTCGTGGCGTACGAGCTGGCGACCGGCGAGATCCACGTCTTCCAGGCGAAGTCGGTCATCTACGCCTCGGGCGGGACCGGCAAGTTCTTCAAGGTGACGTCCAACGCGCACACCCTGACCGGTGACGGGCAGGCCGCCGTGTGGCGGCGCGGGCTGCCGCTGGAGGACATGGAGTTCTTCCAGTTCCACCCGACGGGCATCTGGCGCATGGGCATCCTGCTCACCGAGGGCGCGCGCGGCGAGGGCGGCATCCTGCGCAACAAGGACGGCGAGCGCTTCATGGAGAAGTACGCGCCCGTCATGAAGGACCTCGCCTCGCGCGACGTCGTCTCGCGCTCGATCTACACCGAGATCCGCGAGGGCCGGGGCTGCGGTCCCGAGGGCGACCACGTGTACCTGGACCTGACGCACCTGCCGCCCGAGCAGCTCGACGCGAAGCTCCCGGACATCACCGAGTTCGCCCGTACGTACCTCGGCATCGAGCCGTACACGGACCCCATCCCGATCCAGCCGACCGCGCACTACGCGATGGGCGGTATCCCGACCAACGTGGAGGGCGAGGTACTCGCCGACAACACGACGGTCGTGCCCGGCCTGTACGCGGCCGGCGAGGTCGCCTGCGTCTCCGTGCACGGCGCCAACCGGCTCGGCACCAACTCGCTGCTCGACATCAACGTCTTCGGGCGTCGCGCGGGCATCGCCGCGGCCGAGTACGCGCACGCCAACGACTTCGTGCCGCTTCCGGAGGACCCGGAGGCGCAGGTCGTCGCGCAGGTCGAGCGGCTGCGGAACTCGACGGGCACCGAGAAGGTCGCGGTGCTGCGCACCGAGCTCCAGGAGTGCATGGACGCCAACGTGATGGTGTTCCGCACCGAGCAGACGATCAAGACGGCGGTCGAGAAGATCGCCGAACTGCGCGCCCGGTACAAGAACGTGGCGATCCAGGACAAGGGCCGCCGCTTCAACACCGACCTCCTCGAAGCGATCGAGCTGGGCAACCTGCTCGACCTCGCCGAGGTCATGGCGACCTCCGCGCTCGCCCGCAAGGAGTCGCGCGGCGGTCACTACCGCGAGGACTTCCCGACCCGCGACGACGTCAACTTCATGCGTCACACGATGGCGTACCGCGAGGTCTCGGCGGACGGCACCGAGGCGATCCGCCTCGACTACAAGCCGGTCGTGCAGACCCGCTACCAGCCGATGGAGCGTAAGTACTGATGACTACCGCGATCATGGACAAGGTGGAGGAGGCCGGGTCCGCCTCGGACCACCTCATCACGGTCACCGTGCGCGTCCGCCGGTTCAACCCGGAGGTCTCCGCCGACGTCGCCTGGCAGGACTTCCAGCTCCTGATGGACCCCAAGGAGCGCGTCCTCGACGCCCTCCACAAGATCAAGTGGGAGCAGGACGGCACCCTGACGTTCCGCCGTTCCTGCGCGCACGGGATCTGCGGCTCGGACGCGATGCGGATCAACGGCAAGAACCGCCTCGCGTGCAAGACGCTCATCAAGGACCTGAACCCCGCCAAGCCCATCACGGTCGAGCCCATCAAGGGCCTCACGGTCCTCAAGGACCTCGTGGTGGACATGGAGCCGTTCTTCCAGGCGTACCGCGACGTCATGCCGTTCCTCGTCACGACGGGCAACGAGCCGACCCGCGAGCGGCTCCAGAGCGCCGAGGACCGCGAGCGCTTCGACGACACCACCAAGTGCATCCTGTGCGCCGCGTGCACGTCCTCGTGCCCGGTGTTCTGGAACGACGGCCAGTACTTCGGCCCGGCCGCGATCGTCAACGCGCACCGCTTCATCTTCGACTCGCGCGACGAGGCGGGCAGCCAGCGGCTCGAGATCCTCAACGACCGTGACGGCGTGTGGCGTTGCCGCACCACCTTCAACTGCACCGACGCCTGCCCGCGCGGCATCGAGGTGACGAAGGCGATCCAGGAGGTCAAGCGGGCGCTGATCACGCGCCGCTACTGAAGTCCTGACGGGCCCCCGGGACGCGTCACGGGGCTCCCGCGCACGAGGAGGCCGCCACCCCTCACGGGGGTGGCGGCCTCCTCGTATGTCACGATGCTCGTCTCCGACTCAGCCGCACACGCCCATGGGGGACACCACCGATGACCACACCGCCGCCCGGTCCCGACAGGAGCGATCCGTTCGCGAAGGGGCCGGCGGCCCCGCAGGGAGTGCCGCCGCAGGGCCGGGCGCCGGGGCCGGACGGTCCGCAGGCGGGCCCGCCGCCCGCGTACGGCGCTCCGGGACAGCCTCCCGGGTACGGCTACCCGCAGCAGCCCCCGGGCGGATACGGCTTCCCGCAGCAGCGGCCCGCCGGATACGGCTTCGCGCCGCCCGGTCCGGGTGCCCCGCACCACGGCGGGCCCGCGCCGCTGCTCGCGATCGGCGACATCATCGTGACGCAGACGGAGATCACCACACCCGCGGGGACGATGCCGCTCAAGGGCTCGGTGTGGAACGCGAGCGACCTGTCCCACACCGAGGAGAAGATCAGCCAGACCGGCATCGTCCTCGCCATCATCCTCGGCATCCTGCTGTGCGGCCTCGGCCTCCTCTTCCTGCTCATGAAGGAGCGGAAGACGAGCGGCTTCATCCAGGTGACGGTGACGAGCGCGGGCCGCCACCACTCCACGATGGTCCCGGCGCTCGGGCCGTGGAGCTTCCACCAGGTCATGCAACAGGTGCACTACGCGCGGTCGCTGAGCGCGTAGCGAGGGACGAGGCCCCCCTCGGCCGCCGGGCCGGGCCCGGCAGCCGAGGGGCCGGGGCCTGTTCCGCCGGACGGGGCCGTCTCGGGGCGGGCAGTCCCGGACCGTGGCTGACGGCCGGGCCCCGACCCGGCGCGCGGCGGGGGCGGGCCGCCCGGCGGTCTGTCCGGCCGTGCGCGAAGAGCGTGGCCAGCCCGTCACGGCCCGGGAAGTGAGGGTCTAGAAGCCCCGGCGGCCGGTGAACTGGACGAAAACCACGACGATCCCGAGCACCCCGCACACGCAGCCGACGATGCCGAGCACGATCGCCGCGGTGGCCATCCCGCGCCCGCCGGCCTCGCCCCGGTCCGCCTTGCGCCCGCCCGCGACGCCGAAGGACAGCGCGAGCACGGAACCGAGCAGGGGCAGGGGCAGCAGGCCGAGCAGGCCGAAGACGAGCCCCGCGACGGCGAGCCGGTTGGGTCCGGCGCCCGCCTCGTCGGGGGCGGCCTTGGTCCGCACCCCGTGGTCCACAGTCAGGTATCCCGGCTCCACGCTCTCCC
This sequence comes from Streptomyces sp. NRRL F-5630, assembly GCF_000719475.1. Classification (GTDB taxonomy): domain Bacteria; phylum Actinomycetota; class Actinomycetes; order Streptomycetales; family Streptomycetaceae; genus Streptomyces. The sequence goes on along the minus strand of NZ_JOGO01000050.1, from coordinate 32,486 downwards.
ACTCTCTGCCGTGCGGCCCGCGTTCACGCAGGTCAGCGCGGTAAGAGTAGAGGGGTGACATGGAATTTACCGGCGGTAACGGTGAAGGAGCGGCCACGGGCGTGTGAGCGCTTCGTGGCCGCCTCGGCACTCTCGGCGGCGCGGCACGCCGCTCCCGCCCGCCGCACACGGCCCCGCCGACCGGGCCGCCCTCACGCCGCCCCGTTCTCCCGGCGCACGTACGCCACCACCGCGTTCGCGTGGCCGTGCCCCATCCCGTGAGCGGTCTTGAGCCAGGTCACGAGCTCGCCGTGACGGGTGAGGGGCGAGGCGCGGACGAGGTCGAGCCACTCGGCGACGGGGCGGCCGTAGGCGCGCTCGATCGAGGGGAAGTAGGAGGCGGGCCCCTTGGCGGGCGGGAGGGATGCGGTGCTCATGACGTGCGTCCTTTCGCGACGGCGTGCCGTACGGAAGGGATGACCGCGGCCGGGCGCCCCACTCATCGGCGAGTCGCGGAGAACCTGGCCGCATTTCTCAACCGGCCGCCCGTGAAGCTGTGTTGCCGCACGATGGCTGTCGCATGACATCCGGCCAAGCGGGGCGGGACGGTCTTGTGCGGAAGTGGTGACGGTGGGGAGTATTCCGTTCGGCGGGGCCCGGCACGACACCTGCCGGGCCATCCGGACGCTGGTTTGTCATGCGCACAACAGGGACTGACTCGCGTTCGCGCCCGTACCCCCACACCACCATCCACGAGGAGAACCCTTCAGATGGCACCTCAGACAGACCACCGCCCCCGCACCACCCGCCGCACCCTGGCCGGGCTGAGCGCGGCGGCGGTCGCCGCGCTCGCGCTCAGCACCGTCGTCGCGCTGCCCGCCTCGGCGGCGCCCGAAGGCGTGATCGAGAACGCCGGAGTGGCCGGCACCGTCTCCGGCAGCTACGTCGTGACCCTCAAGTCCGGTGCCCCGAAAGCGGCTTCGGCGGAGGGCAAGGCGCTCGCGAAGAAGTACGGCGCCACCATCGACCGCACCTACTCGGCCGCGCTCAACGGCTACGCGCTGCGCCTCGACGAGGGCGCCGCCAAGAGACTCGCGGCCGACCCGGCGGTGGCGAAGGTCGCGCAGGACCGCGTGTTCACGGCCGAGGCGACGCAGTCCAACCCGCCCTCCTGGGGGCTGGACCGCATCGACCAGAAAAGCCTTCCGCTGAACGGCGCTTACACCTACCCGGACTCGGCGGGGCAGGGGGTGACCGCGTACGTCATCGACACCGGCGTGCGGATCACGCACCAGGACTTCGGCGGCCGGGCCTCGTACGGCTACGACGCCGTCGACAGGGACAACACGGCGCAGGACGGCAACGGGCACGGCACGCACGTGGCCGCGACGATCGCCGGGACGTCCTACGGCGTCGCGAAGAAGGCGAGGGTCGTCGGGGTCCGCGTGCTCAACAACGCGGGCTCCGGGACGACGGCGCAGGTCGTGGCCGGAATCGACTGGGTCACGGCGAACGCCGTGAAGCCGGCCGTCGCCAACATGAGCCTCGGCGGCGGCGCCGACTCGACGATCGACGCGGCCGTGCGCCGCTCCATCGCCTCCGGCGTCACGTACGCGGTCGCGGCGGGCAACGAGTCCACGAACGCCTCGACCAAGTCCCCGGCGCGCGTCAGCGAGGCGATCACCGTCGGCGCCACGACGAGCACGGACGCGAAGGCCAGCTACTCCAACTACGGTTCGGTCGTGGACCTGTTCGCACCCGGTTCCTCGATCACCTCGGCGTGGGGCACGGGCGACACCGCGACCAACACCATCAACGGCACGTCGATGGCCACCCCGCACGTCACGGGCGCGGCGGCCGTCTACCTCGCGGGCCACACCTCGGCGACCCCGGCGCAGGTCTCCTCGGCCCTCGTCGCGGGCGCCGCGACGGGCGTCGTCACGAGCCCCGGTTCCGGCAGCCCGAACCGCCTCCTGAACATCGTGCCGTGACGCCTCGCGCGACGCGGTGACAGGCGAGGGCCCCGGGGAGACACCCCCGGGGCCCTCGCCCTCGCCACCCCCGGGCCGAGGGCTCACCGCACCCGCGCCGCTCCGGTACCACTCCCCCGTCGCACCGGCGCTCAGGCGCTTTTCGCCGCCAGCGTCACCACCGTGATGTCCGAGGGCGCGCCCACCCGTACCGGCGGCCCCCAGGCCCCGGCCCCGCGCGTCACGTACAGCGTCGTGTCGCCGTAGTGGTCGAGCCCCGCGACCGTGGGGTTGGCCGCGCGGGCGAGCAGGTTGCCGGGGAAGAGCTGGCCGCCGTGGGTGTGGCCGGAGAGCTGGAGGTCCACGTGGTGCTTCACCGCCTCGTGGATCATCACCGGCTGGTGCGCCATGAGCACGGCGGCGCGGGCCTGGTCGCGGTCGCCGAGGGCCTTCTCGTAGTCCGGGGCGGCGTGGTGGTCCTCGCCGGAGATGTCGTTGACGCCCGCGAGGTCGAAGCCGGGCAGCTCCACGCGCGCGTTCTCCAGCGGGCGCAGACCCAGCTCGCGCACCTCGTCGATCCACTCGTCCGCGCCCGAGTAGTACTCGTGGTTCCCCGTGACGAAGTACGCCCCGTGCCGGGCCCGCAGACCGCTCAGCGGCTGCGCCGCGTGCCCCAGCTCCGCCACCGAGCCGTCCACGAGGTCGCCCACGACCGCCACGGCGTCCGGCTGCGCCCCGTTGATCGTGTCCACGATCCGCCGCGTGTGCGCGTGGCCCAGGATCGGGCCGAGGTGGATGTCGCTCACCACCGCGATCCGGAAGCCGTGCGCCGAGCGCGGCAGCTTCGCGAGCGGGATCGTCACGTGCTTGAGGCGCGGGCCGCGCAGCACGCCGTACGCGCCGTGGCCGACCGTGCCGAGCGCCACCGCGCCCGCCGCGCCGCCGACGATCCGCGAGACGAAGAGCCGGCGGGAGGGCCCGGGACGCGGCGCCCCCTCCCGCGCGGGCTCCGACGCGGGCGCGGGAGCGGGACCTTCGGCCGTGTCGGGACCGGAGACGGGTGCCGGACCGGGGTCGGGCGCGGGACCGGAGACGGGTGCGGGGGCGGGGGCGGGTGGCGCGGGGTCGCCCGCCGTGACCGCGTCCTTCGCCGCGCCCCGCGCCCCGGCGGGTGCCCCCTCGGTGGCCGCCACCGGCGCGGCGCCCTCACCCTCCCGGCCGTACCGCCCGCGCATCACCCGAAAGAGCAAGGGACGGAGCAGTTCGCCGACCGCCACCGCGAGGAGCAGGTACAGCAGGACGGCCGCCCACAGGTACCCCGGCCATGCCATGACACGCAGCACGCCGAAGGGGAGGGTCCGCGAGCCCGCGAAGGCGGCGAGCATGAGCAGGGGGGCCGCGACGAAGAAGACCGTGCCCAGCGTGCGGGCGGGACCGGGGCCGCGCGTCGTGTCACGGACGAGGCGGCGCCACAGGTACCAGTGGGCCAGTCCGAGCACCGCGAGCACGAGCAGCAGCACCGCGCCGATAAGGATCACCATGCCGCGTCAACGGCCCGTCACCCACGGCTGGTTCCCGTATCGCTCGCGGACTCACACCGGAAGATCACGTTTCCGCAGCGCACGCAGCCCCCGGAACCCGATGCCGCCTACAACCGTCCCCAGAAGGAAGGAGGCGATCGCCAGCAGCAGGTGGACCCAGAAGTAGGTGGTGGGGTCGCCGGCGTCGTCGAAGGCGAGACCGCTGCCGTCCTTCCACAGATTCTTGGCGAAAGTGATCCAGATGATCCAGCTCCACACCCCGAACGCGAGCAGGAACCAGGAGACCGGGCGGCTGAGCTTCATGGGCCCAGTATCGCGCCGGGTTCCGCGCGCCCTGCGCCGGGGTGCGGACAAGACACCCGGGACCGGACGAAACGAGCGCCGGGAGCCGGGGGGCGCAAGCCCCCGCGCCGCCGCCCCCGCTCCGTACCGCCCGAACGGCCGACGCCTCGCCGCTCCCTCTCTCCCCCGATCGGCCGCCCCCTCCGTCCCCTCCCCGCTTGCCCCTTCTGACAGCACAGGTACGTTCCTGAACGTGTCCGCTACGAAAAAGCGCGTACCGGTGCTCTCCCTGACCGCCTGCGCTGCCGCCGCCGCCCTGTCCCTCTCCGTGGTCGCGAGCCCCGCCCTGGCCGATTCGGGCGAGGATTCCGCGAGTCCCCGTCCCCCGGCCCGTGCCTCCGCGATCGGCGGGGCACGGCTGGCGTTGCCCGGCACGCAGGTCGAGCCGCGGGCCGGGGCGCCCAAGCTGCCGAAGAAGCTCACCGCGCGCTCCTGGGTCGTCGCCGACGCCGAGTCGGGCGAGATCCTCGCCGCGCACAACCCGCACTGGAAACTCGCGCCCGCGAGCACCCTGAAGATGCTCTTCGCGGACACGCTGCTGCCGAAGTTCTCGAAGGACAAGGTGCACCAGGTCACGCTCAAGGACCTCGACGGGATCGGCGAGGGCTCCAGCCTCGTCGGCATCAAGGAGGACCTGCCCTACTCCGTGCACGACCTGTGGCTCGGCGTCTTCCTGCGGTCGGGCAACGACGCGGTCCACGTCCTGTCCTCCATGAACGGAGGCGTCGCGCGGACCGTCCAGGACATGCGGGCGCGGGCGCACGAGCTCCAGGCCGACGACACGCACGTCGTCACGCCGGACGGCTACGACGCGAAGGGCCAGGTGTCGAGCGCGTACGACCTGACGCTCTTCGCCCGCGACGGCCTCAAGAACGCCGACTTCCGCGAGTACTGCTCGACGGCGGAGGCGCAGTTCCCCGGCGAGTTCGCCAAGAAGAAGGACAAGGAAAAGGGCGAGGAGAAGGCGACGAAGGGGCAGGCCGGGCCCGAGCAGAAGCCGCGCGAGCACTTCGGCATCCAGAACACGAACCGCCTGCTCACCGGCACCGTCGACCTCAAGCCCTACCAGGGCATCGCGGGCGTCAAGAACGGCAACACGACCAACGCGGGCGCGACCTACACGGCGTACGCGCAGCGCGGCGACCGCAAGCTGCTCGTGACCGTGATGCACCCCGACTACGACGAGACCCAGGCCGTCTACCGCGAGGCCGCCCGGCTGCTCGACTGGGGCTTCGCCGCCGACGGCAAGGTCGCCCCGGTCGGCGAACTGGTCCCGCCGCGCGGCGTCGTCGCCGAGCGGGCCAGGGCGAGCAAGGAGGCGGCGCCGAAGCACGCGGCCGGGGGCGGGGGCAGCGGCGGCGCGGCGAGCGCCACGGGCGCGGACTCCGGCTCCGGCGGTCTCGGCACCGCCCTCGCCGTCACCGGCAGCGTCCTCGTCGCCCTCGCGGGCGTCGTCTTCGTCGTCCGCCGCCGACGCCCCCTCCCGGCGGGCCCGGGCACGAACGGCGGCATCGGCACGGGCGGTACGGCCGGGCCCGGCGGTACGGGCCCGGGTGCCGAGACAACCGCTCCGGACCCCGACGCCACCGGGACGGGCGCGGGCCCGGCCCCCCGCGACTGACCGGCGGCCGTCCGCGCGACGACGGGGCGGGGCCCGGGACCACAGGCGTCCCGGGCCCCACCCCGTCCACCCGGCACCGCCGGGAAGCGGCCCCGTCCACCCGGCACCGGCCGGGGACCGCCCCGGCTCCCGGGAAGCGGCCGCGCCGGACGCTCCGGGAGCCGCCCTACCCCTCGGCCCCTCCCGGGTCCCGCGTCGCTCCCACGTGTCCCCGCTTGCGGAACCTGCCGCTCCGGGCCGCCGCCGGGGTTTCCGTCACCGTCGTGAGGCGTGCCGCCTCGGCCTCCTCGGCCCGCTCGCTCTCCGCCGTCTCCGCGCGGCCCTCCACCGCCGTCCACGCCGCGCAGTACAGGAGCAGCTTCGCGGTGAAGTTGATCCACAGGAGCAGGGCGATCGGGACGCCGAAGACGCCGTACATGCTCTTCGAGGCGACGCCCGAGATGTAGCCCCCGATCAGCAGCTTCAGCAGCTCGAAGCCGATCGCACCGATCAGCGCGGCGAAGACGAGGCGGCGGCGCCGGGGGTGGACGCGGGGCAGCAGGCTCAGGACGTAGAGCAGGAGCAGGAAGTCGGTGCCGACCGCGACGGCGAAGGAGAGGACGCGCAGCAGGATGCCGCCCGCGCCGTTCTCGGCGATGCCGAGGTGGTGGGCCGTCCAGCCGATCGCCGTCGTCGACGCGGCCGAGGCGACGACGGTGATCAGGCCCGCCGCGCCGAGGCCGATCAGGACGCCGGTGTCCCGCACCTTCGCCATGACGGCGTTCCCCGGGTCCTCGGGCAGCCGCCACACGGCGCGCAGCGACTCCCGCATCGAGCCGACCCAGTTGACCCCGGTGAAGAGCAGCGCCGCGCCCGCGACGATCCCGACCGTGCCCGCGTTGTCGACGAGTCCTTGCAGGTCGAGCTGGTTCGCGATGCCGGGGATCTGCTCCTTGACGCGCGATTCGAGGTCGTGGACGCGGTCCTGCCCGAAGGCGCCCGCGACGACGGCGACGGCGACGGTGAGGAGCGGGAAGAGGGCGAGGAAGCTCGTGAAGGTCATCGCCGCGGCGAGCCGCGCCCAGCGCACCTCGTCGAGCCGCTCGTAGCAGCGCCAGGCGCGCGTGCGCATGAGCCGCGCGCACCACGGCCCGACCACCGGGAGTTTCGTGAGCCAGTCCATGGGTGTTCTCCGCCCCTCCCGAGCGCCGTGCCGATCACCTGCCCCGCAGCGGGCCCGGTCGCCGGGTCCCGCACGCGGGTGTGGCCACCATCTGCCCCGGGAGGGGCCCCCGCAGTCCGGCGGGGCGGGAAGGGGCCTTCACGGTAGCCCGATACGGTGAGTTTTCGGTCGGTTTGGGCGTATTCGGGAAGCGGTGGGCGATACGGTCACCGCGCGCCCGCCGCACCCCCCGGGCGAGCACCCCACCCCGAGGAGTACGCCATGCAGGACCCGATCGGCCCGCCCCGTTCACTGCTGCTGCTCGGCGGCACGTCGGAGCTGGGTCTCGCCACCGCGCGCCGCATGATCGGCCGCCGCACCCGCACCGTGTGGCTCGCGGGCCGTCCCGGCCCCGCGCTCGACGCGGCGGCGGCCGAGCTGAGCGCCCTCGGCGCCACGACGCACACCGTCGACTTCGACGCGCTCGACCCCGCCTCGCACGCCGAGGCGCTCGGCAAGGTCTTCGCCGAGGGCCCCGTCGACCTCGTCCTGCTGGCCTTCGGCCTCACGGGCGACCAGCTCAACGACGAGGCCGACCCGGCCGCCGCCGCCCGCGTCGCCGCGACGAACTACACGGGCGCCGTCTCGGCGGGGCTCGTCTGCGGGATGGGGCTCCAGGCGCAGGGGCACGGGGCGCTCGTCGTGCTCTCCTCGGTCGCGGGCGAGCGCGTGCGGCGCGGGGACTTCATCTTCGGCTCGTCGAAGGCGGGGCTCGACGCCTTCGCGCAGGGGCTCGGCGACGCGCTGTACGGGACGGGCGTGCGCGTACTCGTCGTGCGCCCCGGCGTGGTGCGCAGCCGCCGCCAGGGCCAGGCCGTCCCCGAGGAGTACGCGAACGGGGTGCTCGGCCTCGACGGCCCCTTCGCGACGACACCGGAGGCGGTCGCCGAGGCGGTGGAGCGCGGGCTGCGGCGCGGGAGCGAGACGGTGTGGGTCCCGGCGACGCTGCGCCCGGTCATGGCGGGGCTGCGGCACGTCCCGCGCCCGCTCTTCCGGCGGCTGCCGGTCTGAGCCCCGGTACGGACGCTCCGAGCCCGGTACGGAGGCGGAGACGGGCCCCGGCGTGGCCGCTCAGCCGATCGGGTGCGGGGCCTCGTCCGGGCTCAGGGGCTGGCTCGGGACCGCGCCCGCGCCGAAGGAGAAGGTGCGCAGGCGGCGCCACACGCCGTCGCGGCCCTGCTCGTAGAGGCTGAAGCCCGTGCAGTCCCAGGAGGCCGCGTAATCGGCCAGCTCGGTCTGCGCGCGGTCCATCGCCTCCTCGGCGATGCCGTGCGCGACCGTCACGTGCGGGTGGTAGGGGAACTGGAGCTCGCGCGCGACGGGCCCGGAGGCGTCCCGCACCTGCTTCTGGAGCCAGGTGCACGCGTCCGTGCCCTCGACGACCCGCACGTACACGACGGGCGAGACGGGGCGGAAGGTCCCGGTGCCTTCGAGGCGCAGCGGGAAGGCCCTGCCGTTCGCGGCGACCTCGGCGAGGTGCCGCTCGACGGCGGGCAGCGCGTCCGCCGGCGCCTCAGTGGGCGGAAGCAGCGTGATGTGGGTGGGGATACCGTGCGCGGCCGGGTCCCCGAAGTCCGCGCGCAGTCGCTGGAGGCGGCTGCCATGAGGCTCCGGGACCGCGATCGAAACGCCGAGCGTGACCGAGCCCACGTCCACTCCCATCTCCTCGTGTCAGTCTCCCCGGGCGGTCCCGCCGCGTGCGCGGTGTGTCCGCTGTGCGCGGTCTGTACGGGCCCGGTCCGGTACGGCAAGTGTCGCGCCCGTACCCGGCACGGCCAAGGCCCCCGGTGTGTGCCTGGTGTCACGCGCCGCCCGTGCGCCGCACGCGCTCCGCGCGCGAGCCCTCGCGCCGCGCCCCCACGCCGACCGGCGCGCCTCCCCCGCGCACGCCCGCCCCGGTCCCGGGCAAGGCGGGGGACCGGGGGACGAAAGGGCGTCAGGCACCCGAAAGGCGCTGAAAAGGCGCAGTTCAGAGCGCCGGGCGGAGGAAACCGACCTTCTCGTACGCCTCGGCGAGCGACGGGGCGGCCACCGCGCGGGCCTTCTCGGCCCCCACGGCGAGGATCTTGTCGAGCCCGGCCGGGTCGTCGAGGTATTCCAGCGTCCGGTCGCGGAAGGGGGTGACGAAGTCCACGACGACCTCGGCGAGGTCGGACTTGAGCGCCCCGTACCCCTTGCCCGCGTACTTCTCCTCCAGCGCCTGCACCGTCACGCCGGTGAGGTTGGAGTAGATGCCGAGGAGGTTGCTCACGCCGGGCTTGTTCTCGCGGTCGAAGCGGATCTCGGTCTCCGTGTCGGTCACGGCGCTCTTGATCTTCTTCGCGGTGACCTTGGGCTCGTCCATGAGGTTGACGAGACCCTTCGGCGAGGCGGCCGACTTGCTCATCTTGGCGGTCGGTTCCTGGAGGTCGTAGATCTTCGCCGTCTCCTTGAGGATGTACGCCTCGGGGACGACGAACGTCTCGCCGAAGCGCGCGTTGAAGCGCTCGGCGAGGTCGCGGGTCAGCTCGACGTGCTGGCGCTGGTCCTCGCCGACCGGGACCTGGTGGGCCTGGTAGAGGAGGATGTCGGCGACCTGGAGGACGGGGTACGTGAAGAGCCCGACCGTCGTGCCCTCGGCGCCCTGCTTCGCGGCCTTGTCCTTGAACTGCGTCATGCGCGACGCCTCGCCGAAGCCGGTGAGGCAGTTCATGATCCAGGCCAGTTCGGCGTGCTCGCGCACGTGGCTCTGCACGAAGAGGGCGCTGCGCTCGGGGTCGATGCCGGCGGCGAGGAGCTGGGCGGCGGAGAGCCGGGTGTTGGCCCGGAGCGTGTCCGGGTCCTGCGGGATCGTGATGGCGTGCATGTTCACGACCATGTAGAAGGCGTCGTGCGACTCCTGGAGGGCCACCCACTGGCGGACCGCGCCCAGGTAGTTGCCGAGGTGGAACGAGCCCGCGCTGGGCTGGATTCCGGAGAGCACACGAGAACGTTCAGAGGCCATGCGGCACATTGTCTCAGGTACGGCACGGGAAACGGCAGCAGGTTTCGCAGCGCGGGCGCGGGTGGCGGCGAGGGCGCCGGTAACGTCCGGGCCCATGAACGACGAGAACGTCCCCGTGACGCCCGACAGCGTGTATGTGGGCAAGGCGGGCAAGGACGCGGCGCTGGACCGCGGCTGGCTCCTCGGCCACTTCAAGCCGGAGGGTGATCCCCGGCACAGCGAGGCCGTGGAGATCAAATGGGGCGTGCACCCGCCGGGCGACACGCGCGCGCGGTGGGTGCGGGGCGAGGTCCGCGAGGCGCTGCTGGTGCTGATCAGCGGCCGGTTCCGCGTCGAACTGCCCGGCCGCAGCGTGCTGCTGGAGGAGCAGGGCGACTACGTGGTGTGGGGCAAGGGGGTGGACCACTCCTGGATCGCGGAGGAGGAGTCGGTGGTCCTGACGGTGCGGTGGCCGTCGGTGCCGGGATACCGGGTCGACCGGGTGGAGTGAATTCCGGCGAAGTTGCGGCGCTCCGCCCGTCCGCGGCGGTACAGAGAGGCGTACCCCGTAGCGCCCGACGGACGGAGCCCGCACCCATGGCCACCCAGACCGAGCAGCAGATCGCCAGCGCCGAGGAACACGGCGCCCACAACTACCACCCGCTCCCCGTCGTCATCTCCTCCGCCGAGGGCGCCTGGATGACCGACATCGAGGGCGTCCGCTACCTCGACATGCTCGCCGGCTACTCGGCGCTCAACTTCGGCCACGGCAACACCCGCCTCATCGCCGCCGCGAAGGCCCAGCTCGACCGGGTCACGCTCACGTCCCGCGCCTTCCACCACGACCGCTTCGGCGAGTTCTGCACGCGGCTCGCCGCGCTGTGCGGCAAGGAGGCCGTACTGCCGATGAACACGGGCGCCGAGGCGGTCGAGACGGCGGTGAAGACGGCGCGGAAGTGGGGCTACGAGGTCAAGGGCGTCCCCGAGGGCACGGCGAAGATCGTCGTGGCGCGGAACAACTTCCACGGCCGCACGACGACGGTCGTCAGCTTCTCCAGCGACCACGAGGCCCGCCACCACTTCGGCCCGTACACGCCGGGTTTCGACCTCGTCCCGTACGGGGACCTCACCGCTTTGCGCGAGGCGATGACGGACAACACCGTCGCCGTGCTCATCGAGCCCATCCAGGGCGAGGCGGGCGTCCTGGTCCCCCCGGAGGGCTACCTCCCGGCGGTGCGGGAGCTGACGCGGGAGCGCGGAGTGCTGCTCATGGCGGACGAGATCCAGTCGGGCCTGGGCCGCACGGGCCGTACCTTCGCCTGCGAGCACGAGGGCGTCGTCCCCGACGTGTACCTCCTCGGCAAGGCGCTCGGCGGCGGGGTCGTCCCGGTCTCGGCCGTCGTCGCCGACTGGGACGTGCTCGGCGTCTTCCGGCCTGGGGAGCACGGCTCGACGTTCGGCGGGAACCCGCTCGCCTGCGCGGTGGCGATCGAGGTGATCGCGCTTCTGGAGAGCGGTGAGTTCCAGGCGCGCGCGGCGCGGCTCGGGGAGCGGCTGCACGCGCGGCTCGCGGAACTCGTCGCGGGGGGCGGGGCGGTCGAGCAGGTGCGCGGGCGGGGGCTGTGGGCGGGCGTGGACGTGGACCCCGCGTTCGGCACGGGCCGCGAGCTGTCCGAGAAGCTCCTGGACCGCAGGGTCCTCGTGAAGGACACGCACGGGTCGACGATCCGGCTCGCGCCGCCGCTCGTGATCAGCGAGGAGGACCTGGACTGGGGGCTCGACCAGCTCGCGGCAGTGGTCGGCTGAGCCCCGCCGCCCCGACGGGCGTCTCCCGGGGCCCGCCCCGCCCTCACCCCCCGGAGGGGCCGTTCCGCGGACCGATGAGTTCCGCCCGCCGCACCGGTCCCTCCTGCAGACCCGACACGACGGAGGACACCCATGACGACACCCCCCGCCCAGCCGCCCGTGGTGGACAGGGAGACCTGGCAGCAGGCCAGGGACGCGCTGCTCGTGCGTGAGAAGGCGTACACGCACGAGGGCGACGCGCTCGCGGCGGCGCGGCGCCGGCTGCCGATGACCGAGGTCGACGGGAGGGCCGAAGTGGTCGGCGCCCAGGGGCCCGTGCCCTTCCTCGACCTCTTCGACGGACGGAACGAACTGCTCACCTACCAGCACATGTGGTACGAGGGCGCGCCGCCGCAGGGCCAGTGCGAGGGGTGCACGAACGCGGCCTGGCACCTCCAGGTCACGACGCCCTACCTGGAGACGCGCGGCGTCTCCTTCGCCTTCCTGGCCTCCGGCGCCTGGGAGGAACTGGGCCCGTACGCGGAGTTCATGGGGTACCGCCAGCCGTGGTACTCGCTGCGCGACACGGGCGTGCCTGTCGGCGGCGGCATGGGGAACCTGTCGGCGTTCCTGCGCGACGGGGACCGCGTCTTCCTCACGTACACGACGACAGGGCGCGGCAACGAGGCGTTCAGCGGGACGTTCGCGCTCCTGGACCGGACGCCGTACGGGCGCGGCGAGGTCTGGGAGGAGACCCCGGAGGGGTGGCCCGAGGGTAACGAGCCGTGCTGGTACTGGCGCACGGACGCCGAGGGGACGGCCGGGTGGGGCGAGACCAGCCGCCCCACGCCGCAGTGGACGAGGCCCGGGGCCGGGCCGGTGACGACCCTGGGGCGCCACGGGCACTTCCACTGACCCACGCTGTCACGGGCGCTTCCCCCGACCGCGCTACAGGATCACGTGCGGCAGGAAGCGCGCGTACTCGTCGGTGACGAGGCCCGAGGACTCGCGGATGCCGAGTCCGGCGGCCTCGTCCTCGACGACCCACGCCCCGAGCACGACCTTGTTCCCGTCGAAGTCGGGGAGCGGGGCGAGGGCCTGGTAGCACAGCAGGTCCTCGCCCTCGGCGCGCCGGCGGGGCGGGGTGCCCGGTTCGTGGAGCGTGACGCCCGCGCCCTCGCGGCCGAAGAGCGGCTTCGCCGCGTAGCCGCCCCTCGTGGCGAGTTCGCGCGGCCCGTCGAGGTAGGCGGGCAGCAGGTTGGGGTGGCCGGGGAAGAGCTCCCAGAGGATCGCGAGGAGCGCCTTGTTGGACAGGAGCATCTTCCAGGCGGGCTCGATCCACATCGTCGAGCCCGTGCCTCCCCCGTTGTCCAGCGTCTCCCGCACGTGCGGCGCGAAGCGGTCGCGCGCGAGCCACTCCCAGGGATAGAGCTTGAAGCAGCTCCGCACGAAACGGAGTCTGAGGTCGACGAAGCGGTGCGAGAGCGGGTCCCAGCCGATGTCCTCGACGGCGATCGCCTCGGTGTCGAGCCCGGCCTGCGCGGCGGTCTCGCGCAGGTAGGCGACGGTCATGAGGTCCTCGCCGAGGATGTCCGAGACCGAGTGGGCGAAGTGCACGGGCCCCGGCGGGAGGAGCTTCGCCTGGCGGCGCCAGGCCGCGACGAGGCGTTCGTGGAGCGAGTTCCACTGGTCGGCGCCCGGGAAGCGCTCCTCCATCCAGAACCACTGCGGGCTCGCCGCCTCGACGAGCGAGGTCGGCGTGTCCGCGTTGTACTCCAGGAGCTTCGCGGGCCCCCGGCCGTCGTACCGCAGGTCGAAGCGACCGTAGAGGGACGGGAGTTCGGCGCGGCGACGCCAGGACTCGGCGACCAGCTCCGTCTGGCGCGCGTCGGTGAGGCCGAGGTCGGCGAAGCGGTCGTGGGCGACGATGTGCTCCGCCGCCGCGAGGCACAGCCCGTGCAGCTCCTCGACCGTCTCCTCCAGCGCCTCGACCTCGGGCAGCGTGAAGACGTAGTACGCGCTCTCATCCCAGTAGGGGCGGAACCCGCCGTCGGGGTAGCGGGTCAGCGGGTAGATGAGGCCCTGTTCCTCGACCGTCTCCTGCCACCCCGGGCGCGGCTCGATGGTGCGGCGTTCCATGATCGGTGCTCGTCCGGTCCCGCTTCAGCCCCCGTACCCGCCGCCGTTGTCGTCGTCGTCGCAGCCGAGGCCGCCGCGCTGGATCGCGCTGTCCTGCGAGAAGGTGCCGTAGTCCGCGCGCCCGCTCTTCGCCTCGGAGCCGTAGTACCAGGCGGGCCGGACGGCCGCGGCGCCCTTCGCGCCCGCCTTGCTCCTCGCCCCGTGACCGCCGCTCGTCGTACGGCAGTTCTTGTCGGCCAGGACCTTGTAGCCGTCGACGGTGTAGCTGTCGCGGTCGACGCAGCGGCGGTCGGGATCGGAGCCGCAGGCGGAGAGGGCGACGGCGAGCAGCCCCATGCCGCCGAGTACGACGGTGCTGGAGCGCAGCCGGCGCGGGCGGAGGGCCTCGGCGGGCGCGGCTGCCGGGTCGGTCGTGGTCATGCTGTTCCCCCGTGTGTTCCGTCGCGTACGCGCACCTCTGCGGCACCCGTCCGCGTGTACCCCGAAATCACCGCACAGCCTAGAAGCGGGGGCGGGTTCGCGCCACCGTCAGCGCGCGAGGGATTCCCGCCTCACGGCAGCACCCGGCACAGCGCCTCCAGAGCCGAGGGCCAGGCGTGTTCCGGCGGGGTCGCGTAGCCGACGACCAGGGCATCCTCCGGCGGGAGTCCGGCGTCCGGGTGGCGGAACCCGCCGAGGTCGGTGAGGGCGAGGCGTTCCCAGGCGGCGGCGCGCAGGACGGCGGGCTCGCTGCCCGGCGGGAGGCGCAGCACCGCGTGCAGCCCGGCCGCGATCCCGCTCACGCCGACCCCGGGGGCGCGCGCGGCGACGGCGGCGACGAGGGCGTCCCTGCGCCGCCGGTAGCGCAGCCTCATGGCCCGTACGTGCCGGTCGTAGGCGCCGGAGCGCAGGAAGGCCGCGAAGGTCAGCTGGTCCATGACCCCGGGCTCCCACGTCGTACCGCCCCAGCCCGTCTGCGGCGCGAGGGACCCGGTCGCGAGCGCGGCGGGCAGGACCGCCCACCCGAGCCGCAGCCCGGTCGCGAGGGACTTGCTCGTCGTGCCCAGGTGCACGACCCGCTCCGGGTCGAGCCCCTGCAAGGCGCCCACGGGCTGCCGGTCGTAGCGGAACTCCCCGTCGTAGTCGTCCTCCAGGACCAGCCCGTCGTGCGCCCGCGCCCAGTCCACGAGCGCGGCCCTGCGCTCCGGCAGCAGCGCGCCACCGGTGGGGAACTGGTGGCTCGGCGTGAGGAGCACCGCCTGCGTGCCGGGCGGCGGGACGGGGACGGTGCCGCCGGCGTCGAAGGGGAGCACGACGACCCGCATCCCGGCCTCCCGCAGGACCTCCCAGTGCACCCACAGCCCGTACGACTCGACCGCGACGGTACGGACCCCGCGCTCCCGCAGTCGCGGCAGGAGCTGCCGCAGGCCCTGGGTGAACCCGGCCGTGACGAGAATCCGCCCGGGGTCCGCGCGCACGCCCCGGACGCGTGCCAGGTACTCGGCGAGCGCCGTGCGCAGCTCCTCGCGGCCCGTGCCCGGCCAGCCGAACGCGCTCGCCGGGGCCTGGTCGAGGGCCTGGCGGGCGGCCCTGAGCCACGCGGCGCGCGGGAACGCCGTGAGGTCGGGGCTGCCGGGGCGCAGGTCGTGCAGCGGGAGCGGGGCGGGGCGTCGCGGGCGGGACGCCTGCCGCCGTACGGGCGCGGTGCGGGCAGCGACGCGGGTGCCGGAGCCCTGCCGGGCGGTGAGCCAGCCCTCGGCGACCAGCTCGGCGTAGGCGTCGGCGACGGTGTTGCGCGCGAGGCCGAGATCGGCGGCGAGCTGCCGCGAGGAGGGCAGCCGGGTGCCGGGCGCGAGCCGTCCGCTCCGCACCGCCTCGCGCAGCGCGGCCATGAGCCGGGCCCGCACGGTGCCGCGCGGCACGTCCGGGCCGGTGTCGAGATGCAGGTCGAGGCCCTGATTGGCCCACTCGTTCGCCACGGGAATGGACCATACTCCTGGGCCGCCGCGCTCCTACGGTGGACGCATGACGACGCACGAGAACACCACCGCCACCCTCCCCGAGCACACGCCCCGCCTGAACTTCGCGAAACTCGCGCCCGAGTTCTACCGCGCGATGATGCGCCTGGAGACCGCCTCGCACGGCGGCATCGAGCCCTCGCTCGCCGAGCTGGTCCGCATCCGCGCCTCGCAGCTCAACCACTGTGCGTACTGCCTGGACATGCACACGAAGGACGCGCTCGCCGCGGGCGAGTCGGTCGAGCGGATCGTGCAGCTCAGCGCCTGGGAGGAGTCGAAGCACTACTACACGGCGCGCGAGATCGCCGCGATCGAACTGACCGAGGCCATCACGGTCCTCACCGACGGCTTCGTCCCCGACGAGGTCTGGGCGAAGGCGGCGGCGGTCTTCGAGCCACGCGAACTGGCCCAGCTCGTCGGCGCGATCACGGTCATCAACGCGTGGAACCGGCTGAGCGTGACGTGCCGCAACGTGCCGGGCCACTACACCCCGGGCGACCACGCGGGCTGACGCGGAGTGTGCGGACGGCGCTCGGCCCGGATCAATCGCTCGGCGGCTCGAAATGGGCCAACGCCGTCTCCAGCACCTTGCGTTGTGTCTTCTCCGTCTCGTCGGGGGCCGCCGCGAGGACCGCGTAGCGCTTCCCGTCGCTCGCGGTGAAGGCGCGTTCGATGCCGAGGCGGGTGCCGCCCGTCTTCCTGTTGTAGTACGAATAGACGAGTTCGGCCTCATCGCCCGCCGGATTCTCGCGGCCGGGCCGCGTCGGGCCGAGCGTGATCTGCTCGTACCGCTCCGTGCGGGCGCGCAGATCGTCCGAGGATGCGGTGAGGGCGTCCTCGGGGGTGAGCCCCTCGCCGGTGATCTCGAAGACCTGGAGCAGGCTCAGCCCGTCGGGCGAGGTGTAGTAGACACTGGCGTCCTTCTCGCTGCGCTCCCAGTCCCCGGGCACGGCGAGCGCGTATCCGGCGGGGTCGTCGGCGGTGACGAAGCCATCGGGAAGGGCGGAGGCGTCTGCGGACGGCTCGTCACCCGCTTCGTCCGACCGTTCGCTCTCCGGCTGTTCGTCGTCGGACGGGGCCTCCTCGTAGGGGTACTCGCCGTACGGGTCGCCCTCCTCGGCGGCCGATGGCGCGACAGTGGTCCCCGCCGGGCGGTGCGCCGCCGGGTCGTCCCCCTTGGCGAGCAGGGACCAGGTGAGCACGACCGCCCCGGCGGCGACCACGACGGCCGTCGCCAGCGTGAGCGCGCGTCTGTCGCGCCACCGGGGCGGGCCCCCGGACGGTGAGGACGGCGGCCCCGGGTCCCAGGTGACGGACGGGAGCACGGTCTCGTCGGGGAATGGCCGGGCCTTCCGCGCGGGCGCGACCACGTACGGGGCCGCCTCGCGGACCGGCGCGGAGGCGGCCGCGGAGCGGCCGTGCTCCCAACGCTGCGCGGACGCGTTCCAGCGCGGCCTCCCGGGCGCCACGCTCAAGCCCCCAGGAGTGGGGCGAGCGACTGGAGGACCGCTGTCCCCGAGGCGAGGGCGGCGACGAGCGGGCCTGCGACATCGACGGCCTCGCGCAGCCGCGCGAGGCGACCCCCCGAAGCGGCACCCCCTTCGGTGATCTCACTCTCGACGGCCGCGAGTTCGGCGTCGAGAGCCACGGTGTGCGGGGTCTCGGTGAAGCGCGCGAGGTCCGCACGCAGCGCGGCGACGGCGGCGAGGAGCGCGGCCTGCGCCTCGTCGGCGGCCGCCGTCCCGCCCCGCCCGTACGAGACGTGGTTCCCGTCGCCGATCGCGAAGGCGCTGCCCTCGACGGAGCCGATGTGGACGGCCGGTGTGCTCCGGGCCCGGTCCGCTTCCTCAGTCATTCTTCCTCGCCCCCTGGCCGTTCGCCGTGTGGCTGATCGTGTTGTCATTGCCGATACCGATGGCGCTGTCCCGGGCGGAGTCGATGTAGACGCCGCCGTTCGCGACGTGGACGATCCTCTGGTCGAACTCGTCGGTGGCCCAGCCGGCTTCACGCAGCGCCGTGCGTACTCCGCTCGCCACGCGGTCCTGGATCGTCTTGAGGTAGCGGTCGAGGTCCATCTCCTGGAAGAGCGAGAGGTCCTCGTCGGTGCCGAGTTCCCGCACCGCGGCCGAGGGCCCCTCGGCCGGGGCGCCCGCGTAACCGGCGAAGAGGCGCAGCAGTTCGCCGCGGAGCCAGCCGCCGAGTGTGCGCGCGGCGTGCCCGAAGGAGGCCGGGGTGTGCACGATCGCCCAGGCCACGTGACCCACCGTGGTGAGCGCCCGGTGGCGGCGCGCGTCGCGCTCGGCGAGCCGGTAGGCGCGCCGCACCGGCGGGAGGACATGCGGCGCGAACTCCGCCATGAGCATCCCGCCCTGCGTGTGCACCCGGACGAAGACGGTGACGACGAGGCCCTCGTCCCAGCCGCCGACGCGGATGCGCAGGAAGTGCCGGCGCGCCTCGCCGCCCTCTTCGAGCGCCGCCGACCGGTGCGCCTCGAACGCCTCCGGTGTGTACGGTGCCGCGTCGCGGAACTGGATGCCGTCGGCCGGCAGGAACACGCACTCGTCCACGCGGAGTTCACGCAGCCGGTCGATGACGGCCCCGGCGACCGCCGGGTCCCGGCGCGTCGAGGGGACGCGCAGCGCCTCGACGAGCGGGACGATGCGGCGCAGGATCTCACCGTTGTCGAGCGGTACGGGCGTGCGGTCGCCGCGCGGGCGCAGCTCGATGGCGAGCGACCAGGTGCGGAACGGGGTGCCGAAGCCGAGGAAGGGCCAGTCCTCCTCGTACATCACGAGCGGCTGGTGCTGTTCGGCGCGGAGCCTGGCCCGCAGACGGACGAGGCGTTCGCCCGCGGCGGTCTCGGCGGGGTCGCCGGAGGCGTGGGGGAAGCGGGCCGGGGAGAGTTCCTCGCTCACCACGCGGGCGAACTGCCCGCGCCGCAGGGCCACACAGGCGACGATGCCGCCGAACACGCACAGGGTGAGGAAGGCGGAGAGGCGCGCCAGCACCAGGGTTCCGGAGAAGAGGGTGTCGCCGAAGAAGGCACTCCCGCCCAGGACGACGGTGAACAACAGGACGACGACCAGGAGGTAGACGAGGTAGAGGCGCGAGATCCAGCGCACCCAGAAGGCCACGACCCGGCGGGCGAGGGCGATGCCGGAGTCGAGCGGGCCGGTGCCCCTGATCCACCGGGCGGCGACGAGGCCGATGCTGCCGAAGAGTCCCACGACGAGGAGCCCGCCGGTGACGACGACCCCGAGCAGCCACAGGCCGAGGATTCCGGCCGCCCAGGCGACGTCCTGGTTCCGGGCGCGAACGGCGTGCGAGAGGACCCGGCCCGCGTCGACACCGGTCAAGGGGGCGGGGAACCGCTCCTCGTGCACGTACAGCTCGTCGAGCACCGCCTCGCGGAAGGCACGGTCGTGGTGCACGCCGACGCACAGGAGGCGCGTCGCCTCGCTGGCGGCGGGCGGAACGGGGGCACGGGCGGCGAGGAACGGCGGGGACGCGGGCACGGGCGGCGGCGTGTGCGGAGGGGGCGGCGGGGCCGCGGGCGACCCGGTGTCCGGAGGCGGGGAGGCGTCGGTGGAGGGCGAGTCCGTCGCCTGCGTCGGGATCGGCTCGGGCCGCTGGCCCTTTCGCGGGGATGGCTGCTCGGTCACCTCGGGCCTTCCGGGACGGACACGGCGTGCGCGGGCACAGGGGTTCACCCCCGCCACCGTGCGCGACGGAGGCAACACTGTACGGCACCCGCCTCCCTCCCGCGCGGGAAAAAACGGGCCCGAACTCACCTGGCCGGCAGGGGGGTTCGGGCCCGTTCGGGGAGCGGTCGGGCGTAAGCGTCCGCAGGCTCCCGGAGGGGGACGGCTCAGATGAGGCCGAGCGAGCGGACCGCGTCGCGCTCCTCGCCCAGCTCCTTGACCGAGGCGTCGATGCGGGCGCGGGAGAAGTCGTTGATCTCCAGGCCCTGGACGATGGAGTACGTGCCGTCCTTCACCGTGACGGGGAAGGAGGAGATGAGGCCCTCGGGGACGCCGTAGGAGCCGTCCGAGGGGATGCCCATGGAGGCCCAGTCGCCCTCGGCGGTCCCGTTGACCCACGTGTACACGTGGTCGATGGCGGCGTTGGCGGCCGAGGCGGCGGAGGAGGCGCCGCGCGCCTCGATGATCGCCGCGCCGCGCTTGGCGACGGTCGGGATGAAGTCCTCGGCGAGCCACTTCTCGTCGTTGACGACCTCGGCGGCGTTCTTCCCGTTGATCTCCGCGTGGAAGATGTCGGGGTACTGCGTCGCGGAGTGGTTGCCCCAGATGGTCAGGCGCTTGATGGCGTCGACGGTGACCCCGGCCTTCTTCGCGAGCTGGGTGAGCGCGCGGTTGTGGTCGAGGCGGGTCATCGCGGTGAAGCGCTCGGCCGGTACGTCCGGGGCGGCGGCCTGGGCGATGAGGGCATTGGTGTTCGCCGGGTTGCCCACGACGAGGACCTTGATGTCGTCCGCGGCGTGGTCGTTGATCGCCTTGCCCTGGGGCTTGAAGATGCCGCCGTTGGCCTCCAGGAGGTCACCGCGCTCCATGCCCTTGGTGCGGGGGCGGGCGCCGACGAGGAGGGCGACGTTGGCGCCGTCGAAGGCGACGTTCGGGTCGTCGCTGATCTCGATGCCCTTGAGCAGCGGGAACGCGCTGTCGTCGAGCTCCATCGCGGTGCCCTCGGCGGCCTTGAGCGCCGGGGTGATCTCCAGGAGTCGCAGGTTCACCGGGACGTCCGGGCCCAGGAGCTGGCCGGAGGCGATACGGAAGAGCAGCGCGTAGCCGATCTGGCCGGCCGCGCCGGTGACGGTGACATTCACGGGAGTGCGGGTCATGACGATCTCCATCAGACGACTGGCGGTGGGGTTCCCTGCCCCAAGGGGTGGATCTGGGGCCCGACGCCGGATGATCGATCTCTTGGCGTCAAGAGAGATCCGCCGCTCAGGCTATCGCGCCGGTGGGGGGCGCGACCGCAGGGCGGGTGTGGCGGGGCCCACAGGGGCGCGGGCCCGCGCACGGCGAAGGCCGCCGAGCGGCAAGGTGCTGCGGCGGCCTTCGCCGGGAGGGGGACTCTCCCGTGGGGGGGTAAGACCGCGTCTTCCCGGGATCACGCGGGGTATGCGCACTCGGCCGGAGGAATTCCCGTACGGAGTCAGCCCGTTCCCGTGCCCTTCGCCGTCCCGGCCCCGGAGGCCACGGGGCCGGCCGTCCGGGACTTCGCCGCGTCGGCGCCCGTGTTCCCCACGCATCCCTTCTCCCCCGTGCCGACCTCGGCGCAGGCCCGGGTCCTGCCCGGCCCGGAGACGGGGAGCATCCGCGTGTAGGCGTCGCCCGTGTCCTCGACCGTGGCCCGCTGGGCGCGACGGCCCGCGCGGGCCGTCACCGTGTCCCCCGGCCCCGCCCGCGTGATCCGCGCCCAGGCGGCGCCGCACACCTCGCTGTACCGCACCTCGACGAGCCGCGTGCCGACGGCGGCGCGGTCCGTCGTCCGGGCCAGCTCACCACCGCACCCCATCGCCTCCGGGTCCCTGCCCGCGCAGCCCGCCCCCGCGCACCGCACCCCCTTCGGCGGCTCGGCGGCTCGTACCGACGCCGAACTCCTCGGCGCGGCCCGCCCGTTCGTGTCGTGGTCGTCGAGGAGCCGGGGCACGAAGAGGATCGCGCCGAGCACGACGAGCGCGCCCGTCACCCCGGCGAGGAGCAGCGTCGCGCGCCGCCGCCCGCGCGAGGGCGGGCCCTTCGGGGGCCGCCGCGGCGGCCGGGCGCCGGACCGCGCGCCCCGGCGCGGTACAGGTGCGCCCTCGCCCGGTACCGGCGCACCCCGGACGGGCCCCGGCACCTCCCGCGCTGGTACCGGGGCGTCCCGGACCGGCTCCTCGCGGACCGGCTTCGGGTACGTGGCCGTCGCCGCGCGCGCCGGGGCGGGCCGCTCATCGAGCGCCGCGCGCGCCTGCGAGACGCGCACCGCCTCCATCGTCAGGTCGTGGCGCGACTCGGCCCGGCTCCAGGCCCGTTCGGCCAGCTCCCACATCGTCGTCAGGTGGTGCGGCGGGGCGCCCGTCACCTCGGCGAGCGCGATCACCGCGCCCTTCGGCGCGAGCAGCCTCCCGCCGAGATACCGCTCCCAGGATGTCCTGCTGTAGCCCGTACGGTCCGCCAGCGCCGCGACACTCAGCCCGGCGCGGTCCACAAGCCGGCGCAACTGCCCGGTGAACTCGCGGATCTGCGGATCGAGCCCTTCGGGCAGCGCCTTCCAACGCGGCATCGTCTCCCCCTCTTTCCCCTGTGCCTGCTCTCCCCCGGCCCACGGGACCGGGCCACAGACCGGTCCCGCCCCGGCCCACCCCTCAGAACGCCCCCGCCAAGGGCGACAGTTCCACCCAAGGGGGGCGCACGGGAGCATTCGGAACCGGGGGACGCGCCGTCGCACGCCGGACACCGGCACGTCCAGTCAATCAGGAAGGAACGGTACGTGCCGGGTGAAGAGGGTGAAATGGGCAGGACACGTCAGCGAACGATCCCTTCCGGGCATTCTTCGCGCACAAGTGATCCCCGGGGCCCGCAGGTTCACCACAGGGGGCGGAAGGGGCGCGCGAGGAGCCCGCCGGGTGCCGCCCGGCGGGCCCGCAGGGCGGCCGTCGCCGTCAGTCGACGGTGAAGTGCAGGATCTCGTCGAGGAAGGGGATCACGAGCCACGGGTCCGGCTGGACCATGAGCGCGAGGAAGAAGACGGCCAGGCCGAGAACCCCGTACGTGAGCGTGTCCGTGTAGCGCGAGCGCACCGCGAGCATCCCCACCGCGTTCACGGTCCAGCGCAGCACCGCGCCGAGCAGCAGCGCGAGTCCCACGAGCAGCGTGCCGACGCGGAAGAGGCCGAGCCCGGTGAGGAGGAGCCCCATACCCGTGGTCGCGAGGACGCTGAGGATCGGCCACTGCCGCGCGGGCGCGGGGGCGTCGGCCGGGGCCGCCCGCCCGCCGCCCTCGGGGCGCGCGGTGTCCCGCGTGATCCCGCTGACCACGCGCGTCGCCCGCATCGGCTGCCCGTCGGGCCCCGGCGCGCTGACCACCTCGGTCACCACGGGGGCCTCCTCGTCGCCCCCCGCCTCCGGCACCCCGGGCGCGGTCACGGCGGTGGACCCGTGCGCCTCGCGCCTCGGCCGCCGCTCGGCGCCGGGACGCGCGGACTCACCGCGCTCCGTGCGGTCCGGGTGGTCCGTGGCGGACGCGGGGGTGCGGCTCTCGTTCGGCTCTCCGGCCACGGGTGGTGCCTTTCGTCGGCGGGCGGCGATCAGGATGAGACGGGATGGCGATCACGGGCGATCAAGGGGCGGTACGGAACGGAGGAGCGGGACGAGCACAGGTGGTACGCGGCACGAGCGGTGCCGGGGAGGCGGCAGCGCTCCGGCCCGTCGTCCACCAGTACGGTGCGCACCCTCCGCACGCCCACCCCGTACCCCGGCGACGTGCTCCCGCCCCATACGACCGGCGACGCGCGCCCGCCCCCGCCAGGCGCGAACCGCCGCGCACGAAGCGGGTGTACCCCGCGACGAGCGGGACAAGGCGGTCGCGCCCCGGAGGACTCCGCTCAGGCGGCGGCGCGTTCGGCCGCCTCGACGACGTTGACGAGGAGCTGGGCGCGGGTCATCGGGCCGACGCCGCCCGGGTTGGGCGAGAGCCAGCCCGCGACCTCGGCGACACCGGGGTGCACGTCGCCGACGATCTTGCCGTTCTCGTCGCGCGAGACGCCGACGTCGAGCACCGCGGCGCCCGGCTTGACGTCCTCGGGCTTGATGAGGTGCGGGACCCCGGCGGCGGCCACGATGATGTCGGCGCGGCGCAGGTGGGCCGAGAGGTCGCGGGTGCCGGTGTGGCACTGCGTGACGGTCGCGTTCTCGGAGCGGCGGGTGAGGAGCAGCGGCATCGGGCGGCCGATCGTGACACCGCGGCCCACGACGACGACCTCGGCACCGCCCAGCTCCACGCCGTGCTGCCGCAGGAGGCGCACGATGCCGTACGGGGTGCACGGCAGGGGGGCCGGCTCGTTGAGGACGAGGCGGCCGAGGTTCATCGGGTGGAGGCCGTCGGCGTCCTTGTCCGGGTCCATGAGTTCGAGGACGCGGTTCTCGTCGATGCCCTTGGGGAGCGGGAGCTGCACGATGTAACCGGTGCACGCCGGGTCGGCGTTGAGCTCGCGGACGACGTCCTCGATCTCCTCCTGCGTGGCGCTCGCGGGCAGTTCGCGCTGGATCGACGCGATGCCGACCTGGGCGCAGTCGCGGTGCTTGCCCGCCACGTACTTCTGGCTCCCCGGGTCCTCCCCGACGAGAAGGGTCCCGAGCCCGGGCACGAGGCCGCGCTCGCGCAGGACCGCGACCCGGTCCTTCAGCTCGGACTTGATCTGTGCCGCGGTGGCCTTGCCGTCGAGAATCTGCGCGCTCATACCCCACATCTTCGCCGATGCGGGGGGCGGGGGACGAATCCGGGTGCCGGTACGGCCCGGGACCGCGCGCCGGGCCCCCGACCGGCGGGGGAGTGAGGGACGCGGAGCGGGGGTAGCGGCCACGGAGACGGGGGCGGCGCGTCTCACTTGGGCAACGCCCTCCGTCCGCACCTGGACACCACGTGTCCCCACGCGAAGGATGGTCACCCTACGCGCGGACTGTGCCGGGGGACCACGACGCGCTCGTTCCTCCGCCCACGGTGCGCTCCGTCCCCGAACGGTCCCACGGAGGAACCCGATGAGCTACGGCGAACCGAACAACCCCTACGGCCCGCCCGGCGGCCAGCAGCCCGGCAAGCCGCAGGAGAACCTGCCCGGCTACCCGCAGCAGCCCGGCTACGGCTACCCGCAGGCACCGCCCGTCGACCCCAACGCGCCCTACGGCTACGGCTACGGCGGTGGGCCGGGCTACCCGGTGGAGATGCCGGGCGGCGTGAAGACCGCGCGGGTGCTCCTGTGGGTCATCGTCGGGCTGTGCCTCATAGGCACCGTCATATACAGCCTCGGCGCCGTCGCCTCCAACGGCGACGACTTCAGCAACTTCGAGTCCTCGCTCAGCGACTCGCAGAACGCCGGCATCGCCTGGGGCATCGCCGTCTTCTCCCTCCTGTGGGCGATCGGCGCAGCCGTCCTGGCCCTCCAGGTGCGAAGCGGCGGCAACGGGGTCCGGGTCACCACGCTCGTCTTCGGCATCGTGACGGCGGTGCTCGGTCTCTTCCCGTTCGTGATCGTCGGCATCCCGCACCTGGTCATGGGTGTGCTGGTGGCCGTCTTCGTCGGCAAGTCCGACGGCTCCGCCTGGTTCAACAGGCCGCGCGGCTGAACGGACGGCGGTCCACGCCCCGGAGGCGGGACCCCCTGGAGTCCGCGCGCGCCGCGTCGCGGCAACGGCGAGGGCCCCCACCGACGTGCTCGCGTCGGCGGGGGCCCTCGCACGGGACGGGTCCGGCTCAGTGGAAGAAGTGCCGGGTCCCGGTGAAGTACATCGTCACGCCGGCCTTCTTCGCCGCCTCGACGACGAGTTCGTCCCGTACCGAACCGCCCGGCTGCACGACCGCGCGCACCCCGGCGGCCGTCAGGACCTCCAGGCCGTCGGGGAAGGGGAAGAAGGCGTCGGAGGCCGCGAAGGAACCGGCCGCGCGCTCCTCGCCCGCCCGCTCGACGGCGAGCTTCGCGGAGTCGACGCGGTTGACCTGGCCCATGCCGACGCCGACCGAGGCGCCGTCCTTGGCGAGCAGGATGGCGTTGGACTTGACGGCCCGGCACGCCTTCCACGCGAACTCCAGCTCGCGCAGGCCCGCGGCGTCGAGCGCCTCGCCCGTCGCGAGCGTCCAGTGCGCCGGGTCGTCGCCCTCGGCCTGGAGCCGGTCGGTGACCTGGACGAGCGCGCCGCCGTCGATCTGCTTCGTCTCCGTGCGGGACGCCGGGGCGCCGGGCGCGACGAGGATGCGGATGTTCTTCTTCTTGGCGAGCAGCTCGACCGCGCCGTCCTCGTACGCGGGGGCGACGATGACCTCGGTGAAGATCTCGGCGACCTGCGCGGCCATCTCCTTGCTCACCGGGCGGTTGACGGCGATGACGCCGCCGAAGGCCGAGAGCGGGTCGCAGGCGTGCGCCTTGCGGTGCGCCTCCGCCACGTCGGCGCCGATCGCGATGCCGCAGGGGTTGGCGTGCTTGATGATCGCGACGCAGGGCTCACCGTGGTCGTACGCGGCACGGCGCGCGGCGTCCGTGTCCGTGTAGTTGTTGTACGACATCTCCTTGCCGTGCAGCTGCTCGGCCTGCGCGAGCCCGCCCGTGCCGTCGACGTAGAGCGCGGCGCCCTGGTGCGGGTTCTCGCCGTAGCGCAGCACGTGGGAGCGCGTGTAGGTGGCCCCGGTGAAGTCGGGGAAGCCGCTGTCGTCGGCGGCGGCGTAGTCGTCGGCGAACCAGGAGGCGACCGCGACGTCGTAGGCGGCGGTGTGCTGGAACGCCTCGGCGGCCAGGCGCTTGCGGGTCCGCAGGTCGAAACCGCCCCCGCGCGCGGCGGCGAGCACGTCCGCGTACCGCTCCGGGCTCGTCACGACGGCGACGGAGGGGTGGTTCTTGGCGGCGGCGCGGACCATCGAGGGGCCGCCGATGTCGATCTGCTCGACGCACTCGTCCGCGGTGGCGCCCGAGGCGACCGTCTCGCGGAAGGGGTAGAGGTTGACGACGACGAGGTCGAAGGGCTCGACGCCCAGCTCGGCGAGCTGGGCGCGGTGGGTCTCCAGGCGCAGGTCGGCGAGGATGCCCGCGTGGACCTTCGGGTGGAGGGTCTTGACGCGGCCGTCGAGGCACTCGGGGAAGCCGGTCAGCTCCTCGACCTTGGTGACGGGGACCCCGGCCGCGGCGATCTTCCCCGCGGTGGAGCCGGTCGAGACGAGCTGGACGCCGGCCTCGTGCAGTCCGCGCGCGAGGTCTTCGAGCCCGGTCTTGTCGTAGACGCTGACGAGCGCGCGGCGCAGCGGCCTGCGGCCCGCCTCGTCGGTGTCGGTGGGGGTGGTCGTGGACTCGGTCGTCACGGAACCAGTACCTTTCGTCCCTCGATGCGGTAGCCGTGGCGGGCCAGGCGCCCCACGACCTCGACGAGCAGTGCGCGCTCGACGTCCTTGATACGTGCGTGGAGGGCGGCCTCGCCCTCCGGCGAGTCGTCCTCGCGGATCTCGACCACGCCCTGGGCGATGATCGGTCCGGTGTCGACGCCGTCGTCGACGAAGTGGACGGTGCAGCCCGTGACCTTCGCCCCGTAGGCGAGGGCGTCCCGGACGCCGTGGGCGCCGGGGAAGCTGGGCAGCAGTGCGGGGTGGGTGTTGACGAAGCGCCCGCCGAAGCGGTCCAGGAACTCCTTGCCGACGATCTTCATGAAACCGGCCGAGACCACGAGGTCCGGGGCGTGCGCGGCGGTGGCCTCGGCGAGCGCGAGGTCCCAGGCGGCGCGGTCCGGGTGGTCCTTGACGCGGCACACGAAGGTGGGGATACCGGCGGCGCGGGCCCGTTCCAGGCCCGTGATGCCCTCGCGGTCGGCACCCACGGCGACGACGCGTGCCCCGTAGCGCTCCGGGCCCTGCTCCTCGATGGTGTCGAGGAGCGCCTGGAGGTTGCTGCCGGTGCCGGAGACGAGGACGACGAGGCGCTTGACGCCGGACGCGTGGTCGGGAGGTGGTGCGGAGGCCACGAGGCGGCCCTTTCTGGAAGGGGACGGTACGGCGCCGGGGCGCGGGACCGCGGTGTTTCGCGGAGCGGGCGGCGGGCTGCGGGAACCGGGAACGTCACCACGGTGTGACGCGACTCACCCCGGCGGGCCGTACGCGTCCGCTCCTTTGTGGCTTCGCACGAAGGTGGGGCGTCACGCGATACGGGGAACTCTACGAAGCCGCCGACCGTCAGCAACGATACCGGCCCCCGTACGGGCGCTCGGACGGCCCCGAGGGCTCCCGGGGGCAGGGCCAGCCCCGAAGGGGCGGCGAGCGGCAGGTAGCGTCAAGGGTGTCCGCGCGGGCGCCCGCCGCCCGCACCACCGCCGCCTTTCGTCAGTCCAGGCCGTCCGCACCCGCCCGCGGCGGCCGCACAGCAAGGGGAAGACGCCTCCTGATGCCGGACCGATCCGCCCGCCCCAGCCTCCGCACCGTCGCCCCCGCGGGCGCCGCCGCCGGAGCCCCGCTCGGCGTGCTCCCCACAGCCCTCCGCCCCGGCGACGAGAGCCACGAGAGCGCGAGGTGGCCGGTGTTCGCGCTGCGGGAGGGCGGCGATCCCTCAGGGGCGGAGGGGTCCGGCGGTACGGGGTCCGGCGGTACGGGGTCCCCGGGGGCGGGGTCCGGCGGCGACGGGCCTTCCGGTGCGGGGGCCGGTGGTACCGGGTCGGGTGGTACCGACTCCGGTGGTACGGGCTCGGCGTCCGGCTCCGGCGACCGGGAGGAGTCCGGCAGCCGGGGCGGGGCCGGGGCACAGGGTGAGCCGGACAATCCCTTCGCCGCTCCGCCCGCCGACCGCCCGGACCAGCCGTGGCGCCCGCGCGCTCCCGAGAGCGGCGGTACGCGGTGGAGCGGCCGACAGCCCGAGCCGTGGCGCGGCGGCGGCTGGGGCGACCACCCGGACACCCCGCCGCAGGGGCGGCAGGGGCAGGATCCGCAAGGACAGGGACCGCAGGGGCAGGGACCGCAGGGGCAGGGGCCGCAGGGGCAGGGACCGTGGCAGGGGTCGCAGGGACCGTGGCAGGGGCCCGGTCAGGGCGGCCCGCAGCAGGGGCCCGGCCAAGGTCCCGGCCAGGGGCCGGGCAACGGCAAAGGCAACGGTGGTCCGGGGGGTCCCTTCCCCCGCATCCCCCGCTGGGACCCGACCGACCCGGTGCAACGGCACGCGCGTTACGCCTTGATGGCCGGGACGTGGGGTCTCGTCCTGGGTCTCTTCCTCGGCTGGACCTATCTCGCCCTGCTGCTCGGCGCCCTCGGCCTCTACTGGGGCATCTCGGCGCTGCGCGGCCGGGCCCGTACCCCGCAGGAGTCGGAGGCGGCGCTGCGCGCGGTCGCGAAGGGGCAGGACCCGGAGGAGGCGGCCACGAGAGCGCGGGAGGAGGTGGCGAGGCACCCGGCCCCGGCGTCCCCCACGCCCTACGGCCGCCCCGTCACCCGTACCCGCCCCCAGGTGCCCTCGGCGGTCACCGGCATCGTGACCTCGGCTCTGAGCATCGCGGCGGTGGCCAGCGTCTTCATCTTCCACGGCGTCTACAGCGACTACTTCTCCTGCGTGGACGACGCGGCCACCCACGCCTCCCGCGACGCCTGCGAGAAACTCCTCCCGAAGGAACTCCGCCCCCTCCTGGCCGAATAACCCGGCCCGGCCCCCTCGTCAGGCCGCCGTGCGGCCGGGGGCGGCACCGGCCACCGGCCGGAACAGCTCCACCGGCCTCCGCCCCCGGGGCTCCACCGGCCTCCGCCGCTGGGGTTCCGGCGGCGGGCGGACCGGGCGTATCCCTGTCCAGCGCGCCGCCGTGCCCGCCCCCGGCCCCAGCCCTTACCGTGCGCCGCCCTCCGAGAGCCCCTCCCCCGCGTCGCCCTCGCCACGGGCCGTCCCCGGACCCGGCCGAGTCCCCGGACCCGGCTCGTCCAGAAGGGCCTCGATCTCCTCGTCGGCCCCGGCCTTCGCGCCCTCGGCGTCCGTCGCACTCTTCGTGTCCTCGGCGCTCTTCACGTCCTTCGTGTCCGGCGGACCAGCCGCGTCCTTCGCGACGTCCGCCTGGGCCTCGCCCGCGCCGGAGTCCGAGTCCGCGCCCGTGCCGGGGTTTTCGCGCGCCTCCCGCACGTCGGCCACCTCCCGCACGTCAACCGCCTCCGGCACGTCGGCCGTTTCCGGCACATCCGCCGCCCCCGGCACCTGAGCCGCCTCCGCGGCGTCAGCGACCTCCGGGAAGCCGACCGCCTCCCCGGTACGCGAATCCGCCGCTGTCTCCCCGGCCGCCCGCGCCTCCACGACCGGCCCCGCCGCCTCTCCCCCGGCCGCCCCCGCCTCGCGGTCGCGACGCGGCAGCCACCAGCGGCCGGGCGGGACCGCGAGGCCGGAGAGGTCCCGGGAGGGCGAGGAGGGGCCCAGCAGCCCGGCCCCGGATACGGCTACCGCGTCCGCCGTCGGTTCCGGCTCCGGCGCCGTCCCCCGCAGCCGCCAGGCCCGCAGCCCCAGCGCCGTCGGGACCCCCAGGAGGGCGGCCCAGACGAAGGTGGCCGCCCCCGTGAGCCAGCCCACCGGGCCGAAGTCCCGCAGGGGACCCGTGCCGAGCGGGCCCCCCGCCGCCGTGGCGAGTACGCCGACGACGAGGCCCGCCAGAAGGGCGGCGCAGGCCGCCGTCAGGACCGTCGTGCCACGTGACCACACCGCCGACTCGTCCCTCTCCTCGGGCCGGGCGGGCGCCGCCGCGCGGCCCACCAGGAGGCCCCCGAGGAGCGCGGCGGCCGGCGGCAGCGCGAGCACCGCCCACGTCGAGGGCGCCGGGTCGCCGTCGGCCGGGAGGCCGGGCAGGAGCGGGAAGGGCGGCAGCCCGCCGAGCGGTGCCGCTCCGGAGAGCGCCACGGAGTGACCCGTCCCCACGAGGAATCCGGGCCCGAGCGCGTACGAGGCCGCCCACAGGACCGCGTTGGGGACGAGGGCGACGGCGAGGAGGAGGACGGCGGCGAGTCCCGACCAGTCGTCGGTGACCCGGTCGAAGGCGCCGCGCACGGCGTGGGAGTCGCCGCTCAGGCTCGTCACGAGGAGCAGCGCGCCGCCCGCGACGAGGCCGAGCACGGCGGCGGTCGCGGCCCGCAGGACCGTCGGCAGGACCTCCCGCCGCGCCCCGAGCCGTACCGAGAGGGCGGGCAGCGGGTCGGGACGCCCGTGCGCCGCCCACACACCCGACGCCACAGCGAGCCCGACGAGCGGCGGTACGTGGAGCAGCGCGCTCAGCGGCTCGGGCGCCGGGTCGCCGCCGCGCGCGTAGAAGAGCGCGGCGCCCGCGACGAGGAGGTAGCCGACGCACACCCCGGCCACGGCGACCCCGCGCCCGCCGAGCCGCCCCCTCGCCCGTACCGGCGGGAGGCCGTCCCTCTCCTCCGGTTCGGCGGCCTCGCGCGCCGCGCGGTGCAGGAGCCACAGCGGCAGCAACGGCAGCAGGAGCGGGACGATACCGAGCGGGACGGTCTCCCCGGTCACGAGGCTGGAGCGGGCGAGCGTCGTGCCGTGGCCGAGGAACCACAGCGAGGCGGCGAGCCGCAGCGCGCCGCCGGGCCCGCTGTCGGGGAACGGCGAACTGATCCACAGCACCATGACGAGGACCGCGAGCGCGCCGAGTCCGAGCCCGGCGGCGAAGGCCCCGCCGAGGAGCGAGGCGATGAAGGCGGGCAGCCGTCTGCCGAGGCGGGCGGCGACGGGCGGGGCGGCGGGAGTGCCCCGGGGCGTGGACGTGGCGGCCCCGGGCGGATCGGTCATCTCGGTCACCGGGCCATGCTCCCAATGACCCAGTCGATACCCGTGCAAGAAGCGCGTACCGGAGGTGTCGCCCAATATGCGATTATGCGATCTTACCTACGGAGCGACGCGCCGCGCCGCCAGGGAACCCCTCGCCACGGGGGTGCGCGATGAGCCACGGCACGTCCGTCCAGCCCCGCGAAGGCGCTCCTGACGCGGCGTCGGGGCCCACGACCCGCGCCCTGCCGCCCGCCCCCGACCGCCGCTTGCTGCGCGAGCGGGCGGGACTGACCCGCGCTCAGGCGGCGGCGCGGCTCGGCGTGAGCACGCAGAAACTACGCGCCTGGGAACAGGGCCGCGCCCGCCCCCACGGCAGGCGGCTGGAGGCGTACGCGAGCCTCCTGGCCGAACTGACGACCGGGCCGACGCCGGAGGGCGCGACGGAAGGTACCGGCGAGGAGGCACCGCGTTCGGGGAACACGGGCACTGCCGAGGAGGCACCGCGTACAGGCGAGGAACCCCGTATCGGCGCTCCGGGACGCCCCGCCGACGAAGCGTCACGCCCCGCCGAAGAAGCGTCACGCCCCGCCGAAGAAGCGTCACGCCCCGCCCCGAAGGCGGCGCGTATCGCCCAGGAGGCGGCGCGTCCCCACGACGAGGCGGTGCGTCCCGCCGGAGCCCCCCGCCGCGCCGAGGCGTCCTTCGTGGCCCCCGACCTCGCGCACACCGCCCCCGGGCCGCTCCCGCTCCCCGGGCCGCCGGACGCCGCCTTCGCCGTGCTCTACGCGCGGGCCGCGCTCCCTCTGCTCCGTCAGGCGTACCTCCTGACGAGCCGTCCGCGCGTCGCGCTCGCCGCCGTGCTGAGCGGCTTCCGGCAGGCGTGGGAGCGGTGGCCGGAGGTGGCGCGCGACCCGGACCCGGAGGGGTGGGTGCGGGCGGTGGTGCACGAGTCGGCGCTGTCGCCGTGGCGCGGGTTCGGCGGCCGGGGGCGCAGGGTGGCGCCCGCCGACGCGGCGCAGGCGGCGCTCGCGGGAGCGCTGCTGCGTCTGCCTCCGCCGCACCGCAGGGTGGTGCTGCTGTACGAGGGGGTGGGGCTCGACCTGCCCGAGACGGCGGCCGAGGTGGAGGCGAGCACCCCGGCGGCGGCACACCGCCTGCTCCACGCCCGCGACACACTGACCGCTCAGTTGCCGGAACTCGCCGCGCGACCGCAGCAGTTGACAGCCCGCCTGCGCGCCTTCCTCGCGGAGGGCGAAGTCCCGGGACGGCCGAAGCCCCCCGCCCTGGAAGCGGCCCTGACCGGCATCCGCCTCTCGGGCCGCGCCCGCACCGGCGCGGCGCTCACCCTCTCGGGCCTCCTCGCCACCACGACCCTCTACGCCGTCGCCACCACGGACAGCGCCCCGCCCCCACCCCCCGCCTTCGCGGTGGACGGCACCCTCCCCCCGGCCCCGGGCCCCCCGCCCCCGGCC
>NZ_JOGO01000049.1 GCF_000719475.1 Streptomyces sp. NRRL F-5630 | reverse complement strand
GGTCGGGTGGGGCGCGCGGGGGCGTGGGGGGCGGGCGGCGGCGGGGGTCGCGGCCTGGGCGAGGGCGTGGCGGTAGACGGCGTCGAGGAGCGCGGCCGAGCGCTCGACGGCGTAGTGGCGCACGGCGGCGGGCACGGGGAACCGCTCGCCCGGCGGGAGCCCGCGCCCGTGCCCGGTGGCGCGGCCCCAACGGACGGCTTCGGCGAGCGCGGCCGGTGAGCCGCCGACGCGCTGCGCGGGCGCGGACTCGGGGGGCAGGTCCTCCAGGGCCGGGCAGCGCACGTAGAGGACGGGGAGCCCGGCGGCGAGCGCCTCGACGACGGCGAGTCCGAAGGCCTCGTCGGCGGAGGGCGAGAGGAAGACGTCGGCGGCGCAGAGCAGGGCGCGCAGTCCGTGCGGGTCCTGTTCGCCGGTGAGGTGCACGCGGTCGTCGAGGCGCAGCCGCGTGGTCAGGGCGCGCAGGGCGGCCTCCTCGGGTCCCGCGCCCGCGAGGACGAGGTGGTGGTCCGCGGGGAGGAGGGCGAGGGCCTCGACGAGCGCGGCGAAGCGCTTGCCGGGGACGAGGCGGCCGGCTCCGGCGAGGACGTGCGCGCCCGCCGGGATGCCGAGGGCGGTGCGCGCGGTGGTGCGGAGTTCGGGGTCGTGGGCGAAGGCGGCGGCGTCGATGCCGTTGGGGACGACGTGGACCCGGCTGTCGGGGACGCCCCAGCGGGCGAGGCGTTCGGCGACGGTCTCGGAGACGGCGACGGTCGCGGTGCCGAGGCGTTCGCCCGCGAGGTAGAGGGCGCGGACCCCGGGGGTGAGGGGGCGGCCCTCGATCTCGGTGTCCCCGAGGGAGTGCTCGGTGGCGACGAGGGCGCGCACCCCCGCGAGACGGGCGGCGAGACGGCCGTAGAGGCAGGCGCGGTAGAGGTGCGTGTGCACGAGGTCGTAGCGGCCCGCGCGGATGTGCCGGGCGAGGCGGGGCAGCGCGCTCAGGTCGCGGTTGCCGCCCATGCCGAGGTGGTGGACGGGGACTCCGTCGGCGCGCAGCGCGGTGGCGAGTGGCCCGGGGTGGGTGAGGGTGAGGACCTCGCTGTCGGCGGTGAGGCGGGGGACGAGGAGCCGGAGTTGCTGCTCGGCCCCGCCGACGCCGAGCCCGGTGATGACGTGGAGGACCCGGGGGCGGGGGGCGGCGCCGGGGGGTGGCGCGGTGCCCGTGCGGGGCTCCGCGGCGGGGGCGGTGCTCATACGCGGGCCGCCTCCTCGGGCGCGAGGGGCGCGTACGGGAGCGTGGCGAGCGCGGTGGGGCGTCGGCGGGCGTGGAGGCGGCGCTTGAGGGCGAGGAACGGTGCGGTGTCGCGGCTGCCGATGTGGACGCGCGGAAGGGCGTACGGGCCGGTGTGCGCGCCGGGGTCGATGGCGCAGGCGTACCGGTAACCGGCGGCGCGGACGGCGTCCATGGCGCGGGCGTCGAGTGTCCCGTACGGGTAGCAGAAGCCGTCGACGGGTGTGCCGGTGAGCTCGGTGAGGCGCGCGCGGGCACCGGCGGTCTCGGCGCGGAGGGTGGCGTCGTCGGCACGGGTGAGGTCCACGTGCGTCAGGCCGTGCGAGGCGAGTTCCATGCCCTCGGCGCGCACGCGGCGCAGTCCGGCGGCGGTGAGGAGGGCTTTGCGGGGGCCGAGCGGGTCCCAGGCGTTGTCGCCGCCGAGGCGGCCGGGGAGGGCGAAGACGGTGGCGGTGCAGCCGTAGCGGTGCAGGAGGGGCACCGCGTGGGAGAGGAAGTCGGCGTAGCCGTCGTCGAACGTGAGCCCGACGAGTCCCTCACCGCGTCCGGCGGCGCGGGCCGCGAGGAGCGCGGTGACGGACACGCCGCGCAGTCCGCGCCGTCGCAGCCAGCGGAGTTGCCGCTCCAGGCGGTGCGGGGTGACGGTGACGCGGTACGGGTCCTCGCGCACCTCGGAGACCGAGTGGTACATGAGCACCCACAGCGGGGTGGCCGGAGCGGGGCGCGCGGGAAAGACGGGCGCGGGAACGGCGGGCGGTTCAGCGGGCATCGCGGCGCTTTCTCGTACGGGGGGACGGGGAGCGGGACCGGCGGAGGGAGCCGGCTAGTCGGGGGGAGGCGCGTCGCTCGCGCGGGTGGCGTCGCTCGCGCGGGTGCTGGGCGCACCGGGCGTACCGCTCGCAGGCGCCCCGGCCGTACCGCTGGCAGGCGTATCGCTCGCACGCGTACCGGTCGTACGGGTACGGCCCTTTCGGCCGGTCCGCTTCGCGAGGGTCTGGCGGAGGACTTCGGCGGCCGGGAGGCGCAGGGAGAGGGC
This sequence comes from Streptomyces sp. NRRL F-5630, assembly GCF_000719475.1. Classification (GTDB taxonomy): domain Bacteria; phylum Actinomycetota; class Actinomycetes; order Streptomycetales; family Streptomycetaceae; genus Streptomyces. The sequence goes on along the minus strand of NZ_JOGO01000049.1, from coordinate 46,167 downwards.
GGTGCCGAGGGAGACGGCGAGAAGGGCGAGGGTCCCCGCGGCGAGCCCGGCCGCGGGGGAGGCGAGGCGAGCGGCGGCGAGGTGGGCAGCGAGGCAGCCGAGGGCGGCGGCGAGGACGAGCCCGGCGAGGTCGCGGGCGACGGCCCCGGTGCGGAGCGGGAGGGAACGGCGCAGGGGCCCGGCGAGCATGAGGGCGGCGGTGGTGCTGATGCCGAGGGCGTTGGCGGCGGCGAGGCCGAGCACACCGTGCGCCGGGGCGAGGAGGGCCGCGCCGAGGGCGGTGACGCCGAGGCCGGCGAGCATGGCGGCGGCCGGGTACCAGGTCTTGCGCGCGGCGGAGAAGTAGGAGCGGATGAGGGCGCCGACGAGCGTGTGGCCGAGGAGGCCGAGGGCGTAGACGCGCATGACGGCGGCGGTCGCCGCCGTATCGGTGGCGGTGAAGGCCCCGCGCTGGAAGAGGAGTTCGACGATCTGCCCGGCACAGGCGATGACGACGGCGGCGCCGAGGAGGACGACGCACCCGGCGAGCGAGAGATCGCGTTCGACGCGGCGGCGGGCGTCCTCGGCGCGCCCCTCGGCGAGCGCTTTGGCGACGACGGGGAAGGTGACGGTCGCGAGCATGAGCGACATGACCATGGGGACCTGCGCGACCTTCTGCGCGTAGTTGAGGTGGGAGATCGCGCCCGGGGCGAGCTCGGAGCCGAACCAGCGCTCGACGAGCACCTGCGACTGCCGGAAGAGCGCGAAGCACAGGACGGGCCCGAGGAGCGCGGGGTCGAAGAGCCGGGTACGGGCCGGAGGCGCGTCCCCGCTCGCGCCGCCGATGACGCGCCGCGCGCGCAACTCCCGTACGAGGAACGGCGCCTGCACGAGGACCATGAGGCCGCCGCCGAGCGCGACGCCGAGCGCGGCGGCGCGCACGCCCCAGCCCGCCCAGGCACCCACGAGTGCCATCGCGGCGATGATGCCGGTGTTGTAGGCGACGTAGATGGAGGCCGGGGAGAGGTAGCGGCGGTGGACGCGCAGGGCCGCGCCGCAGTACCCGGCGAGGCCGAAGCTGAGGGCGCAGGTCGCGGTGAGGCGCGTGCAGTCGATGGCGAGCTGACGGCGCGGCAGCCCCGGGGCGAGGAACTCGACGATCCAGGGGGCGCCCGCGACGAGGAGGAGCGCGACGAGCGAGAGGATCGCGCAGAACCTGGGGAGCGTGGCGCGCACGAGGGCGCGGACCGGGTCGGGTTCCCCTGCGCCGCTCGTGGCGCGCAGGGCGAGCGCGAGGGAGAAGGCGGGGACGAGGACGAGCGCGGTGCCGTCCTCGATGAGGAGCGTGGACGCGAACTCGGGCAGGGTCCAGGCGACGAGGAAGGCGTCGGTCTCCTGCCCGGCCCCGAAGAAGTGCGCGAGGGCCTGGTCGCGGACGAGCCCGAGCACGGACCCGGCGACGGTGAGGGCGGCGGTGATCCCCGCGGCGCGCGCGAGGAACCGGCCGGAGGGGTCGCGGCCTTCGGAGCGGGGGGCGGGGAGGGCCTTCGGGGGGACAGCGGGGGCGGGGCGTGTGGCGGGCATGGCGTGTGTGGCGTGTGTGGCGGTCGCCACGGTCGTCGCTGTGCCCGCCGTACTCGCCGGGGGTGTGGCGTGCCCGGTCCGTGCGGTGGGCTCACCGGGAGCGGTGGGTGTGCGGTCGGTCATGGGGTCCGCCTCTCGGAGGGCTGGGAGGCGGGGTGCCCGGCGGGGCGGGGCGCGGCGTACGGAGCGGGTCGCCGCGCCTCGCAGGGGACGGGTCCGGCCGTCCCCCGCACGCGCGTCGGCTCCGCCCCCTCCGCGTCCGGCCGCTCCGCCCCGTACCGCACCCCGAGTCCCCACCAGGCGGCGAGGCCGAGGGCGAAGGCGGTCATGACGGTGGCGGGGCCGCCGATGTCGGCGTAGACGAAGTCGACGAGCTGCCACAGCAGGAGACCGCAGGCGACGAGTCCGCAGTCGAGGGGGCGGCGGCGCGGGAAGGGGCTCCGGTGCGTGCCGACGAGGCGGCGCACGCCCAGGACGAGGAGCGCGGCCCAGCACCCGCCGAGGGCGGTGAGGCCGATGAGGCCCTGTTCGCTGAGGACGAGGAGGTACATGTCGTGCGGGGACAGGAGCGCCTGGACGCGGAAGTCCTGACCCGCGCCCGCGGTGTCGCTGCCCGCGGAGAGGGCGAGCGAGGCGTGGCTGTCGCGGTGGGCGGGGAAGCCCTTCAGGCCGACGCCCGTGACCGGGTGCTCGCGCCACATGTCGCCCGCGGCGGCCCACATGGTGTACCGGTCGGTGACGGACCGGTCGGGGGCGGCGGTGACCTTGGTGATGCTGCTGAGGCGTTCCTGAAGCATCGCGGAGCCGATGCCGAGACCGCCGACGAGGACGACGGCGGCGGCGCTCGCGGCGGCGAGGACCTTGAGGGCGCGGCGGGGTCCGGCGCCGAGGAGCTGGAGGCCGAGGACGGCGGCGGTGGCGATCCACGCGCCGCGGCTGAAGGAGAGGGCGAGCGGGACGAGGAGCGCGGCGGCGCAGGCGGCGGCGAGGGGCCGCTGCAGACGCGGGGCCTCCCCGGGGCGGGCGAGCGCGAGGCCGCTCGCGGCGACGAGCCCGTACGCGACGACCGTGGCCATGCCCATGACGTCCCCGGGCCCGAAGGTGCCGACGGCGCGGATGTCCTCGCCCATGTAGGAGGCGCCGGAGCCGGTGAGGTACTGGACGACGCCGACGCCGCCCTCGGCGAGAGCGAGCGCGACGAGTCCCCAGGCGAGGACGCGCAGGTCGCGCGGGTCGCGGAGGGAGAGGAGGAGCGCCGCGGGGACGAGGACGAAGATCTGGAGGTAGCGGCCTAGCCCGGCGATCCCGGTCGCCGCGTCGGCCGCGCCGAGAGCGGCGAGGGCGAGCGCGAGGACGGGGACGCCGAGGAGGAGGGCGGCGCGGGGGGTGAGGGGGGCGCCGGGGGTGAAGGGGGCGTGGGGGGCGTGGGGGCGGCCGGTTTCGCGGGTCTCGGCGGTCCCGCCGGTCCTGCGGCTCTCGCCGGACACGCGGTCCTCACCGCCCCCGCCGTCCCCCCGCCTCTCGCGCAGGAGCCGCAGCGCGACCGTGAGGACGAGGACGGCGGAGGCCGCGTCGGCGGGGGTCGCGCCCTCGGCGCCCGGGGACGCGGGGTAGGCGAGGAGGGCGAGAACGGCGAGGGCGGGGAGCAGCCGGGCGGGGACGTGGCGGCGGACGGCGCGAACGAGGACGGTGAGCGGCGCGGGCCGGGCCGCCTCGCGCGGCGCGGCGTCCGGCGCGGCGTGCGGGCCGGTGGGGGCGGCGGGCTGCCCGGCTGCGTGCGGGGCGGCGTGGGCGGGTGCGTGGGTCACGGGGTCAGCTCCCCGAGGGGCGGACGAGCGAGACGGCGGTGCGCACGAGAATCCGTACGTCGAGCCACAACGACCAGTGGTCGACGTAGTAGTTGTCGTGCCGGGAGCGGTCCTCGATGGAGGTGTCCCCGCGCAGGCCGCTGATCTGCGCGAGCCCGGTGAGGCCGACGGGTGCGCGGTGCCGGTGCCGGTACCCCGCGTACGTACGGCCGAACTCGGCCACGAAGAAGGGGCGTTCGGGGCGCGGCCCGACGAGGCTCATGTCGCCGCGCAGGATGTTCCACAGCTGGGGCAGCTCGTCGAGCGAGGAGCGGCGCAGGAAGCGGCCCACCGGGCTCATGCGGTCGTCGTGGGCGACGTTCCAGCGGGTGGCGGCCTCGCGGTCGTCGCCGGGGCGCAGGCTGCGGAACTTGAGGAGCGTGAAGGCCTTCCCGTACTGGCCGACGCGTTCCTGCCGGAAGAGGACACCGGGGCCGTCACTGAGGCGGACGGCGAGGGCGCAGGCGAGCAGGAGCGGCGAGAGGAGCACCAGGGCGGGGCCCGCGAGGGCGAGGTCGAGGGCGCGTTTGCCCGCGCCGGGCCGGCGGGGGCCGGGGGGCAGCGGTGTGAGCGGGTAGCCGGCGAGGCTCGTGGTGCCGGGCGCGGAACCGTGCCCGGGGCCGCGCGCGTCCAGGCGCCACAGGGCGCAGCCGTGGGCGCGCAGGAGCCGCAGGTACGCGGCCGGCGGCTCCCCGACGCACAGCGCGAGCCGCACGTCGTGCGCGCCGAGGGCGCGCCGCACCTCGTCGGCGGAGCCGAGCACGGGCACGTCCCCGGGTGTCCCGGCGCGCGGCCCGACGATGCCGACGGGCAGCACGACGGGCCGCTCGCAGCGGCGCAGCACCGTGGCGACGGTGTGGGTACGGGCGTCGCCGACGAGCAGCGCGGCGGCGGGCCGCGCGCGCCGCCGCGCCCGCCGCCGCCCGTGCACGAGCCCGCGCACGCTCGCGGCGACGAGGCTCTGCGCGGCCCACGCGGTGATCAGCGCGGGGAGCGGCAGCGCCGCCTCCGGCCGCACGGCGGCGAGCAGCGCGGCGACGACCGCCCAGGCGAGGGCGGTACGGGCGCAGAGCGCGGGCACCTCGTCGAGCACCCCGGTCTCCGGTCCTGGCCGGTACAGGCACGCGGACCGCGCGGTGAGGACGAGCAGCGCCCCACCGAGCGCCGCCCATTCCCAGCTCCACCCCGCCCCGGCCACCAGCCCACCCACGAGCACACCGAGCAGGTCGGCGGTGACGAGGGCGAGAGAGGGGTGGGGGGCGCGGCGGGGGGCGAGGGGACGGGGCGCAGTGCGGGAGGAGGCGCGGGCCGGGGTGCGGACGGGGGTGCCGGGCGCGGTGCGGGGCGCCGGGCGCGTAGCGGTGCGGGGGGCCGGGCGCGTAGCGGTGCGCGTCGGGGATGCGCTTCCGGCCACCCTCAGTCCGGCGCCGCCGTCGCCCGCCCCGCTTCCTCCGGCAGCCGCCGCTCCGCCCTGCTCCACCACACGCTGTTCCGCGCCCGGCGCGCACGGCTGGTCCCCGCCCCGCGTGTACGGCTCCGCCGCACCCCTGCGGCCCCCCTGCCCCCGCCGGTCGGCGTCCAGCGACTCGCCCCGGGACCTCGCCGTGTCCGACGGCGAAAGCTCCACGCGCACAAGGTCGTTCTCCACGCTCACGAGGTCATCGACTCCCTTGGGGGGCGGGTCCCGGCGGTCGTGCCGCGCGGGCCCGGAGGGGTGGTCCTGGGCGTCCGCGCGAGGAGGGCGCCGTAGAGCGCGGAGACGGCCCGCGCGGTGCGTCGTACGTCGTGACGGGCGCGCACGTGCGCGAGCCCCACCGCGGCGAGGTCCACGCGCAGGGCGGGCGCCCGCAGCAGGCGCGTGAGCGCGGCGGTGAGCGCGCCGGGCTCCTCGGGCGGGACGAGGCTGTACGGGAGCGCCGCGTCCGGCAGGCTCTCGCGGGCGCCGCCCGTGTCCGTGAGGACGAGCGCGCGCCCGCAGGCCATCGCCTCCAGCGGCGCGAGCGCCATCCCCTCCCAGCGCGAGGGCAGCACGACGAGGTCGGCGGCCCGGTACCACCGCGCACAGTCCCGCGCGGCCCCCACGAACGCGACGCCCTCGCCCGCCTGTTGGCGCAGCTCCGCCTCGTCGGGCCCGTCGCCGACGAGGACGAGCCGCGCCCCCGGCACGGCCTCGCGCACTGCGGGCCAGGCCCGCAGCAGCACGTCCTGCCCCTTCTGGCGGCACAACCGCCCCACGCACACGACGAGCGGGGCGCCGTCCCCGTACGCGTACCGGCCGCCCTCGGGCCGGAAGGCGGTGAGGTCGACGCCGTTCGGCAGTACGGAGAACGCACCGCGCACGCCCGCCTGTTCACCGGTACGGCGCTCGGCCTCGCTCACGCAGAGCAGCCGGTCGGTCCAGCGGGCCGCGTACCGCTCCCAGTGCCGCGCGAAGGCGCCGACCGGGCCGCCCGCCGCCTCGAACGACCAGGCGTGCGGCTGGAACACGGTGGGCAGCGCCCCGCGCACCACGAGCCGCGCGGCGAGACCGGCCTTCGCGCTGTGCAGGTGCAGGAGTTGGGGCCGCACGGCGTCGATCACCCGGCGCAGACCGGCCGTTTCGGCCCGCAGCGCCGGTCCTGGCGCGCGCCCCGCGTACCACTCGTGCACGAACGCCCCGTGCCGGGAAGCCTGTTCGCCGAGCGTGCCGTCGGGCGGGCAGGCCAGACGGACGTCCATGCCGTCCGCGCACTGCGCGCGCACGAGGTCCGTGACGACGCGCGCGACGCCGCCTTCGACCGGCTGCGCCACGTGCAGGACACGTGCGCGGGCCGGGAGTTCGCACTGCTCTGCTGACACTGACACGCGCGCTGACCCCACTGTGCGAGGAACGGACGGGATGACGGAGCGGGAAGAACGGTCAGCCGCGTCGCCCGCCCGCCGCGACACCGGCCCTCGCGCCACCGCCCGCCCGCGCCTCGTCCGTCTCCGCCCAGAACGCCCCCAGCCACACCGCGTCCCGCTGCGCCGACACGTCGGCCCGCAGCCCCGTGCCGCCGCGCCGCAGGGCCTTGCGGAGGTCGAGGACGTCGGAGTCGTAGCCGAAGGTGTGCGGCGGGACCCGGCGCGAACTCCTGCCGGAGGCACTCGTCCGGTCACTGATCGTCGAGTTGAAGAGGTCGGCGGACGGGTTCGCCGCGTCGCCGCCGAGCGGGACGGGCTTCGCCTTTCCGGTACGCACCGTGACCGCGTCCCCGTCCACGCCCCGGTCCCCGTCGTATGCGACGAATCCCGCGCGGCCCGAGGCCCCGGCCGGGACGTGGTGGCCCGGCAGCGTGAGGCGCAGCGTGCGGCGGTCGCGCTCGCCGACGTGCAGCGATTCGAACCCGTCCCACAGGGCGAGCCGCCGCAGCGGCGCCTGCGGCTCCTCCCAGGCGGCGACGAGCGTCCACCCGCCCCAGCCACCGGTCGCCGAGTGCCCCTTCGCGATGGGGAGCTGGGCCACGGTCCACTCGCCCGGCCCGCTGGCGCGCACGAGGTCGGTGACGTCGGCCGAGGCGTGCAGGGCCTCGGCGCCGCCCGCCACCCGGTGCCCGATCGCCGTGTCGGCGCCGACCTTCCGGTAGGCGCCGCCGGGCTCGGCGACGAGGACGGTCCCCGCGTCCGCGAGGGGCTTCCGCTCGCCGACGCGCAGGTTGCCGCCCCAGTACAGGCGCGCGTAGCGGATGCGCGCGCCCTCGGGGATGTCGAGGCGGGCACGGGTGGAGTTGTAGGTGTTCGGGTCGTCGTCGCTGTCCTTGTAGGACAGCGCGTAGTCACCGTTGTTCGGCGCGGTCCGCCCCTTGACCGCGCCCTCGCCGCGCCGGGCGCCCGCGCACGCCGGGACGCCCTTGACGGCGGGCGCCTCGCAGACCACGGCCGACGCGGCGGCCCGCGCGAATCCCCCGTGCAGGGTCGCGCTCCAGCGCGGCGCGAAGGGCACCCTGGTCGCGGCGCGCGGCGCGGCGGCCCGGAGCTCCGCCTGCGCCGCCCCGCTCGCCGCCACGGGCCGTGCTCGCGCCCCGCTCGCCGTCGGCGCGTCCTCCGCCTCCGCGCCCCGCGCGGCGGCGCCCGCGAGGGGCCCCTGGGCGAGGGCGGCGAGGGCGAGCAGCGCGCAGGCCGCGCCACGGCGCACCACGGCGGACAGCGGAAGTCGGCTTCGCATGACGGCCCTCCGAGGGCGGTGTATGGGGGGGGCGGGACAGCCCGGACTCACACTCCGGAAAATGGGCATTACGCCCCGTATGCCTCTGAATCGCACACAAGGTGCACGCCATGACAACAAGGGCGGAACGACGGGACTCTAACCCCCGCCCTCGGGAGAATCCGTCAGCATCGGCGAGGCGGTTCGGGTGTACTTGTCAGATCGACTGCCGAACCCCCCGAACGGCCCCTCCCGCATCCGCCCACCAGCGGCGACTTCCCGTGCGGGCACTCGCACGCGGTGATCACGGCAGACGTGCGGCGTGTCGCACGCCACTCGGACAGGGGGCGTTTCACCTTTTCGGGGCACAACGCGCGGCGTCCCGACGACGTTGTTGCAGTCGCCGGGGCAGTTCCCGGCATCCCGGCCCGCGGCGCAGCCAGCGGCACCGGCCGGGCCCCGCACGATTCCTCGACACCCGTAAGGAGCGCTTCGCCATGTCGCGTACCGCCAGGGCCCTCGTCCTCTCCTCCGTCGCCGCCGCCGCGCTCGCCGGCTCGGCCGGTCTCGCCTCCGCCGACGCCGGCGCGCAGGGCGGCGCCGCCCTCTCGCCGGGCGTCATCTCCGGCAACGCGGTGCAGATCCCGGTCCACGTGCCGATCAACCTCTGCGGCAACACGATCGACGTCGTCGGCCTGCTCAACCCGGCCTTCGGCAACACCTGCGTGAACGCCTGACGTGAGGAGAGGCCGCCCCCGGACGGGGGCGGCCCTTCGCACCGGGGCTCCGGCACCAGCCCCTCCGGCGTTCGAGGAGCCGGGGCCGCGGACCCCCGGGACCGGCCCCGACGAGCGCGCGACCCCCGACGAGAGGATCACCATGTCCGCCCGCACCGCCAAGCACCGCAAGCCCCGCACCACCCCCTCCGCCGCCAAGGCCGCCGCCGTGGTCGTCGGCGGTCTCGCCGCCGCGACCGCGGCCGCCCCCGCCTTCGCCGCCCCCGCCGTGGACACCGCCTCCCTCACCCCGAGCAGCCTCAACGGCGGGTACTACGCCGCCGCGACGCAGCTCCAGGGCGCCGTGGACACCGTCGCGAACGACGCGCTCGACCCCTCGAAGCCGGACTCCCTCGGCAAGACCGTCGACGCCGTCGCCCGCGAGGTGAAGCCGCTCCTGCCGCAGCAGAAGCTCGACCCCGCCTCGCTCGTACGGGAGGGCACCACGACCAGCGCCGCCACGGGCCTCCTCGGCGGCCTCCCCCTCGACAGCCTCGGCGGCCTCGGCGGCTGAACCGGCCCCGGAGGCTGAACCGGCCCGCCTGCTGAACCGGCCCCGGCGGCTGAACCGGCCTCGTACGGGCGGAACGGCCGTGCGAACCCCCAAACCCTTTGGAGTGATGGCCGGTTCGGGCTCCCCCGGACAGGTGAAAGAGCGAGGGCCCGGCCGGGGCGGAGTCGCTAGGGTCCGGGGGTGACTTCCACCGACAGCGCGCAGCGCGTTTTCCGCCCCGCCGAACTCGGCACGCTCGTCGTCGTGGCGTGGAGCGGCAAGCACCCCGACGACGACCACGACATGCCGTTCCTGCTCGCCTACCCGCTCGGTGACGGCACGCGGGGCCACCAGGGGGCGACCGAGGCGGCGCTCGCCCTGCTCGCGGACACGAAACTCCCGGTCGGCGGCACCCTCCTCGACGGGACGCAGACCTCCTCGCTCCCCCTCACCCTCCTCGTCGAGGCGGGCTCGGCCGCGCTCACCATGCCCCCGAACCTCAACGCCCAGTGCGAGGTCCCCCCGGAGTGGTTCGCCGCCGCCAAGCAGCGCGGCTACGCCTACTTCATCTTCGCCACCCGGCCCTGGCCGCAGGCCGTCCCGGGCCGGGAGATCACCGAGGAGGCGCTCGCCGCGTTCGTCGGCGACACGGAGATGCTCACCTCCTCCGCCCACGTCCTCCTCCCCGTCCGCAGCCTGCGCTGACACACGCCGAGGGGCCGGGCCACGGCACCCGGCCCCTCGGCGGCGCATCCCGGGCCGCGCGCGGTAAGCGCGTGCGCGAGCCGCTTGACCCGGGGGGCCCCGCTCCGTCGCCGCCTCGGCCCGTACCACCGCCCGCCCCGGCCCTCGTACCGCCGCCCCCTGCACCCCGCGCCCCGCATCCGCCCCCTACCGGCTCCCTCCGGCCCCGTGTCTCCGCTCACCCCACCCTCGAACGAACTTGTTCGTCACGAACATGTTCGTTACGGTGGAGGCACCACCACCCGCCCTCACCCCGGAGGCAGCCATGACCAGCACCAGCACCCCCACCGCAGCGTCGGGCCACGCTCCCGCCCCGCACTACCCCATCGCGATCATCGGCGGCGGCCTCAGCGGCCTCCTCCTCGCCCGTGTCCTCATAGCGGGTGGCGTCGACGCGACCGTCTTCGACCTGGAGAGCGGCCCCGAGGCCCGCGGCCAGGGCGGCATGCTCGACATCCACGAGGAGACGGGCCAGGCCGCCCTGCGCACCGCCGGTCTCCACGCGGAGTTCCGCGCGAAGGTGCACCCCGGGGGCGAGGCCGTCCGCGTCTGGGACAAGGCGGGCACTCTCGTCCACGACGAGCCCGACACCGGGGACGGCGACCGCCCCGAGATCGACCGCGGCGACCTGCGCGCCCTCCTGCTCGCCTCGCTCCCCCCGCACGCCCTGCGCTGGAACTCCAAGGTCACCGGCGCGCGCCCGCTCGGCGCCGGGCGCCACGAGGTCACCCTCGCCGACGGCACCGTCTTCACCACCGGCCTCCTCGTCGGCGCCGACGGCGCCTGGTCCCGCGTCCGGCCCCTCCTCACCCCCGCCGAGCCCGCCTACACGGGCATCTCCTTCATCGAGTTCGACCTGAAAGACGCCGACGCCCGCCACCCCGAGGCCGCCGCAGTCATCGGCGACGGCATGTGCTTCGCGCTCGGCGACGGCCAGGGCTTCCTCGCCCACCGCGAGACCGACGGCTCCCTCCACCTCTACAGCGCCCTGCGCGTCCCCGAGGCATGGCTCGACGCGCACGACTTCTCCGACACCGAGCGGACCCGCCGGCTCCTCCTCGACGCCTTCGCCGACTGGGCCCCGCACCTGCGCGCCCTGCTCGACGGGGCCGAGGACGGCTTCGTCCCGCGCCGCATCCACGCCCTCCCGGCCGGCCTCACGTGGGACCGCGTCCCTGGCGTCACCCTTCTCGGCGACGCCGCGCACCTCATGTCCCCCTTCGCGGGAGAGGGCGCCAACCTCGCGCTCGCCGACGCCGCCGACCTCGGCACCGCCCTCCTCGCCCACCCCGGGGACACCGAGGCCGCCCTCGCCGCCTACGAATCCGTCCTCTTCCCCCGCGCCGCCGACACGGCCGCGATGTCCGCCGCCTCGCTCGACATGCTCTTCGGCGAGGACCCGACCCGCCGCCTCGTGGACGTCTTCACGGGGGCGTACGACCCGCAGGGCTGAACGCACCTGGCCCCCGCTGCACCGGGACGGGCCACCGCGACACGGCGCGCGGGGCGGGGCAGCGGCTACGGGGCGGTCACGCGCCGTATGAGGACCGGCCCGCGCTCGCCGAGCGGACGGGGGCCGGTGCTCGCCGAGGGGCCCGCGTTCGCCCGCAGCCCTCTACCCCCACACCCCCGTCGCCACCGCGACGCCCGCGCACCCCGCCCCGAGCCCGGCCCCCATCGACAGCAGCGCGTAGCCCAGCGCGAGACGGCCCGCGCCGGTCTCGGCGAGGCGCAGCGCCTCGTAGGAGAGCGTCGAGTACGTGGAGAGCGCCCCGCACAGCCCCGTTCCAAGGAGCGCGACGACGTGCGAGGACGCGGCGCCCGCGAGCGCGGCGCCCGTCACGAGCCCGAGGACGAGACAGGCGAAAACGTTGACGCTCAGCGTCCCCCAGGGGAAGGGTCCCCGGCTCCGCGCCGTGATCCAGCGGTCGGCGGCATACCGCGCGGGCGCGCCGACGAGCGCTCCCGCCACCACGAGCAGCCAGTTCATCGCTCCCCCTCCGCGACCTTCGCGAACCGCTCCCTGAGCGCGTACCGCGCGAGCGAGGCGCTCCCCCACACCGTGAGCACGGCCGCCGCCATCGTCCCGAAGAGGTACGCGCCGGCCACCGCGTACCGCTCGGCGACGATGAGCCCCCGCACGTCCATCGCGTACGTCGAGAACGTCGTGAAGCCGCCGAGGACCCCCGTACCGAGGAAGGGCCGCACCAAGCGGTGGGTGTACGGGCGGAGTTCGGCGACGATCGCCAGGAGGACGCCGATCAGCGCGCAGCCGACGACGTTGACGAGGAAGGTCGTCCAGGGGAAGTGCCCGCTCGCGGTCGGCCACAGCACGGAGGCCCCGTACCGCGCCACCGCCCCGAGCACCCCGCCCGCGGCGACGACGGCGAACACGGGCCCCTGCCCGTCCCACAGACCGCTAACGGGCACATCCGCACCGACATCGGGGTCAACGGGTTCGGGGGCCGGGTCACGCGGCTTCGCTGATGTCACGCAGGGTCTCCCACTCGCTCGAGCGCGCGCGGCAGCGCACACCTCACCTCGCAAGCAGGGACCGTTGGCGGCTGATCCGCGGTTGGAAACGGTGGGCCCCACCACCGCGGCCCCTCCCCCGCACGTACCAACTCATACGCGAGCGAAGCCACCGTCCATGCTACTCCGCACTCTGCACGCCCACCGGCCCCTCCACCCGGTGCCGCCGGGGCCGACCGGACCAGAAGCCGGTGAGGCATTTCGGCGCCCCCGGCCGTACAAAGTGCTCCGCTAGACGGGAGGGAAGTGAACGCGACCCCATTTCCTCTTCACAGTGCTGATCAATTTCATTCTTGCGGCGTTCCGCACCGGATTCCTTTCTACCCGCCCTTTCCTTGCCGCCCCGCTTCTTCGCCCCCAATGCCATGAGGGAAGGCCGTGGGCGTCGAGGCGGCGGGCACGCCATGATCCATCGCTGGCGACGCCGACGATTCCCACCGGACCCGGGGCGAAGCCGCAGGCAGGGAGTCCGCCACCAGTCGGGCGGTGACCTGCTATTTCTTCGGCTTGGAAGTGAAAGCGGTGTAGCGGATATCGGCTATCTCGGCGTCGGAGATCCAGCACTGGCCCTCCTCGTCCCAGACCGCTTGGGGATATTTGATCGGCCTCCAGGCGTCTTCGTCGATGCGGCCGATGGTGGCTTTGGCGGAGGCGTTCATCCGCATGGTGCGGGAGAAGCGGGCACCCAGGGCCCGGCAGGCGTTGATGACGTCGGCGCCGTAGAACGCGGAGTCCGCCCGCAGCACCAGCAGGCCGTTGGCGCCGCAGGCGCGTGCGGTGCGGATGGTCTCAGCGACGAACGCTGCCGCCCCGCGCGCGGAGTTTCGTGGGTCCCTTGCGCAGCCTGGTGGCGGCGATCACGGGGGCGGACAGGGGTGTGGCGGCCTGGCCGGCACCGTGCCGCAGCCGGTCCATGTCGTCGATGCTGTCGGCGCCCGCGGCCATGCCGCCCACCAACGACGCCGGTTTCGTCGCTGTGAAGGGCGCCGGTGCCGTCCTTCGAGGCAGGCAGCCGGACGTGTTCGTCGGCCAGCTTGGGCAGGCCGCACCGCTCGGCCCCCCGCACCACCGGCTCCGGCCCGCCGTACGCGATCAGGTTCGGGCCATCGAACGCGAATGAGGCCGCCGCCGCGGCATGGGGGATCGCATCTCGGAAGTGCCTTGTCGATCCTGCCTGATGTGGTCCTCAAAAACCCCATCATCGCAAATCGCAAGGCACTCCTTCGTTTCTTGGTGAACCATCCACCGGCATCAAGCCGGGGTGATCCGGACTCAGCGCACCAGGAAAGGGGGGTTCTGGCAGTACCTGTATCACCAGGGTCTCCCAGATGTCCACAACGCCTGTCAACCTGGCGTGAGTCGAAAGCGCCGACCGCACTCCATGGACACGCACTGCGGCTTTCCCTCCATCAGACCGATTCAGCTGCCGCCCCGAATGCGTGACCGTGTCGGCGCACTCTGACACGACAGAAGGAACGGACACCAATGACGGACAACCAATTCACCACTCACACGGAACTTTTCGATCTGAGCGGGAAGTACGCACTTGTCACCGGCGGCACCAAGGGCATTGGGATGATGATTGCGCGCGGCCTTCTCCAGGCGGGCGCCCGCGTCGTCATCAGCTCACGCAATGCGGAAACGTGCGCGGAGGCACAGCACCTGCTATCCGAATTCGGCGACGTCCAGGCAATTCCCGCCGACCTGTCCAGGCACGACGAGTGCCGGCGCCTCGCTGATCTCGTCATGGCCGACTCGGGACGCTTGGACATCCTCGTCAACAACGCGGGAGCGATGCGCAGCGAGCCGCTGGAGACGTTCCCGGACGCGGCCTGGGACGCAGTGCTCGACCTCAACCTCAAGTCGCCGTTCTGGCTGGTGCAGGCACTGCTTCCCGCACTTCGCAGGGCGGGAACCGCCGATGATCCGGCACGGATCATCAACATCGGCAGTATCGCCGCCATCCACGTCGCCCAGGCGCCCACCTACTCGTACGCCAGCAGCAAAGCGGCTCTCCACCAGCTCACCAGAGTGCTTGCCCGGGAGCTGGGTCCACAGCACGTCACGGTGAACGCGGTAGCACCGGGAGTCTTCCCCTCGCAGATGATGGGGGCCACGCTCGATGCCATCGGCGACAAGATCGCGGCGGCGGCCCCGCTGCGCCGGATCGGCCGCGACGACGACATGGCGGGTGCCGCCGTGTTCCTCGCCAGCCGGGCCGGCTCCTACCTCACGGGCGCCATCATCCCGGTAGACGGCGGCACCGCGACGACAGCAACGGGTACTCCCCCCGTCATGGGCCACTGACCAGTACGGCTGAACGGGCCTACAGTAGGAAAATGGCCGAGATGGATCCACGCACCGAGATCCGGGAGTTCCTCAGCTCGCGTCGGGCCCGCATCGCACCCGAGCAGGCGGGCCTGCCCGCTTACGGCGGCAACCGCCGGGTCAAAGGTCTGCGCCGCGAGGAGGTCGCGCTGCTCGCGGGGGTATCGGTCGACTACTACGTGCGCATGGAGCGCGGCAGCCTCGCCGGTGCCTCCGACGGAGTGCTCGACGCGTTGGCCTCTGCCCTGCAACTCGACGAGGCCGAGCGCGACCACCTGTTCCACCTCGCGCGCCAATCGAGAACGCCCCGCGGTCCACGCCGGCGCGGGCCTGCCGTGGCGGTGCGCTCGACGCTGCAGCAGGTGCTCGACGCGATCTCCGAGGCGCCGGCCTGGATCGGTAACGGCCGTTATGACGTGCTCGCCATGAATCAACTCGCTCGCGCGCTGTATTCACCGGTGCTGGCCGATTCGCGACGGCCCGCGAACACAGCGCGGTTCGTCTATCTGGAGCCCGAGGCGGCCAGAGATTTTTTTGTCGATTACGACCACGTCGCCGGTGCCGTGGCTGCGAAGCTGCGCATGGAAGCCGGCCGCGATCCGCACGACGAGGAGCTGATCGCCCTGGTCGGTGAACTGTCAACGCGCAGTGAGCTGTTTCGGCAGCGGTGGGCATCTCAGGACGTGCGGCTGCACCGGTCCGGCCGTAAGCGTATGCGCCATCCGGCCGTGGGCCAGCTCGACTTGGACGTCGAGTCCCTGGAACTGCCCGCCGAACCCGGCCTGCACCTCAACATCTACACCGCCCCCGCGGGCACACCGACCGCTGATAATTTGGCGCTCTTGGCGTCGTGGGCGGCCACCCAACAGACGCTGGCAACGGAGCTCGAAGCACACAACGGATAGCCCAACCCCTTCACCCGTACCAGGATCCGTTCCCCCGGCCAGCTTGGGCAAGCCGCACCGCTCGGCCAGCCGCACCACCGGCTCCAGCCCGCCGTATGCGATCAGGTTCGGGTCATCGAACGCGGATGAGACCGTCGCCGCGGCATGGGAAGATGGCATCTTGGAAGCGCCTTGTCGATCGTGCCTGATGTGGTCCTAGAAAAACCCCATCATCGCAAATCGCAAGGCCCTTCTTCGTTTCTTGGTGAACCATCCACCGGCATCAAGCCGGTGGATCCGGGCTGAGGGATCGGATCCGGCCTTGCAGCAGGAGCCGACGGCAGTTGGGGGGCGGCGCCACCGGAGTGCGCAAAAGGGGCACCTGGCAGCAGCGAGGCCATGGGGTCGACCCGACGCACGTGACGCCGTCACCGCCACCCCCATCCACCCGAAAGAGGACGGCATGTTTCTTTTTATCTGGTCGACGATGGCGTTCCTCATTGGAGCGGCAATTGCTTTCGATTACCGAAATCTGGCGATTCGCGCCTACGACATAATGTCTGCCGCTTCTCCCGGCGGTGGCGTGAGCCCGCGTTTCACGCCGGACCATCTGCGCATCATCTTTGCGGTGGTGTCAATCGCCTCAGCCGGCACGGCAATCGCCAGGGGTATTTCGCTGTTTTCCGCCAGTACGCCGTGACCAGCAGTACCCGGTCCTCCAGCGGCAGGACCCACGGCCGGCCCCGCTGCGGCTCCTCCGCGATCTCGTGACGCACCACCGTCACCAGCTTCGCGAAACAGCACGGGCTCAGCCCGGTGAACGGGGCTTTCCAGAACGGCTCAGGCGCCGCGATCACACCACCAGCCACACCAGGATCGTTCCCTCCCGGACCAGGCGTCTCGGATCGTCCACAGGCTGCACGCATGATCGTGCGCTGCATACACATCGTCAGTCCGGTGACCGGCGAGATCGTGACCGATCACCCCGGTATCCGTGTCGGCGCGGAGTACTCCGTACTGGAGGTGCTCACGGAGCCGGACCTGACGGCTGAAATCCTCGCCGACTCGTGATCGCCGGTGAGCGGCGGGCGCGTACTGCCGCTCAGTCCCCTCGCTTGAGGCGCAGGTCGCTGACGGATTCACCGAACTCGCGTTTCAGGGCCCTGCCGAGGTGTTTGGTGTCGTGGACTCCCCAGCGTGCCGCGATCGTGGCAGTGGAGATGTCCGCGCAGGCGGGGTCGAGAAGGTCTCGGCGGATGCGTAGCAGGCGTTCGTGGCGGACCCAGGCGGCGAAGGTCAGGTCACCGCCCTTGAAGAGCGCATGGAGGTACCGGACGGAGATGCGGTGCTGGTGCGCGACGCGTTCCGCACTGAGGCGCGGGTCGCCGAGCTGGGCCAGCACGTAGGTGCGGATGCGGTCGGCGAGGTCGCTGGCGACGGACGCCCGCTCGGGGGTGGTGTCGGCGAAAGCGGCGAGGAGGAGTGCGGTGAGCGCGTCGGCCAGATACGTACGGGACACACACTGACGGGGAAGGTCCTCGCCGGCCGCGGACAAGGCGTGGCCGAGCAGTCTGCCGATCCCGCCCTGAGTGGATATGGGGAGCGCCGTGCGCCGGCTGATGGAGTTCGCGTGCCTGCCCAGACTCGCCCGGGGAACGCAGAGCACCGTCATGTCACTGGGGTCGGCGCCGATGAGCCGGTAGGGCCGGGTGTTGTCACAGGCGAACAGTTCACCGGGCCTCACCGCCCTGGTCCGGTCGTCCTGGGTCGCCGTGACCGGGCCGTGGCGGTGCAGAGTGAAATGCATCCACTCCACGTCGCTGGAGGAGATGCTGCGGTTGTCCCGCGTCACCGTCGCGGCGGCGGCCCGGATACGGACGACGACCACGGGTCCGATGACCTCGTGGTCCACCACGGCTTCGAACCCGTGCGGCCCGGGATCGGTCACCCGCAACGGGGCGAACAAGGCCGAGGCGACTGCCTCGAACGACTCGGTTCCCCTTAATCGGGAACCCTTGCGGTCGGTCATGCCGTTGTGCTCCCAGACCCCTGGCGCATGTGCGGTTCAGTCCCAATTGTGCACCGTGCACGAACTGGGGAGTCACTGTGCGCATATGGGTGCTCGCAGATCGCGGTCCGCGCCTACGGTCGTCAACGAGCGTTCAACCGGCGTGACACGCGCCCCGGTTGACGCTCACTCACCTCGTCGACATCTGGGAGATCCGCATGATCAAAGGTCGTATCGGAAAGGCAGTGGCCGCAACGGCGCTCCTCCTGGGGGGAGCGATGACGCTCGCGCCGAGCGCGGTGGCGGACAGCGGCTCGTCGGTGACCACCCGCCCCGCGTCCGGCGACTCCACGCAGGCCTCATGCTGGGGCCAGCGGGTGACCGGCAGCGGGGGGCATGAGGGGAACAAAACCTGGTGCGACTCGGGGCGGTACCGGGAAGTGATCAAGTGCGAGACCCTGGGCGGCTACCAGTACACGCACTACGGCCCCTGGGTATGGGCGACCGCGGAGAGCGTCGCCTGGTGCAACATCGGCGACAGGATCATCGGGGACCACACGGAGTGGGGAGCCTGAGGTTCCTTTCGGGGACGCCCGGTCGGTACGCATCGACCCATGCCGGCGAGTTCTGCGTGGAGATGAACCAAAGGTTGTCCCGTAGCCGGTGAGGGTCGGTGCGTCCGCCGGGCCTTGAACCGTGCGGTCACGCGATCCGCGACAAGACAGCGGCCGACGCCGCTTCGCGGAAACGGCTCGACGCCCCAGCAGCCGCCTCGGGCGCCGCACTCAGCACGTGCGCCACGGCCACCCCGCCCTTCCATGGAGATCCGCGGCGGCTCCTGACCACCGGTGACGTCCTCCCCGCCAAAACTCACCGTCATGTGCGGGGTGGGGCGGGGCGCCGTCCGTGCGCGCCGCATTGGCCTCGGCTCGCACGGCACGGCCCGGCCCACTGTCTCTTCAGTCCAGGTCGGACAGGTCGAGCACGAAGCGGTAGCGGACGTCGTTTCGCCGGAGGCGGTCGAGTGCCGTCTCCACCTGGGAGGACGGGAGCACTTCGATGTCGGCGGCGATGCCGTGGTCGGCGCAGAACCGGAGCATCTCGGCTGTCGCCGGGCGGCCTCCGCTGCCGCCGCCACTGAGTCTCTTGCGGCCGACGAGCAGGTCCATGGCCTCGACGGTGACGGGGCCCAGGTAGCCGAGGAGGCTGAGGGTGCCGTCCATCGCCACCGTCTTCAGGTACGGGGCGAGGTCGTGCGGGGCGGAGATGGTGTCGATGACGACGTCGAAGGTGTCGCGCGCCGCGGCCATGTGCTGGGGGTCGGTGGAGTCGATGAGGTCGTGAGCGCCGAGCTCGCGGGCGTCGTCGCGCTTGTCCCGGGTGCGGCTGAGGACGGTCGTGGTGGCGCCGAGTGCGACGGCCATCTTGACCGCGAGGTGGCCCAGGCCGCCGAGTCCGGCCACGGCGACGCGACTGCCGGGACCCACGCCGAGGGAGCGCAGGGGTTCCCAGACCGTCACGCCCGCGCACATCAGCGGGGCAGCAGCGGCCGGGTCGAGACCGGAGGGGAGCGGGTAGGCGAAGGCGTCGCGCACGACGTACTCGCGGGAGTAGCCGCCGAGGGTGGTCGAACCGTCGTGCCGGTCGGTGCCGCCGTAGGTCAGCGTCGGGAAGGCGTGGCAGAAATTCTCCTGCCCGGCTCGGCACATGGCGCACACGCCGCAGGAGTCGACGATGTTGCCCACCGCGACCTTGTCACCGACCGAGAAGGTCGTCACCTCGGGGCCGGTCGCGGTCACCACGCCGGTGAATTCGTGACCGGGCACCAACGGCGTTGTCGCCTGCGGGTCGTGGTCATGCAGGGCGTGCGCGTCGGTGTGGCACACGCCGCAGTAGTCGACCCGCACCGCGAGGTCGTCCGCGCGCAGGTCCCGGCGCTCCAGCGGCGTGCGCCGCAGCGCCGTCCGTCCGGCCGCCTGCCATCCGGTGGTCGTTCGCATACGTGGCTCCTTAGACAGACCGTTCGGTCTGTTTCAGCTTAGGCGCGACGGCAGGCCAAAGCAAACCAACTGTTCTGTTTGGTAGGCTGCGGACATGCCGGAACAGCCCCAGACCTCGCGCGGCGCCGCGACCTACCAGCGCATCCTGGACGCCGCGACCGAGGAGTTCGCCCAGCACGGCATCGCCGGGGCACGCATCGAACGCATCGTGACGGCCGCGCGCACCAACAAGGCGCAGCTCTACGCCTACTTCGGCGACAAGGAACGGCTCTTCGACGCGATCTTCCTCAGCTCGCTGGAGCGCATCACCAACGTCGTGCCCATCGACGCCGACGATCTCGCGGGCTGGGCCGTCCGCCTCTACGACGAGTACCTGCGCCGCCCCGACCTCATCCGCCTGGCGACCTGGACACGGCTGGAGCGCCGGCCTGCGGGGCACCTCGTCGAGACGCACCAGGACTACGACGACCGCAAGCTCACGGCCATCGCCGAGGCCCAGGCGGCCGGGCGGGTCCGCGCGGGCGACCCGTTCGACATCATGGCCCTGGTCATCGCCATGTCCATGGCCTGGTCACCGGTCAGCAACGTGTACGCGGCCAGCAGCCAGGAACCCGAGGACGTGCACGACCGGCGCCGCGCCCTGCTCCGCGACTGCGTCCACCACGCCACCGCGGCCGGCTGAGGCGACACGTTCCCCTGATCCCCGTTCGCCTGACTGCCGTCAACTCCCCTGGTGCCGCTCACGCAGGTGACCGGGGCTCCCGCCAGGACCGGAACCCGGTCTCGCACACGTACTTCGGCTGCCCACCGAGCCGTCTGGGCGGAGAGGGACCTCGGGATCACGTGCGGGGGCGGACCGTACGTCCCGCGTGTCACGCCGGAGAAGGACGGCCCGGCAGGGGCCAGGAGCAGCGAGACGCGGACCGGGCTCGACGCCCTGGTGCCGCGTCGCACGTCGCCGCGCCCCAGTACCCCCGTCGGGCAGGCCCCCACCGCGCCCACACGACAGACGCCCCGCGCCCACGCGCCCCCGCATCAGCGCCCCCGCCCGGGCAGGACCCCGACCGCCATCAGCGGCACCGCGGCCAGCACCAGCCACGGGACGGCGACCGGCAAGCCGGTGTCCAGCAGCAGGCCGGTCGCGGAACTGCCGGCCAGCACGATGAGCCCGGAGACCGAGGACAGCGCTCCCGTGTACAGCCCGAGCCGCCCCTCCTCGGCGAGGTCCGGGACCCAGGCGCGGGCGACCGGCGCGACGAGCATCTGACCGAGCGTGAGCAGGACGACGAACCCGGCGGCGGGCACCAGTCCGCCCGTCCCCGTCCACCCGGCGGGCCGCGCCAGCCCGACGACCGCGAACCCGATAGCGATCAGCACGAGGCCGGCCAGCATCGACCGGCGCCGCGCCAGCCGCTCCCCCGCCCACCGGGTCACCGGCAGCTGCGCGGTCACCACCAGCAGTGACGACAGCGCGAACAGCCAGGCCAGCGGCGCCTGCGAACCCGCGGCCCGCTCCACCTCGGCGGGCAGGGCGAGGTAGAGCTGGTTGTAGGCGAGCAGATAGGCGCCGTAGGCGCAGCAGAGCGCGAGGAAGCGCCGGTTGCGCAGGACGAGCCGCACCCCGCCCCCGGCCCGGACCTGGGGCCGCCCGGGGATGCGCTGCGGCAGCAGCCGGGCGTGCCCGGCGAGGACCAGCACGAAGACACCGGCGCCCGCGAGGCAGGCCGTACGGAAGTCGACGGCGAGCAGCAGCGCGCCCAGCAGCGGACCGACGAAGGCCCCGGCCTGCCCGGCGACGGTGAACAGCGCGAGCACCCGGGTCCGGTCGCCGCCTCCCGACTCCTCCCACACCACCGCCTGCCGGGCGACCTCGGACTCGACCGCCGGTGAGAAGAGCGCGGCGGCGAAGCCGATCAGCAGCACGGCGCCGACGACGGCCCAGGTCCGCTCCGCGAAGCCGAGCCAGGCGAACCCGGCGACCCGCAGCACGCACCCGCTGAGCACGACGGGCCGGATGCCGTACCGGTCGGCGAGGGCCCCGCCCACCACGAACAGCCCCTGCTGACTGAAGGTCCGCAGCCCGAGCACGAAACCGACCAGCCAGCCCGCCATGCCGACGGTCCGCCCCAGGTGCTCGGCGAGGAAGGGCAGCACGGCGAAGAAGCCGATGTTGAAGGCGAGTTGGGTGAGGATGAGCAGCCGGAGCAGCGGCGAGAGCGTGGCGAGCCGGGCAGTGCGCCGGGTGGTGGGCGGCGGTGCGGGCTCGCGGGTGGAGGCGGAGGTCATCTCATCGGGCTCCGGCCGGTTCCCTCTCCGCCGCCGCGACGGGCCGCGGAACGGAGCCCGCCGCCCCCTCGGCGACGCCTCGTGCGGGCCGCCGCCGGGTCGGGCGGCGCAGCCCTCCGGCCGCGCTGACGGCCAGGGCGCCGAGCAGGGCGAGGACGGCGGCGGGGGCGAGGACGGCCCAGGGGGCGCGCTCGGCGTAGGGCTGGTTCTCGGCGAGCAGCAGGCCCCACTCGGGAGACGGCGGCTGGGCGCCGAGACCGAGGAAGCCGAGTGAGGCGAGCGCGAGGGCGACGCCGGGCAGCCGCAGCAGCGCGTGCCGCAGGACCGGCGGCACCACGGCGGGCAGCAGCTCGTACCGCAGCAGGTGGAGGCGCCCCGCGCCCAGCCCCTTGGTCGCGGTGATGTACAGGGTGGCCCGTTCCTGCCGCAGCAGGGAGGAGGTGTGCGCGGCGAGCGGCGCCCAGGCGACGGCGCCCACGGCGAGCGCGGGCGTGACGGTGCCGCTGCCCGCGACGGCGGTGACGAGGAGGGCGACGAGCACGGGCGGCACGGCGTTGACGGTGTCGACGAGCGGCGCGGAGAGGCGGGGCACGAGCCCGAGCAGTACGCCGGCGAGCAGGGCGGCGGCGCTGATGGCGGCGGCCAGGAGCAGCGTGTCCAGCGCCCCGTGGCCGACGCGGGCGAGCAGGTCGCGGCCGAGGGCGTCGGTGCCGAAGGGATGCGCGAGGGAGGGCGCCCGCAGTCGCTCCCCGGTGTCGAGGGCGAGCGGGTCACGGGTCAGCCCGAAGCCGACGACCGCGAGCAGGACGGCACCGTAGAGGAGCGGCAGCACTCCCCCGGCGGGCGGGGCGGGCCGGTGCAGCGAGGAGAGGGCACCGTCGCGCAGCGCGGGCCCGGTCAGCAGCCGGGCGGCGAGGCGGGTGGCGCCGGTCGCGAGCGCGGCGAGCAGGAGGAGGGCGAGGGTGCCGGCCTGGAGGACCGGCAGGTCCTGGGCGAGGGCGGCCTGGAGGGTGGTGCGCCCGAGCCCCGGGATGTCGAAGACCTGCTCGACGGCGACGGCACCGCCGGTCAGTCCGACGGCGAACAGGCCGAGGTTGGGCAGCAGCGCGGGCACGCACCGCCGCAGCGCCTGGCGGGCGATGGACCACCCGGTCAGTCCGCGCGCCGCCGCGGCCAGCGCCCACGGCTCACCGAAGGCGCCGGGCAGCAGGTCGTCGAGCAGCCGCCCCAGCACGGCGCCCGCGGGCAGCCCGAGGGCGAGCGCGGGCAGCACGGTCCACTGGGGCCCGTACCACCCCAGCGCGGGCAGCCAGCCCCACTGCACTCCGACGACGGTGGCGAGCACGGAGGCGACGAGGAACTCGGGCAGCGAGGCGAGCACCGCGGAGCCGCTCCCGCCACCGCGCCGCCCACCGAGCCGCCGCCGCGCGCCGAGCCGCAGGGTGCGTACGCAGATCAGCCCGGCGGTGAGCACGGCGACGAGCAGCGCGACGCCCATGAGCAGCAGCGAGGTGCTGAGGGCCCGGAGCACACCGGGCAGGACGTCGGACCCCGAGATCCACGACTGCCCGGCGTCCCCGCGCGCGAGCCCGCCCAGCCAGCCGCCGAGTACGCGCAGGGGCCCGCCGTCGATCCCGAGCTGCCGCCGGATGTCGGCGAGCACCTCGGGCGTCGGTTCGCGCTCGGCGGAGCGCGCCTTGAGGACGGTGTACGCGGGATCGGTGCGGGTGAGCCAGGGCAGCAGCCCGACACCGCCCACGAGCCCGGCCGCCAGCACGATCCGCCACACGAGGGTGGCCACCCGCTGCCGCACGGTTCAGCGCCGGGTGCCGGTGCCGACGAGGGTGCGCTCGTACGGGTCGAGGATCACGCCCTGGACGGAGTCGGCGACGCCGGTGATGACGCGCTGGTGCACGAGCGGCACGACGGCGTCGCTGCCGAGCACGCGGGCCTCGGCGGCCATGGCGGCGTCCTGCCGCTTCGCGGTGTCGGCGATCTTCTCGGCCCGGGCCACGGCGCGGTCGACGCCCTTGTCGCAGAGCTGGGCGATGTTGAACCCGCCGTCGCAGCTGTAGTCGCCCGCGAGCACGGCGACGGGGTCACCGGTGTCGAGGAGGGTGTTCCTGGCGAGCACGAAGGCGTCGAACTTCCCGTCGAGGGCGTCGCCTTCGAGGCGCGAGTACTCCCGCACGGTGAGCTTGACCGTGAAACCCGCCTTCTCCAGCTGCTGCTTGACGACCTGGGCGACCTCGGGCAGTTCGGGCCGGTTGTCGTAGGTGGCGAGGGTGAGGGTGTCACCGCTGCCCGGCTTCCTCGCCGCCGCCCGCCCGACGGGCGCGGTCCGCTTGCCCTCCGCCCAGGTGACGGCGGGCCCGTAGACCCCGGCCCCGGGGTCGGCGTACCCCTCGTAGACGTCCTTGGCGAACACGGAGGTGTCGAGGGCCTGTCGTGCGGCGGCCCGCAGCCCGGCGTCCTCGAAGGGCCCGGCGGAGGCGTTGAGGAGCAGGCTGGTGGTCCGGGTGGTGGCGGTGTCGCGCCGGGTCCTCTTGTCGAGGGAGGCCGCCTGGGCGACCGGAACGGCCTCGGCGATGTCGAGCTCCCCGGTCCGCAGGGCGTTGGCGCGCGCGGTGCCGTCGGCGATGAAGCGGGCGTCGATGCCGGAGGCCTGGGCGCGACCGCCCCAGTAGTCGTCGAACCGGTCGAGGGAGGCGGAGGTGGCCCCGTTGACCTTGGTCAGCTCGAAGGGCCCGGTGGCGTGCCCGACGGGATCGACGCGGCTGCCCTTGCCGTAGGCGTCCCGGGACAGGATCGCGAGGCTGGGGCTGGAGAGCCGCAGCGGCAGGACGGGGTCGGGCTCGGTGGTGGTGACGCGGACGACCCGGTCCCCGCTCGCCTCGGCGCTGAGGGTGACGCCGGAGAGGGCGGCGGGCGCGGGCTCGGCGTCGGTGGCCCGGGTGAGGGACGCGGCGACGGCCGCCGGGGTCACGTCCCCGCCGTCCTGGAAGGTGGCGTCCCGGAGCGTGAACTCCCAGGTCTTCTCGCCGTCTCGTCGCCAGGACTCGGCGAGCGCGGGCGCGGCGGAGCCGTTGGCGTCCAGCGCGGTGAGCCCCTCGGTGACCCCGAGGCGGCTGAGCAGGGTGGCGTCGGCGCCGTACGGGGAGAGGTTCTCGGCGGGCGGGAAGGCGAGCGCGACGCGCAGCCGGGCCCCGTCGCCGTCCCCACCGTCCCCGGACGCGGAGTCGTCCCCGCCTCCGGAGGCGAAGCAGCCGGCTATCAGCGGGAGGAGCAGGAAAGGGGCGAGCAGCCGGGGGCGGCGGTGGGAGCGCATGGTCCTCGGATCGATCGGTTCGGGGGCGCGGGTGGTCGGCCGGGCGGACGGGGCGAGCGCCGGGGGTGCGGACGGGCGCAGGGGTGCAGGCGGCCGCGGGGATGCGGCCGGGAGCGGCAGAGCACTCGGAAGCCTACATGAAAACGGTTTTCACGTCTGTGCGGCCCGGACCGGTGCCGACGCCGACGCCGGCACGGGCACCGGCAGGGGCACATCGAAGTGCACGATCCCCTGCCCGCCCCCCACGTCCTCCCGCTCGTCGTGCACGACCTCGGCCAACGACCGCCAGAAGGGCTCGGCCCCGGTGACGGCGGGATCGGTGTGCAGATACACGGCCCGGTATCCCCCTTCGGCGGCGGCGAACGCCAGCAACTCCTCCACGAGCCGCCGCGCGAGCCCACGCCGCCGGTGCTCGGGCCGCACGTAGACCCTCCGCAGCTGAGCGGTCACACCGGAGGGGTACCGCTCCGCGACGTGCGCGGGGTTCGGGGGGTGCGCGGGCCCCCGGGAGTCGAGAGCGGCGGTCCCCACGACCTCACCGTCCGCCCCGACGGCGACGAGAAGCGTGTGCCGCTCGGGGACCAGATAGGCCCCGGCCAGATCGATGATGTCCCCGTGCCACCGGGGGACGTACCCGGTGCCGAAGTCCCGGTAGACGGTGTCGAGCATGACGGCCCGGGCGTCGGGAAGGTCGGCCGAGGTCGCGGTCCGGATACTGTAGTCACTGTGGCGCACCTGCACATGGTACGCATTAAGCCCCCACCCCCCACGGCCGGTTCCCGGAGCCCTCGGCAACGGCGGAGACCGACGCCGAGCCCGGAAAAGGCCAGGTGGCCGCGGGGAAGGCCGCGGAGGAACCGGCCAAGGCTCGGGCTCGGGCTCGGGCTCGGCGGCGGATTCCCGCTGAGGACGCCGACGGCCCGCCAGCAGGTGGGCGCCAAGGCGGGCTCCCGGGCTCCGGCACGGGCCAGCCGCCCGCCGATCCGTGCGCAACCCGCCGCATGTCCCCGGCTGAGCACAACGGCAAAGCCCGAGGCGCGGTGCAAAGCCCGGCGGGGTGAGGGCGACGCTCATGCTGCCCTCTGTCCCGAGACTTTGAAGCACAACCAGACGATCTTCCCGAGCGGAGTGCGATCCTCCACACCCCAGCCGTCGGCGAGTGCGGACACGAGGAGCAGCCCGCGGCCGGTGGTGTCCGTGTCGCCAGGACGACGGGGGTGGGGGCGTCGGCTGCGGCTGTCGTGCACTTCCAGGCGCACGGCCTCGTCGTCTGCGTCGAGTCTGACGAGAAAGCCCCGGCCGGGGGCTGTCCCGTAGAGCACGGCGTTGGTGGCGAGTTCGGAGACACAGAGTCGGACGTCGTCGCCTCGGTCCAGCAAGCCCCAGTTGGTCAGGGCCTCGGCGGTGAACGTCCGTGCCTCGGCGACCGACTCGGGCCGGGACTCGAAGAATCGCTGGGTCGTCTTGGTCATCGCGATGGTCCTCATGACAGTGACGTGGCGTCCACGACGCGGGTGGTGCCGAAGTGCGCGCGCGGGTTTACGGGACCGCTTCGGGGAGCTGTCGCGGTCGTGGGATGCGGCCGCCGGACCAGCGACAACCGGGCACCGGCGCTTTCGATTCGGCGTCCCCGTTCGACCACCACGGCCTTCGGACCCAGGTGGGACATGGCGGGGACCACGACGCCGTAGACGTCCGGCAGCGCGAGCGCGTCGAGGAGACCGTTGAACGCCGCCGACGCGGCCCTGGTGGCCTCGCGATCGGTGAAGAGACCGGACAGCCGCAGTCCGTGGGTGCGGCAGTATTCGGCCGGCGAGGCGGCCAGCGCGTTCTGCCGTGCGCGAGGTACGCGTATCAGCCGTAGGAATCCGTAGACGACCGGGCCGCTGACCAGGCGGTGTTCGGTGAGGGGTTCCATGCTCAGGACCGTCCCCTGGCTCGACACGTGGTGACGCTTCTGAGCATGTCGGCGAACCAGCTCGCACGGAATCGCCGCTTGTTCTACTTCCGTTCCACTTCCGTCCCGCCGCGTCCTCGGGTCTGCTTCGATGGCTGGCGGAAGGGAGCGACGCGTGGCGACCGTGCACCGCTGGACCGGGCTTGAGGCGAAGGCGCTGCGGCTCGCCATGAGGCTGAGCGTGCGGTCCTTCGCGGAGCGTCTTGGCCTGGCGGTCGCGACCGTGTCCAAGTGGGAGAGCAAGCTCGCCGCCACCGAGCCGCGGCCCGATACCCAAGCGATCCTCGACACGGCCCTCGGACGAGCCGACGCGGCGGTCCACCTGCGCTTCGAGACGCTCCTGTCGGAGATGGCCGACTCCGTCGCGACCGCCGGCAGAAGTGTCACCCTCTCCGGGCCCCGGGCGTGGGAGTACGAGTCATGGGCCGATGACCTCGACCGCGTCGTGGTCGCCCTGTCCCGGCAGGACTTCGCCTTCGCCGACAGCCTTCTCACGCGGTGGCTGGGCAGGTTCGCGGCCCACGAGCTGGATGAGAAGGGCCTGTATCTCTTCGGCCGCTCCTCCGCCTTGCTCGGCGATCTCAAGCGCTACCAGGGGACTCTCGTCGGACCGCTGTCGGCCCAGCACTCCTACGTCCATGCCCGCGCGATCTTCGCCCACCTCGATATCCCCCGCCGCGTTGCCCAACTCGACCTGTCGCTCGCCGTCGCCGCCGAGATGTTCGGCAAGTTGGAGAGCGCCGCCCGCGCGTACCAAACGCTGGCCTCCGATGACCGGCTCTCCGCCCGCGACCGCACGAGGGCTCGGCTGTGGGTGGGCACCACGCTGAGCAAGGGAGGCGAGCACGACTTCGCGACCCGCATCATGCAGGCGGCGACGCGTGCCTTCGAAGAACTCGGCGAACCCCAGGACTGGTCCGCTGCCCACCAGAAACTCGCGCTCGCCCGCCGTGGCGCCGGGGACCTCCCAGCCGCCTACCGGTATCTGGAAATCGCCCAGACCTCGGGCGCCCTTGAGTCGCCCATGCAGCGGGTGCAGCTGACCACCGCGCGAGCCCACGTACTGCGCACCGACCCCGCGACCCGTGAGGACGGCCTCCGCCTTCTCGACGAGGCCGCGCAGATCGCCGCACGGTTCGGTCTCGGCCATCAGCTCCGTAGCATCGAGGCCATCAGGCGGACGTGCGAGGACGCCTTCACTTCCACCGATCACTGACCATGGAGCAATACGTGGCGGACGAGCGACCGCGGGACATCACCGAGGAGCAGCAGCAGGCGGCTCAGCTGATCTGGGACTACCACCGGTTGCGTCACGAACCTCGAACCTGTGACGCGGCCATCGCGCTGGGCTGCAACGACCTCGGCGTCAGCACCCATGCCGCCCACTTGTACCGGGCCGGGCTCTTCCCCACCCTCGTGTTCACCGGCGGCAACAGCTCGGACACCCTCGGCGCGTTTCCTCGTGGCGAGGCGGTGCACTTCCACGAACACGCGCTCGCGCTCGGTGTCCCCGCCCACGCGATGCTGCTGGAACCCAGGGCAGCCAACACCGGCCAGAACATCGCCTTCGCCCGTGAGACACTCACCGCCGCCGGTTTCCGGCCACGCTCCGTGCTGCTGGTCAGCATGCCGTACATGGAACGGCGGGCCTTCGCCACGTTCCGCAAACAGTGGCCCGAGGCCGAAGTGGTTTGCGCCTCCGACCCGTTGTCGTTCGACTCCTACCTCAAGGCGATGGGCGACGAGCGGATGGTGATCAGCATGATGGTCGGCGACCTGCAACGGGTGATGACGTACCCGGAACTTGGATTCGCCATCCCCCAGCACGTCCCGGAGGACGTGAGCGATGCATACGAATTCCTCGTCCGTGACGGCTTCACGAGCCACCTCCTCCGGCAGTGACCTGCCGGCCCCCGGCGGCCTGTGCGCGATCCACCAACCCAACCTGTTCCCAAGGCTGACGACGCTGGCCGAACTGTTCGCGGCGGACTACTGGATCGTCCTGGACGACGTGCGGTTCACCCGCCGCGACTACCAGCACAGAGCGCGCCTCGCCGCCGTCGAAGCGCCAGACCGCCGGCAGTGCCTCTCTCGCCCGGGCCTTGGACGCCTTTCCCGCCTCCGCGCCGTTCCTGATTCCGGTCGAGGAGGAAAGTCGCCCGATGTCGTCACCGATCCGACGCCGTCACGCCCGCTTCGGTCCTCTCACGCCCGCATTGATGCAGAGAAGGCGGGCCTGCTCCGGCGCATCGGCGTTGACGCCGGGCTCGGGCGCCAGCCAGAGACAGCCACCCGCCGGCCCGCGCACAGTCCGCCGCATGCCGAACGAACCGATCCACGCAGCCCCCCTCTCCGCCGCGCTCACAGCCGAGGCGGCCGGCTCCGCTCTTTCCGGCGCTCCTCCGCCCTCCAACCTTGGGAACAGCGGAGCGAGACAAAGCTGACCGGCGTACTCCTCCGCATGACCGGGTTGTGGCAGGAAGGCAGAGGTGTCAGTTCTGTCCGTACGACAAGCAATGTCGCCTGCCCGCCGCCCCGCCGGACGCGCACGGCGTACCCGCTTCATCGGGTCCGGACCCGCTCCAGCACCTGGATGCCCAGGTCCAGCGCCTCCTGCGGCTCGCGTGTCGCCTGCTGCAGGTCGACGAAACAGCCCTCGGCGCCCACCTCGCGCACCCCCAGCAGAGTGTCGGCGATCTCCGGCACGCCGACACCCGGCCCCGGGTTGTACCGGATCAGCCGCCGCAGCGCACCGGGGTCCCGCCCCGCTTCCTCGGCCGCCCGGCGCGCGGTGTCCCACAGAGCGGTGTACGCGGGTTCGGGAAGCACCGTGCCCACCCAGCCTGCCGCCCGGCGCCCGATCCGGCGCATCGCGGCAGGGGAGAACCCGCCCAGGTACACCGGCGGCCCGCCCGGCGCCGCCGGGCGAAGGCCCACGTAGGAGCGCGGGATCGTCCAGTGCGGGCCGTCGTGCGCGAACTCCTCCTGCGTCCAGTACGCGTCGAGCACGTCGAGGATCTCCTCAAGCCGCGCGCCGCGCTTGTCGAAGTCGGCGTTGACGGCGGTGTATTCGTCGCGCAGCCACCCGATGCCGAGCCCCGGGTCCAGGCGGCCGCCGCTCGCGAGGTCGAGCGAGGTGAGGGACCTGGCGAGCAGCAGCGCCGGATACCAGGGCGCGTTGAGTGTGCTGGTGCCCAGGCGCGCCCGCCGCGTGCTCGCCGCGGCCAGCGTCAGCACGACGAGAGGGTCGAGGAAGGTCTTGTACTGCGGCGGATAGGGGACGTCGGGGGTGTGACCCGGGTAGAGGTCACTGGGCGAGACGGGGGTCAGGGAGCGGTCGCCGACCCACAGGGAGTCGAATCCGGCGTCCTCGGCGTCCCGCGCGAACGCGCCGATCACCTCGGGCCGCGCCTGTGTGCCGTACTGAGGTAGTGCGATACCCATGTCCATGGCCCAGTGTGTGCACGGGAGGGGCGCGGTGCACCAGAGGGCGTCCCGACCTGCCCGGCGTGCCAAGACCCGGCCCGCCGCCGCCTCCTCCAAGGAGACGGCCGGGGCGGGGGGCTGAGCGTGCCGGGCAGCGGGGGCGTGAGGCGGGGGCGGAGCACCGCGGGTGTGAGTGGTGCGCGCGGACGGCCAGGAGGTCCGCGGGCGGTCTGCGAGCACCGCGTCATCGATGCCCTCGCCCGGACCGCCGTCACGTGCGGGCGGACAAGGACCACCGCGGTCCCGGCGAAACCGTCCTCACCCCCCAAGGAGCCCGGGCACACCTCTGCCACGGGTCAGCGGGGCGGGCACGCGGGGCCGTCGTGCCCTGCTCACTCGTCGGGCGCGCTGTTCAGCTCTGCTCGACCGGGTCGTCCTCCGGCGTGAGCAGCCGACCGATGTCGGCCACCTTCGTTATCCGGCCGTCGTCGCCGAGTCGGCCGACGAGGTGTGATTCGCCTCGTACGACGGAGCCGTCCTTCATGGCCATCCGCACGGTGACCCGCGCCGCCACGGTGCCTGTCCTGCCCTCGCCGACCTCGTCGAGCACCGTGAGCGTCCCCTCCTCCACAGTGGAACGCAGCTCCGTCAGGTGCCGGAGATAACCGGCGAGGTCAGTCTCCTTTCCGTCGAGGCGCAGCGTGGCGGCCGGATCGACAAGCGCGCGCACTTCCCGGACGAGCGTCTCGTCGTCGGCCTGGAAGGTCAGCTCAGCGAGCCGGGCGAGCGGATGGGCATGAGGCGAAGCCATAGCAACGTCCTGGGTCTGAAATACGAATTCCGGACAAGGGGCATCTCCGTGCGGTCCCGTGATCGCCACCGCACGGAGCCCTGCGGGAAGCGTACGCATCGGGGTGTGAACAGGGAGTTCGGTGCCGTCCTTGGCGGCGGTGGCCGGTTGGATGCCGACCAAGCGGTCTGCGGGTCCGTGGCGGGCAGGTCCACCGGGTTGCCGGCGGTCCAGCGGCCGAGGGAGTGGCCGGTCGCGACGATGGGGCTGCGGTCCAGGCGACCCGGGAGGCCCGGCACGGCCGCCTACCAGGCGGTGAGTGCATCGAGGATGCGCCGCATGTCCTGTAGTACGCGATAGCCGT
Organism: Streptomyces sp. NRRL F-5630; assembly: GCF_000719475.1. Taxonomy (GTDB): domain Bacteria; phylum Actinomycetota; class Actinomycetes; order Streptomycetales; family Streptomycetaceae; genus Streptomyces. The sequence goes on along the minus strand of NZ_JOGO01000049.1, from coordinate 14,679 downwards.
GGCGCCCTCGTCCGTTGGCCGCCCCTGTGCCATCCGCGGAGTGCCGCTCACACGCCGGCACCGTCCCGTGGTGCGGTCGCAAGCCTCCACGTCTCTCCCCGTACAGATCTTCCTCGGGGCCCGCGCCTCGCACCGTCCGCAGGACCTCCCCGGACTGCCGCCCCCGCCCTCCGGGTAGCCGTCTCCCGAGCCCGCCGGTGGCACGGGCCAGGATGAGCGCCGGACATCGATGCGAAGGGGAAGTTCTCATGTCAGTCCCGCCGGTCGGAGACGACACGGTGCGCCGGGCCGTGGCCGCCTTGCGCGAGGGAGCGCCGGTCGCCATCCCCTTGCCGTCGCCGATGCCCTACACGATCACCGGCACGGAGGCAGCGGCCGTCAATGGCGCGAAGGGGCGGCCCGCGGACCAGCCGGTCGGCCTCACCGTCACGGACATCGATGCGGTGGCTCCCTATCTCGACGTCGCCGAGGAGGTGCTGCCGATGATGCGATGGCTGGGCGAATCCGAGAGGGTCAGCCTGCTGGCACCGGTCCGGCCCGATGGGCCCCGCTGGCTGCGTCCGGCCACCCTTGACGGCATGGTGTTCTTCACATCAATGCCGTGGATTCCTGAATGCGCCGGAATCCTCGCCGAGTTCGAGCACCTCTATATGAGCAGCGCGAACCTGACGGGCAGCCCGCCCACCACGACGGCCGCCGAGACCCGGGCAGCATTCGGTGACCTGCTGCTGGTGGTCGACGGAGACCGGCTGCGAGACGGGACACGGCCGCACGGCTCCACCACCATGGTGCGGGTGAACAGCCACGGAGAACTGGCCGTCGCCCGGTCCGGCATCAACAACGCGGCCTTCGCCAGCGACCCGGCGGCCTACGCCACCGACCTCGCCAAACGCTGGAACGCCCACGCGGACACATCCCTGTAGGGCCTGGGAGGAGATCCGCAGGCGGAGCCAAGGCAAGGAGTCTGCCCTCGGGAGGTGCGGGTCTCCGTGCGTATCGCGCGAATCATTGGGCTCCCCCGGCGGGCCGGACGACGATCTCGTTGACATCGGTGCCCGGCGGCTGGCCGACGGCGTAGGCGATGGCGTCCGCGATGGCGGAGGCGGGCAGCGCCACCGCACGGTAGGTCTGCATGGCGCTCCTCGCCTCCGGATCGCTGAGGTTGTCGGCGAGTTCGGACTCAGTGACTCCCGGGGAGACGAGGGTGACCCGGATACTTCCGTCGGACTCCTGCCGCAACCCCTCCGACAGCGCCCGGACGGCGAACTTGGTGGCGCAGTAGACGGCCGCCGTGGGCGAGACCTCGTACGCCCCGACGGAGGCGATGTTCACGAAGTGGCCGGCACCCTGGGCGCGCATGGCGGGCAAAGCGGCGGCGATGCCGTGGAGCACACCCCGCACGTTCACGTCGATCATGCGGTCCCACTCGTCGGTCCTGAGAGCCGCCAGCGGTGACAGGGGCATCACTCCCGCGTTGTTGACGACGACGTCGATCCGGCCGTACTCGTGCAGCGCCGCGTCCATGAACGTCTGCGTGCCGGAGGCGTCCGTCACGTCGAGGGCGTGGAAGGCGGCGACGCCTCCCTCCCGCGTGATCCGTGCTGCCAGCCGCCGCAAGCGGTCGGTGCGGCGCGCACCGAGGAACACCCGGTGTCCGTCCGCTGCCAGACGGAGCGCGGTCGCCTCCCCGATGCCGCTGCTTGCCCCGGTGACCACCACGGTCCTGCTGATCCGCGTCATGGTGTTGCCTCCCGATCGATCGGAGCGGTGCCCAGCGCGAGCCCCACTCCCAAGCCGCCGACGAGGGCTTCTCCCGCCGGTCCTTCCCCGAGTCTGGGCAGCGCGAGGCGCGTCAACCAGGGCAGGCCGTGACGGGGTGCGGCACACCCCCTCACGTGACGGGAGCGAGCCTGTGACCGGACAACTCGCCGATCACGTGCGCAGGTGCCCCCGCGGCACGCCGTGCCCGTTCACGACGGCGCTCTCCACGGCGTAGGCACCGCGCCGATCACGGGCTTCTGGACGACGCGGCGCGCCGTATCGGCGCCCCCAACCGCCCTTCGGCAGCAGGCGCCCGCCCCGGGGTCGGCGCAGGTGGTCGGGGGCGTCCACCTCGAGCAGCAGGGCGCGGCTGAGCGCGTCCAGCACCTGGGCCGAGGGATGACGTTCCCTGCCTTGTTCCAGCCGGGTGTAGTAGTCGGCGTCGTCGACCCCCGCCAGGACGGCGACCTCCTCGCGCCGCAGTCCCGCCACCCTGCGCACTCCGTGACTTGCCATGTTCACGTCCTGCGGGCGCAGTCCGGCGCGGCGCGCGGAGGAACTCCCCGAGGTGGTTGTCGTCCATGAACCCCAGGCCAGGCGGGGCCCGCGGGCGCTTCCCGGCTGTGCCGCACACAGCCGGTAAGGAGCACCCCCTCGCTGAGCCGCGCAGGGTCACGTGGAAGCGCCGAACGATCACCGTCTTGATCCGGCCCAGTGTCCAGCGCTGGTCCTCCCAGCCCGGGGCAGCCGGCCCCTTGGCGAGCTCCCCTTCCAGCGTGGTGAACCGCTCGTCGCTCAGCCGGGGCAGCGATGCCGGCCCACTGGAGTTCAGGCCCTGTGAGCCGCCCGGGGCTGGAGTTCAGGTCCTGGGGGCCGCCCGGGGCCGGAGTTCAGGGCCTGTGAGCCGCCCGGGGCCCAGGCCCGGCTCCAGCGCCGCACGGAGCGGACGCTGGCCCGCAGTTCCTTGGCGACCGCCGCGTTCGTCTCACCGCGCGCGAACCGCTCGGCCGCCTCCAGCCCCAACCGTTCCCGGAACTCCCGGCGCTCGGCGGTCAGCCCGCCTCCTTGCGGATACCGCACCCCACGGCGATATCGCACGGAGCGGCCCCCGGCCAGCCGAACGCGACATCACGAGTTCAGCCTCAGTAGCAAATCCCTGCGGTTGGGTAGGCATGCACCCATGAGGAGGATGAGTGCGTCCTGGGCCTTCGGTGTAGCAAGCGCCGAGCTTGCTGTCCCGCTTCCGCGGCGCTGGGCGCATACGCAAGGAGTGACCGCTCGAGCTACCGCTCTCGGCTCCCTCATCCAGGCGTCCGAGCTGCTGATATGCGCCGCCACCCTTCACGACGTCGGGTATGCCCCCAGGCTCGCCACCACCGGCTTCCACCCCCTCGACGGCGCCCGCTTCCTGCGGGACGAGCACCACGCAGACGAACGCCTCACCCGCCTCGTGGCCAACCATTCCTTCGCCTTGCTGGAGGCCGTCCTCACTGCTCGGGAGTCCACGGCCGCGCGCCGGCCCAGACGGCTTCGAAGCTCTCAGCGTAGGTCGCGAACCAGCCCCCGTCATCGGCTTGCCGGAGGTGGAACAGCGGGTTGGCGCTGGCCGGTTGGCCCCACACGTGCGGGTTGACGAGCAGGTCGTCGTCGTAGCGGAACATCGAGGCGTACAGGGTTGTGTCGTGCAGCCGGACGCCGCAGCCCGTCGCGCCGAGAAGCGAACGGTAGTACGTGAGCGAGGCGCGGATCTTCGCGGCCAAGGCGTCGCCAATGCCTTCCTCCCGTCCCCGGGTCGCGATCGCCTGGCCCTGCGGGTCGCCGAAGCACAGGCGTACGCGCACGCCTTCCGAGGCCCGGGCGGCGAGCATCTTGGCGACGTGCGGGTTGGACTGGGCGAAGAAGGTGCCGGAGAAGACGAGGACGCTGATCTCCCGCTTCGCCTCGGTGAGAAGAACGTCAGGGCAGCCCCACCGTGCGCCCCGTCACGCGCCAGACCACCAGAAAACCCCAGGTCACGACCTACGTGACCTGGGGTTCGGCGGAGCCGCCTTCGGGATTCGAACCCGAGACCTACGCATTACGAGTGCGTTGCTCTGGCCAACTGAGCTAAGGCGGCTGGTGTGCTGTTCCGTGGTGGTGCAGCAGCCTCGGCAAGTCTACACAGGTCTCGGGGGTGGTTCCGACCAGGGCGGGGGCGGGGTCAGTGGCAGGTGGTGCGGGGGGTGGGTGGGGCGCCGGTGAGGAGGTAGGTGGTGAGGGTGGTGTCGACGCAGGTGCTGCCCCTGTTGAACGCCGTGTGGCCGTCCCCGTCGTAGGTGAGGAGGTGGCCGGAGGTGAGCTGGGCGGCCAGGGAGCGGGCCCAGCGGTAGGGGGTGGCGGGGTCCCGGGTCGTGCCGACGACGACGATCGGGGGTGCGCCGGGGGCCGTGACGCGGTGCGGGGTGCCGGTGGCGGGGTGGGGCCAGTCGGCGCAGTTCAGGGCCGTCCAGGCCAGCGCGCGGCCGAAGACGGGGGACGCCTTTTCGAAGTCGGGCAGTGCGGCGCGTACTGCTGCGGGGCCGGTGAAGGCGGGAGGGGCGTCGAGGCAGTTCACGGCGGCGTTGGCGGCCATGAGGGGCGAGTAGTGACCGTTCGCGCCGCGCTCGTAGTAGGCGTCGGACATGCTCAGCAGGGTCGTGCCGTCCTTGCCGCTCCCGCTCGCCTCGCCGAGGGCCTGGCGCAGCGCGGGCCAGGCGGCCTCGGTGTAGAGGGCGGCGATGATGCCGGTGGTGGCCTGTGCCTCGGTGAGCCGCCGCTTGCCGTCGTCCGTACGGAGCGGGGTGCGGTCAAGGGCGGCGAGGAAGGCGGCGAGTGTGTGGTTCGCCGCGGCCTCGGTGGCGGGGAGGGGGCAGTCCTCGCGCCGCGCGCAGTCGCGGAGGAAGGCGCGGAAGGCCGTCTCGAAGCCGGCCGCCTCCTCCAGGCTCAGGCGGCGGGAGCCGATCGAGGGGTCCATCGCGCCGTCGAGGACCATGCGGCCGACGCGGCGCGGGAAGAGGTCCGCGTACATGGCGCCGAGGTAGGTGCCGTACGAGGCGCCGACGTAGTCGAGCCTCCGCTCGCCGAGTACCGCGCGCACGATGTCCAGGTCACGTGCCGCCTCGGCCGTCGAGACGTGGCCGAGGAGCTTGCCGGTACGGCTGCGGCAGGCGTCGGCGAAGCCGTGGAACGAGCGGCGCAGCGCCGCCGTCTCGGCGGCGTCGTCGGGCGTGAGGTCGGTGGCGGCCCAGCGGTCCATGGCCGGTCCGTCGAGGCAGCCCACCGGGGCGCTGTGCCCGACCCCGCGCGGGTCAACGCCTACCAGGTCGTACCGCGCGCGTACCGCCTCGGGATAGTGCGCGCCCCCGTACCCCGTCAGGAAGTCCACCGCCGAGCCCCCGGGGCCACCCGGGTTGAGCAGGAGGGAGCCGAGGCGCCCGCCCGGCCCGGTCGCGGGCTTGCGCGCGACGGCGAGCGGAACCTCGGCGCCGCTCGGGTCCGCGTAGTCGAGCGGGACGCGGACGGTGGCGCAGACGAAGCCGCCCTCGCGAGCGGCGGCGGTGGCGCGTGCGGCGGTGGGCTGCGGGGCGGTGGCGTGCGGGGCGGGCTTGCCGCACGGGTGCCAGTCGAGGTGCTGGCCGTAGTACGGGGCGAGGCGGGCTTCGTACGGGGGCTCCGCCGCCCGCGCCTTCCCGGCCGCGACCGGGGCGGCGGTGGCCAGGGCGAGCGCGAGGACCGTGGCGAGTCCGGCGCTCCAAGGCGTACGGGAGGGGAAGTGGGCAGGGCGGGGCGGGAGGAGCATTCAGCGAGCTTAACGGTGTGCGACCTCGCCACTACTATCCGCGCTCGCCATGCTCCTGTTCCCCGTGCTCCTGTTCGCCATGCTTCTGTTCGCCGTGCTCCTGTTCCCCGTCCTTCTGTTCGTCCCTCCCCGCGACCCGCACCCGGACGCATCCGCCCGTCCTCACCCCGCCCGGAGGGCCATCGCCATCGACTCCACCGCGAGGAGCGGTGACACGTTCCTGGCGAGGGCGTCGCGGCAGGCGCCGATGGCCTCCATGCGGCGCAGGGTGGACTCCGGGCGGCTCTCGCGCGCGACGCGCTCGACGGAATCCCGTACGTCCTCGTTGGCGATCTCCGCGCCCGCGCCGAACTGGAGGGCGAGCACGTCGCGGTAGAAGCCGGTGAGGTCGAGCAGCGCGAGGTCGAGGCTGTCGCGCTGGGTACGGGTCGAGCGGCGCTTCTGCCGGTCCTGGAGTTCCTTCATCGCCCCGGCGGTGCCGCGCGGGAGCCGGCCGCCGGCCTGGGCGCCGAGGGCGGCGCGCAGTTCCTCCGTCTCCTTCTCGTCCGTCACCTCCGCGACCTCCTTGGCGTCGTCCCCCGCCGCGTCGATCAGCTCCTGCGCGGCGCGCAGCCCAGCACCGACGTCCCCGAGCCGCACCGGCAGCTTCAGCACCGCCGCCCGGCGGGCGCGGGCCCGCTCGTCGGTCGCGAGCCGCCGCGCGCGGTCGATGTGCCCCTGGGTGGCACGCGCGACGGAGGCGGCGAGCGCCGGGTCGACGCCGTCCCTGCGGACGAGGAGGTCGGCGACGGCGTCCACGGGGGGCGTCCGCAGGCTCAGGTGCCGGCAGCGGGAGCGGATGGTGGGCAGCACGTCCTCCAGCGAGGGCGCGCACAGCAGCCAGACCGTACGGGGCGCTGGCTCCTCCACGGCCTTGAGCAGCACGTTCCCCGCGCCTTCGGTGAGGCGGTCGGCGTCCTCCAGGACGATGACCTGCCAGCGCCCGGTGGCGGGCGAGAGCTGCGCGCGCCGCACCAGGTCGCGCGTCTCCTTCACACCGATCGACAGGAGGTCGGTCCGTACGAACTCGACGTCGGCGTGGGTCCCGATGAGCGCCGTGTGACAGCCCTCGCAGAAGCCGCAGCCGGGCTCCCCACCCAGCGCCCGGTCCGGGCTGACGCACTGGAGCGCGGCGGCGAAGGCCCGCGCCGCCTCGGCCCGCCCGGAACCGGGCGGGCCAGTGAACAGCCAGGCGTGCGTCATCCGCGAGCCCGCCTCCGCCTGCCCGCCCCCGGCAACGGTCGTGACCAGCGCGTCGGCGTCCTTCCCCGCGGCGGCGAGCTGAGCGCTCACCCGCTCCTGGCCCACCAGGTCGTCCCAGACCGCCATCGGTCACCGCACCTTTCGTCGTACCTCGCCCTCCATTGTGGGCGAAGGCACTGACAAGCGGGGAGCGGACCGTGGGGGGACGGAGGCGATCGAGGGGTGGGCCCTTAGACCGGCGGTGTCAGTCCTTCCGCCCTCGCCCGCCCCAGCCACGGCGCTTCCGCTCCTTCTCCCCCGAACCCGAGGCCGTGCCCGAAACCGAACCCGGACCCGCGCCCGTACCCGAGCCCGACGCCGTTCCGGGCTCCGGTCCGGAACCGGCCCCCGGCCCGGCTTCCGGCTCCCGGGGCTCGAACCGCGCCCCGAGGAGTTCGTCCGCCAGCGTCGGCAGGTCGTCGAGCGGCGTCTCCTCGGCCCAGGCGGGGCGGGGACGGTGGCGCGGGGCGCCGGTCTCGTCCACCTGGGGCAGCTCGCGCGTACGGTCGTCGGGGCCGAGCCCGGCGGGAGGCCGGCCGGGGCGCTCGTCGCGGAAGAACCCGGGCGGCACCCTGTCGGCGGGGTTGTCCGCCGGGGCCTGCGGGGCACCGCCGGAGGCGGGGGCCCCGGGCTCCCGGTACTGCGGCAGCACCGTGGTCTCGTCCTCGGCACCGTCCCGTCCCGCGTCCGCGGGCTCGCGGTACTGGGGGAGCACGGTCGTCTCGTCCTCGGCGCCGGGACGCACGACCGGTGTGGACACCGTGGTGTCCTGGTCGCCCGCCGCGAAGCCGGCGCCGGACCGCGGCTCCTCGTCCTCGTCCCGTGCCGCCCCGGGCTCCTCGTCCCGTATGGCGTCGGACTTGCGGAAGCTGACGACCGGCGTCGGCACCGTCGTCTCGTTGTCGGGCACGGTACCGGCGGGACCGGCCGGGCCACCGGCCTCCCGCTCGGCCGCCTCCCGCTCGGCCCGCTCAGCCGCCTCACGGGCCCGCTGCTCAGCCGCCTCTCGCTCGGCCGCCTCCCGCTGCGCCTCCTCACGGGCCCGCCGCTCGGCCGCCTCCCGCTCCTCGGCCTCCCGGGCCGCCGCCTCCTGCTCCTCAGCGAGCTTCCGCGCTCGCTCCGCCCGCAGCAGTGCCTCCTCGGCCTTGCGCTGCTTCTCGACGCGGCGCTGCTCGGCCTCCTCGCGCAGCCGCTTCTCCTCGGCGGCCTGCTTGCGGAGTCGTTCCTGCTCGGCCTCGTGCGCCGCCTTCTCCGCCTCGCGCTTGCGCTGCTCCTCCTCGGCGCGGCGGCGTTCCTCCTCCTCGCGCTGGCGGGCCTCCTCCTCGCGGCGCAGTTCCTCCTGCCGCCGGGCCTCCTCCAGCTCGCGGCGCTTGCGCTCCTCCTGCTCGGCGCGGAGCTTGGCGAGCTGCTCCTGCCGCTCGCGCTCCTGGCGCTCCTCCTCGGCCTTGCGCGCGGCCTCTTCCTCGGCCTTGCGCCTGGCCTCCTCCTCGGCGGCCTTGCGCGCCTCCTCCTGGGCCCGGATCTCGGCCTCGGAGAGGGGGAGGAGCTGGTCGAGGCGGTGCCGCACGGTCCGGGTGACGGACTCGGGCTCCTGGGCCCCGTCCACCACGAGGTACCGCTCGGGCGCGGCGGCGGCGAGGGTGAGGAACCCGGCCCGCACCCGCGCGTGGAACTCGGCGGGCTCCGACTCCAGGCGGTCCGGCGCCTCGGTGAAGCGTTCGCGCGCGGCCTCGGGGGGCACGTCGAGGAGCACCGTCAGGTTCGGCACGAGACCGCCGGTCGCCCAGCGCGAGATCCGCGCCACCTCGACGGGCGAGAGGTCGCGGCCCGCGCCCTGGTAGGCGACGGAGGAGTCGACGTACCGGTCGGTGATGACGATCGCGCCGCGTTCGAGCGCGGGGCGTACGACGGTGTCGACGTGCTCGGCGCGGTCGGCCGCGTACAGCAGCGCCTCGGCCCGGTGCGAGAGCCCGGCGCTGGAGACGTCGAGGAGGATCGAGCGCAGCCGCTTGCCGACCGGCGTGGCGCCGGGCTCGCGGGTGAGGACGACCTCGTGGCCCTTGGCCCTGATCCACTCGGCGAGCGCCTCGGCCTGCGTCGACTTGCCCGCCCCGTCGCCGCCTTCGAGAGCGAGGAAGAAACCGGTCGCCGGGGGCGCCTGCCCGGGCTCCCCGCCGCGCAGGGCCTCCCGCAGATCGCGGCGCAGCGGCACCCCGCTGCGGTCGTCGGTCTTGGCGAGGACGAGCGCGGCGACGGGGAGGAGCAGCGCGCCGACGAGCATCAGCGTGTACGAGGCTCCGGCGTGGTCGAAGGTGAACTTGCCGTTCTCCACGCGGTGCGGACCGATGAGGGCGGCGACGACCGGGGCGGCGAGCGCGGCGAGCGCGGCGGTCACGCGCGCCACGGCCTGGAGGTGCTCGGTCGTACGGGCCCGGCGCGGCTCCTCGGTCTCCTGGTCGAGCAGCGCGTGCGCCGTGTGGGCGGAGACGCCCGCCACGAAACCGGCGAGCAGCAGGAGCAGCAGGACCGTGGTGATGTCGGGGACGAGCCCGGCGATCAGCAGCGAGAGCCCGGCGAGCGCGATCGCGAGCGCGAGCAGGCGGCGCCGCGAGAGCGCGGGCAGGACGGCGCGCGCGCCGCGGATGCCGAGCGCGGTGCCGCCGACGAGCGCGAGCACGAAGAGGCCGTACGCGACCGGCCCGCCCCCGAGATCGGCCGCGTGCAGCACGGCGACGCCGACGGCGGCGGCGATCGCCCCGGCGACCGCCGCGCCCGCGCCGACGAGGGCGGGGACAGCGCCCGTACGCCCCTTGTCCCGCGCGCCGCCGTCCTCCGCTCCGGCGGTCCGGGGCCGTCGCAGGCCCTCCAGCGGGGAGCGCGGACGCGGCGTGCGGGCGGCGGGCAGTTCGAGCGTGGAGACCACGGAGAGGGAGGCGGCGAAGAAACCGGCGGCGACGTACGAGGCGAGCGCGGCCTGGTGCAGCGCGAACCAGTCGAGGCCCGCGCCGAGCAGGTTCCCCACGAGGGTGACGGCGACGAGCGTGAGCGCCGCGGCCGGGATCGCGAGGAAGCTCGTGCGCACCGACAGCGTGCGCAGGGCGCGCAGGTGGTCGGGGAGCGGACGCACCGCCTCGCCCTCGACCGGCGGGGCGGGCAGCAGCGCGGGCGCCGCACTCTCGCGGCACACCGTCCACAGCCGCTCGGCGAGTCCGGCGACGAACACGGTGACGAGGAGGAGCGCGAGCGCGTTGCCCGGAGTCCAGTCGATCCACAGCGGGGCCACGATGAGCAGCGCGGCCCGCACCCCGTCGGCGCCGGTCATGGTCCAGCGCCGGTCGAGCGGGCCCTCGGGCGCGGTGAGCGCGGTGAGCGGGCCGAGCAGCACGGCGCCGAAGAGCAGGGTGGCGACGAGGCGCGCGCCGACGACGGCCGCGACCGCGAGGGCCGCGCCGCGGTAGCCACCGCCGAAGGAGCCCTGGAGCACGGCCGACTGGAGCACGAGGACGACGAGCACGAGCAGCGCGAGGACATCGCCGACGCCGCCCACGAACTGAGCGCTCCACAGCCGCTTGAGGGGCTGCGAGCGCAGCAGCGCGCGGACCGCGCGCTCGCGGGAGTCCGCGACCAGGGGACTGTCCGAGGTCGGGTTCCCCGAGGTCGCGCTGCCTGACGTCGCGTGGTCGGAGGTCCGGGCGGCGTCCGCCTCCTGCTCGGCTCGCATCATTCGGCCAGCCTATCGGCCGGATCGGACATCCCGGGGCCGCGCCCGAACATACGACCTCTCACCCGCACGCCTTCTTCTCCTTCCGCCGAGGGACCGGGGCGCCGTGATCAACCCCGCGTCGTGCCCGTACCCAGCTCAGCGCCGCCAAACAACCGTGTGACGGGTCCCGGAGAAAAGTCCGCGCACGCGGGCGGGCCGGGCAGGCTCCGCCCACGCGGGCCGGGACATCGAACAGCCACCGCACGCGCGGCGAGGGCCGGGCAGCTCCTCGCCGCCCGGCCCTCGCCGTGTCCGTCACCTCGCGGGGGTCACTCCCCGCCGTCGCCCTGGTCGCCGCCCGAGCCCGACCGCGCTCCGGCCGCCGTCTTCTTGGCCGCGGTCGTCTTCGTGGCCGTCTTCTTGGCGGTCGTCGTCTTCTTCGCCGCCGTCTTCTTGGCGGTCCCGGTCGCGGCCGTCTTCTTCGCTGCGGCCTTCTTCGCGGGCGCCTTCTTCGCGGCCTTCTTGGCGGTCTTCTTCGCCGGTCCCTTCGCGCGCTTCTCCGCGAGCAGCTCGTACCCGCGTTCCGGCGTGAGGTCCTCGACGCTGTCGGAGGCCCGCAGCGTCGCGTTGGTCTCGCCGTCGGTCACGTACGCGCCGAAGCGGCCGTCCTTGACGACGACGGGCTTGCCGCTGACCGGGTCCTCGCCCAGCTCCTTGAGCGGCGGCTTGGCGGCGGCACGACCGCGCTGCTTGGGCTGCGCGTAGATCGCGAGCGCCTCGTCGAGCGTGATGTCGAAGATCTGGTCCTCGGTCTGGAGCGACCGCGAGTCCGTGCCGCGCTTGAGGTACGGGCCGTAGCGGCCGTTCTGCGCGGTGATCTCGACGCCCTCGGGGTCGACACCGACGACGCGCGGCAGCGACATGAGCTTGAGCGCGTCCTGGAGCGTCACCGTGTCGAGGGTCATCGACTTGAAGAGCGAGGCGGTGCGGGGCTTGACCGCGTTCTTGCCGGTCTTCGGGGTGCCCTCGGGGAGGATCTCCGTCACGTACGGCCCGTAGCGGCCGTTCTTCGCGACGATCTCGCGGCCCGTCTCGGGATCCGTGCCCAGCTCGAAGTCACCGCTCGGCTTGGCGAGCTGCTCCTCCGCGAACTCGACGGTCAGCTCGTCGGGCGCGAGGTCGCTCGGGATGTCGGCGTGCTGGTACTCCTCGGTGCCCTTCTCGCCGCGCTCGACGTAGGGCCCGTACCGCCCGACGCGCAGCACGATGCCGTCGCCGACCGGGAAGGAGGAGATCTCGCGCGCGTCGATCGCGCCGAGGTCGGTCACGAGTTCCTTGAGACCGCCGAGGTGGTCGCCGTCCCCGTTGCCCGCGGCGGCGGCGGCGCCGTCCGCGCCGTCCCCGTCGCCCTCGCCGAAGTAGAAGCGGCGCAGCCACGGCACCGCCTGCGCCTCACCGCGCGCGATGCGGTCGAGGTCGTCCTCCATCTTCGCCGTGAAGTCGTAGTCGACGAGGCGGCCGAAGTGCCGCTCCAGGAGGTTGACGACGGCGAAGGAAAGGAAGGACGGGACGAGCGCCGTGCCCTTCTTGAAGACGTAGCCGCGGTCGAGGATCGTGCCGAGGATCGAGGCGTACGTGGAGGGGCGGCCGATCTCGCGCTCCTCCAGCTCCTTGACGAGGCTGGCCTCGGTGTAGCGGGCGGGCGGCTTGGTGGAGTGCCCGTCGGCTGTCAGTTCCTCGGCGGTCAGCGGGTCGCCCTCGGCGACCTGCGGCAGACGCCGCTCGCGGTCGTCCAGCTCCGCGTTCGGGTCGTCGGCGCCTTCCACGTACGCCTTGAGGAAGCCGTGGAAGGTGATCGTCTTGCCGGAGGCGGAGAACTCGGCGTTCCGGCCGTCGCTGGCCGTCCCGCCGAGGCGGACGGTGACGCTGTTGCCGGTCGCGTCCTTCATCTGCGAGGCGACCGTGCGCTTCCAGATGAGCTCGTAGAGCCGGAACTGGTCGCCGGTCAGTCCGGTCTCGGCGGGCGTGCGGAAGCGGTCCCCCGAGGGGCGGATCGCCTCGTGCGCCTCCTGCGCGTTCTTGACCTTGCCGGCGTACGTGCGCGGCTTGTCCGGCAGGTAATCGGCGCCGTACAGCTGCGTGACCTGGGCACGCGCGGCGGAGATCGCCGTGTCGGAGAGCGTCGTGGAGTCCGTACGCATGTAGGTGATGAAGCCGTTCTCGTACAGCTTCTGCGCGACCTGCATCGTCGCCTTCGCGCCGAAGCCGAGCTTGCGGCTCGCCTCCTGCTGGAGGGTCGTGGTGCGGAAGGGCGCGTACGGGGAGCGGCGGTACGGCTTCGACTCCACGGAGCGCACGGCGAAGCTCGCCTCGGCGAGGGCGGCCGCCAGGGTGCGCGCGGCCTGCTCGTCGAGGTGGAGGACGTCCGACTTGAGCCGGCCGCTCGCGTCGAAGTCCCTGCCCTGCGCGACGCGCTTGCCGTCCACGGTGTTCAGGCGCGCGACGACGGTGGAGGGATCGCTCGCGTCCCCCGTGCGTCCCGTGCCGAAAGTGCCGGTCAGGTCCCAGTACTCGGCCGAACGGAAGGCGATGCGCTCGCGTTCCCGCTCGACGACGAGGCGCGTGGCGACGGACTGGACACGCCCGGCCGACAGGCCCGACATGACCTTCTTCCACAGCACGGGGGAGACCTCGTAACCGTAGAGCCGGTCGAGGATGCGGCGGGTCTCCTGGGCGTCCACGAGCTTCTGGTTGAGCTCGCGCGGGTTGGCGACGGCGGCGCGGATCGCGTCCTTGGTGATCTCGTGGAAGACCATCCGGTGGACGGGGATCTTCGGCTTGAGCACCTCCTGGAGGTGCCAGGCGATCGCCTCGCCCTCCCGGTCCTCATCGGTGGCGAGGAAGAGTTCGTCGGACTCGCGCAGCAGGTCCTTGAGCTTCTTGACCTGGGACTTCTTGTCCGCGTTGACGACGTAGACGGGCTGGAAGTCGTGCTCCACGTCGACCCCGAGGCGGCGCGTCTCGCCGGTGTACTTCTCCGGGACCTCGGCGGCACCGCTGGGGAGGTCGCGGATGTGCCCGACGCTCGCTTCGACGGTGTAGCCGGGGCCCAGGTAGCCCTTGATCGTCTTCGCCTTGGCGGGCGACTCGACGATGACGAGTCGGCGACCGCCGTTCGCGGTCTCGCTGGTCGGGGACAACGTGGCTCTTCTCTCCGGTCGAGGCTCAAGGTCCGCGGGACGTGGACACGTGCCCGGGGCCGGGCCACAGGGGGCCCGACGCCTCCCACACTCCTGCGGGTGGGTGACTGCTGACGCTGCGGAGTGTGACGGTACCTCCCGCCCCCGTGTCAAACGGGAAAAGCCCGCAACGGCCACTCGAACGGTAACCCGACTACCGCCATTCCTGCCGCCCGGACCAGCTCCCCGCCGTTTCGCACGGAGTGCGGTGATACGGGCCGTCCTGGCTCCGTCGCAGGTGGGAGGGGGTGCGGGCGCCTCCGGCGGTACGCGTACGGGGCACCCTCACGCGCCGGTCCGCCACCCCCAGCGCCCTCCCCGTCGCCCCCGCGCACACCGGCCCGCGCCCGCCTCGGCACCCCTCTACGACAACGGCGGTACGCCCGTCCCCCGCCCCAGCCGTTTCAGATCCGCCCGAAGCACCAGGCCCCGAGCCCGAGACTGCCCACGGAGAACAGCAGCGCGAGCGCGACGGCTGTGCCCGTCCTGACCCCCTCGGCCACCGGGGCCCTGAGCGCGAGACGCGCACAGGTCCACACGAGCAGACATCCCCCGAAGAGCAGGAACACCGCCCCGGCGAAGACCCCCGGCAGGGACTCCGTGACCGCGTCGACCCCGTCCATCCGGCCGTCCGCCTCCCCCGGCGCCGTACCGGCACCACCGCGGCCCGGTCCGGCCCCGGGCCCTCTGCTGCGGGAAGGCTGGCAGCGGGCCGCTTCGTCCACACGAACCCCAGGTGAACTCACGGACACCACGAGACGACGGGGGGCGCGAAGGGGGTGGGGGTGGGTGCGCGGTGGGGGCGGGGCCTGGTGGGGGTGGAGGCGTGCGTGGCGTCGGGAGGGCGTACGAGGGCGGGGGCGGCGGGGTGTGTACGG
>NZ_JOGO01000048.1 GCF_000719475.1 Streptomyces sp. NRRL F-5630 | reverse complement strand
GCTCCAGGCTGCCCCGCCATCGCGCCCCGGGCCCCCGCCGTCCGCCACCGCACCCCCACGGTCCCCCGCCGCCCCGGTCTCCGCTCCCGCCTCTGTCCGCCCCACGGCCGCCTCCCGTTCCGGCCTCCCACCGCACCACCGGCGGGCCGCGCGCGCCACGCCGGACAGCCGTACGGGTGAGGGGCCGGTGGCCTCCAGGACCGGCCGCGTGCTGCGGGGCTGATCGTGAGGGCGGTTGCGCACGCGGGGTGAGCAGGGGGTAGACGCCGCACCCTCCTCCTCCGCACCATGGGGACCACCCCCGGGACACCGACGTCCCTGCCGGGGCCCACGGCGGGGGAAGGGACCGGGATGACGGTGACGAGCGAGGCCGCGTCGGCACGCGCGGACGCGCGCGGCGGCTCGCCACCGAGGAGTCCCGGGGCGCGACGCACCGCCCTCGGTCTCGACCGCGACGGCTGGTTCCTGCTCCTTCCCGCGCTGATCCCGGTCCTCGTGCTGAGCGTCGTGCCGCTCCTGTACGGGCTCTCGCTCGCCTTCACCGACGCGCAGTCGGGCAGCGCGCGCGGCACCTCGCTCACGGGGCTCGACAACTTCGCCGCGCTCCGCTGGGACTCGCTCTTCTGGGACTCGTTCCGCGTCGGCCTGACCTGGGCGCTCGCCGCCACCGCGCTCCAGTTCGTCCTGTCGCTGGGGCTCGCTCTGCTGCTCGACCAGGACCTGCGCCTCCGCTGGCTCGCGCGGACCCTCGCGCTCGTGCCGTGGGCGATGCCCGAGGTCGTCATCGGCATCATGTGGCGGCTCGTCTACCACCCGGACGCGGGCCTGCTCAACACGACGCTGCGGGATCTGCACCTGACGAGCGGCCACACCGACTGGCTCTCGGACCTCTCGCTCGCGCTGCCCGCCGTGATCGCCGTGGGGGTGTGGGCGGGGATGCCGCAGACGACGGTGGTGCTGCTCGCGGGGCTCCAGAACGTGCCGCTCGAACTGCGCGAGGCGGCGGCGCTCGACGGGGCGGGGATGTGGCGGCGCTTCCGCACGGTGACGTGGCCGGCGCTGCGACCGGTCGCGGTCGCGATCACGGCGCTCCAGTTCATCTGGAACTTCAACGCCTTCGGTCTCGTCTACGTGCTGACCAATGGGGGGCCGGGCGGGAAGACGCGGCTGCCGATGCTCTTCGCGTACGAAGAGGCTTTCCGGTACGGGCAGTTCGGCTACGCGGCGGCCATGGGGCTCGTGATGATGGCCGTCGTCGCGGTGATCCTGGCCGTGTTCCTGCGCGGGCGGCTGAAGGGGGAGGACCAGTGAGCGGTTCCGTTCCTGCGGGACGGCGCGCGGAGCGTGCGAGCGCTCCGGGCGGCCAGCGCGTGAGGGGGGCGGGCACTCCGGCGGATGAACGCGCGGCGGGTGCGGGCACTCCGGCGGGCGGGGGTGCGGGCGCTCCGGCGGGCCGGGGCGCGGCCCTTCCGCCGGGACGGCGTGCGCGCCGCGCCGCAGGCCGCACGGGCCAGTACCTCGCCCTCCTCTGCTACCTGGTCTTCCTCGCCTTCCCGCTCCTCTGGCTGCTGTCCACGGCGTTCAAGTCGCCGCGCGAACTCGGCTCCGTCGACCCGACGTGGCTCCCCGCGCACCCCACGCTCGGCAATTTCCGCGCCGCCTTCGACCAGCAGCCGCTGCTCCGCTCGGGCCTCAACAGCCTGCTCGTGGCGGGCTCGGCCGCGCTGATCTCGGTGGCGGTCGCCGTCCCCGCCGCGTACGTCATGGTGCGGTACCGCTCGGCGCTCGGCAGGCTCGGGACGGGGTGGGTGCTCGTGAGCCAGATGTTCCCCTTCGTGCTGATCATCATCCCGCTGTTCCTGGTACTGCGGAGCGCGCATCTGATCGACTCACTTCCGGGTCTGATCGTCGTGTACGTCGTGTGGAACCTGCCGTTCGCGCTGTGGATGCTCCAGGGGTACGTCCGTGCCGTACCGCCCTCGCTGGAGGAAGCGGCGGCCGTGGACGGGGCCGGGCGGTGGCGCACGCTGCGCGGCGTCGTCCTGCCGCTGCTCGCTCCGGGGCTCGTCGCGACTCTCATGTTCTCGTTCGTGACCGCGTGGAACGAGTTCTTCTTCGCTCTCGTCCTGCTCAAGTCCCCGGAGAAGCAGACGATGTCCGTGATCCTGACCCACTTCGTCGGCGCGGAGGGCGCGGCGGACCTCGGCCCGCTCGCCGCCGCGTCGGTCCTCGCGACGCTGCCGAGCCTCCTCTTCTTCGGCTTGCTGCAACGGCGTCTGGCGAGCGGGATGCTCGGCGGGGCGGTGAAGGGCTGATGCGGCGCCGTACGGTGCTCGGGGCGGCCGTCGCCTCGGCGGGGCTGCTCTCCGCCTGCGGCACGGGCGGGCGCGACGAGGGGCACCCGACCCTCGACTTCCTCTCGCTCGCCTGGCAGGCCGAGTCGGTCGCCGCGAACAAGGCGCTCGTCGCGGAGTGGAACCGTTCGCGCCCGGCCGTCCGCGTCCGCTACGTGCAGGGCTCCTGGTCCACTGTCCACGACCAGTTGCTGACCTCCTTCGCCGGGGACACGGCGCCGGACATCATCCATGACGAGGCGAACGACCTCACCGACTTCGGCCACGGCGGCGACCTCGCGGACCTGAGCGACCTGCTCCCTGCGGACCTGCGCGCCCGCATCCCCGCCGCCTCCTGGGACACGGCCCGTTTCCGCGGCGGCCTCTACGGCGTGCCCTTCCTCCAGGAACCGCGCGTCCTGATCGCGGACCGGGCCCGCCTCTCCGGCGCGGGCATCACGCTGCCCACCGCCGAACAGCCCTGGACCTGGGACGAGTTCGAGGAGGCGGCGAAGGAGCTGACACGGCACGGGAAGGGACGCGAGAGCAGGTACGGCGTCGTCTGGGCGATGAAGGAGCCGGTCAACCAGACGGTCAACATGGCGGTGACGACGGGCGGGCGGGTCATCCACCGCGAGGACGACCGCACCCGGGTCCGCTTCGACGCCGCGGACTCGGCCGTCGCCGAGCTGATCAGGCGGCAGGTACGGGACGAGCGCACGGCCCCGGCGAGCGGGCTCGGCATGGGCGGCGGCGACACACTGCCCGGCTTCTTCGCGGGCCGGTACGCGATGGTCCCGCTCGGCTTCTCGTACCGCCAGCAGGTGAGCCAACAGGCGCCGGAGGGCTTCGACTGGGTGACGCTGCCGCTGCCCGTGGGGCGCGGGGCACCGGACGGGGGCCACGCGCAGGGCGTGAGCCCGCAGACGCTGTCGGTCTCGCGGGCCTGCCGCCACAAGGAGGCCGCCGTCGCGTTCCTGGCCTTCCTGACCCGTACCGCCTCGCTCACCCGTCTCGCGCGCGGCGACTGGCTCCTGCCCACCGGCACCGCGTCCCTGCGCGATCCCTCCCTGAACACCGAGAAGGACGGCTGGCGCACGGGCACGCGCGTCGCGGCCCACCTCGTCGCCTCCCCCGCACTCGGCGCGCGCGGCTACCCCGAGTGGAAGGACAAGGTCGCGACCCCGGCCCTCCAGCAGTACTACAGCGGCGCGATCGGGCTCGACGCGCTGCGCACGAAGCTCGTCCGCGACGGCAACCGCGTCTTCGACCGCTACCGGGACTGACCGGCGCGGAGCGAGGAGGCGGGCCGGGACACGGCTCGGGGGCGTGCCCGGCCCTCCCGGGGGAACCCGACGGTGCATCACCGCACGCACGGCGAACGCACCGCCAAGGAGGGCGAGATGACATCGACGAAGACGAAGAAGGCGTCCGGCACGACGGGCAAGAAGTCCGCCGCGTCGGCCGGGAAGACCGTGGGCGGGAAGGCGAAGACCGCCTCGGGCAAGAAGGCGGCGGGCAGCGCGCTCGCGCAGAAGGGCTCCGGCAAGAAGGCGACCCGCTCCGGCTCGGCCTCGGCGGCGGGAAAGACCGTCGCGGCCTCGAAGCCGACGAAGGCGGAGAAGAAGGCGGCGGCGAGCGCGCTCTCGCAGGCCCCGGCCACGAAGAAGAAGCCGGGCAAGAAGGTCCTCACCGCCGCGGCGAAGACCCTCGCGGACCGCAAGGCGAGCAAGAAGGCGCGCTCCGAGGCGGCGGGCACACTGGCCCGCGCCGCAGCGGCGGCGATGCGCTGACCCGCCCCGTACCGCCATCACCCGCGCCCCGGCCCCTCGGACCGGGGCGCGAGCACGTCTTGGCCGGGGCAGCGAAGCGCTCCCCGAAGGACGCCGCCAGGCGCCTGCGCATGAGTGCGCTCTCCAGTGCGCTTTCTTTAAACTCTCGCAACATCCCTCCCGGTTGACTGCGGGAGCCGGCCCACCAGGGGCCCGCGGAGAGGATGCATCATGGGATTCATGCGAAGCTGGGGCATCGGTCTGGTCGCCGCCACGCTGATCGGCGGCGGGGCGGCGATGGCGAACGCCGCGAACGCCGCGTCCGGCGACTCCTCCCACGACAGTGGGAACCAGCCCGCCGCTGTCCTGCCCGGAGGTGACGGATCGGGCACCTCGGCGGGTGACCCGCAGGCACACCCCCTGCCCGAAGGCGACACCCCCGGCACGCCCGCAGGCGACGAGACCTACCGCCTCCCGGCGGGTGACCCGCAGGCGCACCCCCTGCCCGAAGGCGACACCCCCGGCACACCCGCGGACGACGAGACCTACCGCCTCCCGGGCGGCGACCCCCAGGCGCACCCCCTGCCCGAAGGCGACACCCCCGGCACACCCGCGGACGACGAGACGTACCACCTCTGATCCCGCATCGCTCGGCGCGGTCCGGTGCCGGGGCGGCTGCTCCGGCACCGGGCAGGGCGGTCTGGGACAGTACCGCCAGGGCCTGTGAGGAAAAGGGAGGGGCGGGACATGGTGCGCGGGATGGGAGGAGCGGGGACGTGAAAGTTCTTGTGGTCGAGGACGAGCCTCTGCTCGCCAGGGCGCTACAGGTCTGCTTGCGGCGCGACGCGATGACGGTCGACGCGACCGGTGACGGCGGATCGGCTCTGGAGATGCTGGAGCTCAACGACTACGACGCCATGGTGCTCGACCGTGACATCCCGGTCGTGCATGGTGACGAGGTGTGCCGTCGCGCCGTTCGCGCCCACCCGGGGGTAGGGGTGCTGATGCTGACCGCCGCCGGCCGGCTGCACGACCGCGTGGAGGGCCTGCGGCTCGGTGCCGATGACTACCTTGCCAAGCCCTTCGAGTTCCCTGAGCTGATCGCCCGGCTCCGGGCGATCTCGCGGCGTACGGGGCCCCGGCTCCCCACGCTGCTCCGGGCCGGTGACCTGAGCCTTGATCCCTTCACCCGCCAGGTCTCCCGCTCCGGCGCCCCGGTCAGCCTGACCAACAAGGAATTCGCCGTCCTCGAACAGCTGTTGCGCGCGGGCGGCGCGGTGCTGAGCGCCGAGGAACTCCTCGCCAAGGCGTGGGACCGGAACGCCGACCCGTTCACCAACTCTCCCCGAGTGGTGATCTCCACCTTGCGGCGCAAGCTCGGCCGCCCCTGGCCCATCGAGACCGTCCCCGGCGCGGGTTACCGCATCCGCCCCGGGCAGACCTCGTGTCCCCCGCAGGATCAGGACTCCGCCCGATGACCTCCCGGCGGTTCTCGGTGAAGACGCGGGTCACTGTCGTGTTCGCCACCTTGCTCGCCCTCAGCGCGGCCCTGCTCGTCGCGCTGGTGGTGGTCCTCATGGCCTACGTGCCGCAGTACACCCTCACCCCGGTCGACGTGACGCTCGTACCGGGGCAGGAACCGGTGACGGCCAGGCCCTCCAGCGCTCCCGTCACGGTGTCGAGCCCGGCTGACTTCCTGCGCCTCCTGGCGGTTTTCTCCGCTCTCGCCTTTCTCGTCGTCATCGTGCTCGGCGCCCTGCTCATGCGCACCGTGGTCGGCCGTGCGTTGGCGCCCCTCGCGGAAATCGACGCCGCGGCACGCGACGCGGTCGCGGGCGACCTCGGTTCCCGCGTGGACGTGGAGGGCCCGCCCGACGAAGTCACCAGCCTGGCCCACACGTTCAACGCGATGCTGGCCCGCTTGCAGCGCTCTTTCGACACCCAGCGCCAGTTCGCCGCCAACGCCTCGCATGAGCTCCAGACACCGCTCGCGACCAGCCAGGCGGTCATCGATGTCGCCCTGGGCGACCCGGAGCTGCGCCACGTCCACGACCTGCTCACCGATCTCCGCCACCTCAGCACCCGCAGTACACAGACGGTGAGGGCGCTCCTGGACCTCGCGGCGGTGGAGGACGGCGAACTCGACCGGCAGACGGTCGCGCTGGACGCCGTGCTCCAGCAGGTGCTGAGTGAACAACGGGCCCGAGCAGCCCTCGTGGACGTCGAGCTGCGCCATACCGCGACTTCCCCGGTCCCGATCACGGCCGACCCGGTACTCCTGCGACTGATGCTGGACAACCTCGTCGACAACGCCGTCCAGCACAACACGAGGCCGGGCACGGTGGACATCGACCTCACGGCCGACGCCGGGCAGGCCCTCTTCCGCATCAGCAACTCCGGACCCGCGCTCTCTCCCGAACAGGCCGCCCAGATCACCCAGCCGTTCTACCGTGCCGAGGGCCGGACCGTCAGTGTCACCGGCAGAACCGGACGGGGGCTGGGCGCGGCGCTGGTCGCCCATATCGCTGAGCGGCACAACTGGTCCTTGAGCGTGACCGCGCGACCCGCCGGCGGCCTCCTTGTCACGGTGCGCATACCGTGCGGCCCCACCGCCCACGACAGACCGGCGTCCGTCCCCCGCCAGGACCCGGAAACCGCCGTCCGCCCCTCACCTCGCGTCAGTCGCGGGGACGAGGAGGCGCCACGCCCCCCGATCCGCTGTGCGGGACGGGGAGCCGCCCCGGGCCGCTGACGAGGCGGGTCCGGCGCGAGGGGACGTGCTCCGGCGGGACGGCGAGGCGGACGCCGGGGACGCGGCGCGGTACCGCCCCGAGGGCGATCCGGCCGCCCGACGCGTAGGACCGTTCGCGTACCGCCCGCCCGCACCGGACGCCGCGCGGCCGCCCCGAGGGCGACGAGGCGAGAGGGAAGGCAGGCCCTACCCTCGGTTCATGCTCACCCTCGGATTCCCCGTCATCGGCGTCACCGACCTCGCCCGCGCGGTCTCCTTCTGGACCACGGCGCTCCCCCTCGTCGAGAGCGAGGAGTGGCGCAGCGAGACCTGGAGCACCCTGCAGCACGCGGACGGCTCGGGACGCGCCCTGGGCCTCATGCTCAGCCAGTCACCGCCCGAGCCCCGCCCCCGCCTCCACCTGGACCTCTTCACGGAAAGCCGCGAGGAGCAGTTCACGGAGGTCGCCCGCCTCCTCAGCATCGGCGCCCGCCGCGTCGACTGGCCCCTCTACCCGGAGAACCCCGACTTCGTCGTCCTGGCCGACCCGGACGGCAACCTCTTCTGCGTGGTCGACCTGAGCCGGGCCCCGAGCGGGGGATGACGGCCCGTCTCTCCCTCTTCCGGGACCCGCCCCCGACACAGCGCCCCGCAGAAAAGCCCCCCGAATCCCGCCGATCTGCGCCACCATGGACACCGAGCGTCACCGAACGGCCTCAGCCGGGCCGCCGCCACGGCCCGCGCCGCTCACAGGCGCTCCCCGCCCCTCCCCCGACCAAGGAGATCCGGTGCAGTTCTCAGTGTGGGCCCCGCAGGCGAAGCGACTCGGTCTCCAGGTGGACCAGTCGGCGTACGGGATGGAGCGCGACCCCACCCGCCCCGGCTGGTGGACGGCCGAGGCGGAGGCCGGGCAGGGGGCGCGGTACGGGTACGTCGTGGACGGCGCGGGCCCGTACCCCGACCCGCGCTCGCGGCGCCAGCCGGACGGGCCCGACGGGCTCAGCGCCGTCGTCGACGAGGGCGCGTACGAGTGGCGGCACCCGGAGTGGACCGGACGCGGGCTCCCGGGCGCGGTGCTCTACGAGATGCACGTCGGTACGTACACGCGCGAGGGCACCTTCGACGCGGCGGCCGAACGCCTGCCGCACCTCGCCGAGCTGGGCGTCACGCACGTCGAGCTGATGCCCGTGTGCCCCTTCCCCGGCACGTGGGGGTGGGGATACGAGGGCGTATCGCTGTGGGCCGTGCACGAGCCGTACGGCGGGCCGGAAGGGCTCAAGCGGTTCGTGGACTCGGCGCACGGGCTCGGTCTCGGTGTCGTGCTCGACGTCGTGCACAACCACTTCGGTCCCTCCGGGAACTACCTGCCGCTCTTCGGCCCGTACCTGACGGACCGGCACAGCACACCGTGGGGCGCGGCCGTCAACCTCGACGCGCCCGGCTCGGACGAGGTGCGCGCGTACCTGCGCGAGAGCGCCCTCTCCTGGCTGCGGGACTACCGGATCGACGGGCTCCGCCTCGACGCCGTGCACGCGCTGCGCGACGAGCGCGCGCTGAGCTTCCTGGAGGAACTGTCGGGAGCGGTCGCGGAGCTGGCCGAGGCGACGGGCCGCCCGCTCTTCCTCGTCGGCGAGTCGGACCTCAACGACCCGCGCGTCGTCACGCCCCGCGCGGAGCACGGTCTCGGCCTCGACGCGCAGTGGAACGACGACTTCCACCACGCGCTGCACACGATGCTCACCGGCGAGGCGCAGGGCTACTACGCGGACTTCGCACGCGAGCCGTACGCGGCCCTCGCCAAGACGCTGACGGGCGCGTTCTTCCACGACGGCACGTACTCGTCCTTCCGGGGCCGCCACCACGGCCGTCCCGTGGACCGCGCGCACGCCTCCGCGCACCGCTTCCTCGGCTACTCCCAGACCCACGACCAGGTCGGGAACCGCGCGCGCGGGGACCGCCTGAGCGCCCAGCTGGAGCCGGGGGTACTGGCCTGCGCGGCGGCGCTCGTCCTCACGTCCCCCTTCACGCCGATGCTCTTCATGGGCGAGGAGTGGGGCGCCTCGACGCCCTGGCAGTTCTTCACGGACCACACGGACCCGGAGCTGGCGGAGGCGGTGCGGCGCGGGCGCAGGCGCGAGTTCGCCGAGCACGGCTGGGCCGGGGAGGACATCCCCGACCCGCAGGACCACGCGACGCGCGACGCCTCGTGCCTGGACTGGGCGGAACTGGCCGAGGAACCGCACACGCGTCTCTTCGCCTGGTACCGCGCTCTGATCGACCTGCGCCGCACCCGCCCCGACCTCCAGTCCCCCGACCTGACGGCCGTGAAGACGGCGTACGACGCGGAGGCGGGCTGGTTCGCGGTGCGGCGCGGGGACGTGCGGCTCGCGGTGAACCTGGGCGCGGAGCCGGTGGACGTGCCGGTCGAGCCGGGCCCGGTGAAGGTCCTCGCGGCGTGGGAGGACGTCGCGGAACCGGACGGCTCGGGCACCGTGACGGTACCGGGGCGCTCGTGCGTGGTGCTGGCCGAGGACGCCTGAGCGGCGGCGGTACGGGGTGGGACCGCGTGCCCCGTACCGCCCCTCCGACCGGGCTCAGTGCACGACCGCGAGGTCCCTCGACGTCTTGTTGAGGCGCTCGCCGCCGGTCTCCGTGACCGTCACGATGTCCTCGATGCGGACACCGAAGCGGCCGGGGAGGTAGATCCCCGGTTCGACGGAGAAGCACATGCCCGGCACGAGCTCCTGGGTCTCGCCCTCGATCATGTACGGAGGCTCGTGCGTCGTGACGCCGATGCCGTGCCCGGTGCGGTGGATGAAGTACTCGCCGTACCCGGCCTCGTCGATGACCGCGCGCGCGGCGCGGTCGATGTCCTGGCACGTCGCACCCGGACGTACGGCCGCGCAGCCGGCCTCCTGCGCGCGGCGCACGACCTCGTGCACCTCGCGGACCTCGGCGGAGGGCTCGCCGACGCTGACGGTACGGGTCGTGTCGGACCCGTACCCGTGCTTGAGGCCCCCGAAGTCGAGGACGACCGTGTCACCCTCCTCGATGACCCGCTCCCCCGCCTCGTGGTGCGGGTTCGCGCCGTTGGGGCCGGAGCCGACCACCGTGAAGTCGACCTGCGAGTGCCCGTGGCCGAGGAGCAGCGCGGCGAGGTCGGCGGCGACCTCGTTCTCGCGGCGCCCGGCGAAGCGGACGCTCTTGATCTCCTCGTACGTGGCGTCGGCGGCCTCGGCGGCGGCGGCGAGCCGGGCGAGTTCGGCCTGGTCCTTCACCGCGCGCAGCATCGGCAGCGCTTCGGTGAGCGAGTCGAAGGCGGAGCCGCGCAGGGTGCGCTGGAGGTGGAGGAGGTGCAGCGCCCAGGCGTTGTCGCTGACGCCGAGCCGGCCGCCGAGCGGGAGGAGCGGGACGACGAGCTGGTACGGGTCCTGCCCGTCGCGCCAGCCCTCGAAGGTGAGCGCCCCTGCGCCGGGAGCCGCCTCCGCGTCGGGCGCCTCCAGCGCGGGCACGACGAGGACGGGTTCGCGCCCGGCGGCCAGGACGAGCAGCGTGGCCCGCTCGGTCACGGCGGGCACGCGGTAGCCCGTCAGCCACTCCATGTCGGGACCGGGCGTCACGACGAGCCCGTCCAGCCCGGCCGCCTGCGCGTTCCCCGCCGCCCGACGCATCCGGCTCTCGTACTCGGCGGAGGTGAAGGGATCGGGGGTCTCGGTCGCCATGGGCTCGCCTTTCGCGGTACGGGTACGGCGAGCGCCAGCGTACGGGCGATCCGGGGCCGCGTCCGCTCAGAGCACGCCGTCGACCGCGAACTCGGCCCGTACGGTCTTGCCGACCGGCCCCCGCTCCACGACCTCCCAGCGGTCCGCGCACGCGTCGACGAGGACGAGCCCGTAGCCGCCCTCCGCGAGCGGCGCACGCGGCCCGGGCCGCCGTGGCGGCCGGTGTTCCCCGCGCGCGTCGGAGACGTCGATACGCAGCACGCCCTCCGTCACGCGCAGTTCCGCCCGCACCTCGAAGTCCCGCCCGGGAACTTTGCCGTGCGTGACGGCGTTGGCGGCCAGCTCCCCCACGACGGTCTCGGCCCGCCGCACGAGAGGACTCCCGTGGAAGAACCCCCACGTGCCCAGTTCGTGCACGACGAGGAGCCGCGCGAGACGCGCCCCGAGCAGCGTGGAACTGAAGCGCTGGACGAAAGGGGCGGGGGCGGACGGGCGGGGGGTGTGAGTGGTGGTCATGGCGGTAAGGCTGGCCCGCTGACCTGCGTGATCCCAGGTACTCAACTCGTACAGAAAGTGAGCGTACGACCGCGAACCGTGGACAGTACGAGTAACCGGCCGAGACCATGAGCCGTTGTCCGTACGACGCGAAAGGCAGGCGGCATGGCGATCGGCGCGACCACCGGCGAGCCCGAACCCTCCGAGACTCTGAAGGTGTTCGGCGCGGTCGTCAAGGTCTTCCGTAAGCGGGAGGGCCTGACCCAGGAGCGGTTGGCGGAAGTCCTCGGCTACTCGGTGGACATGATCTCGTCCATCGAGCAGGGCCGCCGGATGCCGCAACCGGACTTCGTGCAGGCTGCCGAACGCGCCTTGCACGCAGCGGGGATGCTGAGCCCTCTGCTCCCCCATGTGGTGCGGAAGCCTGGGCTGGCCAACCACTTCCGTGAGTGGGCCCTGCTGGAAACGGAGGCGATCAGCCTCTACACGTACGAATGCCGAGTGCTGCCGGGGCTGTTGCAGACGGAGGCGTATGCCCGAGCAGTCGAACTGAACGTCCCGCCGTTGCCGACCAGCGAGGAGCTGAGGCAACGCCTGACTACTCGGCTTGAGCGACAGGAGTTGCTGAGCACGGATCGGCAACCGCCATGCGCCTTCAGCTTCATTATCGAGGAGTCCATCTTCATCCGCAGGACCGGTGGCGACGAGGTGACGTGCGGAATCCTGGACCGCATCCGGCGAGTCATCGACGAACACTGGAACGTCCAAGTGCAGATCATGCCGCTCCACCAGCCCCTGCACGCGGGGCTTGACGGGACCATGAGGCTGCTGGAGACCCCCGACAACATGTGGCACGCGTACTCCGAAGGCCAGGAGAGCGGCGTCATGATCTCGAACGCCAAATCCGTCAGTGTGCTCCACCAGCGGTATGCGAAACTGCGCTCACAGGCGCTGACACCGGAGGACTCGGTGCGCCTGCTTGAGCGACTGCGAGGAGCACTATGACCACCGTGGGTCTGTCCTGGTTCAAGAGCAGCTACAGCGGCTCCGGCGGAAGCGACTGCGTAGAGGTCGCCCTCACCCCGCTCGCCATCCACATCCGCGACTCCAAGGACACCACGCGTCCCAGCTTCACCGCCGCACCCTCCGCGTGGGCTGACTTCCTGGGGAATCTGACGCGCTGATCGCGCGGGGCAGCGCGAGACGGCCCGCCGCCTCTCGCTCCACCAGAGATACGCGCGCAGCCGCAACCATCTCCGTGGCACGGGGCCGGGCCCTCGTCAGGCCGGAGGCAAGGGCATGGATGGGGGCGCGGGACCGCCGTCGCGGGGCGGACCGGCCCATGACGGCGACCGGGCGGGGTATCCGGCGGGCATGACGACGACAGAGCATGGACCCCACAAGGACCCCACCGCCCTCGGCCCCTTGGAACCCGGGACGCCGCAACGCGTCGCGGCGCGGCGCCGGACCTGGGACGTGGCCTGGACCGCGACGTGCGTGCTGCTCGCCCTGTGGTCGGTGCTGTGGGCGGTGGGAGCCCTGCGCGGAGCGGCCGAGGCGTGGCTGTGGAGCGGGTGCGGGATCGTTCTGCTGGGCTGTGCGTGGTGGGCGCGGCGCTCGGTGCGGAAGAACGCGCTGCGGCCGATGCGCTGAGCCCTTGCTCCGTACGCGGGTCTCCGTCTGCCCGGCCCGGCGAAGCAAGGAGCTTGCTCCCCGCCGACGTGCTCAGCGGCCCTTTTCCGCGCCCGCCCCGCGCTCCCATGCCTCCCGCGTCAGCTCGTACTCCACGTCTCCGTGCTCCGAGCCCGCGATCACCTCCGGCCAGTCCTCGGTGACGGCTGTGTTCCACCACGGGGTTTCGGACCTGCCCGGCGCCGGTGGGAGCCCGGACGCGAGGACAGCCGGGCCAGGCGGGCCGCAGGCGAAGCGCGACCCCCCGTGTGGCCCGGCCGGACCGCACGCCGTCAGTTCGTCCAGACCTCCGCCCGGTCCACGCTGACGAAGGCCGCGCCGGACTGGCCGTCGCGGTCGCCGGTCACCCGGACGCGCAGGGTGTGCTTGCCGCTCGGCAGGCGGGGGCTGAGGTACTGGAGGTTCTCCCCGGTGCGCGGTGTGCCGTAGTAGTCCAGGCGCTGTTCCGCGCCGCCGTCGATGCTCACCGCCGCGTAGCCGTTGCCGGTGTCGCGTACGGAGAACAGGGCGATCCTGGTGCCGGTGAAGGTGTACGTGGCGGTGTTGCCCGCCGTCGCGCTCCAGTGGTCGTCGCCCCAGAAGCACTGCACGCCGCAGCCGGTGCCGGAGTTCCAGGTGCCGGTGTAGGCGAGCGAGCCGGCGCCGCTGGAGCGGCCGTCGTCGTTGATCCAGTAGGCGCTGGGACCCGGGTCGCCCGAGGGCAGGTCCTGGGTCGCGCCGGTGGCGAGCGGGACGCCGAAGTCCGGGCTGCCGTCCGCCTTCCAGCCGATGCGCTGCGCGCGCGTCGTCCGGTTGCTGTAGGTGTTCACCGACGTGGACTTGGCGTGGTAGACGATCCAGTCCTCCTTGCCGTCGGGGGACTTGAAGAGGGCGTGGTGGCCCGGCCCGTAGACGCCGTGGTCGTCGGCGCGCGAGAAGACGGCCCCCTGGTGCTGCTGCCAGTTGCCGGGCACGAGCGGGTCGGCGCCGTCCGGCAGCGACATCATCCAGAGCTGGTAGTCGGGCTTCCCCGTGTCGCACGTGGAGTACGTCATCCAGGTGCGGCCGTTGCGGTAGAGGAACTCCGGGCCCTCGCGCACCTCGGGGCAGCCGCCCGCCGCGTCGAGCGCGACCGCGTTCCCGGAGACGGTGTACGGGTTCGACAGCGGGGCGATGTTGAGGCCGTTGTGCTGGTACTGGTTGATGCCGCTGTAGGCGAGGTAGAGGCGGCCGTTGACCTGGAGGATGCCGGGGTCGATGGCGAAGTCGTTGGCGTGGTTGGGCGGGGCGAGCTTCGCCTTGAAGTGGTACGGGCCCGTCGGATCGTCCCGGTCGGACTCGGCGACGTAGACGCGGTGGTGGTCGTCGGTGCCGTCGTCGGCCGTGTAGTAGAGGTACCAGCGGTCCCCGAAGCGGTAGAACTCCGGCGCCCAGATGTGCTGGTTCCGGCTCGCGTCCGTGTCGGTCCACACGGTGACGGGGTCGGCCGTCAGGAGCGTGCTCAGGGACGGGGAGCGCCACATCTTGACGCTGTCCCCCTGCGTGGTGGTCAGGTAGTAGTTGCCGTTCCAGTACGTCATGTACGGGTCCGGGCCGGTGTTGAGCGGGTTGCGGAACGTACCGGCCGCCATCGGAGCGGCGGAGGCGGCGGCGGCCGGGGCGGCGGCGGCCGGGGCGGCGGCGGCCGGGGCGGCGGCGGCCTGCTCGGGGCGGACCGCGTTCGTACCGGCGCCGAGCAGGACGAGGACGGCGAGGACGCCGCACAGGCGCAGGAGGCGGAACGGGCGCGAGGCGTGGAAGGGGCGCGGGGGGTGGGGCGGGCGCGCGCGCATGTGGGGGGCTCCTTCTTCGTGAACCGCCGGTCCCGGCCGGGTGGCCGGGACCTCGACGGACGTTTTACAACGATGCAGAGCTGTCGGTGCGTCACCGTAGGGACGGCCCGGGGCGGCGTCAAGACTCCGTGCGGGCATCCGGGCCGGCGGGCCCGGCCCCGGTCCTCAGGACCGGGCGCGTCCGCTCAGGATGGCGCGGAGGATCTCCGGCTCGATCTTGGGACGGCGGGCGGCGTCGAGCAGCCCGTTGGTCTCCTGGAGCGTGTCGGTGAACTGCGTGTAGCAGTAGCCCGCGAGACCGGAGTCCTCGGCGGCCGCGACGAGTGCGGCGAGGCGCTCGGCGAAGTCCTCCGGAGTCTCCACGGTGTCGTACCCGAACCACGGCGCGCTCTCCTCCGGGACGAAGGTCGCCCCGCCGAACTCGCTGAGCACGACCGGCTGCCCGGTGTGCCGCACGCCGTCGAGCAGGAGGCGCCGCGCGCCCGGCCACCGCTCGCCGAAGGCTCCCGTACGCACGGGTTTTTCGTAGCGCTCGCGCAGGTCGCGCGCGTCCTGCGTGTAGTCGTGCACGCCCCAGATGTCGGCGGCGGAGATCTCCCAGCCGTCGTTGGAGACGGCGGGGCGCGAGGGGTCCAGGGCCTTGGTGAGGTGGTAGAGCGCGTCCATGAAGTGGCGCTGCGCCGGGACCTCGGCGGGGTGGGGCACGGACCAGGACTCGTTGACGGGGACCCAGGCGACGAGGGAGGGGTGGCTGACGTCGCGCAGGACGGCGGCGGTCCACTCGGCCGTCACGCGTTCGACGGTGGGCGTTCCGAAGGCGTACGCGGAGGGCATCTCGCCCCACAGCATGAGCCCGAGCCTGTCGGCCCAGTACAGGAAGCGCGGGTCCTCGATCTTCTGGTGCAGGCGCAGGCCGTTGAGGCCGATGGACTTGGCGAGTTCGGCCTCCTCACGCAGCGCGTCGGCCGGGGCGGCGAGGTGCGAGGCGGGCCAGTAGCCCT
The DNA here is from genome assembly GCF_000719475.1 of Streptomyces sp. NRRL F-5630. Taxonomy (GTDB): domain Bacteria; phylum Actinomycetota; class Actinomycetes; order Streptomycetales; family Streptomycetaceae; genus Streptomyces. The sequence continues at coordinate 33,233 of NZ_JOGO01000048.1, read as the reverse complement.
GCTGGAGGGCGAAGCGCAGGAACCGGGGCTTGTGGTTGAGGAGGAAGACGCCGTCGTCCCAGCCGATGTCGCGCAGCCCGAGGTAGGAGTGGACGCGGTCGACGAGGGCGCCGTCCTCCGCGTCGGTCAGTTCGAGCGTCGCGTCGACGAGGTGCGGGTGCTCGGGGCTCCACAGCAGGTCGTCGAGGTCCTGGCCGTGGCGCAGGGCGGGCACGGCGATGTCGGTCTCGTTCTCGGGGCCGTCGAGACGGACGCGCTGCTCGGCGAGGAGGCGCTCCCCGAGGCGCAGGCGGACGGTGAGGTCGAGGGGCTGGTCGGGCCAGCGGTCCAGGCGGGTGCGGCAGCGGACGCGCGCGTGGGCGATGTCGCTCTCCCAGTGGAGCGCGGTGAGGTGCTGCTCGGGGACCTCCTCCAGCCAGACGGGCTGCCAGATGCCGGAGGTGCGGTGGTACCAGATGACGTGCGGTTCGGCGCGCCAGTCCTGTTTGCCGCGCGGCTGCGCCGGGTCCGGCCGGTCCTCGGCGCGTACGACGAGGACGTGCGGCCCCTCGCCGGTGACGAGCTCAGTGAGGTCGCAGGTGAAGCCGGTGTGCCCGCCTTCGTGGCGACCGGCGAGGTGCCCGTCGAGCCACACCTCGGCGCGGTGGTCGACGGCGCCGAAGTGGAGCAGGAGGCGGCGGCCGGGCGCGGGGGCGGTCACGTCGAGGGTGCGCCGGTACCACAGGACGGGGTGCGGGGCCGGGTCGTGGATGCCGGAGGCGGGCGACTCGGGCGGGTAGGGGACGGTGATGGCGCGGGTCCAGGGAGCGGTGGTCTCCGGGGCCATCCAGCGTGCGCGGCGGCCCTGGTCGGCGTCGTCGTGGGCGAACTGCCACGTGCCGCAGAGGTCGTGCCAGTCCGGGTCGCGGACGAGCTGCGGCCTCGGATGGCCGGCGACGTCGAGGTGGCTGTGCATGAACGAACTCCGTGGGGAGGGGGCGGGGGGCAGTGGGGGGCGGTGGCGCTCAGCTCTCCCGGTCCTGCGGGGCGGCGCGCAGGTCCACGGTGGTCGCGGCGAAGGCGAGCGGTCCGGGGAGCAGGGGCAGCAGCAGGGGCATCCCCCAGGCGATGAGGGCGGCGAGCACGAGGGCGGCCACCAGGAGGAGGCTGCCGTGCGGGTCGGCCGCCGCGCGGTGCCAGGTGGTGCGCGCCGTCACGGTCCCGGGTGCGGCGCTCGCCCGCAGGAGGAGCACCCCGGCGCCGAGCGCGAGGACGACGAGGGCGGGGCCCACCAGGACCCGTCCCGGCAGGTCCCCGCCCGCGAGGGCGAGGTCGGCGCGGACGGCGAGGGCGAAGGCGGGCAGGAGCAGCCCCAGGAGCAGCGAGCGCGGCACGAGGCGGGCCCGCAGCCGTGCGAGGTAGGCGCGGGCCGAGGCGGTCCTGCCGCCCGCCGCCGTCTCGCGGAGCGTCTGGGACGCGGCGGCGAAGGCGGCGGGCGCGGTGAGGACCGGGAGGCAGCACAGGCTCGTGAGGAGGCTGACGAGCAGGACGTCGGCGAAGAGCGAGAAGGCGGGGCCGAAGACCTCGCCGGGTTCGCGGCGGTCGCTGGGCGCGGGGGTGTACGCGGAGGCGCGGACGGGAGCGGGTGCGGGACGGCTCATGGTGGTCAGCCCTTCAGTCCGGAGGTGGCCATGCCCTGGACGAGGTAGCGCTGGAAGACCGCGAAGAAGAGCACGATGGGCAGGACGGAGATGACGGACATGGCGAACATCGGTCCGTAGGCGGAGGTGCTCGACTGGTCCACGAAGCTGCGCAGGGCGAGCGTGATGGTGAACTTCTCCGGCGCGAAGAGGTAGATCATCTGCGTGAAGAAGTCGTTCCACGTCCAGATGAAGGTGAAGATGGCCGTGGTGATCAGCGCGGGCCTGCTCAGCGGCAGCGTGATGGCCCAGTAGGTGCGGAAGGCCCCGCAGCCGTCGATGCGCGCCGACTCCTCCAGTTCGCGCGGCAGTCCGCGCATGAACTGCACGACGAGGAAGACGAAGAACGCCTCGGTCGCGAGGAACTTGGGCAGGATGAGCGGCCAGTAGGTGTCCACCAGGCCGAGCCGGTTGAAGATGATGTACTGCGGGATCAGGACGACGTGGTGGGGCAGCATGAGCGTCGCCACCATGAAGCCGAACATCGGCTTGCGCATCCGGAACCGCAGCCGGGCGAAGGCGTAGGCGGCCAGCGAGCAGGACAGGACGTTGCCGAGCACGGCGCCGCCCGCGATGAGCAGGCTGTTGCCGAGCAGGCGGCCGACGGAGACGCCGGAGACGCCGTCGAGTGCCGTCGTGTAGTTGGACCACTCGAAGTGGCTGGGCCACAGCGCGAGGCTCGTGGCGACCTCGGTGGCCGGTTTGAGCGAGGTGGCGGCGAGCCAGCCGAGCGGGTAGAGCAGGAGGAGCAGGCACACCAGGGCGACGGTGTGCGGCAGCCAGCGTTTCGTGAGCGTGCTCACCGGTCCTCCTCGTCCGCGTAGAAGACCCACGACCGCGAGGTGCGGAAGAGGATGAGGGTGACGGCCCCGATGGCGAGCAGCAGCATCCAGGCCATGGCGGCGGCGTAGCCCATGTGGGAGGCGGTGAAGCCGCGTTCGTAGAGGTACAGCGTGTAGAAGAGCGTCGAGTCGGCCGGGCCGCCGTCGCCGCCGCTGATGGCGAAGGCCGGGGTGAAGACCTGGAAGGACTGGATGGTCTCCAGGACGAGGTTGAAGAAGACGACGGGCGAGAGCATCGGGACCGTGACGGAGAGGAACTGCCGCCAGCGGCCCGCGCCGTCGAGGGCGGCGGCCTCGTAGAGGTCGGGCGAGATCTGCTGGAGCCCGGCCAGGAAGATGACCATGGGCGCCCCGAACTGCCACACGGTGAGCAGGACGACGGCGAAGACGGCGTAGTCGGGGTTGCCGACCCAGCCCCCGGTGTGGATGCCGACCGAGTCCAGGACGCGGGCGACGGTGCCGCCGTCGTTGAACAGGGCGCGCCACACGAGCGCGATGGACATGCTCGCGCCGAGCAGCGAGGGCGCGTAGAAGGCGGAGCGGTAGAAGGCGCGGCCCCGGCCGAGGTTCTTCAGAAGCATCGCGACGCCGAGCGCGAGGCCCAGTTTGAGCGGGACGGCGACGACGACGTAGAGGAGCGTGGTGCCGACGGACCGCCAGTAGCGGGGGTCCTCGGTGAGCATCTCCGTGTAGTTGCGCAGCCCGACCCAGTGCGGCGGGTCGAAGAGGTTGTAGTCGGTGAAGGAGAGGTAGAGGGAGACCGCCATCGGGACGAGCGTCAGCGCGACGGCGCCGATCATCCACGGGGAGAGGAAGACGTAGGCGGGCCACTGCTGTTCGCGGCGGCGCCGGACGCGCCCCTTGCGCGCGGCGGGCGGCCCGGTGGTGCGGTCCGGGGGCCGGGTGGTCAGGACGCTCATTGCCTCAGCTCCCGGTTGGCCTGGTCGATGAGTTCGCGCGCCGCCTGCCGGGGAGTGGCCAGGCCGAACATGACGCGCTGGTACGTGCGCCCGAAAGCGGCCTGGACGGCCAGGTCGCCCCGGGGCGGCGCGGTGGGCGGGTCGGCGAGGCCGTACTTCTCCATGGCCCGCGCGTACTGGTAGATCTCCCGTTCGGCGCCCTTGAGGGTGGTGGCGACCCGGGCGGCGACGGCGCGGTTGGGCGGGGTGGAGCGGGAGAAGCCGAGGATGTCGCCCGCGCGGCGGTCGTTGAGGAGGAAGTCGACGAGTCGCGCGGCCTCCTTCGGGTGCGCGGAGTGCGCGCCGATGCCGATGAGCATGGACGGCTTGAAGTAGGCGCCCGCGCGGCCGTTGGTCGTGGGGACGGGCGCGTAGTGGATCTGGTCGCCCAGGAGGGCGGGATAGCCGGGGAAGGGCGCGTCCCACGTGAAGTCGGCGGCGGCCAGCCCGCGGCCCATGGGACTCGTCTCGGTGCTCTTGGCCTGGGTGGTGTCCCGGGCGGCGGCGACGGCTCCCTCCTTGCGCAGAGTGTCGCAGAAGGTCCAGAAGGCGGTGAGGTCGCGTTCGGTGTAGGCGAGGCGGCGCTGGTCCTCGTAGAGCTGTCCGCCCCGGCTGCGCAGCCAGTCCTCGAAGACGTCCTCGTTGGTGCCGCCGTCGTTGGAGCCCGTGACGGTGCGTCCGTCGGGGGCGCGCAGCCCGAGGCGGTGGATGCGCGCGTTGGCGTCCGCCCAGTCCTCCCAGGTCCAGGAGGGCTTGGGGGTGGTGATCCCGGCCTTCGCGTAGATGGCGGAGTCATAGGCGTAGCCGGTGATGCCGCGGCCCATCGGCAGGGCGTACTGGCGGCCCTGATAGGTGCCGGTGCGCACGAAGGAGTCGTCCATCTCGTCGGTGCGGAGGATGCCCGCCTCGATCAGGTCGTCGAGGCGGGCGAGCGCGTCGCCCGCCGCGTACTGGGAGATCTGCCGGTAGTCGAGCTGGACGACGTCGGGGACGCCGCCGCCCGCCGCCTGCGTGGCGAGCTTCGTGAGGTAGGAGCCGAAGTCGGCGTTGGAGGTGCGGACGGTGATGCCGGGGTGCTCCTTCTCGAAGAGCTTGACGGCGTTCTTCGTCCGCGTGGCGCGGTCGTCGTTGCCCCACCAGGAGAAGGTGAGGGTGACGCCCTTGCCGCCGCCCGTGCCGCCCGAGGAGCAGGCGGAGAGCGGGGTGAGCGCGGCGGTGGCGCCGAGGGTGCTCAGAGCGAGGAAGGTCCGCCGGCGGGGCCGGACGGCGGGTGGCTCGGGCATGGGGTGGTCCCAGGGGTGCGGGTCGGGTGCGGGGGCCGGATGGACGGGGTCGCGGGTGGACGTGGGAGCGGGGGCGGGGGAAGGCGCGGGTCAGGCGCCGGTGTAGACGTCGAGGCGTCCGCACATGCCGAAGCGGCCCCGTGCGGTGGGCCCGGTCGCGGTGACGCGGGCGTGCGCGAGGTGCTCGGCGCTCCCCTCGCGGAGCGCGGCGAGCTGGGCGCCGCTCGCGCGGGTGGCCGCCTCGGCCCCGTCCCGCAGCCGCTCCTGCCAGGCGTCGAGCTGGGGCCGTACGAGGGCGGCGGCGGCGCGGTGGAAGGCGGCGAGCGGGGCGGGGTCGCCCTGCTCGGTGGCCTCGCGCAGGGCGAGGAAGCGGCGGGTGGCGAGGTCGCGGCGGCGGCGCGCGGTCCGGGCCCGTTCCTCCTCCGTCCCCTCGGCGGGGATGCGGACCGCCTCGGCGTACGTGGCGGGGTCGGTCAGCAGCTCGGGCGGCAGCGTGAGCACCGCGTCGCCCGCCTCGGGCAGCCCGCTGTTCTGCATGACGACGGTGATGCGCAGCGCGTCCTCGTTGACGAGGCGGTGGATCGTGCCGGGCGTGAACCAGACGACGCGGCCCGCTTCGAGGGGGTCCTCGCGGTAGCCGGAGGTCGTGAGGGTCTGCACGCTGCCGCGCCCGGAGGTGACGACGTAGCCCTCGGTGCAGGCGAGGTGGAGGTGCGGGGTGCCGCCGCCGGGGTGGCCGTCGACGGTGGGCCAGTCGTAGACGCTGAGCCGGGAGACGGCGACCGCGCCGGGGAAGCCCTCGTAGGTGTCGCTCACCACGGCTGCTCCTCGAAGTGGGCGAGGACGCGGTCGCGGTCCCAGCGGCCGTCGGCGACGGTGACGCGGTAGGTGCGGGCGAAGGAGTCGCCGGGGGCGAGGACGAGTTCCTCGTGGAAGGCCCAGGAGGGGGCGACGGCGGCGAAGGGCTCGCTGCGCACGAACCAGTGGGCGGGGTGGGTGCCCGCCTCTCCCCGGTGGTCGTTGCCGGGCGCGTGGGCGAAGACGAGCGTGGCGTGGCCGTCGCGGCCGTCGTGCTCGCCGGTGTAGGCGAGCCAGTCGGACTGGCTGCCCATCAGGTCCTGGCCCTCGGCCTCGGCGGTGAAGGTCTCGCCGCCCCGGAAGGCGCGCGGACCGCGCCAGAAGAGCCCGGTGTACCCGGCGTCGGGGCGGCCGTGGGTGGTGGGGCTGCCGAAGCGCAGCGGCTCGCTGTGGCGGTTGGTGACGGCGGAGGTCCAGGTGAGCGACCAGCAGTCGGTACCGGCCGCGACCTCGATGCGGCGTCGCTCGTCGGCCCAGTGCACCGCCGTGTCGTGCGGGTGCCAGGTGAGGGTCTCCTCGATGAGGGCGCGGTCGCCCTCGGCGCGCACGGTCTCGAAGCCGGTGTGGGCCATCGAGCCGACGCGCTCGGGCAGGGCGAGGTAGCCCTCGCCGTGCACGTAGGTGTTGCCGCCCCACAGGTTCTGCCCCGACAGGTGCGAGGCGGTCAGTTGCAGGCCCTTGTGCCAGCGGTGGTCGTTGGGCCGGTAGTCGGTGACGAGCGCGCCGGAGAGGGTGCGCAGCGGGTGCAGGTAGGGCTTGGGCGCCTCCCAGGGGTCCTCGGGCCGGTAGACGTAGGCGAGGAGTTCGGTACCGGTGGCCTCGTGGGCGAGGGTGACGCGGTCGCCGTGGGTGTGGGTCAGGACGAGGGTCATGCGGCGTTCTCTCCTGCCTCGGCGGGGGCCCAGCCGGGCGCGCCGCCGTGGAGTGCGGTGTAGTACGGGTCGCCGGGCGCGATCTCGCCCGCGTGCACGGCGTTCCCGGTGAAGGCGGACTTGTACAGGGCGGTGATGAACTCCAGCGTGCGGCGGGCGCCTTCGCCACTGGTCGGGTGGCGGCGCCCGGCGAGGATGTCGGCGGTGAGGGCGCGGAGCTGGGCGAGGTGGGAGCTGGGTTCGTCGGGGCCGAAGTCGCGCCAGGCCGCGACGGTCTCCTCGGGGACGCCGGGGGCGGGGGTGATGCGCCAGTCCGCGTTGCGGTAGCCGTACAGGTGCGTGACCTCGATGGTGGCGAGAGAGCAGTCGACGCGGATGCGGCTGACCTCGTCGGGGCTCAGGACGCTGTTGACGACGGTGGCGAGGGCCCCGTCGGCGAAGCGGACGAGGGCGGTGGAGACGTCCTCGGTCTCGACGTCGTGGACGAGGCGGCCCGCCATGCCGCGCACCTCCTCCCAGGGGCCGAGCAGGTCGAGGAGGAGGTCGGTCTGGTGGATGCCGTGGCCCATCGCCGGCCCGCCGCCCTCGGTGGCCCAGCGTCCGCGCCAGGGCGCCGCGTAGTAGGCGGTGTCGCGGTACCAGGTGGTCTGGCAGTGGGCGACGAGCGGCCTGCCGAAGGCGCCCTCGCGCAGCAGGCGGCGCACGTGCCGGGCGGCGGAGCCGAAGCGGTGCTGGAAGACGATGGAGAGGTACGGGTCCGCCGCGCCGCCCGGTTCGGCGGCGGTCATGGCGTCGAGGTCCGCGAGCGAGGGGCAGGGGGGCTTCTCGCACCACACCCAGGCCCCGGCCCGCAGCGCCGCGACGGCCTGTTCGCGGTGGACGGAGGGGGGCGTGCTGAGGACGACGAGGTCGGGGCGGACGGCGGAGAGGGTCGCTTCGAGGTCGGTGGAGGAGTGCGCGATGCCCGCTTCCGCCGCGAAGGAGGCGGCGGAAGCGGCGTCGAGGTCGACCGCCGCGACCAGCTCGGTGGCGCCCTCCTCGGCGAGGGTGCGCAGCGCGGGCAGGTGGCTGGAGCGCGCGATGCCGCCGGTGCCCACGACCGCGGTGCGCAGAGGTGCGGGCGGGGGGCTGGCGGGGGCGGGGGTGGGCGAAGACATACGGCCTCTCTGCGGACGGCGTGCGTACGGGGGCGGTGGAGGCCCCGTGCGGGTGGCCCGGCGTGGTGGCGTCCCGTTGCCCGGGAGCGGGCAGGGGGGAGCCGGGGGCGCGGTGGCTGCCGATGGATTCCGGACAGCAACCGCTTGCTGTTCCCACGTTGTAACCGGCGTATATCGCCGGGGTCAACCCTTCGGCACCGGACTTCTTCAGCACACGGGGGCGCTGGTACACCGGTGAATCAGGGTCCTAGACTGGCCTTTTCCGAGAGAGGACACGGGTTGTGGCAGCGGTGACACTCAAGGACGTGGCGCAGCGCGCGGGAGTGTCGATCAAGACGGTCTCCAACGTTGTACGCGGCGCGCCACGGGTCTCCGAGACGACCCGGGCCCGAGTCGCCAAGGCCGTGGAGGAGCTGGGGTACCGGCCCAACCCGACCGCGCGGCGCCTGCGTACGGGCCGCAGCGGCATGATCGCCCTCGTGGTGCCGGAGCTGGTGAGCCCGTACTTCGCCGAACTCGCCCAGCACGTGCGCACGGAGGCGACCGCGCTCGGCCTCACCGTCCTCATCGAGGAGACCCTCGGGGACCCGGCGGAGGAACTGCGGCTCGCGGGCGGTGTGGGCGCCTCGCTCCTGGACGGCGTCATCCTCTCCCCCCTGCACACCACGGCCGAGGAACTCGCCCCCGTCTCGGGTGCCTTCCCGCTCGTCCTGCTCGGCGAGCGCAGCTACGCGCGTGACCGGGTCGCCGCCGACCACGTCCTCATCGACAACGTCGCGGCGGCGCACACGGCCACCGCGCACCTCGCCGCGCTGGGCCGTACCCGCATCGCCGCCATCGGCCACGACCGCAAGGGTTCCGCGACGAGCCGGCAGCGCCTGGAGGGCTTCCAGCGGGCCCTGCACGAGGCGGGGCTGCCCTTCGATCCCCGGCTCGCCCCTCCCGTGGACGAGTTCGACCGGCGCAACGGCCTGGAGGCGATGCGCGCGCTGCTCGCGCTGCCGCCGGACAGGCGCCCGGACGCGGTGTCCTGCTTCAGCGACCTGCTCGCCTTCGGCGCCCGCCGGGCTCTCTACGAGGCGGGGCTGCGCGTCCCCGAGGACATCGCCCTGACCGGCATCGACGGAACCGAGGAGGCGCGGTACGGCACACCGTCCCTGACGACCGTCGTGCCCGACAAGGCGGCCATCGCCGCGCTGGCCGTGAAGTGCCTGGCCGCCCGCATCAGCGTCGCCACCCCGCCCCCGTTCGAGGTGCACCACGCACCGCACTGGCTCGTCGAGAGGGAATCGACCCGGGGAGGACGAGCGCCGGTGGAGGGGTGAGGCGGGGGCGGATGCCCGTCCCCCGGCGCCGCTCCGCCCCGGCGCGAACGACCGCCACCGCTGTGGACCCGCGGACGGTTCGGCGCTCCTGTGCGCGTACCGCGCCCGGACCGATCGCGTCATCCGCACCCTTCGCCTCCTCCCCTCAACCCGTCGTGATCGCAAGGAAGGTGACGGGCGGTCGGCTCGTCCGCCCGGCGTGCGTGCCGTCCCCGTCACCCCGGTCGCGCGCCCCCGCTACGATTCCCCGCACACGGAGCGCTCTCGGACGCCCGTACGACGAACACGGAGACGGCATGGCGGACGGGCGACCGGGCGACGCGGGGCCTTACGGAATGGTGCTCGGCGTCGTCGATCCGGCTGCCGGGACAGGGGGTCCGGCCGCCTTGCGCCCGGTGCGGGTGACGGCCGGGAGCGAGGTGGTGCGTGCCATCACCTCGCGGGGGTGGCCGGTGCCCGAGGCGGGGACGAGCGTGGGGGTGCTCGACGTACTGCCGGACGGGGGCCGGGTGTTGACGCGGCTGAACGCGCAGGCGGGTGGCGTCTCCGCGCACTGCGTGCACCTGCCCGCCGGGGCGCGGCTGCCCGGGGGCAGGGCGCCCGTGGCCTTTCTCGACGCGCCGGGATGGGGCAGCGGGGACCCGCTCGGCGCCGAGCCGCCCGCCTCCTCCGCGCTCGGGGACTTCGCGCGAGCGCGGGCACCCTGGGTCGGGGCGTTCCTCGCGGGCGTACGGGAAGTCCTGATCCGGGCCGGAGCACGGCGGGAGGAGGAGACGGCGTACGGGGCGGAGGTGTCGTCGGACAGTACGGGCGTGCCGTTCCTCGTCGCCGAGAAGGACCCCTCGCTCGTCGCGCGATGGATAGCCCTCGCCTGCGCCGTACTGCCCGCGGAGCAGGCCGGGTCGCTGTCGTTCACGACGTACGGGCCGTGGGAGGCGGCCCGCAGCGGGCGGCTCGTCGTCGGGGTGCCGCTCGGGAGCGCCCCCGCGGTCGCGGGACAGCGGCTGCTCGACGGGGCGCTGCCCCCGGCCGAGCCGGTCACGGATCTGTGGGCGGCGTGCGCGGCGTGGCTGTGGCGCGAGGGACGGCCCGCGCTCGCGGCGGACGCGCGGCCCGCGCTCGACGGCTTCGCGCTCCTCGCGGCGGCGCACCGTGAGGGCCTCACGATTCCGGCGGCGGTACGGGCCCTCCTGCCCGCCGCGCTCGACGCCCTGCCCGACAGCGAACTCCCCCACGCCATCGGGTCCTTGACCGGGCTGCTCGGCACCGAGCCGCCCGCCGGCGACACCGAGGCCACCGGCCTCGCGCGAGTGTGGGCGCGGCTTGAGGACCGCGCGCCGCTGCACGTCACCTCACCGCTCGCCGGGGCCGTGCTCATGGCGCTCGTCGCGGGCCGGCCCACCGGGGTCCCCGTGCCCGGCGCGACCTCGCTCACCGCCTCCGGCCGCGCCGCGCTCGCCGCGCGCCTCGGCCCGGGACTGCGCGAGGCCGTCGCCGAGCCCACGCTCGGCCCGCGCCGCTCCCTCGCGCTGCTCCAGGCCGCCGCCGTCCTGGGCGTCGAGGTCGAAGGGCCGGTGCTGGAGCAGGTGGCCGACCGGCTCCTGACCGCCCTCACACGCGTACCCGCCGAGGAGGAAGCGCTCCCGGTGCCCGGGGCTCTCGCGGGGCTGCCCGAGCTGTGCGCCGTGCTGCTGCCGCGGCTGGAACGGTACGCCGCACGGGAACCGCTCGCCGCCCAGGCCCTGTTGAACGTCGTCGACCTGCCGCTCGACGCCGCCGTCAGGCCCGTGCCGCACCTGCGCATGTGCGCGAACGCCGCGTCGGCCCGCGCGTTCGCGCTCGACGCGGTGGCGGCCTGGGACGAGCTGCTGCGGACCTCGCGCCCGTCCTGGTCGACCGAACCCGCGCTGCTGCGTACGGCGTTGCGGCTCGTGTGGACCGAACAGCCGCCCGGTCTCGCCGAGATGGCGCACATCCTGGAGGCCGCCGACTCGGACAGCCACCGGGAGGCGGGGACCTGGCGCGAGGCGGTCGCCGCGGCGGAGCGCGGCGGTACGGGCACGGAGGCGGAAGCGGCGGCCGGGCGCGCGCTCGCCGCCCACCTGTTCCGCTCCTTCCCCGCCGAACTGACCCCCCGGACCCGCGCCCGCCTGCGGCTCCTCGAACTGGCCGGGGACGTCGCCGAGGGCCGCGGCGGCGACTGGGCCGAACAGGCCGTGAGGCTCAGGGAGTCGGGCGACCTGGCCGAGCCCACCGGACTCCTCGCGCACGTGTACACCGTCCTGGGCGGCGCGGTGCTCCGCCGGTCGGGGAGCCCCGAGGGGGAGCTGTACGGGCTCGCGCACTGCGGCGACGCGGAACTCCTCGCGGCCTACCAGCGGGTCGCGCGCGAGGACGGCGTCGCGGAGCGGTTGCGCACCGACCCGGCCACGGCGGCGGGTTGCTTCGTGGACTGGACGGCCCATCCGGGAGCCGACCCGGCCTGGGACGCGACGTGCGCGACGCTCCTGGACGAGGTGCTGCGTCCCGCCCTGCGGGGCGCGTCCCGCGCGCACCTGGCCGCGCTCACCACAGCACTCGCGGCGGGCGGCCCGCACCGCGTGAGCGCCTTCGAGAGCTGGCACCAGCGCACCCGCGCGAGCCGCTGGCGCCGCCTGCTCGGGGGCTGAGCGCCGCCCCGGCCGAGGGCTCCCCTCACTCCCGTACCGTCACCGCCGTCACCACCAGCCCGTCCCCCGCCGCCCATCTCCCGCTCAGCTCCCTCACGGGGCCCGCCACCAGGACGCGTGCCGCGAAGGTGCCGTCCGTGGACAGGACGAGTTCCGCCTCCGAGAAGTCGAGGAAGCGGCGGGCCAGCGGGAACCACGCCTTGTAGACCGACTCCTTCGCGCTGAAGAGGATGCGGTCCCAGGAGGGGCCCTCAGGGGGGAGGGCCGCGAGGGCCTCGCGGTCGGACGGCAGGGCGATCAGGTCGAGGACGCCCGGAGGCAGGGGCGCGTTCTCCTCCGCGTCGATGCCGAGGCCGCGCCAGTCGTCGGCCGGGGCCACGGCGGCGGCGCTGTAGCCGGGGCAGTGCGTCATGCTGCCGACGATCCCCGGGGGCCAGCCGGGGGCGCCGCGCTCGCCGGGGAGGAGCGGGACCGGCGGGCGGCCGAGCGCCGCGAGCGCGCGGCGCGCGCAGGCCCGCACCGTCGTGTACTCCGCGCGCCGTTTGGCGACCGCGCGCGCCACGAAGGGCTCCTCCTCGGGGAAGAGCGTGGCGTGCGGGTCCGTGCCGTGGTGGTGCGCGGCGCTGATGCCCTCGGGCAGTACGCGGTGGATCACGGGGAGACCTCGGGGAAGACGGGGCGGGCGAGTTCGGCACGGCGCCCGAACCGCTTCCACTCGCGCGGGTAGCCGAGCGACACCTCTTCGAAGGGCACCCCGTCGTACCGGGCCGAGCGGGGGATGTGCAGGTGCCCGTAGACGACGGCGCGGACGTCGAAGCGCGTGTGCCAGTCGGCGGTGCGGACCGTGCCGCACCACTGCACGAACTCCTGGTGCGTCATGATCTCGGTCGGCCGGCGCACGAGCGGCCAGTGGTTGACGAGCACGAGCGGCGGACCGCCCGCCGCCTCGGCGAGGCGTTTCTCGGTGTAGGCGATCCGGTCCGCGCACCACTCGGCGCGGCCCGCGTACGGCTCGTGGTGGAGTACGGCCTCGTCGGTGCAGACGATGCCCGCCTCGTGCGCGCGGGCGAGCGAGGCTTCCGGGGTCGTGGTCCCCGGGGCGTACCAGGAGTAGTCGTAGAGGGTGAAGAGCGGGGCGATGCGGAGCGGGCCGCCGGAGCCGTCCGGCCCGCCCCCGGGCCCGTCCCACACCGGCCAGGGGTCCTCGGGGGTCAGGACGCCGATCTCGCGGCACAGTGCGACCAGCTTGTCGTACCGTGCCACTCCGCGTGCCTGGTCCGGCTCCCCCGGCAGGGTCCACAGCTCGTGGTTCCCCGGCGCCCACACGACGCGCGCGAAGCGGTCGGCGAGGAGGCGCAGCGCCCAGTCGATGTCGGCGAAGCGCTCGCCGATGTCGCCCGCGACGATGAGCCAGTCCTCCGGGTGGGCGGGACGGATCTCCTCGGTGAGGGCCCGGTTCTCCTCGTACGAGATGTGCAGGTCGCTGACGGCCCGCAGGGTCTTGTGCGTTGCGGTCACCCGAGGAGCCTAGAGCGAAGGGGCGGGCGGCGTAAGACCGTCCCGCCCCTTCCGGGCCCCCGGCGCGTGCCCCGGGCCCCTCGCGTCAGCTCTCGTCGTCCGGAACGAGCCGCACGGAGATCGAGTTGATGCAGTACCGCTGGTCCGTCGGGGTCGCGTAGCCCTCGCCCGCGAAGACGTGGCCGAGGTGGGAGCCGCAGTTGGCGCAGCGGACTTCGGTGCGGACCATGCCGTGCGAGCGGTCCTCGATCAGCTCGACGGCGTCGGAGTCCTTCGGGTCGAAGAAGGACGGCCAGCCGCAGTGCGACTCGAACTTGGTCTCCGAGGTGAACAGCTCGGCACCGCAGGCGCGGCAGTTGTAGACGCCCTTGGTCTTCGTGTCGGTGTACTCACCGACGAAGGCGGGCTCGGTACCGGCCTGGCGGAGCACCGCGTACTCGTCCGGGGTCAGCTCCTCGCGCCACTCCTGGTCCGACTTCTCGACGTTGTACGCCATGGCCTGCTCCTCACTGCTCGGGGTGGTGCGGTCCGGCGGCGAGCCGGTCCAGGATGGCGGGGCCGAGGTCCGTGACGTCGCCCGCTCCCATGGTGAGAACGAGATCACCGGGCTTCGCCATTCCCGCGACGGCCTCCGCGACCTCCTCCTTCGCGTGCAGCGGGCTCACGTCGGCGCCCGCGGCGCGCCCCGCGGCGATGATCAGCTCGCTCGTGACCCCCTCGATGGGGTCCTCGCGGGCCGGGTAGATGTCCAGGACGAGCGAGGAGTCGGCGAGCGCGAGGGCCTGGCCCATCTCCTTGCCCAGCTCCTGCGTGCGCGAGAACAGGTGCGGCTGGAAGACGACGAGGATGCGCCCCTCGGCGGCGCCGCGCATCGCCTCCAGGTCGGCGGCCATCTCGGTGGGGTGGTGCGCGTAGGAGTCCACGACCTGCACGCCCGCCGCCTCGCCCTTGAGCTGGAGGCGCCGCTTCACACCCGTGTAGCTGCGCAGGGCGGAGGCGAGGTTGTGCAGGGGGACGCCGAGCGAGACGCCCGCGACGAGCGCGGCGACCGCGTTGTGGGCGTAGTGGCTGCCCGGCACGGAGACCGTGAACGTGAGCAGCTTCCCGTCCAGCGAGACCGTGACCTCGCTGGTCAGGCCGCGCGGGGCGACCTTGAGCACCCGTACGTCCGCGTCCTCGGCGGAGCCGTAGGTGAGGACGTGCAGGTCCGCCCGGTCCCGCACGCGGCGGGTCAGCTCGCGGGCGCCCTCGTGGTCCGCGGAGATCACCAGGGTGCCGCCGGGGACGATCTTGCCGACGAAGGTCTCGAAGGACTCGTAGATCTCCTCGATCGAGGCGTAGTTCGCGTGGTGGTCGAGTTCGACGTTGAGGACGACGGCGACCTCGGGCGCGTACGTGTGGAAGCTGCGGTCGCTCTCGTCGGCCTCGGCGACGAAGATCTCTCCCGTGCCGTGGTGGGCGTTGGAGCCGGGGGCGTCGAGGTCGCCGCCGATCGCGTAGGAGGCGTCCAGACCGAGCGTCGTGAGGGACACCGCGAGCATCGAGGTCGTCGTCGTCTTGCCGTGCGTGCCCGCGATCGCGAGGGGGCGCGTACCGGCCATGAGGGCGGCGAGGGCGTCCGAGCGGTGCACGACGGGGATGCCCAGTTCCTTCGCCCGTACGAGTTCGGGGTTGTCGGCGCGGATCGCGGACGAGACGACGACGGCGGAGGTGTCCTCGGCGAGGTGGGCCGCGTCGTGGCCGAGGTGCACGGTGGCGCCGAGGGCGCGCAGCGAGGCGGCGGTCGCCGAGTCCTTCGCGTCGCTGCCCGCGACGCTCGCCCCGCGCTGGGCGAGAATCCGGGCGATGCCCGACATCCCGGCCCCACCGATCCCGATGAAGTGCGGTCGGTCGAGGGCGGGGGGAAGGCCGGCTGCCATCTGCTGTGTCTCCAGGGGGTGGGGCGAGGAGCGTGTGTCACCGACGCTTCCCGGGGGGCGAACTGATCGGGACCACCTTAAAGGCCGCCGCCCGGGTGTCCGGCGCGCCTCGGGGGCGCGTGAGAAGCGTGTAACGGTGCGCGCTCCCCCGTCCCCGGAACGCGAGCACCGCCGCCGGTCCCTCCCCCACCCCCGGAACGCGAGCGCGCCACCGATCCGCGAGCACGCCACCGGTCCGCCTGCACGCCGCCGGTCCGCGAGCACGCCACCGCTCCCGCCCCGCCCCGGAACGCGAGCACCGCCGCCGGTCTCCTCGCGTTCCGGGCGCGCCCCGGCCGGGTGGGTCAGTTCGCGGCGTCCGGGCTGTGCGCGTAGAGCTTGAGGACCGGGACGCCGACCTTGTGGCGGGCGCGCGAGGCCCAGTCGCGGTGGAAGAACTCCTCGACGTAGTGCGGCGCGGTCAGGACGATCACCTCGTCCGCCCCGGTCTCCTTGACGGCCCTCGCGACCGCGTCGAGCGGGTGGTCCTCGACGACGTGGCCCACGGCCTGGGCACCGGCGGCGCGCAGCGCCTGGAGCGAGTGCTCCAGGGCGATCTTCGCGGGCGGCACCGCGGACTCGCCCTCGGGCACCTCCGCCTCCCGCACCGCGTCGGTCAGCTCACCGAGCGCCACGTCGTCCACGGCGCGCAGCAGCCGGTCCTGGTCGCCCCGGGGCTGCATCAGGACGTGGAAGGACACGGCCTCCTCGCCGTGCAGGGTGGTGACGAACTCGATGTCCACCTGGGACAGGGCCTGTTCGATCATCAGTACGCTCGTGAACACCTCGGGCGCCTCTTCTCTCAACGGACCGGCGCTCACCGGCCCTACGGTCTCCCGCTACCCCGTGGACGGAGTGGCGTGCGTTCCTCGGGTATGTCCGGCAAACTCCCATCCGCCGCGCGAGGCCTTCCACGCCTCTCGCCGCACCTGGCACCGCGCGACCGCCCTGCGGGCGACGACGGGAATCGCCGGACAGACCCTAGTCTGCCCACCGGACGGTAAACGGAACGGAACATTCCGTAAGGAGGGCCCAGGGACCCGGGCCGTCCACCCCCTCCTGGCCACCTCGCTGTCCCGCCTTCCGTGGCGCAGCCCACACCCCGCGCGCCGCGAATTCCCGCCCAGCCCCTTGACGCCCGCCCATACGAGTCGCAGAGTGCTCACTAATGCGCATTACTAATACGCATTAGTGAGTGAGGTCGACACGTGAACGGCAACAGTCCGGACAAGCCGGGCAAGTCGGCGAGAGCGTCGCGCGAGCCCGTGAAACGGGCGCGTCCGCGACAGGCGGAGGTGGCGCGTCTCGCGGGGGTCTCCCAGGCGACCGTCTCGCTCGTGCTCGGCAACAAGCCGCAGGCCGCGACGATCTCCGACGAGACCCGGCGGAAGGTCATGGACGCGGCCCGCACCCTCGGCTACGTCCCCGACCCGGCGGCGCGCAGCCTCGCCGGGGCCGGCAACAACCTGCTCGGCGTCTTCAGCTTCACGGCGGCCTTCCCCACGGACGTGCAGCACTCGTACTACCCGTTCCTCGTCGGCGTCGAGCAGGAGGCCGCCGCGCGCGGCTTCGACCTCGTGCTCTTCACGGGGTCGAGCGCGCACGGCGCGACGCCGGGCCCCGAGGCGCTGAGCCGGGTACGGCTCGCGGACGGCTGTCTCTTCCTCGGACGGCACGCGCCCACCCGCGAACTGCGGCGACTGGTCGCCGACGGCTTCCCCGTCGTGCACCTGGGCCGCAGGGACGAGCTGGACGGGCTCGCCTGGGTCGGGGCCGACTACGCCCCGGCGAGCCGCGAGGTCGTCCGGCACCTCGTCGCGCTCGGGCACCGGCGGATCGTCCTCGTACGCGAGGACGACGAGGCCCCCGCGACGGCGGACCGCGAACGCGGCTTCCTCGCAGGCTTGGAGGAGGCCGGGCTGCCCCGGGAGGGCGCCGTCTTCCGCACCGCCGCGCCGGAGGGGGACCTGACCCCCGAGCGGCTGCGGGTCTGGCGCGCGGAGGGCGTCACCGCCTTCGTCGCGGAGGAGACCGACACGGGCGCCGCCTGGCGGGCGCTGCGCGCGGCCGTCGCTGCGGCCGGGTACGACTGCCCGCGCGAGCTGAGCCTCGCCCTGCTCGGCGACCCGCCCCCCGACCTCGCGGGCGAGCCGGTACCGACCGGCTTCGCCATCCCGCGCACCCGGCTCGGCGCCGCGGCGGTACGGCTCCTGGCCGCGCTCGTCGCGGGCGAGGACGCGGACGAACCGCTCGTGCCGTGCGCCTTCAGACCGGGGGCGACGGCGGGGCCGGCACCCGAAGCGGTACGGGACCTGGCGGCGACCTGACGCGCCGACGGACCCCGTACCCGTGGCACCGCACCACCCGCACCACCCGCACCACCCGCACCACCCGCACCACCCGCACCACTAGGAGAGCTTGTGACCAGCCAACCGGACATCCTCGTCGTCGGCGGGGGCCTCGGCGGCGTCGCCGCCGCCCTCGCCGCCTGCCGGGCGGGGCGCACCGTCGTCCTGACCGAAGAGACCGACTGGGTCGGCGGCCAGCTCACCTCGCAGGCCGTGCCCCCGGACGAGCACCCGTGGGTCGAGCAGTTCGGCGTCACGGCCTCGTACCGCGCGCTGCGCGAGGCGATCCGCGACTACTACCGCGAGCTGTACCCGCTGCGCGCGGAGGCGGCGGCGCAGCCGGCGCTCAACCCGGGCGCCGGGCGCGTGAGCAAGCTGTGCGCCGAGCCGCGCGCGGGACTCGCGGCGCTGGAGGGGATGCTCGCCCCGTACCGCTCCGCCGGGCTCCTCACGCTGCTCACCGAGCACCGCCCCGTCGCCGCCACGACGGAGGGCGACACCGTCACATCCGTGACGGTCGAGAACCTGCGCGACGGCGGGCGCCGCACGCTCACGGCGCCGTACGTGCTCGACGCGACCGAGACCGGTGAGCTGCTCGAACTCGCGGACGTGGAGCACGTGCTGGGCGCCGAGTCGCGCGCCGAGACCGGCGAGCCGCACGCGCCCGAGCAGGCCGACCCGCTCAACCAGCAGGGCATCACCTTCTGCTTCGCGCTCTCGTACCACGAGGGCGAGGACCACACGATCGAGAAGCCCGCCGACTACGACTTCTGGCGCGCCTACCGGCCGGACTTCTGGCCGGGCCCGCTCCTCGGCTTCCTCGCGCCCGACCCGCGCAGCCTGGAGGCCGTGCCCCGTACCTTCGTGCCGAACCCGGAGCAGGACCCGCTCGCGGTGAGCGCCGACCAGTCGGCCGACGCGGGGGACAAGGAACTCTTCGGCTTCCGGCGCATCCTCGCCCGCAAGCTGCACCGCGAGGGCGCCTTCGGCTCCGACATCACGCTCGTCAACTGGCCGCTCAACGACTACTGGCTCAAGCCCCTGATCGGCGGCGGCGAGAAGACCACCGCCGAGGCGGTCCGCGAGGCCAGGCAGCTCTCGCTCTCCGTCCTGTACTGGCTCCAGACCGAGGCGCCGCGCGCGGACGGCGGCAAGGGCTTCCCCGGGCTGCGCCCGCGCCCCGACGTCATGGGCACCGAGGACGGGCTCGCGAAGGCCCCGTACGTGCGCGAGTCGCGGCGCATCAAGGCCGTCACGACCGTCACCGAGCACGACGTGGCGATAGACCTCGTGGGTCCGACCGGCGGCACGCGCTACCCGGACTCGGTCGGCGTCGGCAGCTACCGCATCGACCTGCACCCCTCGACGGGCGGCGACAACTACATCGACATCGGCTCGGTGCCCTTCGAGATCCCGCTCGGCGCACTCGTGCCGCGCCGCGTGCGCAACCTGCTCCCGGCCGGCAAGAACATCGGCACGACGCACATCACGAACGGCTGCTACCGGCTGCACCCCGTCGAGTGGAACATCGGCGAGGTCGCGGGCGCGCTCGCGGCGCACTGCCTGGACGCGGACCTGACGCCGCGCGAGGTGCAGGCGGACGAGGGGCGCTTCGCGGACTTCGCGGGGCTCCTCGACCGGGCGGGCGTCGAGCGGCACTGGCCGGAGGTACGCGGCTACTGACCCCACCGGGCCCGGGAAGCTCCATGGCGCGCCCGGTCACCCGGGGCGGAGACCGCCGGGCGGGACAGCTCCACCTGTCCCGCCCGGCCCACCGCCCACGCAAGCGCCGACCCAGCACAAGGAGGTGCCCAGACCATGACCACCCACCGCATCCGCGTCGGCATCGACGTGGGCGGAACCTTCACCGACGCCGTCGCCGTGGACAGCGCGACGCTCGCCCTCGTCGGCCAGGTGAAGGTCCCGACCAGCCACCATCACGAGGACGGGGTCGCGCACGGCATCGTGACGGCGCTCGACAAGCTGCTCACCGAGACCGGGCACACCGCCAAGGACGTGTCCTTCCTGGCCCACGGCACGACACAGGCTACCAACGCCCTGCTGGAGGGCGATGTGGCGACCGTCGGGCTCGTCGGCCTCGGCGGCGGCGCCGGCGCGCTCTTCACCAAGCGCCTCGCCTCGCTCGCGAAGACCGAGCTGATCCCCGGCAAGCGCTTCCCCCTCGTCTACGCGCACGTCGCCGACCCCGAGGACCGCGCCGCGGTCGAGCGCGCCGTGGACGAGGTCGTCCGGGGCGGCGCCGAGGTGATCGTCGCGAGCCAGCCCTTCAGCGTGGACCGCCCCGAGGGCGAGGACGCGGTGCGCGAGGCCGCCGCCGCGCGCGGCGTCCCGATGACCGCCGCGCACGACATCACCTCCCTCTACGGGCTCCAGAAGCGGACCCGCACCGCCGTCGTCAACGCGGCGATCCTGCCGCGCATGTTCGCGACGGCCGACCTCGTGGACGCGGCGATCACGAAGGCGGGCGTCGAGGCGCCGCTCATGGTGATGCGCTGCGACGGCGGCGTCATGTCGCTCGACGAGATGCGCCGCCGCCCGCTGCTCACCGTGCTCTCGGGCCCGGCGGCCGGGGTCGCGGGCGCGCTCATGCAGGAGCGGGTCAGCGAGGGGGTCTTCCTGGAGACCGGCGGTACGTCGACGGACATCAGCGTGGTGCGGCGCGGCAAGGTCGCGGTACGGCACGCGACGCTGCTCGGCAAGACCTCGTACCTGTCGGCGCTCGACGTGCGCACCGTGGGGGTCGGCGGCGGCTCGATGGTACGGCTGGACGGCGGCAAGGTGACCATGGTCGGCCCGCGCAGCGCGCACATCGCGGGCCTCCCCTACGCGTGCTTCGCCGCGCCGGGCGAGCTGGCGGACGCGCGGCTCGCCACGATGCGCCCGACACCCGACGACGCGGACGACCACGTCGTGATCGACGCGGCGGGCGGCCGGTACGCGCTCACCATGACGTGCGCGGCGAACGCGCTCGGCCGCGTCCCCGAGGACGACTTCGCGCACGCGGACCGCGAGACGGCCCGTACGGCACTCGCGCCGCTCGCCGCCGCGCTCGGCACCGACGTGGACGGCGCCGCGACGGCGGTCCTCGACGCGGGCACCGCGCGGGTGCGCGAGGTCGTGGACGCGATGATCTCGGACTACCGGCTCGACGAGGACGCGGTCCTGCTCGTCGGCGGGGGCGGCGGCGCCGCCTCGGTCACGCCGCACCTCGCCGCCGCGACCGGCCTCGAAGGCAGGCTCGCGCGCCACCACGAGGTCATCAGCCCGATCGGCGTCGCGCTCGCGCTCGTGCGCGAGCAGGTCGAGCGGATCATCCCCGGCGCGGGCCAGGAGGACATCCTCGCGGTACGGGCCGAGGCCGAGCGGGCCGTCGTCGCGCAGGGCGCGGCGGCCGACGCGGTCGAGGTCGAGGTGACCGTCGATCCGCAGACCAGCACCGTGCGGGCGGTCGCGACGGGAGCCACCGAACTGCGCACCCAGGACCGCGCCCACCGCGCCGACGACGAGGAGCGGCTGCGCCTCGCGGCGACGAGCCTGAAGGCACCGCGCGGCGAGGTGCGCGAGCTGGCCCGCACGGACGCGTACACCGTCTACGGGACCGAGAAGCACCGCAGGCTGCGCGGCACGAGACACCCCGTCCGGGTCGTGGACGCCGACGGCGTCATACGGCTGCACGCGCCCGACGCGCGGATCGAGACGACGACCGTGGGCGCCGCCGCGCACACCCTCGCGACGCTCGTGGACGCGTCCACGGCGTACGGGGACGGCGGGGTGCGCGCCCCGGCGCTGCGGCTGCTCATCGGCTCGCGGATCGCGGACCTCTCCGGGGTGCTCGACCCCCAGCCGCTGCTCGCCCTGGCCCGTACCGAACTGGAGGGGCGCCCGGCGGACGAGCGGGTCGTGGCCCTCGTGGAGGAGCGCTCATGAACACCGCGACCGTGAGGGCCGAAGAGCTCTCGACCGTGGACGACCTCACCTACGGGGCCCGCTTCCTCGCCTCGCTGCCGCTGCACGCGCACCGCGACCCCGCCGTGCTGCGGCGCTGGGCCGAGGCGGCGGACCGCTTCGGCGCCGAGCTGGCGCGCACCCCGTCGCCCGTTCCCGCGCATGTCGTGGAGCGCACGGGCGGTCTGGAGCGCGGGCTCCTCGCGCGCTACACCTCGCGCCCGCGCGCGGTGGAGCTGTACACCGACGCGATCGCCGCCGCCGAGCGGCTCGTGGCCCGGCACGGCTGGCGCGAGTGGTTCCCCGCCGGTTCGGTACGGGCCGCCGCGCTCGCCCACGAGGCCGTGCACGAGCGGCTCCACCACGGCCCCGAGCGGGCCGCGCTCAAGCGCGCGCTCGGGCACACCGCGCTGCGTCTCGGGCGGCTGCGCGTGCCCGCGCACGTCGCGGGTGCCGAGGAACTCGCCGCCCACGCCTACGCGCGCACCGTCTGCGGTCTCGGCCGCAGCCCCCTCCTGCTGTCCGCCGCGCTCGCCGCGTCCTGCACCGCCCCCGCGCCCGCCCCGGCGCCGTCGGCCAGAGAGAAGTAAGTCATGGGCATCATCATCCTGCTCGTCATGGCGGCCGGTGTCGCCGCGATGCTCACCCGCAAGCTCCCCACCGCGTTCGCGCTCGTCCTGCTCGGTGTCGTCATCGCGCTCGTCTCGGGCGCGCCGCTCACCGGCAAGGACAGCGTCCTCGACACCGTGCTCCAGGAGGGCGCCCCGGCGCTCGCCGCGACGATGATCGCGATCCTGCTCGGCTCGTGGCTCGGCAAGCTGCTCGACGAGACCGGCATCGCGGGGACCCTGGTCCGCAAGATCGTCGAGTTCGGCGGGGACCGGCCCACGGTCGTCGCGCTCGGCGTCCTCGTCGTCTCGACGCTCATCGGCACGGTGACCGGCTCCGCGCCCGCCGCGATGCTCGCGGGCATCATCGGCATCCCCGCGATGATCGCCGTCGGCATCCCGAAGGTCACGGCGGCGGGGACGATCCTCATGGGCATCGCCGCCGGGATGCCGTTCGAGCTGCCGGTGTGGCAGTTCTTCTCCAGCGCGCTGGACATGCCGGTCCACGACGTGCGCCACTTCATGATCCAGCTCTTCCCGTTCGCGCTCTTCGCGGCCGTGATGTTCGTGCTGGTCGAGTCGCGGCGCCGGGGTGTCGAGCACGCCTGGGCCTTCCGTACGGAGGCCCCGCGCTCGAAGGCGGCACGGCGGCGCGCCGAGCTGGGCGACGCGCCGTGGTACGCGCTGCTCACGCCGCTCGTCCCCCTCGTCCTCGCGCTCGGCTTCGACATCGCGATCATCCCCTCGCTGCTCGCGGGGGTGCTCTACGCGCTCGTGACGACGACGCGGCCCGGCGAGATGAACCGGCGCCTGCTGCGCACGCTCTACAACGGCTTCGAGGTCGCCGCGGCGCCGATGACACTGTTCGTCGCGATCGGCATCCTGCTCGCCGCGGTGAAGCTGCCGGGCGCGATCGACGCGCTCGAACCGCTCGTGCGCGCGGTCACACCCGAGAACCCGGTGCTGTTCGTCGTGGTCTTCGCGCTGCTCGTGCCGCTGTGCCTGTACCGGGGTCCGCTCAACGTGTACGGGCTCGGGGCCGGCATCGCGGGCGTGCTCATCGCGACCGGGATCTACCCGGCGATCGCGGTGCTGGGCATCACGGCCTCGTACAACCAGGTCTTCGGCGTCGCGGACCCGACGAGCACGCAGACGGTGTGGTCCGCGCAGTACGCGGGCGTGAGCCCGCAGCAGGTGATGGTCCGCACGCTGCCGTACGTGTGGTTCGTGGCGCTCGGGGGCTTCGTGGTGACGGCGGCGGTGCACCTGTGACGGACCGCTGAGCCGTGGGGGCGGGCCGCTTCCTTCCCGGGGCGGCCCGCCCCGTCGCGTGTCGCGCGCCTCAGGCCGTCTCCCGCACGTACCGCGTGAAGAGGAAGCCGTCCTCCGTGAGGATCGAGGCGGGGCGCAGCCGGGCGGGGGTCGGCAGGGCCAGGGGCGCGTGGGCGATGCGGCTCGCCTCGCCCGCCGTGAGGAACGGGGAGACGGTGAGGCACAGCTCGTCGAGCGTGTCGGCGGCGATGAGCGCGCCGAGCAGGCGGGGGCCGCCCTCGGCGAGCTGGCGGCGCAGGCCGCGCGCGGCGAGTTCGGCGCGCAGGCGGGCCGGATCGGCGCCCCGGCCGCTCCCCGCCACGACGACCTCGGCGCCCGCCTTCCGCGCCGCGGCGACCCGCTCGGCGGGAGCCTCCGCGCCGGTGAGCACGAGCGTGGGGACGACGGGCGCGGTGAAGAGGGGCAGGCTGAAGTCGAGGTCGAGCGAGGCCGAGACGACCGCGATCGCCGCGGCGGGCGCCTGCCCGCGCTCCGCGCGCGCGGCGGCGAACGCCTCGCGCGCCTTCGCGGGACGGTACCGCTCCTGGCGCGCTGTCTCGGCGCCGACCACGATGACGTCCGCCAGCGCCCGCAGCACGCCGAAGACCCGCATGTCGGCCGCTCCCGAGATGCCCTGCGAGCGGCCCTCGTGGAAGGCCGCTCCGTCGAGGGTCGTGACCATGTTGGCGCGCAGGACACCGGCCTCGGGCAACGGCTCGGGGTAGGCGTACAGGGCGGCCAGCTCGGCGAGCGACCACTCGCGCGCGGTGGCGGCCGTGCTCGGGGCCGGGTCGGTCACGGGGAACAGGCGTCGCATACCGGCAGTCTCGCACGGCGCTTACAGTGGGTACTCGTGTCCACCTCCACGCCCCTGGCCGAGGCGCAGCCCCTGTCGCTGTGCGCCCGCGAGCCCCGTGTCCCCCCGGAGCGCCTGGTCGCGGAGCTGGTGCCGCCGCCGCGTTTCGACTCGGTCCGCTTCAGCACGTACGTGCCCGACCCGAAGCAGCCGAGCCAGGCGGAGGCGGTACGGGAACTGTCCGCGTTCGCCGCCTCGCTCGGCGCGGCCCCCGCCGCCCCGGGCAGGCGCGGGTGGTTCGGCCGCAAGAGCCGTCCTCCTCGTACTGCCCGGAGTGCTGCCCGGACGAGCGCGCCCGCCGCACCGCGCGGGATGTACCTCGACGGCGGCTACGGCGTCGGCAAGACCCACCTGCTCGCCTCGCTGTGGCACGCGACCGAGGCGCCGCCCGAGAAGAAGGCGTTCGGGACCTTCGTGGAGCTGACGAACCTCGTCGGCGCGCTCGGCTTCCAGCAGACCGTGGCGACGCTGAGCGGTCACCGGCTGCTGTGCATCGACGAGTTCGAGCTGGACGACCCGGGCGACACGGTGCTCGTCTCCTCGCTGCTCGCGCGGCTCGTCGAGGCGGGCGTGGCACTCGCGGCGACATCGAACACGCTGCCCGGCAAGCTCGGCGAGGGCCGCTTCGCGGCGCAGGACTTCCTGCGCGAGATCCAGGGCCTGTCCGCGCACTTCCGCGCGCTGCGCATCGACGGCGAGGACTACCGGCACCGTGGCCTGCCCGAGGCGCCCGCGCCGTTCACCGAGGAGCAGGTCGTACGGGCGGCGGAGGCGACGCCGGGCGCGAGCCTCGACGCCTTCCCCGCCCTCCTCGGCCACCTCGCCCGCGTGCACCCGAGCCGCTACGGGGCACTCACGGACGGGCTGAACGCGGTGTGCCTCACCGGGGTCGCCCCGGTGCCCGACCAGTCGACCGCGCTGCGCCTCGTCGTCCTCGCCGACCGCCTCTACGACCGCGAGGTCCCCGTGCTCACCTCGGGCCTGCCCTTCGACCGGCTCTTCTCCGAGGAGATGCTGAACGGCGGCTACCGGAAGAAGTACTTCCGCGCGATCTCGCGGCTCACGGCCCTGGCGCGCGACGCGAAGCCGCTCGCGGAGACACCGGCGGCGGAGAGGGCCGAGGGATGACGGAGCGGGCGGAGGAGGCACCCGGGGCCGCCGCGACGGACGCGGTGGTCAGGGCAGAGGGGCACGGCGGGGCGGACGAGCCTCGCGCCGCGTGCGTGCTGTGCCAGGAGCCGAGCGAGTACCCCGCGTCGCACCGGGGGATCACGCTCTGCCCGCGCTGCGCCTGGCTGGAGGGGCAGCGCACCGCCTGCTCGGGGTGAGGAAGCCTGCCCGGGGTGCACGCCTCGCCTGCTAGGAGGCGCGGCCCTGCCCCCGGGCCGAGGTCCCCGCCCCGGCCGGAGGCTCTGCGCGGGCGGGGGCTCTGCTCGGCCGTGTGGGGCTCTGCTCGGCCGTGTGGGGCTCTGCTCGGCCGTGTGGGGCTCTGCTCGGTCAGGGCAAACGCCCGGGGGCCCGCCCTCAGTTCGCCTTCTGCTCCGGCGTCGCCTCGCTCGGCCGCACGATGACGAACCCCTCGCCGTCGAGCCGCAGTTGGACCGCCTCGCCGGAGCCCCCGCGCAGCATCGAGCCCACGCTCTGCGAGCGGTGCAGGCTCGTCTGGAGGTGGGCGCTCCAGCCGACGACGGCGTCCGTGTCGACGAAGACGGGCTGTCCCTGACCGACCGGGATGACGAGCGGGTGCCCCTCACACATGAGGCCGAGCTTGCCCTGCCCGGAGAAGACGCTGTTGAAGAGGCCGCCGCCGGTCATGCCGGCCCCCTTCACCGTCTTGATCTCGTAGCCGAGGCTCGGGTCGAAGCACAGCACGTTGCGCCCGTTGACCGTGAGCTGGTCGCCCTGCTCGATCTCGACGACGAAGACGTTCTGCGCCTCGTGCGCGAACCACGCCTCGCCGTTGCCCGCGACGGACATGAGCGGGAGGCCCTCGCCGGTCACAGCACGCTTGAGCAGGCCCCCTATGCCCTGGCCCTTGCGCTCGAACCGGAGATCGCCGCGGAAGGCGATCATGGCGCCCTGCCGCGCGAACATCTCGCCCCGCACGACGTACTTGAGGGTCTTAGGGTTCTCCACCGTGAGCCCCGGGACGGCGGAGCGGGCGAGGAAGTCGGCACCGAAAAGATCACTCTTCATGCCCCCATGATGGCCGGGCCCGCCCGGGGCGCCAAGGGGTTGCGCGGCTTGGCGGGGCGCGGTGGCGCCCTGGCAGACTGGCGGGCGTGACCAGCAGCGACTTCCCTCCCCCGCCCCTCCCCGAGGCGCACTCGCCCCGCGACGAGGCCCCCCAGTTCGTCCTCCCCCTCGTGCTGCACCTGGAGAAGACGGCGCCCCCGGCCCGCACGGACGCGCTGGAGACGGCCGCCCGCGCCGTGCTCGCGCTGCTCTCGGACCCGCGCGCCGAGGGCGAGGGGCCGTGGGCCGGGGCGGTGCGGGACTGGCAGGACGCCCGTATCCGCAAGGTCGTGCGGCGCGCGCGGGGTGCCGAGTGGCGGCGGGCCGAGGCGCTGGACGGGCTGACGCTGCGCGGCGGGAGCGCCGAGGTACGCGTCTACCCGCCGATCCCGCTCGACGGCTGGCCCAAGGACCTCGCGAAGCTCCAGGTGTCGGGGACGGAACTGAGCGACCCGGAGCCGCCCGGCGCGCCCGCGCCCGGCACCCCGGTCGTGTGGCTCAACCCCGAGGTCGGCATGTCGGCGGGCAAGACGATGGCGCAGGCGGGGCACGCGGTGCAGCTCGCCTGGTGGGAGCTGGACGCCGAGCGCCGCACCGCGTGGGCGGAGGCCGGGTTCCCGCTCGCCGTGCGGACGGCGGAGAAGGAGCGGTGGCGGGCACTCGTCGCGGCCGGGCTCCCCGTGGTCCACGACGCGGGCTTCACGGAGGTCGTGCCCGGTTCCGCGACGGCGGTGGCGGACCTGCGGGAGTACGGGGGCTGAGGCGGTCGCCCCGGCCGCCGCCTCGCGCGGGCGGGCGGGGCGTCGTGCGACGCCAACCTCAAGTACGGCTCTGAGAAAGTCCCCCGCGCGGTTGACCCGCTCCCCCGCCGGTCATCACCCTTTCGCGAGAGGTACGGCGGCAGGAGGGGGACGGGGATGACCGTGGCGGCGGGCGCGCGCGAGGAGGCGGGGCTGCGGCTCGGGGCCGGGATCGGGTGGCGGCCCGAGATCGCGGACGCCGTGGAGCGGATGGACGTGGACTGGGTCGAGGCCGTCGCCGAGAACATCTGCCCGGGCCACGTGCCGGAGTCGCTGCTACGGCTGCGGGCGCGCGGGGTGACCGTCGTGCCGCACGGGGTCGGGCTCGGGCTCGGCGGTGCCGGGCGGCCCGACGCGGGGCGGCTCGCCGCGCTCGCGGAGCGGGCCGAGGTGCTGGGCTCGCCGCTCGTCACGGAGCACATCGCCTTCGTACGGGCCGGAGCCTTGGAGGCCGGTCACCTGCTGCCGGTGCCGCGCACCCGCGAAGGGCTCGCGGTGCTGTGCGAGAACGTGCGCGTCGCGCAGGACTCGCTCCCCGTACCGCTCGCCGTCGAGAACATCGCCGCCCTCTTCACGTGGCCAAACGAGGAGCTGACCGAGGGACAGTTCCTGTACGAGCTGGTCGAGCGGACCGGCGTGCGGCTCCTGGTCGATGTCGCGAACCTGTACACGAACCAGGTCAACAGCGGCGAGGACGCCGTCCGCGCGCTCGACGGACTACCGCTCGAAGCCCTCGCCTACGTGCACGTCGCGGGCGGTGTCCTGCGCGAGGGGGTGTGGCACGACACGCACGCCCACCCCGTACCGCCGCAGGTCCTCGCGCTGCTCGGCGAGTTGTGCGCGCGGGCCGAGCCGCCCGGGGTGCTGCTCGAACGGGACGACGACTTCCCCCCGGCCGGTGAGCTGGAGGGCGAGCTGCGGTTGATCCGCGAGACGGTGCGCGGGAGCGCGGCGGCCGCCGGGGGGAGCGCCGTCGTGCCCCGCACCGGGGGCGCCGCCGTTCCCGAGGCCACCCGGGCTCGTCTCGCCGAGGAGCAGTACGCGCTGCTCGCCGCGCTCGTCGCGGGCGGGCCCGTGCCCGGCGGCTTCGACGCGGAGCGCCTCGCGGTGCAGGCGGCGGCGCTCGCGGGCAAGCGGGGGCAGATCGTCGGCAAGGTGGCGCCCGAACTGCCGCGCCTGCTCGGCGCGCGGTACCGGTCGGCGTTCCGCGCGTACGCGACGACACGCCCGCTGACCGGCGGCTACCGGCGCGACGCGCTCGACTTCGCCGCCCATGTGCTGGAGCACGCCGAGCCGCCCCTGCCCGCCCGTACCCGTCGCGCCCTCGGCCGCTGGCACGCGGACCGCTCGGGCCCGGTGCCGCCGCGCGGCGGACCGCTGAGGCGGCTGGGGCGCGGGAGGCGAAGGGGTGAGGAAGCCGGGGGGTGAGCGGCCGAGGGCGCGTCCGCGGTCCGTGCCGGTCCCGCCCCGGCGTGCCGCACGTCACCACCCGGCTGTGAGCACCGTCATGGCGTGTCCCACGCACCGGCGTTACAAAGCGGATGTGTTGTGGATACCCGTCCTGTTGCTGGCCTCGGCGGCCTCCGTCGTCGCCTGTGCGCGGCTCCTCCGCGCCGCGATGCGCGCCGCCGATCCCCGTTTCCGGCTCACGACGGGCCGGGGCGAGCCCGCCGCGCGACCGCTCGGGCTCGCCGAGACGGCCTTCCTCGTCGGTGGCCCCGCGCGGGTCGCCGAGGTCACGCTCGTGGCGATGGCGCGGCGCGGCCGATTGCTCCTCGCGCACACGGGCTGGGCCACGGCCGTCGCGGACCGCCCGGCCGACCCGCTGGAGGGCGCGGTGCTCGGCGCGCTCGGCCCCGGGCTGCAACTGCCGGTGACCCAGTTGCGCGCGACCGTCGCCGCGTCGGCGGAGGTACGGGCGCTCGGCGAGCGCCTGAGCGCGGCCCGGCTCGCCGTGCCCGCGGAGATCCAGTCGCTCGTCGCCGGGGCCCTGCGGCGGTCGCGGCGCACGGTGCTCGGCGTGGCCGCGGCCGGGCTCGTCTCGCTCCTGTTCCTGCCGCACGGCGGGCACTCGGCGGCGGAGATCGCGGGGTGGTTCGGGCTGCCGCTGCTGCTCGGCGGGGGCAGCCTCGTCATCGCGCGCGTCGATCTCGCCCCGTACGGGCGCTGGGCGACGCCGCTGGGCGCCGAGGCGGTGCGCGGGGCAGCGGGCCACGAGGCGCTCGCGCTCGCGGTGCACGGCGTACGGGCGGTGCACGAGCCGCAGTTCCGGGCGGCGCTCACGGTCCGTACGGCGGCCTGAGCCGCCCCGGCACGGCACGCCGCCGCCCGTCGCGACTCCGGGACCGCCGCCCCGACACGGGGTGGCGGTCCTTTACTTCGCCCATTCTCGTACGAATTATCCCTTTTATCGTTTCTTCGTCCCGCTGCCCGTCGAGCCGTGGCGGCGGAAGGGATCGCCCCGTATGAGAGTCCCCCGCAGGTCCGCTTCCCGTTTCGTCCTGGTCCCGGCCGCCGCCGGTTCGCTCCTGCTCGGCTGCCTCGGCGCGGCCCCGGCGGGCGCGCTGTCCTCCTCCCGCTCCCCCTCGCCCGCCCCGTCCGCCGCCGGGCAGCCCGCCGGGGTCGGTGAGAGCGTCGCGCGGGCCGCCGCGCGCGGCATCGCCTTCGGCACCTGCCCCGCCGTGGAGCGGATGCCGCGCAGCGTGGAGTGCGGGACGGTCGAGGTGCCGCTCGACTACGCGCACCCGGACGGCGAGCGGATCAGTCTCACGGTCAGCAGGATCGCGGCGACGGGGGCGCCCGCGAAAGCGGGCGGGAAGCGCACCGAGCGGCAGGGCGCGCTGCTCTTCAACCCGGGCGGTCCGGGCGGCTCGGGGATGTACTTCCCGCTGCTCGGCGCGTACCCCGAGTGGAAGAAGCTCGCCGCCGCGTACGACTTCGTGGGCTGGGCGCCGCGCGGCGTGGGACGCTCCGCGCCGCTGAGCTGCCAGGACCCCCAGGAGTACGCGAAGGCCCCGGACACCTCGCCCGTCGAGCCCGACGAGGCGTACAAGCGGGCCCGGCTCACGCGCGCCGAGGCGTACGCGAAAGGCTGCGCGACGCGGTCCGGCGCGAAGCTGCGCCACTACACCTCGCTCAACAACGCGCGCGACCTGGAAGTGCTGCGCGCGGCACTCGGCGAGCCCTCCCTCAACTTCATGGGCGCCTCGTACGGCACCTACCTCGGCGGCCTGTACGCGACGCTCTTCCCCGGCCACGTGCGGCGCATGGTCCTCGACTCGGCGGTCGATCCCCGTCCCGAACAGATCTGGTACCGCAACAACCTCGATCAGTCCTTCGCCTTCGAGCGGCGCTGGAAGGACTTCACCGACTGGGTCGCGCGCCACGACGACGCCTACCACCTCGGAACCAGCGGTACGGCCGTACGGGCCGCCTACGACAAGGTGCGCGCGCGCCTCGCGCTGCGCCCGGCGGGCGGCACGGTGGGCCCCGCCCAGCTCCAGGCCGCCTTCCTCAAGGCCGCGTACTACGACGACTACTGGGTCTCGCGCGCCGAGGTGCTCTCACGGCTCGTCGTCGACAAGGACGAGAAGCCGCTCCTGAAGCTCGCGGCGCCGCCGAGCGCCGCCGCCGCGAAGGAGGACGAGAACGGGACGGCGGTGTACACGGCCGTCGAGTGCAACGACGCCGCGTGGCCCACGGACTTCGCGACGTGGGACAGGGACAACACGCAGCTGGCCTCGGTCGCCCCCTTCGAGACCTGGGACAACGCCTGGATGAACCTCCCCTGCGCCTCGTGGCCCGCGCCGCGCCGGCGGCCGCTGGACATCGGCGTCCGCCCCGGCGTCCTGCCCCCGGTCCTGATCCTCGCCGCCGAGCGCGACGCGGCGACCCCGTTCGAGGGCGCCCTCGAACTGCGCCGCCGCCTCAGCGGCGCGGCGCTCGTCACGGAACGCGGCGCGGGCACGCACGGCATCGCGGGCGGCGCCAACGCCTGCGTCAACGCGGCGGTCGACACGTACCTCCTGACCGGCCGGGTTCCCGGGAACGGCACCCTGGACTGCGCCCCCCACAAGGAGCCGGAGCCGGCGAAGACCGCCGACCGCCCGGAGGAGGGACGGGCCCGGACGGCGCTGCGGGAGCGCTGAGCCGAACGAGGGCGCGGGGAGGGGGCCGGAAGGCACCGGCCCCCTCCCCGCGCCGCGCTCACTCCCCCGTGCTGGACAGGTTCTCGCGCACTTTGGCGACCGCGTAGCCCCAGCCCTGCTGGACCGTGGGCTTGCCCGGGACGGCGATCTCCTCGGGGTTGGTGAGGACGTCGAGCAGCACCGGCCCTTCGCAGGCGAAGGCGCGGGCCACCGCCTCCTCCAGCTCGTCCGCGTGCGTGACGCGGATTCCGGTGATGCCGAGGGCCTCCGCGACGCGGGCGAAGTCGGGGTTGTCGAGCGTCGTGCCGAACTCGGGCAGACCGCCCTGCTCCTGTTCGAGCTTGACCATCCCGAGACGCTGGTTGTCGAAGACGACGAGCTTGAGCGGCAGCCGCTGCGTGCGCACGGTCATGAAATCGCCGAGGAGCATCCCCAGCCCGCCGTCCCCGCAGAAGGCGACGGTCTGCCGCCCGGGGTCGAGGAGCTGGGCACCGATCGCCTGCGGCATGGCGTTGGCCATCGAGCCCAGGTTGTAGGAGCCGAGCAGGCGGCGGGTGCCGCGCATGTGCACGAAGCGGGAGAGCCACACGGTGGACATGCCGGTGTCGGAGGTGAACACGGCGTCGTCGGCCGCGGCCCGGTCGACGGCCGCGGCCAGCGCCTCGGGGCGCACGAGGTGGTCCCGGTTGTCGAGGGCGGCGCGGACCCGGCCGAGCAGCTTGCGGTCGTGGCCGGGCGCGGTCAGCCGGTCCTGCGCCTTGCGCCACGTGGCGTACAGACCGGTGGCGTGGTCCAGGTGCGCGCGGTCCTCGCGCGGGGCGAGGTGGTGGAGCAGTCCGCGCACGGTGGGACCGACGTCCGCGGCGAGCGCGATGTCGACCGGGACACGGCGGCCGATGTGCTCGGCGACCCGGTCGACCTGCACGACCTTCTTCCCTTCCGGGTACCACTCGCGGTACGGGAAGTCCGTGCCGAGCAGGAGAAGGGTGTCGGCGGAGTCCATGGCGTGGGCGGCGGCGGGGTTGCCGATGAGTCCCGTCTGCCCGACCTGGAAGGGGTTGTCGTCCTCCAGCCCCTCCTTCGCCTTGAGGGTGAGGACCATCGGGGCGGCGAGCCGGTCCGCGAGGGCGAGCACGTCCGCGCGGCTGTCGCGGGCCCCCTGGCCCACGAGCAGGGTGACCTTGCCGCCGTCGTCGAGGAAGTCCGCGGCGGCCTCGACGGCGGGATCGTCCGGACGGTTCTGCGAAGGGGTCACGGCCAGGCGCAAGGGGCGGTCGTCCGGGACCTCCTGGTCGCCGATGTCACCGGGAACGGTGAGGACGGCGACGCCTCGCCGCCCGACGGCGTGGCGCACCGCGATCTCCAGGAGGGCGGGGAACTGCGCGGGCGAGGTGACGGTGGCGCGGAAGACGGCGACGTCCTTGAAGAGCAGGTCGTTGTCGACCTCCTGGAAGTAGTCGCTGCCGACCTCGGAGAGCGGCACCTGACCGGCGATGGCGAGAACGGGGGTACCGCTCTTGGCCGCGTCGTACAGGCCGTTGAGGAGGTGGACGGCGCCGGGTCCCACGGTGCCCATGCACACGCCCAGCGTGCCGCTGAGCTGGGACTGGGCGCCGGCGGCGAAGGCGGCGGCCTCCTCGTGGCGGCAGCCCACCCAGGTGACGGACTCCGAGGTGCGCAGGGCGTCCGTGACCGGGTTGAGCGCGTCACCGACGACGCCGAAGACGTGCCGGACGCCCAGTTCCTCCCAGGCGTCCACGAGAAGGCGGGCAACGGTGCGGGACATGCGGTTCTCCTACGGGTGGGAGGGGACCCGCCGCGGGGCGGGTCCGGGGGCGGGG
>NZ_JOGO01000047.1 GCF_000719475.1 Streptomyces sp. NRRL F-5630 | reverse complement strand
ACCCCGCCCCTCCGAACCTCCGGCCGCCGCTGCCCCTGACCCCCTACCCCTCCGAACCTCCGGCCGCCGTTTCCCCGAGCCCCTGGCCCCCGAACAACTTCACCCTGAACCCCTGCCCCCGTGCCGCCCTACCCGCTTGATCCGAGAGGAGGAGTCACCCCGGCAAGTGCCCCACGCCGCCCCACTCCACCAGGCCCAGCCGTCCCGCCTCCGTCACCCATCGCGAGACCGACGCGTTGGGCACGGGAGGCAGCTCGTCCGGGGTCGGGTGGCCGATGCCGCCGAAGTACTGCCGTACCGCCACCACGACCGCGTCGTGCGCCACGAGCAGTACGCGCCGACCCGTCGCGGCGCGCGACAGTTCGGTGAGGAACTGGCCGACCCGCACCATCACGTCGGTGAGCGCCTCGCCGCCCGGTGGCCGGTAGTACCAGGTGCCGACGCGCTCGCGCCGCTCCGCCTCGTGCGGGTCGCGGGCGCGGAGTGCGGCGGGCGGGTGGAGGGCGAAGATCCCCTGCTCGCGGTCGCGCAGGCGGTCGTCGACGAGCGCGTCCTCGGCGGGGAGGCCGGCGGCCTCGGCCATGAGCCGCCATGTCTCGCGGGCGCGCACGTACGGGGAGCAGATGACGAGCAGTCCGGGGTCACGCTGGGCGAGCCAGTCGCCGAGCGCGGTCGCCTGTGCGATGCCCCGCTCCGAGAGCGGTACGTCCCGGTCGAGCCCCGGCAGCGGCTCGGTGCGGTCCGCTGTCGCCGGGTCGGCGTACACGGCGTTCGCGGTGCTCTCCCCGTGGCGTACGGCCCACAGTTCGACGAGCGCGCAGGGCGGGGTCAGGGCGGGAACCGACACGAGTACCTCCCGGGGCTGGGAATCGTCCTCGCACAGCTCTACCCCTCCGCGTCCACCCGCACTACGTACTTGCCCCGAACGCCTCCCGCCTCCAGTGCCCGGTGGGCCTCCCCGGTCTCCTCCAGGGGGAAGACCTTCTCCACTTCGGGGTGGAGCGCTCCGGTGGAGACGAGCCGTGCGACCTCGTCGAAGAGGGCGCGCTTCGGATTTCCGCTGAAGAAGCGGACGCGGCGGGGGCCGTGCACTCCGCTCGCCGCGAGGTACCCGAGCGAGGCGAGGGGGCGCGCGAGGTCGAAGGCGATCGTGACCATGCGCCCGCCGGGTGCCAGCAGGCGGCGGTACGTGGGCAGTTCGGTTCCGACCGTGTCGAGTACGACGTCGTAAGCGCCGAGTTCGCCGGGGGAGACCTTCCGGTGGTCGTAGGCGTGGCTCGCGCCCAGTCCCCGGACGAAGTCCAGGTTCGCGCCGCGTGCGAGGGCCGTCACCTCGGCGCCGAGGGCGGCACCGAGCTGGACGGCGATATTGCCGACACCGCCCGCCGCACCGCGCACGAGCAGCCGTTCGCCGGGCTTAAGCCGGGCCTTGTCGCGCAGCGCGGTCACGGCGGTCGTGCCGACGGGGAGTGCGGCGGCGCTCACGAGGTCGAGACCGTCGGGGACCTTGCCGAGCCGCGCGGGCGTCGTCGTGACGTACTCCGCCGCGCTGCCGAAACCGGAGGTGCGCCCCACGACGCCCCACACCCGGTCGCCGGGTGCGAAGCCGCTCGCCCCGGGCCCGAGCTCTGCGACCTCGCCGCTGAAGTCGAGGCCGACGCGCTGCGGGAACTTCCGCCCCGTGAGGAGCCGCATTCGCCCGGAGCGGCTCGCCAGCTCGCCTCCGTTGACGCTGAACGCCCGCACGCGCACCAGTACTTCACCGGCCTTGGGCACGGGGCGGGGTACGTCGCCGACGTACAGCACCTCGGGTCCGCCGTACCGGTCGTAGAGCACAGCTTTCATGATCACGCGCACCTTTCCTCGTCAGGCCCCCGCCGAGCCGAGCGTAGGCTGGTAAACGGACGGAGCCGTCCACTTGGACCGGAGGTGAGAGACAGTGCCGGCTGATTCCTCTCGGATGCGCTCCGAGACGGCGCCCGAACCCGCCCCCGCGCCCCCCGCCCCGCTGCTCGGTGTCGGCGATCCGTCTCTCCGTGGTGAGCCGCCCCTGGGCGCTGACGATCCGGCCTGGGGGGCCGACGCCTCGCCCCTCCGGGGTGGCTCGTGCCTCGGTGCCAAGGCCTCGCCTCTTGGCGCTGACGCCTCGCCCCTCCGGGCCGACGTTCCGCCCCTCCGCCCTAGCTCTCCGTCTCTCGACATCGACGCCTCGCTCCTCCGCGCCGATGTCCCCGCCCTCGGCGCTGACGCCCCGGTCCTCCGCGCCGACGCCTCGCCCCTTGCCACCGGCTCCCCGCCCCTCCGCGCCGACGCCCCGCCCCGCGACACCGGCGCCCCGCCCCTCGGCGCCGAGGGGCCGCCCCCCGGCGCCCCGGCGCTCCGCGTCGACGCCCGACGCAACCGGGCTCGTCTTCTTACCGCGGCGCGGGAGGTTTTTGCCGAGCGGGGGCTTGATGCGCCGATGGCGACTGTCGCGCGGCGGGCCGGGGTCGGTGTGGCCACGTTGTACCGGCGGTTTCCGACGCGCGACGATCTCGTGCGGGCCGCCTTCGCGGAGCAGATGAAGGCGTGTGGGCGGGTGCTCGACGAGGCGGTCGCCGATCCGGACCCGTGGCGTGGGTTCCGGCGCCTCGTCGAGACGGTGTGCGCGCTCCAGGTGGAGGAGCGCGGCTTCCCGGAGGCGTTCGTACGGGCCTTTCCGGACACCGCCCGTGCGCAGACAGGCGAGGCCCGTGCGCAGGCCGCGGAGGACTTCGGGCGTCTCGTCGCCCGCGCGCAGGCGGCCGGAGCTCTTCGTCCGGACTTCCACCCGGCCGACTTCTCGATGCTGCTCCTCGCCCACGGCGGTCTCGTCGCCGCGGCCCCGGCCGATCGCGCGTCCTCGCGCCGACTCGTCGCCTACTTCCTGGAGTCCTTCCGCGCCCGCCCCTCAAGGACACCCCTCCCTGCCCCGGGCTCCCTGGACCTCTTCGCCGGGCCAATCCCACACGACGAGACGCTGCCCGGCGGCCGGGGCGCCTGAAGCGGGGAGCGCCGGAACGGCGGGGCGTCCGGGTGGTGTCCGGGTCCCGGCGCCGGGGGCAGGAGGACCGGGCGGATGTGCTGGACCCGGTTCCGTGGCGGCTCATCGCCGTTGGCAGCGGTTCGGGACGGTGGGCAGGAGGACTCGGGGTCGGGGAGTGGGAGCGGTGACGGCGCGGGGTGAGGAGAGGGTGGCTCCGAGCGTGACGCGACCGACCTGCCGTCGGGGGTGGGCGCGTCTCGCGGTGTCATCCCTCAGGGCACGTGGGGCCCTGGTGGACGCAGGCGGGTCCGCAGGACGGGGGCGTGGGTCCGCCGCCTGACAGGAGGGCCCGGCGAGGGTGGGAGGGCGGTCCGCCTGCGCGGCAGGGCGTCCCGGCGGTTAGACGGTGGAGGGGAGGACCCGGGGTCGGGGAGCGGGCGGGGCGGCGGCGCGGGTGAGGAGAGGGCGGGCGCTGAGTGCGGCGTGACCGGCACGCTGCCGGGGAGCGGTGGCGCCTCGCAACGCCCTCAGGTCAAGCGGGCGCCCGGCGGGCGGGTCCGCAGGACGGGAGCGTGGGTCCGCCGCCTCGGAGCGCGGCCCCGCAGGTCGGGAGGGCGGTCCGCCTGTGCGGGAGGGTGGGGCGCTGTGTCAGGTCGGCAGCGTCATCAGTGCCACCGGTTTCGATGTCGGCGCCCGGGAGCCGGTCTTGGGCTCGATCGTCAGTCCCATCGCCGTGGCCGCGCGGGGGGAGCCCTCCATGAGGACCGTGCCCGAGGAGCCGGGGAGGAGTCCGGCGGGGCGCATCGTGCCGTCCACGTCGAACCAGAGCTGGTAGACCGTGCCCGCCGGGGGTCTCGGCAGGCCGGTCGCCGCGAAGACGGCGCCGTCGCGGGCGCGCGAGACGACGACCGTGGCGCGGCCTCCCGCGTCGAGTGGCGCGCTCGCCACCCGCACGTCGGGGGCCGAGAGGACGGCGTCCAGCCGCGCGGCGCGGTCCTGGGCCGCGCGTACCTCCGTACGGGCCTCGTGGGCGCGCTGACCCTGCCACACCGCCGTGCCGCCGAGTGCCGCGGCGAGCGCGACGCAGGCCGCGAGGGCCCAGTGCACGGCGCGCGGGCGGCGGCGGGGCGGCGCGGCGCGGACGGCCGGCGGTGGCTCCTGCCGTACGTCGGCGACCCGGGCCATGACCGCGTCCTTGAAGCCGGGCGGCGGGGTCACCGCGGCGGCCAGGCCCAGCTTCGTGGCCGTCTCGGTGAACTCGCGCACCTCCTGCGCGCACGCGGCGCAGTGGGCCATGTGCCGCTCGAAGGCGGCCTCTTCGGCCGGTTCGAGGGCGTGGAGGGCGTACGCCCCGGTGAGGAGGTGGCTGTCGGCCGTGGTGCTCATGCGCCCACTCCCAGGCAGTCGCGAAGCCGGATGAGGCCGTCACGCAGACGGGTCTTGACGGTGCCGAGGGGCAGCGCGAGGAGTTCGGCGACCTCGCGGTAGGTGAGGCCGCGGTAGTAGGCGAGGGTCACCGACTCGCGCTGGCGCTCGGTGAGGCTGCCGAGACAGCGCCGTACCTGCTCCTGTTCGAGCCGGGTCTCGACCTGCTCGGCGACCTCGTCGTACGCGGGCGTGTTCTGTTCGAGCAGGCCCGCGCGGCGTTCGCGCGCGGCGGACGCCTCGACGGACCGTACGCGGTCGACGGCGCGGCGGTGCGCGAGCGTCAGCACCCAGTTCGTGACCGAACCGAGATCCGGGCGGTAGCGGCCCGCCGTGCGCCACACCTCGACGAGGACCTCCTGCGCGACCTCCTCGGACTGCGCGCGGTCGCGCAGCACGCGCCGCACGACGCCGAGCAGCGGGCCCGCGACGGCGTCGTGCACCGCCGAGAAGGCGTCGCGGTCGCCGCGCGCCACCCTGGCCATCAGCTCTTCGAGCGGGGGCGCGGCGGCCGGGTTCCCCACGATGTAGACGGGCTCTTTCACGCGTACCTCGCTCGCTCCCACTGCCTCGGCCCCGGGCCGGTGCCTTGTCGCCCCGGTGGCCCTTGCCCCGTATGCCCCGAACGAGGGGCGCGGCGTCGGCGTTACGGGGGTGATTCGGAGCGGGGGGCGGGACGGATGGGTGCGGGATTCCGCAGGGCGGTGGGGCGGGGAGCGGACCCGGCTCTCGCCGGGAGGGGCTTCCGCATAAGTCGGCTTCGCCCCAAGTCGGCTCCGCCGGGGGCCGGTCTCCGGGCGCGCGTGCGGGCCGGGCGCCGTCCCCGGTGGTGTGCGCACGCGAAAAGGGCGCCCGGTGCGCGTCGCCCTTCCCGCAGGTGGTCCGCCTGCGGTCCGGGCGCGCGCCCCGTACGCCACGGCGCGTTCCGCAGCCGGAAGCGACCTTTCCGTCGGGGGAAACCCCACGAAACGGACACAAGCGGCTGGCGGACGCGCGTAGTCACATCGTCAGGGGACTCCCCTCGCGGCCCCCTGGCGTATGTTTTTTCGAGTTAACAGTGACGTAGAGTGTTTACGCAAGCCTGATTTCGCGTTCGGGGCCACGGAACCTCATGTTCCGGGCGAGCGGAGGGGGGAACGGGGGTGGCCGTGGAGGAGCCTGCGCCGCAGTTCAGCAGCCTGCGCGCCAAGGTCGAATACATGATCGAAAAGACGTTTCCCGGGCAGCGGGTCTCGGGACGTTTCTTCGCCGAGCATGTCCGCCGCAAGGGCGGTGCCCTCTCGCACAGCTACTTCTCCAACATCCTCGCGGGGAAGGTCACCCACCCCTCCGAGGACATCCTCAAGGCGCTCGGGCTCGGCTTCGGGGTCGACTGGCGGTTCTTCAAGGACGAGTCGGAGGTCGTCGAGGACGTGCTCTCGGGGCTGCGCTTCCTCGCCCGGCACCGCACGGGCGAGGTGAGCGGGGTCGCCGCGCGCGGGCCCGTACGGGACGGACTCCCGCCGGAACTGCTGGACTTCGCGCTGAGCCTGCTCGCCGAGGAGGACGGCGCGGCGGCGCTGGACGGCGGGCCCACCGTGACGTCCGCCGAGCCGGAGGGCTGAGCCGTGTCCCTGCGTGCGCTGCGCAAGGAGTGCGAGGAACACCTCGCGGGGCTGCCGGTGCCGAGCCCGTTCACGATCGAGGGGCTCGTCGCGGCGATGGAGGCCGCGCGCGGGCGCCGCATCGTGCTGCGCGAGCTTCCCGAGCACCTGGCCCGCCCCGGCGGCGCCTGCGGCCTCCGGCTCGCCACGCCGCGCGTGAGCCTCGTCCTCTACCGGCGCCGCCCGACCCCGTACCAGACCCAGCACGTCGTGCTCCACGAGCTGTGCCACGAGTGGTTCGACCACGGCGCCTCGCCGGACGCGGACCAACTCGCGCGGCTCCTGCCGGTCTTCGACTCGGACCTGGTCCGCAGAGTGCTCGGCGAGGGCGGCTCGGTGCAGGCGCGGGCGGGCTATGGGACCCACGACGAGCGCATGGCGGAACTGGGCGCCTCGCTCATCCCCCGGATGGCCCGCGACGCCGGGAGCGACGACATGGTGGGCCGCCTCGCCAGTTCCCTCGCCCGCCCGGTCGCCCACCGCAGGCGCGGCCTGTTCGGGAGGCGGGGGCCGGAGGAGGGCTGAGCCGGAGCGGGTGGACGACCCGGCGCGCGGACCCCCCGCGGGCACGAGGGGGCCACACGCCGGCCGGCCGAACCGTGGCGCCGGTCCCGCCCGGGTCCGGCCCGCTCGCGCCCGGGTCGCTGCCAACCCCTTTGCGCCCGGGCTGCGTTCAACCCCCTTGCGCCCGGGTCGCATTCGGCCCCCCTCGCCCGCCCGCCTGCGCGGCCCCCACGCCCAGCCGTCGCCCCCGCCCGCCCTCGTGCGCGTTCCCCCACCTCATCGGCCGCCCCCCATCGGCCACCGCCCCTCACCCCCCGCCGGTCCGCCCGCGTCCGCCCTCGCCTCGCCGGAAACCGTGCGCCCGGCCTCCGGAACCCCCGTACGCCTGTTCGTGGTGACGGCCTAGGATTTCGCTCCGTGTCCCCCACACCGCTCGACCTCGCCGGGTACGCCGTCGCGTGCCTCATGACCGCCGTCGCCCTGTGGCGTATGCCCGCCGCCCTCTGGGGGGACGAGGAGGACCGAAGACGGCGGGCGCTGTGGGGGTGCTACGCGGGGTTCGCCGCGGCCCTGTGGACGAAGACGCAGTACGTGCGCGTGCGGCTCAACGACAGTGCGGTGATCGACCTCGCCGTGATCGTGAAGCACTACACGGCGACCATCGCGATCCTCGCCATCCTCAGCTACATCGTGGCGATCTACGGGCGGTACGAGAGCGACGTCGACATCCCACGCCACGTCCGTTTCGCCCGGACCGTCCAACGCGTCGCCGCCCGCGCCGCCTTGGCCACGCTCGTCCTCCTGACCGTGCTCTTCTTCACCGTCGTCGACCGCTCGCACCCCTCGGACCGCTTCGTCGCCGACCACGCGGGCGAGTGGGGCGCGACGCTCTACTACACCGTGTTCTACGTGTACTTGGGCGCCGCCTCCGCCGTGTGCGCGGTGCAGTGGTGGCTCGCCGTGCGCTTCGCTCCGCGCCGGCACCTGCGGATCGGGCTCGGGATGATGGCCGTCGCGATGGTCATCGGCGTCGCGTACACGCTCAGCCGCAGCGTCTTCCTGTGGATCAGCGTCGCCGACCGCCCGAGCGAGAGCTTCGCGCTCTCCTTCGACAAGTGGACCGAGGCAGGGCAGGTCGTGCTCTTCACGCTCTTCGCCATCGGCGCCTCGATCCCCGCCTTCGCCACCGGGGCCAGGCGGCTGCGCCTGTGGCGCGCGCAGGCCGCGCTGCACCCGCTGTGGCGCGACCTCATGACCGCCTTCCCCGAGCAGCCCTTCGCGCCGCCCGCGCCCCTCGCCAGGGAACTCCTGCGGCTCGGCACGCCCGCGGATGTGCGGATCGACCGGTGGGCGGCCGATATCGCGGACGCTCTTGAGCAGTTGCGGCACTGGGCGCCCGAGGGCCCGGCGGCGGGCGGCGGGCCCGAGGAGTCCGCGCGCTGGATCAGGACGGCCCTCGCCGCCCACGCCTCCGGTGCCCCCGCCGGTCCGGCGGGCCCCGCCCTCGTCCCGCCGCAGGCGGCCGACCAGGACGGCGAGATCGCGTGGCTGCTGCGCGTCTCGGCCGCGTACCGCGACGCCGTGCGCAAGCCCGCGGCCTCCCTCACCCCTCCCGTACCGACCCCGAAAGGCACCCCTTCGTGAGCACGACGACCGCGCAGGACCACCGCCTGGCCCGTACCGTCACCGACGTCTTCCAGCCGCGCAACCTCCTCCTCGGCGGCATGGCGGCGGTCGGGCTCGCGGCGGCAGGTGACTGGACGGGCCTGCCCTGGGGCCTGCTCGGCGCGCTGTGCGCGGGCATCATCCCCGCCGCGTACATCGAGTGGGAACGCGGGCGCGGCACCTGGGGAGACCGGCACGTCGTCGACCGCAGGCAGCGCGCGCCGATCTTCTTCGTCATCCTCGCCTCGATCGGCACGGGCGCCGTCATCATGCTCCTGGGGCACGCCCCGAACGGCATCCTGCGCGCCATGCTCGCGCTGTGGCTCATGACGATCATCCTGCTCGCGGTCAACACCGCCTGGAAGATCAGCGTCGACGCCTCCGTGGCCTCGGCGGTCGTCGCCCTCCTCGCCTGCGTCCACTCCCCGTGGTGGCTCTGCGCCTACGCCCTGACGGCGGCGGTCTGCTGGTCGCGCGTGGCGCTGGGCTACCACACGGTGGCGCAGGTGTGCGCGGGGACGGCGCTGGGCGCGGCGACGGCGCTGGCGTACGTGGGGGCGTGAGGACGGGCTCCCGACGGGCCGGGACGGCGAGCTTCCCGCAGGCCGGGAGGGGGCGGCCGTTCCGGCTCGTGTGACCCGTCGCGTCGGCGTTTCGGGCCCGGACAGACGAAAGGGGAGCGTCTCCGCTCCCCGCCACTCTCAAGGTATAGCGCAAGGGGGGTCTTGCCGCAAGACCCCCCTTTTC
Source organism: Streptomyces sp. NRRL F-5630 (assembly GCF_000719475.1). GTDB lineage: Bacteria > Actinomycetota > Actinomycetes > Streptomycetales > Streptomycetaceae > Streptomyces. The sequence continues at coordinate 53,598 of NZ_JOGO01000047.1, read as the reverse complement.
GCGCAGAATCTCCCGCCTGGGGCCGGACCAGGCCGCCGGAGTAGACCGAGGGGGAACACGTACATGAGCCATGTCGTCATCGCGGGTGCCGGGCCGACCGGACTGATGCTCGCGGCGGAGTTGCGGCTGCACGGTGTCGAGGTGCTCGTGCTCGACAAGGACCCCGCGCCGTACGCGTGGTCGCGGGCGCTGGGGCTGCACGTGCGCAGCATCGAGATCATGGAGCAGCGGGGGCTTCTGGAGAAGTTCCTCGCGCGCGGGAAGGTCTTCCGCGTGGGCGGGTTCTTCGCCGCGCTCGGGGACCGGTGGCCGGAGGGGCTCGACTCGGCGCACGCGTACGTGCTGGGCATCCCGCAGACGGTGACCGAGGAACTGCTCACGGAGCACGCCACGGGGCTCGGCGCGCGGATCGTGCGCGGCGCCGAGGTGACCGGCTTCGCGCAGGACGCGGAGGGCGTCGACGTGCGGCTCGCGGACGGGAGCACGCACCGCGCCGGGTGGCTCGTGGGGTGCGACGGGGGGCGCAGCACGGTCCGCTCGCTGCTCGGCGTCGGCTTCCCCGGGGAGCCGACGCGCAACGAGACGCTGCTCGCCGAGGCGGAGGTGACCGCGCCCGCCGAGGAGGTCACGGAGGTGGTCGCGCGGGTGCGCGAGACGCAGAAGCGGTTCGGGCTCGGGCCGCTGGGCGACGGGTACTGGCGGATCGTCACGCCCGCGCGGGAAGTCGCGGGGCCAGAGGCGCCCGCGCCCTCGCTCGACGAGCTGCGGGACTCCCTGCGGGCCGCCGCGGGCACGGATTTCGGGGTGCGGGCGCCGCGCCGCCTGACCCGCTTCGGTGACGCGACCCGGCTCGCCGAGCAGTACCGGGTGGGCCGCGTCCTCCTCGCGGGCGACGCCGCGCACATCCACCCGCCGACCGGCGGCCAGGGCCTCAACCTCGGTATCCAGGACGCCTTCAACCTCGGCTGGAAGCTCGCGGCGGAGATCACGGGCCGGGCGCCGAAGGGGCTGCTCGACACCTACGAGAGCGAGCGGCGGCCCGTCGCGGAGGAGGTGCTCGACAACACGCGCGCGCAGATGGAGCTGCTGGCGACGACGCCGGGGGCGCGGGCGGTGCGGCGGCTCCTGGGCGAACTGGTCGTCTCGTACGACGCCGTCAACCAGCACCTGATCGAGAAGCTGACCGCGATCGGCGTGCGGTACGACGTGGGCGGGGGCGAACACCCGTTGCTGGGCATGAGGTTGCGGGACCTCGCGGGCGGCCGGGTGTACGCGGCCATGCACGAGGGGCGCGGCGTCCTCGTGGAGGGCGGTCCCGGGCGGCTCTCCGTGGCCGGGTGGGAGGACCGGGTCGCGCACGTCGTAGGGGCGGAGGCCGCCGAGGACGAGGGGCCGGCCGGTGAGGTGCTCCGCCAGGGCGGCGCGGTACTGGCGCGGCCGGATGGGCATGTGGTGTGGGTGGGAACGGGTGAGGACGAGGGCCTGCGGGACGCCCTGGAGCGGTGGCTCGGGGCGGCGGGGGAGCGGTAGCGCCGGAGCCGGGCCGCGCGGCGGCGGTCGTCGGCCTTCCCGGCCCGGTGGACGGTCTTCCCGGGCGGGGCGCGGGGTGGTGGGATCAGGCGCATGAACCCGTCTGCTTCCGCCACTCCCGGCCCGTCCCCCGTCTACGACCGCATCGGTGTCGGTTACCGGCGGGTGCGGCAGCCCGATCCCCGGCTCGCCGCGCTGATCCGCGAGGGCCTGGGCGGGGCCCGCACGGTCGTCAACGTCGGCGCGGGCACGGGCTCGTACGAGCCGGCCGACGCGGAGGTCGTCGCCGTCGATCCCTCGCGGGTCATGCTCGACCAGCACCCCGGGGCGCGAAAGGTACGGGCCAGTGCGTCGGCTCTTCCCTTCGCCGACGGCGCGTTCGACGCGGCCATGGCTGTCCTGACCGTGCACCACTGGCCCGATCCGCTGCGGGGGCTCGCCGAGTTGCGGCGCGTGGCGCGCAGGCGGCTCCTCTTCACGTGGGACCCGGATCACCGGCCCGAACTGTGGGTGGTCGGGGAGTACGTCCCGGAGATCCGCGCGATGGAGCGGGCCCGGTTCGCGCCCCTGTCCGAGATGGCCGAGGCGATGGGGGCGCAAGCGTCGTGCCGTTCCCCATCCCGCACGACTTCACGGACGGCTTCCAGACCGCGTACTGGCGGCGGCCCGAGATGTTCCTCGATCCCGCCGTGCGGGCGGCGAGTTCGACGTTCGCGCAGCTCCCCGGCTCCGTCGTCGGGCCCGCCGTCGCGCGGCTGCGGGCCGACCTGGAGTCGGGGGAGTGGCACCGCCGCCACGCCGAGCTGCTGACCCGCGACGCCGTGGACTACGGGTACCGGCTGCTCATCGCCGGGGAGTGAGCGGGGGCGCTCAGGGCGAGCCGTGCCGGGCCAGGTGGAGGCCGGGCGCGGGGCGAGGGCGTGACGGGCGGACGGCCCGGCCACGTGCGGCCGGAGCGGGGCCGGTCCGGGCACCGTGCCCGCGACGGCCGGATTGTCCTGACACCCTTTTCGCCTCCGTCGCTCACCCGCCGTTCACCCCGGCGCCCGTTGCCGTCCTTAGCGTCCTCGGCGCGACGGTCCTCACCGGCCGGAGCCCGCACCGTCCGCGCGAAGCCCGCAGGGCCCGCGCGGTCCACCACGAGCACCGGGGAGCAGACCCGTGGACAGCATCAGCCGCAAGCCCCGCCGCCTCGGCACGACCCTCGCCGCCGTCGCGGCGACGGCGGTCGTCACGATGGTGGTCAGCCCCACCCTGGGGGCCTCCGCCCAGGCGCCGCAGGGCGAGAAGTCCCCTCGGGCCGCCGCCGGGAAGGCGACCAAGGCCAAGAACGTCATCTTCGTCAACGGCGACGGCATGGGCCCCGCCGCGCGCGAGGCCGCCCGGCTCTACCTCGCCGGTCTCGACGGCGAGCTGACCATGGACAAGCTCCCCGTCGCCGGGCAGCTCACGACGAGCCCGCACGACCCGAAGGCCGTCGTCACCGACTCGGCCGCCGCCGCCTCCGCCTGGGCGACCGGCGAGAAGACGTACAACGGCGCGATCAGCGTCGACGTGGACGGCAACAAGCTCGCCACGCTCGGCCAGCAGGCCAAGGCCGCCGGGAAGCGGACCGGTCTCGTCACGACCGCGCAGGTCACCGACGCCTCCCCCGCCGCGTTCTTCTCCCAGACCGCCGACCGGGGCCAGCAGGACGAGATCGCGCGCCACTACCTCGACGTCTCGAAGCCGGACGTGATCCTCGGCGGCGGCGAGGACTGGTGGCTGCCGAAGGGTACCCCGGGCGCCTTCCCCGACAAGCCCGCCGAGGACCCGAGCGAGGGGAGCAAGGGCACGAAGGGGAACCTCGTCGCGAAGGCGAAGAAGAAGGGGTACGAGTACGTCTCCTCCGCCAAGCGGCTCGGCGCGGCGAAGGCGAAGGACGGGAAGCTGCTCGGCCTCTTCGCCAACGAGGAGATGTTCCAGCAGAAGCCCGAGGGGCAGGGCGACGTCTACAAGCCGGTCGTCGACCTCGCGACGATGACGGCCAAGGCGCTCGACACGCTCGACGGCAAGGGGAAGAACAAGAACACGAACGGCTTCTTCCTCATGGTCGAGGAGGAGGGGGTCGACGAGTTCGCGCACGCCAACAACGCCGAGAAGACCCTGGAGTCGATGCGGCAGCTGGAGCGCACCGTGGCGGTCGCGCGCCAGTACGTGGCCACGCACCCCGACACGCTGCTCGTCGTCACCGCCGACCACGAGACGGGCGGCCTCGCCGTCGAGGAGAACGACCCGTCCGACGAGTCGGGCTCGGGCCAGTCCACCGAGGACGGGCCCTTCCCGGTCCGCAACTCGGACAAGTCCTTCACGATCGACTGGACCACGGGCCAGCACACCTCGGTCGCCGTGCCGGTCACGGCCGAGGGCCCCTCCGCCGACCGCTTCAACGGCAAGCACCCGAACACGTACGTGCACACGGTGCTGGGCGACATCCTGACCCGGCGCTGAGGCGCGCCCGGGGGCGGCCGGCCGGGGCGCTGCCGCCCGGCGCGACCCCCGGACCGGGCGCATGTCCCGGCTCGGCGCACGTCCCGGCCTCCGCCCCCGTGTCAGTCCCCGCGCCCCTTCGGCCACACCCCCCGCGGCCACGGCAGGAAGCCGCTCGTCCGGGCCGCGTACCGCTGCCAGCCCTCGCGCTCGGCCATGCCCCGCTCCGTGAGCCGCTTGCCGCTGCCGAAGACGAGCAGATACGTCATGAGCAGCGGCGAGACGAGGGTCGCGGCGGCGGGTCCCCAGGCGGCGGCGGGGGCGCCGGGGGGCGGGGCGGTGAGCAGCCACAGCCCCCACCACACCGCGAAGTCGCCGAAGTAGTTCGGGTGCCGGGTCCAGCGCCACAGCCCGGTGTCGATGAGCGCGCCCCGGTGCGCGGGCTCGGCCTTGAACCGGGCCATCTGCGCGTCGCCGACCGCCTCGAAGAACAGGCCGAGCGCCCACAGGGCCACGCCGAGCCACGTGACCCACCACGTCCCGTACGGCAGGAGCACCGCCGCCTGCACGGGGACGGAGACGAGCCACACGAGCGCGGCCTGGGGCAGCGTGACGACGCGGAGCGCGTAGCGCGGGCGCGGGGTGCCCTCCGGGGCCTTGGACAGCATCCGGTCGTAGCGCGGGTCCTCGCCCTTGCCCCGGCCCCGGCGGGCGATGTGCACGCCGAGGCGCAGCCCCCACACCACGGTGAGCGCGACGGCGAGGCCCGCCCGGAGGGGATCGCCGGGACCCCGCGAGCCGTCCCCGTACGCGAAAAGCCACGCGACCACCGCGAGGAGGGCGAAGGCGAAGCCCCAGGCGCTGTCCACGTACCGGTAGAGCCCGCGCCGCCGCGAGAGCAGCCATGTGCACCCGAGGACGAGCGCGGAGGCTCCGGCGGCGGGCGCGAGGCCGAGCGCGAAGGCTCCCCAGGGAAAGCTCACGACGAGCGCCCGGCTCGCGCGTCCTTCGTGAACTGGTACTGCCGCACGTCCAGGTAGCCCGACCTGAACCCCGCCTCGGAGTAGGCGAGGTAGAAGGTCCACAGGCGGCGGAAGACCGCGTCGAAGCCGAGCGCCCCGACCTCGTCGGCGCGCGCGGTGAAGCGCTCTCGCCACAGGCGCAACGTTTCCGCGTAGTGCGCGCCGAAGGAGTCGGCGCGGGTCGCGCGGAGCGCGGTGCGGCGCGCGGTGACGGCCTCGATCGACTCGGCGGAGGGGATGAGGCCGCCGGGGAAGACGTACTTGCCTATCCAGGTGTGGGTGTCGCGGCTCGCGCGCATCCGGTCGTCGGGCATCGTGATCGCCTGGAGCGCGGCCCGCCCGCCCGGGCGCAGGCGCGCGTCGATCGTCTCGAAGTAGACGGGCAGGAACTCGTGCCCGACGGCCTCGATCATCTCGACGCTGACGACGGCGTCGTACCTCCCCTCCGCCTCCCGGTAGTCGCACAGCTCAACGCGCACGCGGTCGCCGAGCCCGGCCGCAGCGACCCGCTCCAGGGCGAGCGCACGCTGCTCGGCGGAGAGGGTCAGCGAGGTGACGTGCGCGCCGCGCGCGGCGGCCCGCAGGGCCAGCTCGCCCCACCCCGTGCCGATCTCCAGCAGCCGGGTGCCCGAGCGGACCCCGGCGAGGTCGAGGAGCCGGTCGATCTTGTGGCGCTGGGCTCCCGCGAGGTTCTCCCAGCGGGCCGGGAGGGCGCGGAAGACGGCGGAGGAGTAGGTGAGGGTCTCGTCGAGGAAGACGCCGAAGAGGTCGTTGGAGAGGTCGTAGTGCGCGCCGATGTTGTCGCGCGCGTTCGCCGGTGTGCCCCGGTGTGCCTCGGGACGGCGCGGGGCCCACAGGCCGCGCAGGCGCTGGAGCGGCCCGGGGACCAGCCCGGCGGCGTTCCCGGCGAGCACGGTCAGCGCGGCGACCGGGTCGGGGGCGTCCCACTCGCCCGCCATGTACGACTCGCCGAAGCCGATGAGGCCGAAGCGGCCGAGGCGCGCGTGGAAGGCGTCGGCGTCGCGGATGTCGATGAGCGGGCCGCCGAGCCCGAGCCTGCTGCCGTCGGGGAAGCGGACGAGCAGCGGCAGCCGGCGCAGCGCGTGGCGCACGAGGCGGCGCGTGACCGCCGAGCGGGCCGCCGAACTGGCGGGCACGGAGGCGACGTCGGGCCAGCGCGCGGGGTCGATCGTGAGCGGCGCGACGGAGCCCGCGCGCGTGGTGCTCGTGGCGCGCGTGGCGTGCGTGGCCTGGGTCCTGGTGGTGGGGGCGGTCACCGCATTCCCTCCTGGAGCGGGTGGCGCGGTCGCCGGACGACGGGCAGACCGCGCAGGTAGAGACGGATGCCGTGGGCGCGGATCGCGGCCGACACGACGAGGGTCGAGAGGGGGTGCCGCAGCGAGGCGCGCAGCACGGTCGCGGTACGGGCGGGGACGCGGTGCCCGCGCACCGTCGCGAGGAAGGGCCGGGTGCCCTCGCGCTCCAGGCGCACGGCGAGCGAGAGACGCGCGCCCGGCTCGGGGAGCCGCATGCGGTAGGAGCCGTCGACGGGGAAGAAGGGCGAGACGTAGAACTCCTTCGGGACGCTGAACTCCCCCTCCCCGCCCTGTGCTTGCTCGGGCCCGAGCAGGTACGCGTGCCGCTCCCCGTACGTGTTGTGCACCTCCGCGACGACGCACACGAGCGCGCCCCGCGGGTCGTGGCACCACCACAGGCTGAGCGGGTTGAACACGTACCCGCACACGCGGGCGTGCGCGAGGAGCCGCACGGGCCCGCCGCGCAGGTCGATGCCGTGCGCGGCGAGGAAGCGGTCGAGCCCGGCGCGCAGCGTGGGCGCGGTGCCGCCGAAGTGGTCGCGCGGGTCGAAGCGGGCCAGGGCGCCCAGCGGGCGCGGGAGTCGCGGCGGGCGGTCGGCGTCCACGTACCACAGGTAGGTGCGGTGGCGGACGTGCCGGCGCACCGGACGGCTGCGGAGGTGGAAGACCTCGCAGGGGTAGAGGGCGGCAGGTCCCGGGAAGTCCGCGGTGCGCGCGGTCACCAGCGACCCCCCAGCGACTCGGCGGCGCGCGCCCCCGAGAGCGCCCCGTCCTCGTGGAAGCCCCAGCCGAAGTAGGCACCGGCGAAGGCCGTGCGGCCCTGGTTGAGCGCGGGCAGGAGCCGCTGCGCACTCACCGACTCCGGGGTGTAGACGGGGTGTTCGTACACCATGCGGGCGAGCACCGAGCGCGGGTCCACGCGGTCCTCGCCGTTGAGCGTCACGAGGTAGCGGTCCGGCGTCCTGAGCCCCTGCAAGCGGTTCATGTCGTACGAGATCCGCACGTGGTCGGCGGGCGCCGCGCAGCCGGGCAGGAGGTAGTTCCAGGAGGCGCGGGCGCGCGGGGCGCGGGGGAGCACCGAGGTGTCGGAGTGCAGGAGCGTCGGGTTGCGCGAGTAGCGGAAGGCGCCGAGCGCGGCGCTCTCGGCCTCGCTCGGGTCCGCGAGGAGGGCGAGCGCCTGGTCGGGATGGGTCGCGATGACGACGGACTGGTACGTACGGGTCGTGCCGCCGCCGTCCATGACGTCCACGCCGTCCGCGTGCCGCCGCACCGCGCGCACGGGCGTGCCCGTACGGACGCGGTGCAAGCGCTTGGCGAGCAGCTCCACGTACGTGCGCGAACCGCCGGACACCGTGCGCCAGGACGGCGAGCCGGTCACCGAGAGCAGCCCGTGGTGGTCGAGGAAGCGGAAGAGGTAACGGGCCGGGTAGCGCAGCGCCGTGTGCGCGTCGCAGGACCAGACGGCGGCGACGAGCGGCGTCATGAAGTGCGTGACGAAGTAGCGCGAGAAGCGGTGCGCGGTGAGGAAGCGGGAGAGCGTCTCGGGTGCCGCCTCGTCGGGTTCGGGCGCGGCGAGCGTCGCCCGCGCGGCACGGTGGAAGCGGGGCACCTCGCGCAGCAGCCGCCGGTACGGGGCGCGGAGCGCGTTCCGGGGTGCGGCGAGCAGCCCGCCGGGGCCGCGCGCGCCCGCGTACTCCAGCCCGCAGCCCTCGCAGCGCACGGACATGCTCATCTCCGACTCGCGCGTCTCGACGCCGAGTTCCGCGAAGAGCCGCAGGAGCGTCGGGTACGTGCGCCGGTTGTGCACGATGAAGCCCGAGTCGACGTGCACGGGCAGGCCGCGGCTGTCCAGCACCTCGTGCGTGTGCGCGTGCCCGCCGAGCCGCTCGTCCGCCTCGTACAGGTCGACCGGCCGCGACCCGGTGAGGACGTGCGCGGCGGTGAGCCCCGCGACACCCGCGCCGATGACGGCCGTGTGCGGGGCCGCGCCCGGCTGTGCCGGGCCGCCGTGGTCGTGGGTGCGCATCTCTGGTTCCTCCCGCCGCGCCTGTCCTGGCAACTGTCGTGGGGGATACGGAGCGGTGCGCGGCGGGGATGGGTCTCAGGTGCGCTCTTCTTCCTCTCGCCTCCCGGAATTCCCACGAACGGGTGAACCGGGCCTCGGCACCCATCCGGAGGCGCGGGTGGCTCCGAATGCCTCGCATGACCCGGAACACCGCACGGCGCCGAGCGCCCCGTCCCCTCGCCCGCCGGGCGGTGGGCGGGCTCGCCGGTCTGCTCGCGGGCTACGCTGCCCTCGCGGCCGGTCAACTCGCGGCCGGTCTCGGGCGGGCCGAGACGGGTCCGGTCGCCGTCGTCGGGAGCGCCGCGGTCGACCTCGTACCGACCCCGCTCAAGACGTGGGCGATCCGCGAGTTCGGCGGCAACGACAAGCGCGTGCTCGAACTGGGGATCCTCGCGGTCCTCGCCCTGCTCGCCCTCGCGCTCGGCGCGCTCGCCACCCGGTGGCGTCTGAGCGGCGCGGCCGGGGTCCTCGCGATCGGCGTCGTCGGCGCCCTCGCGGCCCTGGGCCGCCCGGACAGCGCGGGCGTCACGGACACGCTGCCCTCCCTCGTGGGGGCGGCGTCGGGCGCGGTCCTGCTGTACCTGCTGGTGGGACCGGTGTACGCCGGTGCGTACCTGCCGCCGTGGGTGTGGCCCGGATCGCTCGGGCGGTGGCGCATTCGGGGCGCCACCGCGCCCGACGGCCCCCGGGGGACCGAGGGGAACCCTGGGGGCCGTTCACACGAGGAGCAGGGGGAGCACGGGGAGGACGAGGGGCGCGGGGAGCGCACGCGGCGTGCGGGCGAGAGCGGTACGGAAGCCGCGGGGGCCGCAGGCGACGGCGTTGCCGAGCCCGCGCCGGCCGAGGCCAAGGGCGGTGCTCTCGGCGGCGGTACGGAGGCCGGGGCGCAGGCTCCTCCCACTGAGCCGTGGGACCGCCGTCACTTCGTCCTGCTCGCCGCCGCGACGGCTGTCGGCGCGACGGCGGCCGGGGCGGCCGGGCGGGCGCTCGCGGGCGGGGACATCGCGGACGCGGTGGCCTCGCGGGACGCGCTCAGGCTCCCGCGCCCGGACTCTCCGGCCCGCCCGGTACCGGCCGGAGCGCGGCTGCGCGTCCCCGGCCTGTCGCCCTTCACGACCCCGAACAAGGACTTCTACCGCGTCGACACCGCCCTCGTGGTGCCGCACCTCGACGCCGGTGCGTGGCGCCTGAAGGTCCACGGGGAGGGCGTGCGCGAGGACATCGAGCTGAGCTTCGCCGACCTGCTCCGGCGCGAGACGGTCGAGCGCGACATCACGCTGACGTGCGTGTCGAACGAGGTCGGCGGCCCGTACGTGGGCAACGCGCGCTGGCTCGGGGCGCCGCTCGCGCCGCTGCTCAGGGAGGCGGGCGTACGGCCCCCCTCGCGCGGCGGGAAGGCCGACCAGCTCGTGGCCCGCTCGGTCGACGGCATGACGCTCGGGACCCCCGTCGAGGACGTCATGGACGGGCGCGACGCGCTCCTCGCCTTCGGCATGAACGGCGAACCGCTCCCCTTCACGCACGGTTTCCCGGTGCGGATGGTTGTGCCGGGGCTGTACGGCTACGTGTCGGCGTGCAAGTGGATCGAGAGCATCGAGCTGACGAGCTTCGCCGCCTACGACCCGTACTGGGTCAGGCGGGACTGGGCCCGCGAGGCGCCCGTCAAGACCTCGGCCCGCATCGACACCCCGAAGCCGCTGGCGCGCCCGAAGGCGGGCACGGTGACGATCGCGGGCGTCGCCTGGGCGCAGCACCGGGGCATCGAGAAGGTCGAGGTGCGGGTCGACGAAGGACGCTGGCGCCCCGCCGTCCTCGCCGCGCAGGACACCCGGGACACGTGGCGGCAGTGGTCGCTCCCCTGGCGGGCGACCCCCGGCACGCACACCCTCACGGTGCGCGCCACGGACGGCAACGGCCGCCGCCAGACGGCGAAGCGGGCCGGGACGGTGCCTGACGGGTCGAGCGGCTGGCACTCGGTGGTGGTCACCGTGGACTGACGACCGCCGTGCACGGCGGCGGCAGGCGATGCCGCCGTAGCCGACCTCGTGACGTGAGCATGTCATACACGCCTGTTGGCCTGGCTGACCCGCGCTTTCACGACAGCAATCTCTCCTCCCCCTCACCTCCTCACCCTCTTGGAGAACCTCATGCACACCGCCCTCCGCCGTACCGCCCTCGCGCTCGCCGTCGCCGTCCTGCCGGTGGCGCTCAGCGCGTGCTCCGGTGACAGCGACAACAACGCCTCGGACAACTCGTCGAAGGGGACCGCCGCTTCCAAGGAAGCCTCGAAGGAAGCGAGTTCACCGGCGGCCGGCCAGGACCGGTCGAGGGACGAGGCGGCTCCCTTCGGGCCCGGCTGCGCGGGCGTACCGAAGAGCGGCGCGGGGTCGTTCGACGGCATGGCACAGGACCCGGTGGCGACGGCGGCCTCGCACAACCCGGCGCTCTCCACGCTCGTGGCGGCGGTGAAGAAGGCGGGGCTCGTCGACACGCTCAACAACGCGAAGGACGTCACGGTGTTCGCGCCGACGAACGACGCCTTCGCGAAGATCCCGAAGGCCGACCTCGACAAGGTCCTCGCCGACAAGGCGCAGTTGACGAAGATCCTGACCTACCACGTCGTCGGCGAGAAGCTCGCGCCGAAGGACCTGGAGAAGGGCACCTTCGAGACGCTGGAGAAGAGCACGCTCATGACCTCCGGCTCGGGTACGTCGTACAAGGTCGACGACAGCGCCGAGGTCGTCTGCGGGAATGTGAAAACCGCCAATGCGAACGTGTACATCATCGACTCGGTGCTGATGCCGAAGAAGTGAACGTAAGCACGCCGAGAGGGAGTCGGACTCTCGGTCAGTGCGCGGTGCGGGTCCGGGAGCTTGATCGGCTCCCGGGCCCTCTCGCGTGCCATCGTGTGGCCCCGGTCCTTGGGAGGTCACCGGGCCAGCCTCTCCCCGTGCGCTCCGCCTGTGCGTCACCGCGCCAAGTGCCTTTGCGGGAGCGGGGCTTGCAGGCGCAGGGGGCTCGGAGACTCGGAGGCTCGGAGGGGAGTCGCGCCTCATCTCGCGGAAGTGTCCCGTGCCGGCCGGACGGGGTGGGGCGGTCCGTCGTCAGGGTCTTCCCGGTGGGCGGTGACGCGGTCTCTCGGCGGGTGGGGTGGACGGCCGCCTCGGTGCGTGGGCGGGAGCGGCTTCGCGCCCGGCCCGCGCACCGCAGGCGGCATCCCCCGTACCCCCCGTGGTCCCGAAGGCTCCCCCCGGCTCCTTCGGTTCCCCGTCCCCCTGGTTCCCCCGAGGGGTTCTCGTACCGGCCCCGGCGGCCCCCCGCTCTCCCCCGAGTCCCCCGTGGGAGGCCGTCCCCCGTGGGGCCGGTGCGATGGATTGATGATGCATGGGCCCGGGGGCGGCACGCATTGCCTGATCCCGGCAGCGTTGGCGGGTGCGGCGGTGCCCGGGTGGTGCCGTGCCGGGTGGCGCTGTGCGGGGGACGAGCGGGGGCCGGGGGTGATGCGGTGCGGTGTCGGCGGCTACCCGGCTGCGACGGGGCGGCCTGAAGGCGTGGGGAAGGGGGCCGGGTGGCGGGCGTGGCGTGAAGGAGCGCGGTCGAAGGTCTGTACGGAGGGCGCGAGTTCTGTTAGGAAAGCTTCCTAACAGGCCGGGTGCCGGTCTGCGGCACGTCCCATGCACCTCTCGACTCTGCGATGGAGGAAGGGCGTTGAACTCCGAAACCCCCCACACCCCGAGCACCACCCCCCACACCCCCGACCACTCCCGCTCCGCCCGCGCCCGTCGGCTGCGGCGGCTCGCGCCGTTCGTCGTGGCGGTCGCGCTGGCGGTCCCGTCCGCCTCGTACGCCCTCGCCTCGCCCGCCCCGGAGCACGGCGCGAGGGGCGCGGCGCGGGCGGAGCAGGCCCGTACGGAGGCGGCGACGGGCCTCGACGACCCGGCGAAGAAGGAGATCGCGATGCAGCTCGTCTCCAGCGCCGAGAACTCCTCGCTCGACTGGAAGGCCCAGTACCGCTACATCGAGGACATCGGCGACGGGCGCGGCTACACGGCGGGGATCATCGGCTTCTGCTCGGGGACCGGCGACATGCTGGACCTCGTGGAGCTGTACGCGAAGAGGGCGCCGGGCAACGTGCTCGCCCCGTACCTCCCCGCCCTGCGCGAGGTGAACGGCACTGACTCGCACGCGGGCCTCGGCTCCGCCTTCGAGGAGGCGTGGCGCACGGCGGCCGAGGACCCGGCCTTCCAGCAGGCGCAGAACGACGAGCGCGACCGCGTGTACTTCGACCCGGCCGTGGCGCAGGGCGAGAAGGACGGGGTCGGCACGCTCGGGCAGTTCATCTACTACGACGCGCTCGTGATGCACGGGCCCGGGGACGACGGCACGAGCTTCGGCGGCATCCGCGCCCGCGCCCTGCGCGAGGCGAAGCCGCCCGCCGGGGGCGGCGACGAGACGGCGTGGCTGAACGCCTTCCTCGACGCGAGGGTGTGGGCGATGAAGCAGGAGGAGGCGCACTCCGACACGAGCCGGGTCGACACGGCCCAGCGGGTGTTCCTGGACGCCGGGAACCTCGGGCTGGAGCCGCCGCTGGAGTGGAAGGTCTACGGGGACAGTTACCGGATCGGATGAGGCGGGCCGGGGGCGGGGCCGTGTGCGCCCCGCCCCAGTTCCGTGTCGTGAAGCGCCGTGTCGGGAGGCTCCCCCTCACGCCCGCCCCGTGCGGCACCTGCCCCGTCGCGCCTCTCCCGTCCGCCTCACCGCGTCACGAACTGCGTGAGGATCGCCTGGACTTCGTAGATGTCGACCCCCTTCGTGAAGGTCTTCGTGATCGGCACCTCCGTCCCCGAGAGCCAGATCTTCAGCTCCGCGTCGAGGTCCAGGTGCCCGGCCGTCTCGACGGCGAAGTGCGTGATGCTGCGGTACGGGACCGAGTGGTACTCGATCTTCTTGCCGGTCAGGCCCTGCTTGTCGACGAGCAGCAGCCGCCGGTCGGTGAAGAGGATCGTGTCGCGGATCAGCAGGTACGCGGCGTGCACCTGCTCGCCGGGGCCGAGCAGTCGCGCGTAGTCGTGCGCGGCCTTGGCCGGGTCGATGGTGTGGGCGTTCCCGAACAGTGCCATGGGCGGGGCTCCTTGTCGTCGCGGCTCGTACGCGGCCCGCGTGCCGCACGCCGCGTACCTTCCGTGTGCCTCCCCCCGGCCTGCCGTATGCGCTCCGCGTCGGTGCGCCGCGACTTCCTCGCGCGCTCGTACGACCGGGGGACAGCGCCGGGGGCGGGTATCGGGCATACGTGCGGAAGAAAGTAAGGTATGCCTAATGTCCACGCTCACCGGCCACGACGGCCCCACCGCCCCGCCCGCGCCCCCGGCCCCCGGCACCACGGCGCCCACCCAGGCACCGGTGACGGAGGCGCCCGCCCCCCAGGCGCCCACCACCGAGATCCGCAGCCCCCGGGAACTGGCCGCCCTCCTCGGCGAGCCCTGGCCCGTCGTGATCGAGAAGGTCCACGACCGCCTCGCTCCCGAGGACCTGGACATCCTCGCCCGCGCCCCGTTCTGCGTCCTGTCGACCTCCGACGAGGCCGGTAACTGCGACGCCTCGCCGCGCGGCGACCTCCCCGGCTTCACGCACGTCGTCGACGCCTCGACGATCGCCCTGCCCGAACGCCCCGGGAACCGCAGGGGCGACAGCCTCCACAACATCCTGCGCAACCCGCATGTCGGCCTCCTCTACCTCATCCCCGGCGGCAAGGAGGTGCTCCGCGTCAACGGCCGTGCTCGCGTCCTGAGCGAGGCGCCCTACTTCGACGCGATGAAGGCGACGGCGGCCGGCAAGGCGCTGCGCCCCGCCCTCGCCATCGAGATAGCGATCGACGAGATCTTCCTGCACTGCCCGCAGTCGCTGCGCCGTGCGGCCCTGTGGAAATAGGTGCGGCTCCCCTATAGTTCTGCGCCGTACGGGAACTGGCGAGTAGTTCTGCGCCGTACGGGAATTGGCGAGACCGCAGTGACAACGGCAGTGACAGTGGGGGGAACGGGCGGATGGCGGCGGAGCCGGAGCATCCTTCGAGTGTGGACCAGCGGTTCCAGGCCGGTACCGAGCGGCGGCTGGCCTGGGGGATCGGGCTGCTGATCGTCGCGGGCCTGTGCTGGGCCTGGTCGGCCTGGCACACCTTCACCCCGTACGAGACCGCCAACGGCATTCACTGCTCCGCACCGTTCCACCGCGAGGACGGGGAACTCTACGCGGCCACCCGGCACTCACAAGCGGACGACTCGATCGAGGCCTGTGTCGTCCAGCGCAACTGGCAGAGCTCCACCGTGCCGCTCGTCCTCTCCTTCCCCCTCGCCGTCACCGGCGTGGGCCTCCTCTCCGGCGCGCTCGCGACACGGCGGTCGCACGCCCACCGGGCGGCGATGGAGCGCGCGGAGAGGGAGTGGGAGCGCGGCAAGGGCGGCCGCGCCTAAGGGCTGTCCCTCCGGCACGGGCACCACCCGGCCCGCTCTCGTGGCCCCGGGGCTCCGTCCCGTACGGGCCCGGCTCAGTCCCGGACCTCCACGGTCTCGGGAGCCGTCGGCAGCGGCGATCCGCTCGCCACCACCTTCGTCCGGCCGCGCAGCGACACGCCGCCGTCCATCCGGCCCGCGACGAGCGCGAGCGCGAGGCCGCCGACCGCGAGGGCCGTGCCGACGAGCGCGGGCGAGGTCCAGCCCCAGCCCGCCGAGATCACGAGGCCGCCGAGCCACGCGCCGCCCGCGTTGGCCAGGTTGAAGGCGGAGTGGTTCGAGGCGGCCGCCATCGTCGGCGCCTCCTCCGCCTTCGCCATGAGGAGCATCTGCACGGGCGTCGTGATGAGCGCGCCCACCACTCCGATCAGCAGGACGCACAGGAGCGCCGTCGCGAGGACGTGGATCGCGAAGTAGAAGGCCGCGAGCGTCACCGCGAGGACGATCAGGCCGCCGTAGAGCGTGGGGCGCGGGGCGCGGTCGGTGAGCGGTCCGGCGAGGAGCGTGCCGAGCGTCATGCCGACCCCGTACAGCGCGAGGACGAACGTCGTCGACGACTCGGCCATGCCCGTGACCTCGGTGAGCATCGGCACGAGGTAGCTGTAGACGGCGAAGCAGCCGCCGAAGCCGACGACCGCCGTGGCGAGCATGATCGCGATGTGGCGGTTGCCCATCGCGCGCAGTTCGCGGCCGATGCCAGCCCCCTCGCCGCGCGGCTGGTGCGGTACGAGCTTCCCGAGCGCGGCGAGCGCGACGAGGCCGATCCCGGCGACGGCGAGGTACGCGGCGCGCCAGCCGAGCGCCTGCCCGAGCGCCGTACCGGCGGGGACGCCCACGATGTTCGCGACGGTCAGCCCGAGGAACATCATCGACACCGCGCGGGCGGCCCGCTCGGGCGCGACGAGCCGGGAGGCGACGACCGCGCCGACGCCGAAGAGCGCGCCGTGCGGCAGGCCCGCGAGGACGCGCGCGGCGAAGAGCGTGCCGAAGCCGGGCGCGAAGGCGGAGGCGGTGTTGCCGATGACGAAGAGGCCGGTGAGCCAGAGCAGCAGCTTCTTGTGCGGGATGCGGGCACCGAGCCCGGTGAGGAGCGGTGCGCCGATGACGACGCCGAGCGCGTACGCCGAGACGATGTTGCCCGCCTGCGGCACGGAGACGCCGACGCCGTCGGCTATCTGCGGCAGCAGGCCCATCGAGACGAACTCCGTCGTGCCGATGCCGAAGGCGACGACGGCGAGCGCGAGCAGGGCCAAGGGCATGGCGGGGTACCTCCGCAAAGGGGGCTGGGGACGGCCACGGAAAGAAGGGGGACGTGTGGCCGCGCCGGGCGTCCTTGCCCGCGCGCACACCGAAGCGAGGACCGGTGCGCGGTCCCCGCCACGGGTGCCAGCGCCGGGAGGCCCGCCGGGCATTCCGCCCGGACCGGCCGAAGCGGCGTGATACGTGTCACAGCAGGCGGGCCCCGTCCACCCGGACACCGCCCGCCCGGACACTGCCCTCCCGCCGCGCCCCCGCTCCGCCGGTGCGGGTCGCGAGGGCGGGCGGGGGCGTCTCCGCAGGGTCCTAGGAGGTCGCCAGGGGGCCGCGACCCCGCCGTCCAGGCGCCCCGTGACCCGTGCGGACGCTCACCGCTTGCGATCCGGAACACTGCTCCGTATTGTCTGGCTGAACGTTGTTCCGTTTTCCGTCAGGAGTTTCACCATGCACTACCGACCCCTTGGCCGGACAGGAATGAAGGTCAGCCCCTACGCCCTCGGCACGATGATGTTCGGGGCCCACGGGAACACGGACCACGAGGACTCCGTGCGGATCATCCACCAGGCGCTGGACGCCGGGATCAACTTCGTCGACACCGCCGACTTCTACGCGCAGGGCGAGACGGAGGAGATCGTCGGCAAGGCGCTCAAGGGACGCAGGGACGGGGTCGTGCTCGCCACGAAGGCGCACCTGCCGATGGGCGAGGACCCGAACATGCAGGGGAACTCGCGGCGCTGGCTGACGCGCGCCCTGGAGGACTCGCTGCGGCGGCTGGGCACGGACCACGTGGACCTCTTCCAGATCCACCGCCCCGACCAGGACACCGACATCGAGGAGACGCTGTCGGTGCTCACCGACCTCGTGCGCGCGGGCAAGGCGCGCGCGATCGGCACCTCCTCGTTCCCGGCCTCGTACCTCGTCGAGGCGCACTGGGTCGCCGAGCGGCGCGGACTCCATCGCTTCCGCACCGAGCAGCCCAACTACTCGATCCTCGACCGCGGCATCGAGAGCGAGGTCCTGCCGGTCGTCGAGCGGTACGGGATGGGGGCGCTCGTCTTCAGCCCGCTCGCCGGCGGCCAGCTCACCGGGCGCTACCGCAAGGGCCAGAGCTCGGACGGGCGGCGCGGCGCGCTGTTCTCGTACTTCGCCGACGAGCGGCGCGTGGACGCGGTCGAGCGGCTGATCGCGCTCGCCGAGAAGACGGGTATCTCGCTCACGCACATGGCGATGGCGTTCGTCCTCGCCCACCCGGGCGTGACCTCGGCGATCATCGGCCCGCGCACGAAGGAGCACCTGGACGACCTCCTCGCGGGCGCAGGCATCGCGCTGAGCGACGACGTGCTCGACGAGATCGACGCCATCGTCCCGCCGGGGACGGACATCGGCCGCCTGGACATGGTCTTCCAGCCCCCGGCCCTCACCGACCCGGCCCTCCGCAGGCGCCCGGCCCCCCAGCGCTCGGCGGCGGACGCCCCGGCGGCCTGAGCGGCGGGCCCCGGCCCGGCCCGTGCGTCAGCGCGGACCGGGCCGGGGCGCTTTCCAGGGGCGGTCGCCGGACCTCCCCCACCGGATGGTTCGCGCGAGACCTCCGCGCGCCCCGTCCCCACTCCGGCACCGACCTCCCGCCGAACATTGCCGGAACCGCGCAGTGCGCCCGGGGTGTGGAGAGGGGCAGGATCGGGGGAGCGGCCCGGCGCCAGGGCCGTGGGAACGGGGGTGGGTGACCGTGGGGGGCCGGAAGCCTTGGGCGCGTTTCGCGGGGGACGAGGGTCCCTCGCTACGGGAGTTCGTCGGCGCGCTGTGCGTCATCCGTACCGGCTGGGTCGATGTCCGCTTCGGACAGGCCGAGGTCCGCGCGGCGGACGGTTCCACCGCGCTCGTGCAGGTACGGCAGTACGAGGGCGAGGAGTTGGCGCTCGGGAGCACCGGGCTGCTCTACGCCTACGAGGAGGACCAGGGGTTCTTCTGGGTCACGCCCTTCGATCCCGGCCTCGATCCCGCCCCTCCCGAACCGGGCCGCTGAGGCCCCGCCCCACGCCGTCCGGCACGGGGCCCACCCGGGCGCGTACGTCCCCAGGACCGCCGGTCGCGGCACCACCACGTACCGGCCCGCCCGGCCGCACCACCACGTAGCGCCGCACCACCGCGCCCCGCCGCACCACCTCGCACCCCATTCCTCCGCATACACGCTGATTCGTTCCTGACCGGGGGGTCACTCGTGAATCTGCTCCTGGGGGTCGGTATTCCGGCCGTCGTCCTGCTCCTGCTGATCGCCTGCGGGCTGCTGCTCGTCAGCAAGCTCTTCCGGAAGGTCGAGCAGGGGCGGGCGCTCATCGTCTCCAAGTACCGCAAGGTCAGCGTCACGTTCACCGGGCAGGTCGTGCTGCCGGTGTTCCACAAGGCCGAGGTCATGGACATCTCGGTGAAGACCATCGAGATCTCCCGCACCGGCGCGGACGGCCTGATCTGCCGCGACAACATCCGCGCGGACATCCGCATCTCGTTCTTCGTGCGCGTCAACAAGACCGTCGAGGACGTCATCAAGGTCGCCCAGGCGATCGGCACCGCGCGCGCCAGCGACCGGGCCACGCTCCAGGAGCTGTTCAACGCCAAGTTCTCCGAGGCGCTCAAGACGGTCGGCAAGCAGCTCGACTTCACCGACCTCTACACGATGCGCGAGGAACTGCGGGACCGGATCATCCAGGTCATCGGAACCGACCTCAACGGCTACAGCCTGGAGGACGCGGCGATCGACTACCTGGAGCAGACCCCGCTCGCCCAGCTCGACCCCGCCAACGTCCTCGACGCGCAGGGCATCCGCAAGATCACCGAGCTGACGGCCGTCGAGCACGTGCGCACCAACGAGTTCCAGCGCACGGAGGAGAAGGAGATCACGCGGCAGAACGTCGACGCGCGCGAGGCGATCCTGGAGCTGGAGCGGCGGCAGTCGGAGGCGGAGAGCAAGCAGAAGCGCGAGATCGAGACGGTACGGGCGCGCGAGGACGCCGAGACGGCGCGAGTCGTCGAGGAGGAACGCCTGCGCGCGCAGGCCGCCTTCCTGCGGACGGAGGAGCAACTCGGCGTCCAGCGCGAGAACCAGGCGCGCGAGATCGCCGTGGCGCAGAAGAACCGCGAGCGGGTCATCGCGATCGAGAACGAGCGCATCGAGAAGGACCGCCTCCTGGAGGTCATCGGCCGCGACCGCGAGACGGAGCTGACCCGGATCGCCGCCGAGAAGGAGGTCGAGGGCGAGCGCCGCGCGATCGCCGAGGTCATCCGCGAGCGTGTGGCCGTGGACCGGACCGTCGCCGAGCAGGAGGAGGCGATCAAGCGGCTGCGCGCGGTCGAGGAGGCCGAGCGGCTGCGGCAGTCGGCGGTCATCGCGGCCGAGGCGGAGGCGCAGGAGCGGCTGGTCAAGGACATCAAGGCCGCCGAGGCGGCGGAGCAGGCCGCCGTGCACCGCGCGGCCGAGCAGCTCACGCTCGCGGAGGCGCGCGACAAGGCGGCCTCGCTCGACGCGCAGGCGAAGGTGCGGCTCGCGGAGGGCGTGCAGGCGGAGGCGGCGGCCGAGGGGCTCGCGGCCGTGCGGGTGCGCGAGCAGGAGGCGGCCGTCACCGAGAAGGCCGGGCTCGCCGAGGCCCGCGCCACGGAGGCGCGGCTGCGCGCCGAGGCGGCGGGCGCGCGCGAACTCGCCCTCGCCGAGGCCGAGGGCACGCGCGAGAAGGCGCTCGCCGAGGCAGCGGGCGCGCAGGAGAAGGCGCTCGCGGAGGCCGCGGCCGTGGAGAAGAAGCTCAAGGCGGAGGCGGCGGGCCTCACCGACAAGGCGGCGGCGATGGCGGCGCTCGACGAGGCCTCGCGCGGCCACGAGGAGTACCGGCTCCGTCTGGAGGCGGAGAAGGACATCCGCCTCGCGGGCCTGGAGGCGCAGCGGCACGTCGCCGAGTCGCAGGCCACCGTCCTCGCGACGGGACTGGAGCACGCGAACGTCAGCATCGTCGGTGGCGAAGACGTGTTCTTCGACCGGCTCGTGCGCTCGGTCTCGCTCGGCAAGGGACTCGACGGCTTCGTGCAGGGCTCGGAGACGGCCCGTACGCTCGCGGGCCCGTGGCTCGACGGCACGGCCTCCTTCACCGACGACCTGACCCGCGTCCTCGGCTCCGTCTCGACGGGCGACATCAAGAACCTGACCGTCTCGGCCCTGCTCACGAAGCTCATGGCCCACGGCGGTGACCCGCGACTGGCCGAACTGACGGCGACGGCACGGAGCCTGGGCCTGGCGGACCTGCCGCTCGCGGGCCTGCTCGGCGCGGGCGGCGGTACGGGCACGACCGCGGCGCCCGCCCCGGCCGCCGCCCCCGCCGCCCACAACGGTGCCGCGACCCCCGGGAGCCCCGCGTGAGCCCCGCCCCCGGGGCGGGGCTCGGCGCCGACCACGCCCGCCTCCGCGCGCGCACCGACCTCCTCGCCACCCGGCTCGCCGCGCTCGACGCCGCCCGCCGCGAGGCGTTCGGCGGGACGGACGTCGTTCCCGACCGGCACGGCGAGATCGGCGTGCCGCGCCCCGCGCACCCCGGCGACCTCCTCGCCGTCGCCCCCGACACCCTGCTCCTCGGGCAGGTGCCGGGCCCCGGGACCGTACGCGGGGAGCCCGCGGTCGGCGACGTCCTGCGCCTCTACGACGGCAAGCTGCGCCCGCTCGCCGACGACGCCGTGCCCGGACTGCTCGACGACCCGGCGTTCCGGCGGGAGTTCGCCGCGCTGCACCGCTACTTCCGGCGCGCCGCGCTCGTCCGCCTGCGCCGGGTGCCCGGCAGGCTCCTCGCCGTGTTCCGCACGGGCGAGCGCGAGGGGGACCTCAAGGTCCTCCGCTGGGAGGACACCGGGGACGGCACGTACCGCTTCCTCGACGCCGCGGGCGAGCGCGAGCACGCGGCTGCCGGGCGCTACGACGTCGACTGGCACGAGGCGGACCGCGCCGACCACGTCCCCGGGCGCCACCCGCACGTGCGCCTCGCGGGCGGCGCGCTCTACGTCTCGACCGTCGGCGGTCGGCTCAGCGTCAAGACGGAGAACGACACCGAGACCAAGGACGTCCTCCACGAGGAGCCCGTCGACGAGCCCTTCCAGTCCCTCGGCGACGCGGAGTTCGCGCACGCGCAGGCCGGGGCGCTCGTCCTGCTCCGCGTGCGCCCGTACAAGGAGGAGCCCCGCTACTTCGTCTTCCACCCGCTGACCCGCACCGTGACCAGGCTCGACGCGCTGGGCCGCTCGTTCCGGCGGCTCCCCGGCGGCGAGGGGCTCGTCTACCCCGGCGGGTACGTGCTCGCGACGGGCGAGGTGCGCCGCTTCGACCTCACCGGGCGCGAGGAGGACGGGCCACGCTTCGAGCAGGAGGTCGCCTCCCCGGACGGCGAGCAGGTCTTGTACGTCTTCCGCGCGCCGGAGGGCGGCCCCGCGCTCCTCCTCCCGTACCACAGGGTCCGCAAGGAGGTCGCGACACCGCTCACGACCCACGGCCACGCGCTGCTCGACGACGGCACGCTGTACGCGCTCGAAGCGCCGGGCACCGAGGCCACGACCGGGCACGCGGTCCGCTCCTGGCGCACGCCGTTCGCGGCCAGGGCACGCGAGGCGCGGGCGGCGGGGCCCCTGGCCCGGATCGGCGCGGCGGCGCTCGTCCGGGGCATCGCGGACTGCCTCGACGCGGTACGGCTCGCGCGGGCGGCGACCGGGGACGCGAGGACGGGGACCGCGGGGGTCGCGGTGGCCGCGGCGCCGGGGGACGCGGGGGCCGGGAGCGCTGAGGCGGGGGAGGCGGGACCCGGGGGCGGCACGGCGGACGAAGACGCCATCGAAGCCGGGTCCCCCGCACCCGGCGGCTCCGCCGACGCCGCCCCCCGGCCACCCGGCGACGCGGCCACCGACACCCCCGCCGACGCCACCACCGAGCCCGCCCACCAGGCCCTCCTCACCGCCTGCGACCGCGCGCTCGACCGCCATCCCTGGCTCGCCGCCGACGACCTGCCCGTCGATCTGCGGACCCCGCTGCGCGAGGTGCGGGAGGCGGCACGGCGGACGCTGGAGTCGTACGCGACCGTGCGGGCGCTCGCCGCCGAGTCGGCCGCCGAGGTCGCGCGCGTCGCCGAGGAGGTACGGGGCCTGCTGCGCCGTGTCGCGGGCGAGCCGGCGTCCGGGGTCTTCACGTGGATCGAGCGCCTCACGGAACTGCGCCGCGCGCAGGGCGCAGTCCTCGCGCTCGCCGGGCTGCGCCACGCGGACCCGGCGGCCGTCGACGCGCTCGCCGCCGAGACCGAGCAGGGCCTCGACGCGACCGCCCGCCAGGCCCTCGCCGCACTGGAGGACACAGCGGCCTTCACGGCCCAGGAGGAGCGGCTCGCGGCCTACGAGGCCGAAGCCGGCGCCCTCGCACAGGCGTCAGCGGCGGTCGCGTTGACGACCCGCATCGACGACCTCGCCGCCGGGCTCCGTTCCCTCACCGAGACCCTCACCTCGCTCGACGGCACCGAGGCCACCGCCCGCACCCGCGTCCTGCACCGCGTGACCGGCCTCCTCGGCGGTCTCAACCGCGCCCGCGCCCTCGCCGCCGGACGCGCCGAGGAACTGGGCGAGGCGGAGCGACAGGACGCCTTCGCCGCCGAGTTCGCCCTCTTCGGGCAGGCGGTGACGAGCGCGCTCGCCGCGGCGAGCACTCCCGAGGAGTGCGAGAGCGGGCTCACCGCGCTGCTCGCGCGCCTCGAAGGCCTGGAGGCCCGCTTCGCCGGGCAGGACGCCTTCCTCACCGCGCTCACCGAGAAGCGCGCCGAGGTGAGCGACGCCTTCGCCGGTCGCGGCCAGAGCCTGCGCGACGCCCGCGCCCGCCGCGCCGAACGCCTCGCCGACTCGGCCCGCGCCCTCCTCGCCACGGTCGCCCGCCGCGCCGCCGCCGCGCGCGAACCGGCGGCGCTCGCCGCCTACTTCGCCTCCGACCCGATGCCCCTCAAGGTGCGGGACGTCGTGCGGAACCTGCGCGCGCTCGGCGACTCCGTACGGGCCGACGAACTGGAGGCCCGGCTCGCCGCCGTCCACGAGGAGGCGCGCCGCGCCCTGCGCGACCGCGGCGACCTGTACGAGGACGACGGCGCGACCGTCCGCCTGGGCCGCCACCGCTTCGCCGTCACTCGCGAGACCCCCGTCCTGACCCTCGTCCCCGCCCCCGAGGACGACGGCCTCGTCCTCGCCCTCACCGGAACCGACCACCGCACCCCCGTCACCGACCCCGTCCTCACCTCACAACCCGACTTCTGGACCCAGGAGTTGCCGAGCGAGAACGCCGACGTCTACCGCGCCGAGCACCTCGCCGCACGCCTCTTCGCCGCCCACGGCCCGGCGGCGCTCGACGCGCGTACCGCCGAGGAGCGCGCGGCACTCGTACGCGACGAGGCCGCCGCCGCGTACGACGAGGGTCACGAGCCCGGCGTGCACGACCACGACGCCGCCCTCATCCTCGAAGCCCTCCTCGCGCTCGCCGGTTCCGCCGGGCTCCTGCGCCACCCGGCCGCCGACCGCGCCGCCGCCCGCCTGTACTGGGCCTTCGGCGCGACGGACCGCGAGGCGCTCGCCCGCGCCTGCGCGTCCCTGACCCGCGCCCGCGACACCTTCGGCGTCGAACCCGGCGCCCTCACCGCGCTCCGCACCCGCCTCGGCGCGGAGGCCGGACGCGGCGTCTGGGGAGACGGTCTGAGCGAGGGGGCGACCGCGTACCTGATCGAAGAACTCGCCACCGGCCAGGCTGATTTCGTGACGGGCCCGGGCGCGCGCGGTCTCCTCGCGGGCTTCCGCGCGCAGGTCGGCACGGTCCCGTACGCGGAGGAGGTGCGCGAGCGCCTCGCGGCGGACGACCCGGAGGGCGCGGGCGCGCTCGTCCGCGGCTGGCTGGAGGCGTACGTACGCGGCGGGACGGACCGCGAGGCGGGCCCGGAGACGGACGGTGACCTGGCCGAGGCGGTCGCGCTGGAGCTGTGCGCCCCGCGAGCGCACGACCCCGCCACCCCCGACGCTCCCCAGTCCGCCACGGTCACCGGCCTCCTCGGCACCCATCCCCGCCTGACCCCCGGCGCCACCGGAGGGCGCGAACTCACCCTCCGCATCGACGAGTTCCTCCCGCGCACCCACGCCTTCCGCACCACCACGGCCCCCGCCTTCCGCGCCTACCAGCGCCACCGCACCCGCTACCTCGCGCGGGCCCGCGCGGAACTCGGCCTCGACGGCTACGTGCCGCGCGTGGCGGGCTCGTTCGTCCGCGGACGGCTCGTCGACGAGGTGTACCTGCCGCTCGTCGGCGACAACCTCGCCAAGCAACTCGGCACCCAGGGGGCGGAGCGCCGCAGCGACCGCGGCGGCCTCCTCCTGCTCCTCTCACCGCCCGGCTACGGCAAGACGACCCTCACCGGCTGGGTCGCCGCGCGCCTCGGCCTCCTCCACGTCCGCGTCGACGGCCCCGCGCTCGGCAGCGCGACCACGTCGCTCGACCCGGACCGCGCCCCCGACGAGGGCGCCCGCCGCGAACTGGAGAAGCTGCGCTTCGCGCTCACGGCAGGCAACAACGTGCTGCTCCACATCGACGACATCCAGCACCTCTCGCCGCGCCTGCTCCAGCAGTTCATCCCGCTGTGCGACACGAGCCGCACGCTCGACGGGCACGACCTGCGCGGCAAGCGCTTCGCCGTCGTCATGACCGGCAACCCGTACACCGAGTCGGGCGAGTCCTTCCACGTCCCCGACATGCTCGCGAGCCGCGCCGACGTGTGGAACCTCGGCGACGTCCTGCGCGGCAAGGAGGACGCCTTCGCGCTCAGCTTCCTGGAGAACGCCCTCACCGCCCATCCCTCCCTCGCCCCGCTCGCCTCGCGCGCGCCCGCCGACATCCCCGCGCTGCTCGCGGACACGGCGACGGAACACGCCTACGGACCCGCCGAACGCGCCGAGATCCGCGCGGTGCTGAGCCACCTCGCCCACGCCCGGACGACGCTCCTGCGGGTCAACGCCGCGTACATCGCCTCGGCGGCCCGCACCGGCGCGGCCCGTACCGAACCCCGCTTCCAGCTCCAGGGCTCCTACCGCGACATGAACAAGATCGCGGCCCGCGTCACGGCCGGCATGACGCCCGCGGAGGTGGACACCCTCGTCACCGACCACTACCGCGCGGAGGCCCAGACCCTGGGCCCCGAGGCCGAGGCGTCCCTCCTCAAACTCGCCCACCTGCGCGGCGACCCGACCCCGGAGGAGCAGTCCCGCTGGCAGGACCTCTGCGAGGCGGAACGCAGGGCGAGCGCGCTCGCGGGGACGGGCGAGGACCCGGTGGGGCGCGCGGTGGCACTCCTCGCCGACCGCCTCGCGGACCGGCTCGCGGGGCTGGAGCGGGCGATCGCGGCGAGGCGGGAGGACGGCATGTGAGGGCGCCGGACGGCCGCGCGGAGAGGGGCGTCCGTGGGGAGGGGGCCCGCCTGGAGGGAGGGTGCCCGCGCGGAGGGGGCCCGCGCGGTGGCGGGGGCGCCCACGGGGTGGCGGGGTGTTCGCGCGGAGAGTGGCCCGCCCCGCCGCGTCGTCCGCTCTCCCGTCTGCCGTCGCGTCATCCGCCCCGGTATGTCGCCGCCGCCTCGCAGCTTTGTCCGCGTCCGGTAACCGGGGTATCACCGCAGGCCGGACGTATGACTAGATGGAGGCACGGCAACGGGGACGACGACACCGAGGGGCGGGCGGCGGAGATGGCACGGCACAGGGAGAACGGCTGGCGCGGGAAGTGGGCCGCGGCGGTGCTCGGCGTCTCGGCGCTCGCCGCGGTGACCTCGCTGTGGACCGCGCAGGCCGACACCCTCTCGGGCCCCGCGCCGCACCCGAGCCCGTCCACGACGCACGCCGCGCATCCGAAGAAGGTCGCGACCGGCATCGCGCACGCCTCGGACAAGGGCCCGCGCGGCGTCAACATCACGGTCGACGACGGCCCCGACCCCACCTGGACCCCGCAGGTCCTCGCGGTGCTCAAGCAGTACGGGGTCAAGGCGACGTTCTGCATGGTCGGCAGCCAGGCCCAGGCGTACCCGGACCTCGTCAAGCAAGTTGTGGCGGACGGCCACCGGCTCTGCGACCACACGATCTCGCACGACACCGCCATGGACCACAAGTCCGAGGCGTACCAGGCCCAGGAGATCCTCGACGCCGAGCGCATGATCACCAAGGCGTCCGGCGGCGTCCACCCCCAGTACTACCGCGCCCCGGGCGGCGCCTTCACCCCCTACAGCCGCCGGCTCGCCGCCTCCCACGGCATGCGCCCGCTGGGCTGGAACGTCGACACGAAGGACTTCGAGCACCCCGGCGTCGCGGCGATCGTCTCGACGGTCAAGAACGAACTCCCCAACGGCCCGACGATCCTCTTCCACGACGCGGGCGGCGACCGCGCCGAAACCCTGGCGGCCCTCCGCGAGGTCCTGCCGTGGCTGAAGCAGCAGGGGTACGCCTTCGGCTTCCCGGTCCGGTGAGGCACGCGTGACCACGGAGATCTGGGCCTCGGCCTAGGGTCTGTCTTCAATCTCGCCTCTGCCGCGCGACGCCCGGTACGCACTCTCGCCGTACCGGCCGAAATCCCAAGTACGCCCAGTACGAGGGGTTCCGGCCGGCACGCCGAGAGTACGCACCGGACGCCGCGCGGCCGCCCTGCGGGCGACGAGGCGAGATTGAAGACAGACTTCCTGGTCCCTGACGGGCGTCGCGCTCGGCGCCGGCCTGACCGCGCTCTCCCAGCGCGCCACCCAGCGCTCCGCCGACCGGGCCGAGGAACGCCGCCTGCGCACGGCCACGAGCGAGTCCCGCCGGGCCGAACGCCTCCAGTCCGTGAAGGACTTCCTCGCCCGTGCCCAGGAAGCCGAACGCGCCGCCAACAGCCGCCCGGACTCCTGGGGCGAGGACGCGGACTGGCGACAGCGGGCCGACGGACTGGCGACAGCGGGCCGGGGACGCCATGACGGCCCTGTGGATCGCCGAACGCCACATGGCCCTCCTGCGCCCCCCGGCCCTGGACGGCCCCCGCCCGCACCTACGCCCGCGCTCTCAACCAGGCCGTGTGGCGCGAGACCGGCGACACGGAGGTCAACGAGCACCTGGAGGCGGCCAAGACGGCCTTCATGGCGACGGCCCGCGCGATCCTCGCGCCGCCCACGGACCCCGTGGGGAACGCGCGGGGCCCCCGGGAGCGGTGAGGGTGGCGCGAGGGGCGGTCAACTCCCCGCGTACGGGCTGATCAGCGCAGCCCCGCGAAGAGGTCGTCCTCCGGCAGGGCCGCGCCGGTGGTGTCAGCGACCCGTACGAACGTCTCCGTGCCCATCAGCTCCCGGAACCGCTCCTTGCCCATGCGGAGGAAGAAGATGTTCTCGCCCTGACTCGCGTGCGCGGCCAGGGCGTCGAACTTCTGGTCGCTGAAGGCGGCGGTGTCCACCCACGTGGTGACCTCCTCGTCCGGCAGACCGATCTCCGCCATCGCGGCGAGCTCCGCGGGGTCCGGCTCCGGCATGTCGGGCTGGAACTCGCGCATGGTCTCGCCGTACCGCCGCATCGCGGAATGGGGCATCGTCGTCCAGTAGACCTTCGGCGTCAGCCCGCTCAGCTCCACCGCGGCCATCGTGACGCGGTGGGCCTGGATGTGGTCGGGATGCCCGTAGAAGCCGTTCTCGTCGTAGGTGACGACGACATCGGGCCGGTAGTGCCGCATGAGTGCGGCGAGCCGCGCCGCGGCCTCGTCGACGGGCGTCCGCCAGAAGGCGTCGGGCAACTCGTTGCTCGGCCACCCCATCATTCCGGAGTCGCCGTAGCCGAGCATCTCCAGGTCACTGATCTTCAGCACCCCACAACTCGCCTCCAGTTCCTCGCGCCGCATCGCGGCCACAACCGCTCCGTCGTGCCCCTCGTCCCCCGGCTTCACACCCCCCGGCCCGTCCCCGCACCGCCCGTCGGTACAGGTCACGAGCACGGTCCGCACCCCCTCCGCCGCATACCGCGCCAGCACCCCACCGGTCCCGGTGGCCTCATCATCAGGATGAGCGTGCACAGCCATGAGGGTCAGGGGCCGGTCGTTCATGGGGAGCATTCCTCCGGGAAGCGGGAGAGGTACGGGGTTGGTCCGCGTACGCCCGTACAAATATGCCCCACTTCCCCGAACAAGGCCCCGCCGCCCGGAACCGTCCCCGCCGAGGGACACGGCAGGGGCGGCAGCGCGGGCACGCGAGCCGACCGGGCGAGCGGGAGGAGGGCCCGGCGTTCCTGACCCGCAGGGGTGTTCACGCGGCTATGTACCTCACGGGAGGGGGAGGCAGGGAGGAGATCTCAACCGCGACAAAGCCGCGTTCCGTATTACACGCGGTACATAATCTTTTCAAGATTGATTGAACTGGAAAAATTCTGATCAATTTAGAACATCGCGCATATGCCTTTCCAGTTCCCTGTTCACTAGCCGCCGTGCCCGATCACCTCAATGCACCCACGCCGCTCGGCGATCGGCTGACCGGCGCCGCCCGTACCGTGTGGGCCAAGCACGACCGAGATACGGGGAAGTGGCTGCCGTTGTGGCGGCACATGGCGGACAGCGCAGCGGTCGCGGGGCTGCTGTGGGATCACTGGTTGCCGCGGAACATCAAGGATTTGATCGCGGAGCCGTTGCCCGGCGGGGCGGCTGACGCGCGCTCCTTGTGCGTGTGGTTGGCGGGGACGCATGACATCGGTAAAGCCACTCCGGCTTTCGCCTGCCAAGTCGAGGAGCTGGCGGGCGTGATGACTGCGGCTGGGCTCGATATGCGGACCAGCAAGCAGCTCGGCGAGGACCGCCGGATGGCCCCGCACGGGCTCGCGGGACAGGTGCTGCTTCAGGAGTGGCTGGAGGAGCGGCGCGGCTGGACGCACAGGGCATCCGCTCAGTTCGCTGTCATGGCGGGAGGACACCACGGCGTCCCGCCGGACCACATGCAGCTCCACAACCTCGACGCGCATCCGGAACTCCTGCGCACGCAGGGTTCCGCCGAGCCGCAGTGGCGCGCCGTGCAGGACGAGTTGCTCGACGCGTGTGCCCTCGCCTTCGGGGTGGAGGATCGCCTCACCGCATGGCGGACGGTGAAGTTGCCGCAGACCGTTCAGGTGCTGCTCACCGCGACCGTCATCGTTTCCGACTGGATCGCGAGCAATCCGGATCTCTTCCCCTACTTCCCCGAGGAACATCCGCGCGAGGAGGCGGAGCGGGTAGCCGCAGCCTGGCAGGGCCTCTTGCTCCCCGCCCCTTGGGAGCCCGAAGAACCGGAAGCCTCCGCCGCGGAGTTCTACGCCTCTCGCTTCGCGCTGCCGCCCGGCGCCGTCGTCCGGCCCGTGCAGGAACAGGCCCTCGCTATGGCCCGGGACATGGAGCGGCCGGGCATGCTCGTCATCGAGGCGCCGATGGGGGAGGGGAAGACCGAGGCCGCGCTCGCGGTCGCGGAGGTGTTCGCGGCGCGCTCGGGCGCGGGCGGCTGCTACGTCGCCCTGCCGACCATGGCGACGAGCAACGCGATGTTCCCCAGGCTGCTGCGGTGGCTCGACCGCCTTCCCTCCAGCGCGGGCGAGAGCATCGGGCGCGGTCGTGAGCAGCGCTCCGTCCTGCTGGCTCACGCGAAGTCGGCATTGCAGGAGGACTACGCCGCGCTGATGCGCGAGAGTCACCGCACCATCGCGGCTGTCGACGCCTACGACGAAGGCGACAGCTCCCACAGCCTCCGGCAGGAACGCCCGGACAGCGCATGGAGGGCGGCACCCGCGGAACTCGTCGCGCATCAGTGGCTGCGCGGCCGGAAGAAGGGCTTGCTCGCCTCGTTCGCGGTCGGCACGATCGACCAACTGCTGATGGCGGGCCTCAAGAGCAGGCACTTGGCACTGCGGCACCTGGCGATGGCCGGCAAGGTCGTCGTCATCGACGAGGTCCACGCCTACGACACCTACATGAACGCGTATCTCGATCGCGTGCTGGCGTGGCTGGGAGCGTACCGGGTCCCCGTCGTCGTGCTGTCGGCGACGCTCCCCGCGCGGCGACGCGCCGAACTGGCAGCCGCGTACACCGGGGAGGACGCGGCGCCCCTCGCCGACGCGACCGGCTACCCCCTCCTCACGGGGGTCGCCCCCGGCCGGGAACCAGTGCAACGTGTCGCCGCCGCGTCCGGGCGTGGCGGCCCCGTACTGCTGGAGAAGCTGGACGACGACGCGCTCGCCGACAGGCTCGACGCCGAATTGGCGGAAGGCGGCTGCGCGTTGGTGGTGCGGAACACCGTGGACCGGGTGATGGACACGGCCGCGGTCCTGCGGGAGCGGTTCGGCGCCGACCACGTCACCGTGGCCCACGCCCGCTTCGTGGACCTCGACCGCGCGCGCAAGGACGCCGAGTTGCTCGCCCGGTTCGGACCGCCCGGCCCCGACGGCAACTCCTCTCAACGCCCGCGAGACGCGCACATCGTGGTCGCCAGCCAAGTGGCCGAGCAGTCGCTCGATGTGGACTTCGACCTGCTCGTGAGCGATCTATGCCCCGTGGACCTGCTGCTCCAGCGCATGGGCAGGCTGCATCGGCATCCGCGCGGTCAGGACCAGGAGAGGCGTCCCGCGCGACTGCGGCAAGCACGCTGCCTCGTCACCGGCGTCGACTGGGAGACGGGCCCGGCCCCCGAGCCTGCTCCCGGCTCTGCCGCGATCTACGGCTCGTACGCGCTGCTGCGCAGCCTCGCGGTACTCGCCCCGCACCTCGGGACAGCCGGAGCGGCGGGACGTCCACTGCGCCTGCCCGAGGACATCAGTCCGCTCGTGCAGCGGGCGTACGGCGGGGAGGACCCCTGCCCGCCCGAGTGGGAGCCGGTGCTCGTCCCAGCCCGGGACAAGCACCGCACAGCGCGCGAGCGCCAGAGCCAAAAAGCTGAGGTCTTTCGCCTCGACGAGGTGCGCAAGGCCGGACGTCCCCTCATCGGCTGGATCGACGCCGGTGTCGGAGACGCGGACGACACCCCCGTCGGGCGCGCACAGGTCCGGGACACGAAGGAAGGCCTGGAGGTCCTGGTGGTCAGACGCCGCGTCGACGGCAGCCTGTGCACCCTGCCCTGGCTGGACAAGGGCAGGGGAGGTCTCGAACTGCCCGTCGACGCCGTGCCCTCGGCACGGGCCGCCCGTGCGGTGGCGGCGAGTGGCCTGCGACTGCCGTATCACTTCACGTCGTCCCCCCAGACGCTGGACCGGACGCTCGCCGAGTTGGAGGAGGTGTACGTCCCCGCCTGGCAGGAGAAGGAGAGCCACTGGATCGCCGGGGAACTGATCCTCGCGCTGGACGAGGAGGGTCGCGCGGCCCTCGCCGGTCAGCAACTCGTGTATGACCCCGAGGAGGGATTGCTGGTGACGAGTGCGGACGCGAACGCGGAGGGGAAGCCGGACCGCGTCACGGACGGGAAGTCGGGCCGTGCGGAGGGCGGGAATCCGGACCGCCCAGCAGGAATTAAACCGCCCGCGGATCAGCAGACGCGCCAGCCTCCAGACGGCGGGCCGCACCCCGCCCCGCCCTCCGCGGCCCCCTCCTTCGACCTCACCAGCCGCCCGTGGCTCCCCGTTCTCCTCAAGGACGGCTCCGAGCGTGAACTG
This sequence comes from Streptomyces sp. NRRL F-5630, assembly GCF_000719475.1. Lineage (GTDB taxonomy): Bacteria > Actinomycetota > Actinomycetes > Streptomycetales > Streptomycetaceae > Streptomyces. The sequence goes on along the minus strand of NZ_JOGO01000047.1, from coordinate 21,755 downwards.
TCCCTGCCGGAGGTTTTCGACCAGGCGCGGGACATCCGCCGGCTCGTCGGCGACCTGCCGACGCAGGACTTCGCGCTGACACGGCTGCTGCTCGCGCTCCTGTACGACGCACTCTCCGAACCGGGCGGGGACATGGCGCCCGCCGACATGGACGCGTGGGAGGAGCTGTGGCTTTCGCAGTCCGCCTACGCCGCCCCCGTGGCCGCCTATCTGCACCAGCACCGCGAGCGCTTCGACCTGCTCCATCCCGAGTACCCGTTCTTCCAGGCCCCGGGACTCCGTACGGCGAAGGACGAGGTCTTCTCGCTCAACCGCCTCGTCGCCGACGTGCCGAACGGGGACCCGTTCTTCAGCATGCGCAGGCCCGGCGTCGACCGGCTCGGCTTCGCGGAGGCGGCCCGGTGGCTCGTGCACGCGCAGGCGTACGACACCTCCGGCATCAAGTCCGGTGCGGTGGGCGATTCCCGGGTGAAAGCCGGTAAGGGGTATCCCCAAGGCCCGGCGTGGGCGGGCAACCTGGGCGGTGTCCTGCTCGAAGGCGACAACCTCCACGAGACGCTGCTGCTCAACCTGATCGCGGGCGACACCCCGGGGGTGCACGCGGCTAAGGCCGACCGCCCCGCCTGGCGAGCGGAGGCGAGCGGCCCCGCCCCGGCCCTGGACCTCGGCCAGCGCCCGTACGGCTTGCGTGACCTCTACACCTGGCAGTCCCGCCGCATCCGGCTGCACCACGACGCGGACGGCGTGCACGGCGTGGTCCTCGCGTACGGCGACGGCCTCGAACCGCACAACCGGCACGGGCACGAGCCGATGACGAGCTGGCGGCGCAGCCCGGCCCAGGAGAAGAAGCGCCAGGAGAGCCTCGTCTACCTGCCAAGGGAACACGATCCATCGCGTATGGCGTGGCGCGGCATGGACGGGCTGCTCGCCGGCCGCGAGACCGGCACTGCGCAAGGGCCGGACGGTGCGGAGCGGCTGGCTCCGAAGGTGGTGCAGTGGGCCGCGCAGCTCACCACCGAGGGGCTGCTCCCACGGGGCTACCTGATCCGCACCCGTGTCATCGGTGCGCGCTACGGGACGCAGCAATCGGTGATCGACGAGGTGGTGGACGACGGAGTGCTGATGCCCGCTGTCCTGTTGCACCAGGCGGACCGGCGGTACGGCGACAAAGCCGTGGATGCCCTGCACGACGCCGAGAAGGCGGTCGGCGCACTCGCCCAGCTCGCCGCCGACCTCGCCCTCACTGTCGGCACCGACCCGGAGCCGGGCCGGAACACCGCCCGCGACCTGGGATTCGGGACCCTCGACACGCACTACCGCCGCTGGCTGCGCGACCTGGGCGGCACCTCCGACCCGGAGGAACACCGCGACCGGTGGAAACAGGAGGTCCGGCGACTCGTCACGGAGCTGGGCGAGCGCCTGCTCGACGGTGCCGGGCCGGCGGCCTGGGAAGGGCGCCTCGTGGAGACCGGCAAGGGCACGCGCTGGCTCAACGAGGCCGCCGCCGAACTGCGGTTCCGGACCCGCCTCCGGGAGTTCCTGACCACCGACCACGACACACCCAATTCCCCCCGGCCCGCTCCCGTGGAGTCGCCCGCATGACCTCGTCGCCCCCCGCCCCCGCCCCCTCCGCCGACGCGCGCCCGGCCCCCCGGCTCGGGCCGGTGGGCAGCGCCGTGCACCAGCACATCAAGGCGCTGCAGAGCCGGTACCTCAAGGACCAGAGCGACGCCGTGGCCGCCCTGGCCCGGCTCCGCCGGGGCGTGGGGCGCGCCCCCGGTGAGGTGCCCGACCTGTGGGGCCTCACCGGAACCGAACCGCTTTACGAGCGCTACGCGCAGGGCACGTTCAGCGAGGAGGAGTTCCTGCGCGCCGAGGAGGCGGCGCACACGGCCGTCACGCTGTGGTCGCTGCACCAGCAGTCCCACCACGTCTCGCGGATGCACCGCAGGCCCGGCCCCGAACTCGGTACAGCGGTACGGCGGCTCACCCCCGGAGCGGCGATCGACGAGCCGACGCGCAGGCGTTTCGTCCGCGCGGGGACGGCCGCCACTCCGGTGGTGCTGGCCACGAGGCTGCGCGAACTCGTACTGCTCCTGCGCCGGGAGGAAATCCCGCTCGACTACGGGCTGCTCGCCGACCAGCTCCACCGGTGGACGCTCCCGGGAGGCGCGCAGGGCGTGCGCCGCTCGTGGGGCCGCTCCTACCTCGTACTCGCCAAGCCCGCGACGCCCGCGTCCAACTCCGGCGAGGACCACCAGCCGCTCGACCCGATCACGACGGAGGACGACACCCCGTGACCCGCACCATCATCGACGTACACGTGCTGCAAACGGTGCCGCCGAGCAACCTCAACCGCGACGACACCGGCGCTCCGAAAAGCGCTTTCTACGGTGGTGTGCGCCGCGCACGGGTCAGCAGCCAGGCGTGGAAACGGGCGACGAGGCAAGCGTTCAACGCATTCCTCGACCCACGGGAACTCGGCGTGCGCACCCGCCAGGTCCCGGTCCAGCTCGCCTCTCGCATCAAGTCCCTGGACCCCTCGCTCAGTGAGGAGTCGGCAATGAACCTGGCCGTGGAGACGCTGACCGCCGCGACCGGCTCGAAGTTCCCGATCCCGCTCCGCAAGGCCGAGAAGGCGAAGAAGAACGACCTGCCGGAGCCGCCGCCGGAATCCACGTACCTGATGTTCCTCAGCCGGCGGCAACTCGACGGGCTCGCGGAGCACGCCGTCAGCGGTGCCGCTGACAGCAAGGCGTTCTTCAAGGTCAAGGCGAACAAGGAGAAGGCGAAGAAGATCGCCGATACCCAGCACTCGGTGGACATCGCCCTGTTCGGCCGCATGGTCGCCGACTCCACCGACCTCAATGTCGACGCGGCCGCGCAGGTCGCCCACGCCCTCAGCGTGCACGCGGTGGAGAACGAATCGGACTACTTCACGGCGGTGGATGACGAGAACGAGGGCGCGGAGGATTCCGGCGCCGGCATGATCGGCACCGTCGAGTTCAACTCGGCGACGCTCTACCGCTACGCCGCTCTCGACGTGGACCGGCTGCAGGACAACCTCGGTACGGGCGTACGTTCCGACGAGGACAAGGACCAGCCGGTCCACCGCGCGGTGGACGCCTTCCTGCGCGCCTTCGTCCAGTCCATGCCCACGGGCAAGGCCAACACCTTCGCCAACCAGACGCTCCCCGACGCGGTGATCGTCACCCTCCGCTCGGCCCGCCCCATCAGCTTCGTCGGCGCGTTCGAGGAGCCGGTCGTCGCTCCCCTCGGCGCCGGCGGGCACCTGCGCGGCGCGTGCGCCCAACTGGCCGGCTATGTGGCGGACATCGAGAAGGCGTACGGGGTGAGCGGGGACCCGAGCTGGGTGCTCAGGGCAGGCACCGCCACCGAACCGCTCGCCGCGCTCGGAACCGCCGTGGGCCTGGAGGAACTCGTCCGCGAGGTGGGGGAGGCCGTCGCGGCGCGCCTGCCCGCCCGTACGCCCGAGGCCGGCGTACCGGAAGCCCGTATGCCCGAGGCCCGGACGGCTCGGGCGTGAACCGGAGTACAAGCGTCCTGACCCTGTGCCTCGCGGGTCCCCTCCAGGCATGGGGGACCTCGTCACGGTTCACGCGGCGTGCGACGGAGCGGGCCCCCACCAAGAGCGGAGTCATCGGGCTGCTCGCCGCCGCCCAGGGGCGCGAACGCGGCGCCGATCTCTCCGATCTCGCCGCCCTCCGCTTCGCCGTCCGGCTCGACCAGCCGGACACCCGCGTGCGCGACTTCCAGATCGCGCGGCACCTCGATACCGGCGCGAGCATGCCGGTGTCGGAACGCTTCTACCTGTCCGACGCCGTCTTCGTCGCAGCCGTGGAAGGGGCCGCCGACCTCGTGGACGAATTGCTGGCGGCCGTCCGCGCGCCGGTGTTCCTGCCGTTCCTGGGCCGCCGCTCCTGCCCACCGTCCCGCCCGATCGATCTGCGCGTCCGGCGCGGGGACCTCGCGACGGCGCTGCGGTCCGAGCCCTGGCAGGCATCCCCCCGATGGCAGCGGCGGTACCCGAGGGACCGCCGCGTCGAACTGGAGGTGATCGGCGACCTCGCGGCCGACGGCGATCCCGGCGAGAGGCAGCGGGACCAGCCGCTCAGTTTCGACTCGCGCCACCGCAGGTACGGGCTGCGCGAGATCCGTACGACCGTGGTCTCGCTTCCCCATCCCCTGGGCACCACGCGCCGCTCCTTCGTCCCGCCTGCCCATGACCCGATGAGCCTCCTGGAAGGATGACCGTGTACTTGACCCGCTTCCGTCTCAATCCCGCGCGCGTCGGCGCGCGTCGGCTCCTCGGATCGCCGCAAAGCCTGCACGCGGCAGTCCTGGCGTCCTTCGCGGAGCCGCCGCGACAGCGGCCGGACGGTTCACGGGTGCTGTGGCGGGTGGACCAGCAGGCGCGCAGCGAAGTGGTGCTCTACATCGTCAGCCCGGACGAGCCCGACCTCACCCACCTCGTCGAGCAGGCGGGGTGGCCGGCGACGGGAGGCTGGCAGACAAGGCCGTACGGCACGTTCCTCGACCGGATCACCGCCGACGACGTCTGGTCCTTCCGGCTCACCGCCAACCCCGTGCACAGCATCCGGCGCGTCCCCGCCGAACAGACCAAGCGCACCGCGCACGTGACCCCGCGCCATCAGGTGGAGTGGCTGCTCAACCGGCAGCAGGAAGCGGGCTTCGCGGTCCTGGAGAAGCCGGAGCCGCGCGAGGACCTGCCCCCGATCGACGCCTACGAGGTCATCGCGCACAGCCGCAAGGACCTGATGTTCCAGAAGCGCGGTGAGAAGGACACTCGTACGCACCAGGTGAAGCTGACCCGGGTCACCTTCGACGGTCGCCTGCGGGTCCTCGACCCCGCCGTCTTCCGCCGCACCCTCACCTCGGGCTTGGGCAAGGACAAGGCGTACGGCTGCGGGCTCATGACCCTGGCGCCCACGGAGTAGCGGATGGCCACTGTCAGCAAGCGTCCCGCCTCCGGTCCGCGCCGGCTCACCCGCGTCGGTGAACGACTGTCCTTCGTCTACCTGGAACGCTGCACCGTCCACCGCGACGCCAACGCCCTCACCGCCGAGGACGCGGAGGGCGTACGCCACATCCCGTCCGCGACGATCGGTTGCCTGCTGCTCGGCCCCGGTACCCGGATCACCCACCAGGCCATGGCTGTTCTGGGGGAGAGCGGCGCGGTGGTGGTGTGGGTCGGCGAGCACGGCGTGCGCTTCTACGCCGGGGGACGGGCGTTGAACCGCTCCTCGGCCCTCCTGGAAGCCCAGGCCACGGCCTGGGCGAACCAGCGCACCCGGCTCGATGTCGCCAGGGCCATGTACCGCCTCCGCTTCCCGGACGAGGACCCGGCCGGATGCACCCGCCGCCAGCTCCTCGGCCGGGAGGGGGATCGCGTCAAGCGGTGCTACGCCGAACAGGCGGCCCGGACCGGCGTCCCGTGGCACGGCCGGCGGTACACACCGGGAGACTTCAACTCGGGCGATGCCCCCAATCAGGCCGTGACCGCCGCGGCGCAGTGCATGTACGGCATCGCCCAGGCCGTCGTGACGGCCCTGGGCTGCACACCGGGTCTCGGCTTCGTCCACTCCGGCCACGAACTCTCCTTCGTGCTGGACGTGGCCGACTTCTACAAGACGGACATCGGCATCCCCGTGGCCTTCGAGGTCGCCGCGGAGGGACCCGAGGACATCGGCTCCCGCACCCGGCGCGCGCTGCGGGACCGCATCAACTCCACCCGGCTGCTCGACCGGTGCGTACGGGACATCCAGGCACTCCTCGCGCCCGCGGGTACCGGTCATCCGGACGAACGTGATCACGTCACCTTGCACTCCGACCGGGGCGCAGAGCTGGCAGCCGGCCGCAACTACGGCGATCAGGGGGCAACCGGAGGCGCCACCTTCGGCGCGCAGGACGTCTGGACCCAGGACGACAAGGTGCGGCACGGAGTCATCTGGTGACCGTCATCGTCCTCACCCATTGCCCGGTAGGTCTGCGCGGCCTGCTCACCCGCTGGTTGCTGGAAATCTCGCCCGGTGTCTTCCTGGGCAACCCATCCGCCCGCATCCGGGACTTCCTGTGGGACGAGGTCCGGCAGTACGCCGGTCAAGGCCGCGCACTGCTCGCCTACGCCACCGACTCCGAACAGGGCTACGCCTTCCGCACCCACGACCACAAGTGGCATCCAGTCGATCACGAGGGCCTGACCCTCATCTTCCGCCCCTCGGCCCGCTCCGCGCCTTCCCCCGCATCGACTTCCAGGGGGTGGAGCAAAGCCTCCAAACGCCGTCGCTTCGGCAACAAGCCGTAGCTCGCCCACCCGGACACGGCTCTTCGCCGGTGACCACGGTCCTGACACACACGCGCGACGGCGCCCGAGGACATCGGAGCGCCTGCGCGCCGTAACGGCCCGCGTAGCCCACCTGGCGTCACACCCACGCCGGGAGGAACCGAACCGAGGCGTGAGCACCGGAGAGCGGAGCTCCTTGGGAGGGTGGCCTCGCGTACGGCAGGGGGGATTACCCGAGACACTAGATTTCCCCTTCGCTCTATATGCCCGTTCCTCTCATTCTTGCTCAACGGGGCTCCGCACGTTGACAAAAGCCCAGCTCACGCAGCCCGCTCCCCGCGCGTGCGGGGATGAGCCCCGGCACGGCCGGTGCCCTGGCCCGGTCGGCGGCCGCTCCCCGCGCGTGCGGGGATGAGCCCTCGGGGCCACCCTGCAACGCGAGCAGGAGCGACCGCTCCCCGCGAGTGCGGGGATGAGCCCTACGTCGCCCGGCTCCAAGGCCGGGTTCGGGACCGCTCCCCGCGCGTGCGGGGATGAGCCCGAGCTCGCAGGAACCCTCCGGAACGTGTGGAACCGCTCCCCGCGCGCGGGGATGGGCGCACCCGGACGAGTTCTACGGACGACGGGATAGTTTCTGCTTGGAGTTTGGCAAGCCCACCGAGGCTGCGACAGCCTTCGCGTCGGCCCGAGGCTCACTGGCTGAGGATGCAGCGCGGACGAAGGCGCAGTTCCTCTCCCGCGCGGCCACGGCCCAGGTGCGTGCGGGTGATGCCGACGCCGGGTGCGCGACCGGGGAGGAGGTCCTCGCGATGGTGCGGGACGTGCGGTCCGCGAGGCTGGACGATCACCTGCACGCGATGCTTGCCGAGGCCCGCCGCTTCGGCGGGGCGAGGGCCGTGCGGTCCTTCGTCGAGCACGGCGAAGAGGTCCTCCGGGAGCGGGTGCCGGCATGATCCTCGTCCTGTGGGACATCGACCGGACCCTCCTCTACGCGGGCGACACCGACCGCCTCGTCTACCGCGAGGTCTTCCGCACCGTCGTCGGCCGCCCGGCGACGAAGCTGCCCGCGAAGGGCACGGGGGTCACGATGCCCGTGGCGGTACGGGAACTTCTCGCCGCCAACGGCGTACCGGAGGTGGATCGTGTGGCCCCCCTCGTCGTCGCGCGCCTCCCCGCCGCATTGCGCCGCCACCGGGCTGAGTTGCTACGGGACGGTCACCTCATGCCCGGCGCGGTCGAAGCCCTCGCGGCGGTACGCGCGGACGCGGACCTCGTCCCGTCGATCGTGACGGGGAACCTGCGGGAGAGCGCCGAGATCAAACTGGCCGCCTTCGGCCTCACCGACTACCTGGAGATCCCGCTGGGCGGCTACGCCTCCGACGACCCCCACCGTCCCGCCTTGGTCCGCATCGCCCAGGACCGGGCCGAACGCGCCCACGGCCATCCCTTCACCCGCGCCAACACCGTCATCATCGGCGACTCGTTCCAGGACGTCCGTACGGGACGTGAAGGGGGCGCCCGAGTCATCGGTGTCGCCTCGGGCACGACTGCGGCCGAGGACCTGGCGGAGGCCGGCGCCGATCACGTCATCGATGATCTGACCGACCCGAGGCGGGTTCTGGAGCTGATCCGTTGACCCGCATCCGCGAAAAAGGCCCCGGGCTGAAAACCCGGGTGCCTTTACAGAGAGCGGGTGACGAGAATCGAACTCGCGCTCTGAGCTTGGGAATCAGTGGTTCTCGGACGTCCGTATTGGCTCTGAACTGCGTGTTTGGCCGAGATGTGCGCCGTTGCAGTGGTCTCCGAGCGCCGTACATGACCGTTCTTGTCCGCTCCGCTGGGCACGGAAGGGGCACGGGAGCGCTGGGGCGCACCAGAACCTGTTGAGGCTCATGCACCGGGTGGCCTGGAGGGTCAGAGAGGGATGATGCGGACCTGGCTGCCGCAGAGCTTGGTCATGTCGTCGCTGTCGGAGGTCAGCAGGGCGACGGGTTTCGGCTGGCGGAGCGCGACCTCGGCGACTGTGGCGTCGATGGCGTACTTGTGCCCGTGCAGTCCTGCGCCCTTGAGGAGCTCAGCCGCCGCTTTCGCCGCCTGCTCCGTGACCGGCTCCACCTTGATGCGGGACAGGGCCCAGTTCAGGCGAGGCATGTTGGTGCGGGAGTGGGTTACTTCCACGATGGTGTTCGCCCCGATCACCAGGTCGGCTCCCATGTCGTGAAAGACCTGAAGCATGGCGAGGAGCTTGCGGTCCTGCGCGATCCAGGCGGAGAGCCCTTCCAAGTCCAGGACAACGGTTTCGACGCGCTCGCTCACGCGGCGTCCGCCTCGCCCGCGGAACCGGCGGCACCGAAGATCTTCGTACGGGCCTCGGCGAGTTCCTCGTCACTGAAGGCTCCGTGCTCCTCCTCATGGCGGCGGAGGTCCTCGCCCAGGAGTTGGTGCCGGATCTGGCGGGCTACGGCTTCCGCCACGTAGCCGGAGACGTTGTCCGTGAGCTTGCGGAGCTCCGCAACCTGGTCGCTGGGCAGCGTGACGGTGATGCGAGTCGTCGAGGACATGGGGCAAGCATACTGAAGTATGCGCAGGAGTGCTTGGGACTTCTCCTGAAGCTCGCTGCCGAGGTCGCGGGATGAAATCGGGGCGGCTCTTGTCGCTCCAGCTATTCACGGCGGAATGAGAGCCGTAATAATGCACTGCTGGCAGCGGCCCGGTGCTCGACCGGACGTGGAAGTTCTGGAGCGGGTCTGGCAGGGCGCCAGGCCCCCCTGGCGGGTGGGTAGTGCGGCTCGTCCGTAGAGTCGGCTTTCGCGTCCCCGGGCTGAATGCTGCTCAGCGGGTGATCGGCGAGCGCACGGCCCGTGCTGGTGAGCGCTGACTCCTCGGCAGGCTCCCCATGTGCCGCCGTATCCGGCCCGATGTATCCGCAAGGAAGCCATGGCACGCGAGCGGCACGGTGGACCAGAACGCTCCAGAAAACAAAAATCCCCGGCCGTTGGCCGAGGATTTTTCAAAGAGCGGGTGACGAGAATCGAACTCGCGCTCTGAGCTTGGGAAGCTCATGTTCTACCATTAAACTACACCCGCGAAGAAATACCCCCATAGCCTACCAGATGATGTGAGTCCGGTGGTGGCGGGGTGTTTCCTTGGGGGAACTCTACCGTATGGGGGCGGGGGTTGGGTGTGGGGCGGGACGGGGTGGGGCGTAATGTGGCGTTCGTCCTGGATCGTCGGTTGGTGGAAGGGGCCTGTGGGTTGATGGGGGACACCGTCGTGCGTTGTGCTGAGGGGCATGTGTTCGCCACGTCCTCGTTCCCGATGCGGCGGCTCGGGGCCGCGCGGATCGGGCCCGGGCGGTTGGTGCGGTGCCCGAGGTGTGCGCGGTTGAGGTACGCGGTCCCGGTGGAGGCCGGGGCGCGCTGAGCGGGGTGGGGCCCGTCCCGGCGCGGGGCGGGCCGTACCCTTGACGGGTGCTTCTCTCAGACAAGGACATCCGGGCCGAGATCGATGCCGGTCGGGTGCGGATCGATCCGTTCGACGAGTCGATGATCCAGCCCTCCAGCGTCGATGTGCGTCTCGACCGGTATTTCCGGGTGTTCGAGAACCATCGGTACCCCCATATCGACCCCGCCGTCGAGCAGGTGGATCTCACGCGACAGGTCTCGCCCGAGGGCGACGAGCCGTTCATCCTGCACCCGGGGGAATTCGTGCTCGCCTCGACGTACGAGGTCGTGACACTGCCCGACAATCTCGCGTCCCGCCTTGAGGGAAAGAGTTCGCTCGGCCGCCTCGGTCTCGTCACGCATTCCACGGCCGGTTTCATCGACCCCGGTTTCTCCGGGCACGTCACTCTTGAGCTGTCGAATCTGGCGACCCTGCCGATCAAGCTCTGGCCCGGCATGAAGATCGGGCAGCTGTGCCTGTTCCAGCTGAGTTCGGCCGCCGAGTTCCCCTACGGCTCGGAGCGGTACGGCTCGCGCTACCAGGACCAGCGGGGGCCCACGGCCTCCCGTTCCTATCTGAACTTCCACCGGACCGAGGTGTGAGCCCGTGAGCAGCGGCAAACGCGAAGAGCTTTCGTACGAGGACTTCGGCGGCGCCGTCCGCGCGCTCGCGCAGACCATCGCCGACGACGGCTACGAGCCCGACATCGTGCTCTCCATCGCCCGCGGCGGTGTCTTCGTCGCAGGTGGTCTCGCCTACGCCCTCGACGTGAAGAACATCAATCTTGTCAATGTCGAGTTTTATACCGGTGTGGGCACCACGCTCGAAATGCCGGTAATGCTCGCTCCCGTTCCCAACGTCATCGACTTCAGCAACAAGAAGGTCCTTATCGCTGACGACGTCGCTGATACGGGCAAGACCCTCAAACTCGTCCACGATTTCTGCGTCGAACACGTCGCCGAGGTCCGCAGTGCCGTCATCTACGAGAAGTCGCAGTCCCTCGTCAAGTGCGAGTACGTGTGGAAGCGCACCGACGACTGGATCAACTTCCCGTGGAGTGTCTTGCCTCCGGTACGTAGGTCGGGAGAAGCAGTCAAGGCGAATAGGGAAGCTCTCTGACCTGCGCCCGGGAGAGGGTGGCAAAGAGCCCACGTAGTTGAGCGCCCCACAGATACAGTTGCCGCCTGCATTGTTGAACGTCGGGGGTGGTGGGGATGAACTGGTTGGACCTCGTGCCGGCGATCTCGTCTGTCGTCGTGACTCTCGCGGCCCCTCCTCTTCGCCGGGTCCTTGTTGCGATCTTTCGCGGTCGGCGGACGAGTGGTGGAGGCGTGACCATCGGAGAGAGGGTCTCTGAGGCTCTCAGGGGCAATTCCGATTCGTCTCGGGGGCCCGGTGATGGCCATGTCTGACGAGGCGGTCGCGGCACAGGTGGTGGCGGATACGGCAGATACCACTGCGGCTCCCTCAGCCGCTGGTGGCGCAACTGTGTCGCAGCATTTTCGGCTCGTTTTCTTTGGTGTCTTGGCGATCACCTTGTTGACGTTGACTGCGAGTCTCTATATCGGAATATTTGTGGCAAAGCCGACCGAGGCGGCGAAATCCGTCATGGAGACATGTTCAAATCTGTCTCAGTTGGGGTTCGGTGCCATGGTCGGCCTGTTGGGTGTACGAACGACCTTGACGCCCTGGGCCGTGGCTGCTCGCCTCTGGCTGGGCCGAAGGTGGGCGGGATGGAAGCTCCCCACGCTCACCCCGACGATGCCGGCGGACGCCCGAGCCGCCCCCTCTCGGCGGAGCGGGGCGGAGCGGGCCGGAGGCAGGAGCGGCGCCCCGGTGGAGCCGGGAGCGCGCCCGGCGGAGCGGAGCGCAGCCGGGTGCCTTGATGAAGTAGAGAAACCTGTAACAGGGCTCAACGGGCGATAGATCGTGGAGGTGGGGTCTCGTCCGTGAAGCCGTGGTTGGCTGGTTGCGCTGGGCGCTGGGCGAGCCAGCCGGAGACACGCGGGCCGCCGTTGATGGCATCCCCTTCCGTCACGGTTCTTACATGCTCAAAGCCGTGGCGGATGTAGTAGCGCTGGAGGGCTGCATTCGTCGTCCACGCGTCGAGACGTAGCCACACGGCCCCCGCCTTGAATGCCCGATCACCTGCCCAGTCAAGCAACCGCCCGCCCAGGTTCTGCCCTGCGTAGTCCCGGCCGACCGTCAACTTGTTCACAAACATGGTCGGCTCCCGAAGCTCCCCCTTCGACCACAACCCCTCTTCGGCTTCCGGGGTGAGAGTGATCGTTCCTGCGGTCGCGTTTCCGTCTCGCAGCATGAAGACGACCCCCGCTTCGATCGTGGCCATCAGCCGATCAGCAGGGTAAGGGCGGCTCCATTGATCCGTTCCGAGAGCGCTGAGCCACGCTGCGGCTTCCTTCCGGAATGCCAAGAGGCTGGAGAGGTCGTCGGGTGTAGCTGGTGCAATCTTCACTGGTGCTTGGACTCGTCTCGGGCCGAGAGATCGCCGATCTCGTAGTTCATGCGGTTGAGGTCGCCACGGAAGGTGGTCACCGTGCAGCGAATTGGCCCCGTGGCGGAGTACCCGGTGCGCGTCCAGAGCAGGACGGGCACGCCGGCACCGATCTCCAAGAGACGTGCCTCTTCGGGCGTCGGCATTCGGGTTGCGATCTCGTCGGCGTACCCGACCTGTTCAATTTCGAGAGTGGCCAGGTATCGAGTGGTTCCCTGGGCTATGTCCCCGGGTTCGGTGAGTCGGGGGGCCTTCTCCACAAGCCACTCCGGGTAGTGCGTGGCCTGGGTGGACCACGGCACGTCATCGAGGAAGCGATGGCAGAAGCGGAGCACCGTCCGAGAACCGGCCTCGACCTTCAAGCGCTCGGCGATGTACTCCGGTGCGGTGGTCATCTCAACTCGGAACGTCTGGTGGGGCCGTCTTCCCGCATTGCGTACGTCCGTGGAGTAGGCGTCGCCGTCCTGCGGAAAGTTCAGGTTCTCGAAGTGGGAGGCGTTCAGTACGAACACCTCGTGCTTGCGGACCTCGTACCCGAGTCCCTGACTGGATGAAATGAGCCCTTCGCTCACCAGGAGATTGAGTCCTGACCGTACGGTGTTTCTCGACGCCTCGAATCGTGCGGACAGCTCGCTCTCTGATGGCAGGCGGGCGCCAGGCTGGTAGAGGCCGCCACTGATCTCGCGCCGGAGCGCGTCGGCGACCTGCTGATACTTCGGCTGCTTACTCATGTACCCATCATGACGCACACGGTCAACTTGTTGGTACATGTTGTCGCTCACCTCTTGACGTTCGCGCCACGCGGGTCCAAGCTCATACATGTCAGCTTGTACCAACAAGTTGAGCAAGGGGTCTGAGTGGCCCATGTCTGAGCTGTCAGGAGACAGTTATGGCCGTCTTCAAGATCGACCTTTCGACCGCGATCGTGTTCGTGGCGACCGCGCCGGCGCCGAAGCTCGTGAACAAGCAGACCGGGGAGCGTGCGGTGGACCGGGAGACCGGTGCCGGGCTCTCCACGGTGGGGCTGCTGATCTCGGACGACGGGGAGGGGAACCTCTACCAGGTCACCGTTCCTGAGACGGGCGTCTCGTCGGACCTGGCGCCGGGTTCGCCGGTGTCGGTGACGGGGCTCAAGGCGCGGGACTGGGAGAACGAGTTCAACGGCCAGAAGCGTCACGGGATCTCGTTCCGCGCCGTCGCGGTGACCAGCCTGGCGGGTGCGTGAGTCATGCCGGATCTGTCGCTGTGGCTCGAAGCCTCGGGGGCCTTGTCGGCCGCCGGCGGGCTCGGGGTCGCGAAGTACCGGGCGCCGCGCCTGTACTGGTCCACGGTGGGCCTGCCGCTCGCCTCGGCCCGGTTCACCTGGACGTACTCGTCCGTGATGGACGTGTGTGACCTGACGGTTCAGCCGTCGCGGCTGCGGGCGTTCATGGTCCGCAACGTCGCTCACCGTGAGGTGCAGCCGGTCCCGCCCAAGGTGCGCCGCCTGCGTGGCACGTCCACGGGGCTGCGGGTGTCGTTGCGGCTCCCGGCCGGTCTGGAACCCGCCGACGTGGCCGCCGCCTCGGAACGGTTGCGGCACGCCTGGGGCGTCCACTCGGTGACCGTGGTCCCGACGAAGCCCGGGTTCGTGGAACTGCGGATGACCGGCTACGACGTACTGCGCCGGGTACGGATGCCGCGCCACTCACCCAAGGGCAAGGGCCTGGTCGTCCCGGTGGCGCTGCGGGAAGACGGCACGGCCTTCGTACGGGACTTCCGGCAGGTGCCGCACTCGCTGACGCTCGGGGCCAACCAGTCGGGTAAGTCGATGTACCAGCGCAACCTCGTCAAGGGCCTCGCGCCGCTGCCGGTCGCCGTGGTCGGGATCGACTGCAAGCACGGCGTCGAACAGTCCGCGTACGCCCCACGCCTGTCCGCCCTGGCCACCACCCCCGACGACGCGGACCGGCTCCTGTCCGTCCTCGTGGCGGAGATGGAGGCACGATTCGACCTGATCGCCTCGCACGGCGCCTCGGACATGTGGGAGCTGCCCGCGAAGCTGCGGCCGGTGTCGCTGGTGGCCCTCGTGGATGAGGTGGCGGAACTCTTCCTCACCGCCTCGCGCAAGGACGAGGAGCGGCGGGAACGGCTGGTCACGTCGTTGATCCGGCTGGCGCAGATGGCCCGTGCGGTCGGGATCTACCTGGAGGTGTGCGGGCAGCGCTTCGGCTCCGAGCTGGGCAAGGGCGCCACGATGCTCCGCGCACAGCTCACCGGGCGGGTCGTGCACCGCGTCAACGACAAGCAGACCGCCGAGATGGGCCTTGGGGACGTTGCCCCGGACGCCGTACCGGTCGCCACGTCGATCCCGCCGGACCGGCCCGGCCTCGCGGTCGCCGCCGACTCCTCCGGCGGCTGGTCCCGCATCCGCACCCCGCAGACGACACAGGCCGAAGTCGTCGCCGTCTGCCGGGAGTTCGCCCACCTCGTCCCCGACAGCCTGCCCGCCCTCGACCCGTTCCGCCCGCCCGCCCCCGCGACCCCGGACACGGACACGGCTCCGGCCCCGGTCGTGCGGCCCCGCCCGGTGACGGAGTGACCGCCATGACCACCAGGAAGAAGACGCCGCCGGCGCCCGTCGCGTGCGAGGTGTGCCAGGGCTCCGGGGTGGTCGCGGTCGCCGTCCGGGTCGGTCGCAAGCGCCGCGTGGTCGGCAAGCAGGACGGCATGTGCCTCACCTGCTTCGGCAGCGGCGAAGCCACCCCGGCCGCTCCCGAGAAGGAGTGAACCACCATGTCGCGTATGCGAGTTGACGCGGTGCTCGTGCAAGCGGTCATCGCCGGCGCCCTGTCCTTCGCCCACATCCACGATGTCGCGGACGCGGCTGGGCAGGACGGGTGGAAGGCGTGGGCCTATCCGATCTCGGTGGACCTGCTCCTGGTCGCCGCATGGCGTCGGCTGCGGACCTCGCGCGGGGACCGCACGGCCTGGACGTGGTTCGGGATCGCCCTGACCGCCTCGCTCGGCGCCAACGTCGCCACCGCCGGTCTCCTCGACCTCGTGCACGTTCCCGCCTGGTTGCGCATCCTCGTCGCGGGCTGGCCCGCGCTGGCCTTCCTCGGCGGCAGCCTCCTCATCCACAACACCACCCCGGCCCCCGCGCCCGACCCCGATCCGGCGCCCCCGGCCTCGGTCCCGGCTTCGGCTGAGGTCGAGATCGACCGCGAGGAGGAACCGGCCCCGGCCGCGCTCCCCGCCGCCGACCCCGCACCCGCACCGGCTGTGGAGCCGCCACCCGCCCCGAAGCCTGAACCACCGGCTCCGAAGCCGTCCGCCCCCGGTGTTCCGCCCGCGCTGCTGGATCACGCGCGCAAGGTCGCGGACGCCCACCGTGCCGCCTCCGGCGAACCGATCCCCGCCGCCACGCTCCGGGCCCGCCTCGGCCTGCCCGAAGCCCTCGCCAATGCCGTCACCGCCGAACTCCAGCTCACCTGAACCGAGGAGACACCGTGCCCGTGCCCAACCGCTACCGCCGCACGATCCGGATCGGACCCGTGCAGGTCGGCACCTACTACGACCGCCACGGCACCGCCCGTCACACCGCCGCCTGCACCGCCCCCGGCTGCGGCTTCTCCGCCGACTACCGCGACCGCTCCGCCGCCGAACTCGCCGCCCGCACCCACCACTGCAAGCCCTGACCGGAAGGAACCACCACCGTGTTCACCCCGAAGTACCCGCCCCACGACACCCCGCCGACCACCCCGACCGTCCCCGTGGACGGCACCGTCCCGGCCCCCGTTCAGCCCGCGGCCCCGGCGCCCGTGCCGGTCTCGCGGCCCACGGTCCAGCTCACCCCGGCCGCCGTCATCACGGTCGCCGCCGGCGGGACGGCCGTCGTCCTCGTCGTCGGGACCGTCCTGGTGTCCATGCTCCTCGCGGTCGCCATCACCGGTATCTCCGTCGCCGTGGTCGCCGTCGTCCTGCGCCTGCTCCTCAACGACCTGCGCAAGGGCCGGTGAGCACGTTGGACGCCACCGCCCTCGCGGCCGTCGTCCCGGTCCTCGGCTGGGCAACCCACTCCGGCTACCTCATCCGCAGCCTGGCGACCGCCCGCCGCGACCCGCTCACCGACCTGCCCACCCGCGCCGCCTTCACCGCCCGCGCTTCCCGGCTCCTCGCTAAGTCCCCGAACGCCGTCGTGCTCCTGGTGGACCTGGACGACTTCAAGACGGTCAACGACACGTACGGGCACGACGCCGGTGACGCGGTGCTCACCGCGACCGCTCAGCGCCTCGCGCTCTGGGCCGGACCCCACGGGATCGCCGCCCGCATCGGCGGGGACGAGTTCGCCGCCGCCGTCCCCGACCTAGCCCGCACCCCCGGCCCCCGCGCCTTGGGCTGGGCCCTCAACCAGCCCGTCACCCACCACGGCAACCGGCTCCCGGTCGGCGCCTCGGCGGGCTTCTGCCACCGCCACGACCTGACCGTCCCGGACCTGTCCGCCGCGCTTACCCACGCCGACGCCGCCATGTACGCGGACAAGGACAGGGGCCGTCGCGGCAGGCGCAACACCCACAACTGACCAACCCCCGGAGCGGCCTCGGTCGCCAAACTTCCGCCGCTCCGGGGCGTACCCACCCGATCCGAAGAATCAGAAAGGCACGCCCCCATGATGCCCCAGCCCTACCCCGTCACGCCCATCTGCGGCTCCTGCGACGGCTTCGCGGTCGCCCACATCACCACCGGCCAGACCACCCCCACCGGGCAGCGCCACACCCTCCCCGCCGTCTGCCCCGCCTGCCACGGCACCGGCACCACCACCCGCACCGCCCCCGCCCCCGTCACGGCCGGGCGGTGACCGGAATGGCCTTCCTCGACTGGCGCTCGCCCGAGCACTACGACCACAACGGCGACAAGCCGTGCGTGATCTGCACGAAGCCGACCCCGCTGCGCTCCGACCGGGGCAAGCCCGTCCACAAGGTCTGCGCCGAAGAGTGGATCGACGCCAACACCCCGAAGGACGGGGAGGGCGAGAAGTGAACACCATCCCTCGCGTAGCCCTGGATCTTTTCGCGGGACCGGGCGGCTGGTCGCAGGGGCTGCGCGGCCTCGGCATGAGCGACGTCGGTATCGAGATCGACGCCTCTGCCTGTGCCACCCGCGCAGCCGCTGGACACACCACCATCCGTGCCGATGTGGCCGCCTACCCCACCGCCCCGCTCGCCGGGAAGGTGACTGGGCTGATCGCCTCCCCGCCCTGCCAGACCTTCAGTGCCGCTGGACTGCGTGCCGGATGTGACGATATCGACCTGTGCCACCAGGGCCTGGACGACCTCACCCGCGGGAACGACACCCGCGCCGTCCTGGGCACCGCGTGCGCAGATCCGCGCTCCCTGCTGGTCCTCGAACCGCTGCGCTACGCCCTCGACCTGCGCCCCGAGTGGATCGCCCTCGAAGAAGTCCCCGCCGTGGCGCCGCTGTTCGCCCACCTCGCGGCCCTCCTGCGTGCTCTGGGCTACTCGGTGTGGACCGGTGTCGTCAACGCCGCCGACTACGGTGTCCCGCAGACCCGCCGCCGCGTCCTGCTGCTCGCCTCCCGCATCCGCACCGCCTCTCCTCCGGAGCCCACCCACGCGAGGGAGCCTGGTCCGGAAACCCTGTTCGGGCCCGCCCTGAATCCGTGGGTGACCATGGCCGACGCGCTCGGCTGGGGGGCTACTGACCGTCCCACCCCGACTGTCACCGCCGGCGGCGGCAAGAGCGGCGGCCCAGAGCCCTTCCCCTCTAGCGCCCGCAAGGCCCTGCTCGACGCACAGCAGCGCGGCACCTGGATCTTGCACACCAACCGCAATCAGCAGCCCGATGGCACCCGGCAGACCACCGACCCGCACAACGCGCCTGCTCCCACGTTCACGGCGAGGGCAGGCAGTCAGTGGGTCCTGAAACACAGCAACCGCGCCAACGCCACCATCCGCCGGACCGACGAACCTGCCGCCACCCTCGTATTCGGGCATGCGGCCAGCGACGTCTCCTGGCACCCTGCCGCTCCTGCGGGGCCTGAGCCGGTCCGTATCAGTGTCCGGGAAGCCGCCGTCCTCCAGACCTTCCCGCCTGGCTACCCCTTCCAGGGTTCCAAGACCCGCCAGTTCGAGCAGATCGGTAACGCCGTCCCGCCTCTGCTCGCCACCGCAGCCCTTCGTCCGCTGGTCACCTCAGCTTTGGAGGTGGCCGCGTGACCCACCCCGCCCTCGCAGCGGCGGGCCTGACCCCGGCCATCCTCACCGACGTGTGCAGGGTGGCCGGGGCCCCCGGCTTCGACCGCTGGCAGGACCAGACGCGCCGCACCGGCGGCTGCGCCGACCCGATCCGCCTCACCGGCGGCACCAAGACCCTCGACGCCGCCACCCGCCAGGTCCTCCACGCCTACACCACCGACCATGAGCCCGGCGCTGTGCTCCGCGTCGCCTGCGGCAACCGCCGCGCCTCGCGCTGCCCCTCCTGCGCCCGCACGTACAGCGCCGACACCTACCATCTGATCCGCGCCGGGCTCACCGGCGACCCCGACAAGGGCACCCCGCACACCGTGCGCGATCACCCCCGCGCCTTCATCACCCTCACCGCCCCCAGCTTCGGCCCCGTCCACAACCGCCCCCGCACCGGCCGCTGCCGCTGCGGCACCGCCCACCCCGACGACGCCCCCGAACTCGGCATTCCGCTCGATGCGGACGCCTACGACTACGCGGGCGCCGTTCTGTGGAACAACCATGCCGGACAGCTCTGGCGCTACCTCACGATCTACCTGCCGCGCGAACTCGCCAAGCGCGTCGGCCTCACCCAAGCCGACCTCAAAGCACAGCTCCGGGTGTCGTACGGGAAGGTCGCCGAGTACCAGAAACGCGGCGCCATCCACTTCCACGCCGTCGTACGCCTCGACGGCCCTGACGGACCCGACACCCCGCCCCCGCCGTGGGCCACCCTCGATCTCCTCGAAGACGCCTTCCGGGCCGCCGCCACCCGCGCCGCCGTCGATGTCCCCGCCGCCGGTGACCAGCCCGCCCGCACCCTGCGCTGGGGCACGCAGCTCGACGTGCGCCCCATCGTCGCCTTCGGCGCCGGCGAAGACCTCACCGAACAGGCCGTGGCCTCCTACGTCGCCAAGTACGCCACCAAAGCCGCCGAGACCACCGGCACGGTGGATCGCCGCATCGGCAGCAAAGACGCCCTCGACCTCCTCGGCGTGCCCGAGCACCCCGCCCGCCTCATCGCCGCGTGCCTCGACCTGCACCCGCTCTACCCGGACTTCAAGCTCCGCGACTGGGCCCACATGCTCGGCTTCCGGGGCCACTTCTCCACCAAGTCCCGCCGCTACTCCACCACCCTCGGCGCCCTGCGCCAGACCCGCGCCGACTACCGCGCCGCCCAACAACGCGAAGCCCTCGGCCTGCCCGACCCCGACGACGCCGAAGCCACCACCCTCACCCTCGCCCACTGGGCCTACGCCGGCCACGGCCACACCCCCGGCGAATCCTGGCTCGCCGCCCGCATCGCCCACGAGATCCACACCAACCGCGAAACCGCCCGCGAAGAACTCGCCGGAGGGATGCTCGATGAGCGCGAATGAGAAGCGGCGTCGGACCGACAAGCGCGCCACGGCGGCGCCGGTCATGAGCACTGAGGAATGGGTGCGGATGCATCTCCGCCGGGCCCCGGAACGTGACGCGGAGTGGGTGCGGCGGGCGCTCGTGCTCCAGGGCCGGGCCTGATCCTCAGCGCCAGACAGGTTCGATGAGGGCGGGGTCGAACTTGCGCTTCCCCCGCCCCGCCGGGTGGATGAGCACGGCCGAGAGGCTGTGCAAGACGATCTCCTGCTGACGCTCGATGGGAAGCGAGAAGAACTCGTCAGCCGTGAGGTTCGCGGTGTCGCCTTTGGCTTCGGCCTGCTTCCGGTCTTTGTAGAACCGGGCCCGCTCCAGTTTCAGCGACTCGCGCGCCCGCTCCTTCGCCGGCAGGAGCTGCAACAGCGTGGTCACCGTGATCTGCTTCGTCCGCTCCGCCTCGACGAGTTGCGCGATCTCGGCGTTCACCTGGTTCAACTCGGACTCGCGCGGCCAACGTTGCTCGGTGGGAACCGCCGTCACCGATGCTCGATTCCGCTGCTCCTCCAAGACGAGCTGCGCTATCAGTCGGTCTACAGGCTCGCCCACGCGGCCGACCTTCCCGCACCCGCCGTTGACCACGGAGCACTGGTAGGTGAAGCGCGCGGCCTTGGACTCGGGCGTCCATCGCCGGTTGTTCTGCCCTCGGATCTTGGTCTTGCACAGGCCACAGCGAGCGATGCCCGAGAGCAGATACTTGCGGGCCAGGGACTTGCCCGGCTGCTGCCGTTTCCGCTCGGCGAGGGCGGCGCAGATGGCCTCCCACTCTTCGAGGGTGTTGATCGGGTCCCACTCGCCCATCACGGGCTGTCCGTCCTCGCCGTGCAGCACCTCGCCGTGGTACGTGCGGTAGCCGACCAGACGGGGGTTGGTGAGGATCTGTTCCACGTGGTGGTGCGCCATGCGCTTGGTACCCTCGCGCGGGTTCCCGAGGCCCTGTTCCTGCCACCGGGTGCGGATGGTGCCGATGCGTACGCCGGCAAGCACCTCTCGCTGTGCGTCCCGGATGGCTTTGGAGGCCACCGGATCGACTTTCGTCCGGTCGTCCTTCCGCCACCCGTACGGGGCCGGGCCGCCGCTGTCCTTCCCCTGCTGGGCCAACTCCAGGTGCTTGCGCTTGATGCGGCGTGACGCGTCGTGCGAGGACTTGTTGGCGAACGCGACCATGATGCGCGCCATCGTGCGGCCGTCCGGCTTCCCGATGTTCACGTCGTTCGTGACGGTGGCGAACTCCAGGCGGGGACGGTCGTCGTAGATCTCGATCAGGCGTTCCAGGTCCCGTGGTTGGCGGGCAAGACGGTCCAGGTCGTACGCCACGATGCCGTCAATCAGCCCGGCCCGCAGATCCTTCAACATCAGCTCGAACTCGTCGCGCACGACGTTCCGTTTGAACGCCGATACGTCGTTGTCCTCGTAGACCTTCACGGCCTGCCACGACCGCAGATCTGTCAGACGCTCGCAGTCCTGGCGCTGCCGGGCGACGCCGAGCGCATCGCCTTCGTCATCCCGCGAGATCCGGGTGTAGATCCCCACCTTGCGTGCCAAGACGGCCTCCCCTGCCTCTGAGCGGGAGTCATGCTACTACCGTCATGTAGTCAAGTCAGCCTGGAGCGTTCAGCCGCCCGTCGTGCGGCACGACGGCCAGGTGCTCGACGCCTGACGTCCGGACAGCACGAAGGGCCCGCCGGTCACCCCGGCGGGCCCTTTCGCGTCGGCCTACGTGTCCCGCACGTGTCCCCTTACGAGTTGGTGCGTGATAGCGGGTGAGGTGTCGTGCCAGGTGATGGCATGATCCGGCTGTGGCGATCATGGTCAATCGGGCGGTGCTGGCGCA
>NZ_JOGO01000046.1 GCF_000719475.1 Streptomyces sp. NRRL F-5630 | reverse complement strand
TTCAACGTCGTCCCCCAGCTCACCGAAGAGATCAACACCCGCAAGGGCTGACCCGCCTCACACGGCTGGCTGTGCGGCCCCGTGTCCACCCACAACAGGCGGATACGGGGCCGTACCCGTACGTCCACCTCCGCACGAACCGACGCGCGCCGCCGGTCCGGGCGGAGCGGTTCAGGCCCGCCAGCCGGACGCGAGCAGGTGCCGGTGGCGTCGTGGCCGCGCATCCCTCCGTGCGGGGCGCCGTTGACTCCCTCCCGCGAGCCCGCTTACCTTCCCTCAACGGATTGTTGAGGACGGGAGGCGTCCGCATGGACGCGCAGGAGCCGGCACACCGCACGCTCGGGCCGCACGCCGCGAAGGAGGTCACGGACCTCCTCGCCCCCGTCGACGCCGAACTGGCGCGGCGCTACCCGGGCGACCCGGGCACGCGGCAACCGGTGCACACGGTGTACGTGCCCGCCGACGCCTTCGGCGCGGGCACCGTTCGTACGTGGGGCGACGAGGCGCTCGCCGCGCTGGATGCCCACGCGCCGGACGCCGCCGCGCTCGCCGCCGCCGTGGACCTCGACCCGGCGCTCGCCGCCGAGGTGTACCCCCGGGTGCGGGCCAAGCTGCGCACCGAGCCCGTCGAGGATCTGCGGATCGACTTCGAGGACGGGTACGGGGTGCGGCCCGACACCGAGGAGGACGCCGACGCGCTGCGCGCCGCGCGCCTTGTCGCGGAGGCGTGCGCCGATCCCGACCCCGCCCGCGTCCCCGCCCGGCTCGGCATCAGGATCAAGTGCATGGAGGCCGCCGTACGCGACCGGGGCATCCGCACCCTCGACCTCTTCCTCACCGCCCTCCTCGACGCCGCGCCCGCACTGCCCGGACGCCTCGCCCTGACGCTGCCCAAGGTCACGTACGTGCCCCAGGTCACCGCCATGGCCCGTCTCCTGGACACCTTCGAGGAGGCCCGAGGGCTCGCGCCGGGCGCGATCGGCTTCGAGATCCAGGTCGAGACCGCGCAGGCCGTGCTCGGCCCCGACGGCGCGGCCACCGTCGCCCGCATGATCGACGCCGGGCAGGGCCGCGTCACCGCGCTGCACTACGGCACCTTCGACTACAGCGCCGCGCTCGGCGTCAGCGCCGCGCACCAGGCCCCCGACCACCCCGCCGCCGACCACGCCAAGGCCGTCATGCAACTCGCGGCGGCGGGCACGGGCGTGCGCCTCTCGGACGGCTCCACCAACGTCCTGCCCGTCGGGCCCACGGCGCGGGTGCACGCCGCCTGGCACCTGCACCACCGCCTCGTCTCGCGGGCCCTCGCCCGCGCCTACTACCAGGGCTGGGACATGCACCCCGCCCACCTGCCGACCCGCTACGCGGCGGTCTACGCCTTCTACCGCGCCGACTGGCAGCGCACGGCGGACCGCCTCGCCGCCTACGCGGCCCGCGCCGGCGGGGACGTGCTCGACGAACCCGCGACCGCCCGCGCGCTCGCCGGGCACCTCCTGCGCGGCGCCGACTGCGAAGCACTCGGCATGGACGAGATCACCACGCGCAGCGGACTGGACAGGGAAACCCTCGAAGCGTTCGCCGGCCGCCGGGGAAGCCAAGTCTCACCCTCCACTGAAGGGTGAGAGTCGCTCACTGGGCGGGCGGCAGCTCGCCGGAGCCTCGCGGAATGAGCCGCGTCGGCAGGACGAAGCGCTCCGCCTCGTGCGCCGCCCCGTCGAGCCGCCCGAAGAGCCGCTGCGCCGCCGTGCGCCCCAGCTGGGCGGCGTCCTGCGCGATGACCGTGACCCCCGGATCGAGGAGGTCGGCGAGCTCGAAATCGTCGAAACCGACGAGCGCCACCGGCCGCGCGCGCTCCGCCAGCACCCGGACCACCGTCACCGTCACACGGTTGTTCCCCGCGAAGATCGCCGTCACGGGCTCGGGCCCGCTGAGCATCGCGTGCGCCGCGTCCCGTACCCGCTCCGGATCGGTCACGCCCAGCGAGACCCACTCGGGAGCCGGCGTGATCCCCGCCTCGGAGAGCGCGGCGCGATAGCCGCGCAGACGCTCGGCGGCGGTGTGGATACGGGGCATGTCACCGATGAAGCCGACCCGCCGGTGCCCGTGTGCGAGCAGGTGCCGCACCCCCTCGCGCGCGCCGCCGAAACTGTCCGACAGCACGACGTCTGCCTCGATGCCGCCCGCCGGGCGGTCCACGAAGACCGCCGCCATCCCGGCCGCGATCTCCGGCTGGAGGTAGTGGTGGTCGTCCCCCGCCGGGATGACGACGAGGCCGTCCACGCGCCGCGCGCACAGCGCGAGGGCCAGCTCCCGCTCCCGTTCGGGATCCTCGGCGCTCGACCCGTTGATGAGCAGGGCGCCGTGCGCGCGCGCCACCTCCTCCACCGCGCGGCTCAGCGGCCCGTAGAAGGGGTCGGCGAGATCCTCCAGGATGAGGCCGACGCTCGCGGTACGGCCCTTGCGCAGCACCCGCGCGCTGTCGTTCCTGCGGAAACCGAGCGCAGCGATCGCCTCCCGTACCCGTCGCTCGGTGTCCGGGGTGACGCCGGGCTCGTCGTTCACCACCCGCGAGACCGTCTTGAGCCCCACGCCCGCCCGGGCCGCGACATCCTTCATCGTCGGGCGGTTGCCGTAGCGCGGGGCGGGTCGGTGGGTGGTCTGTGCCACGAGAAGGTCCTGTCTGGTCGGGAGTCCGTGGCGTTGAGCATAGAACCTAGACAACGTTGTCAGTCCGGGGGGAGAATGATCGGGGACAGAATGACCCTCGCCCTGTCTCCCCGCTTTCATCAGGAAGATACGGACTCCTATGCACACGGACCTCGTCGCCGCACTCGATATCGGCGGCACCAAGATCGCCGGCGCCCTGATCGACGGGCGGGGAGGCATCCTCGCCCGCGCGCAGCGGCCGACGCCCGCCAAGGAGGACGGCGAGACCGTCATGGGCGCCGTTTCCGGGGTCCTCGGCGAACTCAGGGAGGCGCCCGACTGGGGAGCGGTGCGGGCGGTCGGGATCGGCAGCGCGGGCCCCGTCGACGCGAGCGAGGGGACCGTCAGCCCGGTCAACGTCGCCGCCTGGCGCGGCTTTCCGCTCGTCGAGCGGGTGCGCGAGGTGACGGGGGGCCTCCCCGTGCGCCTCGTGGGGGACGGCGTCGCGATCGCGGCGGCCGAGCACTGGCAGGGCGCCGCGCGCGGCCACGACAACGCGCTGTGCATGGTCGTCTCGACCGGTGTCGGCGGCGGGCTCGTCCTCGGCGGCCAGGTGCACCCGGGGCCCACGGGGAACTCCGGCCACATCGGCCACATCAGCGTGGACCTCGACGGAGACCTGTGCCCGTGCGGGGGGCGGGGCTGCGTCGAACGGATCGCGAGCGGGCCCAACATCGCCCGCCGCGCCCTCGCCGACGGCTGGGAGCCCGGAGAGGACGGAGACGCGACCGCGGCCGGTGTGGCCGCCGCCGCGCGCGCGGGCGACCGGATCGCCCGCGCCTCCTTCGAGCGCGCGGCACAGGCGCTCGCCGCCTCGATCGCCGCGACGGCGACCCTCGTCGAGATCGACATCGCCGTCATCGGCGGCGGCGTCGCGAAGGCGGGAGACCTGCTCTTCACGCCGTTGCGCGCCGCGCTCAAGGAGTACGCGACGCTTTCGTTCGTCCAGGGGCTGGAGGCCGTCCCCGCCCAGATGGGCACGGACGCGGGCCTCGTGGGCGCCGCGGCGGGCGCCCTGCGGCACTTCGGCGGTACGGGGGCCTGAGCGGAACGGGGCCCAGCGGCGCGCGTTCGAGCGGCGCGGATTCGAGCGGCGCGCGCTCGGGAGGCACGAGGCCGAGCGGCCCGTACCGGGAGCGGCGCCGGGTCGATTGGCCTACCGCCCCGCGACAGACCGTGCAGAAGGGGACTCGACCGGACGTCGAAGCACCTCGACCGGACGTCGAAAGGTGCTTCGACGGGAGGCCGAGAGATCCGGTCCGGCCCTGGTTCCCCCGGCGCCGTCAGCGCGTGCTCGTCGGCAGCGCCTCCTCGGTCTCGTGGCGGGCGGCCACCTCGTCCATGTCCACCGGCGCGGGCATCCCGAGTTCGGCGTGCACACGCTGGTAGATGCCCTGTTCCAGGAGCGGGGTCTGGATGTGCTGATAGGGGGTCGGGCCGACGAGCGGCGTGATCCGCTTGATACGGCTCACGAGCCAGTCGCAGCGCATCGACCAGTAACCGTTCACTGCTCCGTGCCGCGCGTCGTCGAGGTCCCGCCATAGGTGGGCGAGTTCCTCCTGGAGCGCCGCGCTGAGCGGGCCGGTGCCGATGCCAAGGGGCGCGTCGGGAAGCTGAGACATGGTGCGTCCTCGCGTTGAAAGGGAACAGTCCGCGAGGACAGATTGCCGTGCGTGAGGGCTGTTCGGGCGATATCGGCGAAACATCCGCCTCCCGTGGGACACGCGGGACGGCCGTGACCACCGCGTGGCCCACGAGAAGCGAACCCGGAAGCTCACGCGCGCCCCATGGCGTGCGCCGATGCGCCCCCGCGCTTCCACCCGCGCCCCGTGAACCGCTGTACGCCCCCGGGGTCGCACGCTCACGCCCCGGGGTCCATCGCGCCTCGTCGAACCTTCACCGTCCGCGTCAAGCGGCGAGCGGCTCGGCCGCTTCGCCCGTCTCGACGACCACGAGGTAGTCGTCCGAGGCGAGGTCCATGACGACCGTGGCCGCCCTGCCCGCCGCCCGCTCCCGCGCCGCGCGCTCCTCCGCCGGCCAACTGCCGCGCGGGCCGCCCGCCGGGAAGCGATCCAGTACCTGTGTGTGCGTCATGGCGCACCTCCACCTGTTCCAGCCGTGGCCTTGTCCCTTCGTGCCAAGCCGTATGCCCCCGAAACGGATCGCCATCCGCCACCGCGCGCCCCCGTGCGGGAGGTTGCGCCCCCGGGGTTTTCGCTCCCGTGCGGACCGGGCAAGCCACAGGGGGCCACGAAGAGAGGGGGGACCGTGATCGTCTGGATCAACGGGGCGTCGGGTGCGGCGGTACGGGCGGTGGCCCGTGAGGTGCGCGCTGTGCTCGCGGACAGCACGCTGTTCGACCCGCGCGACCTCTTCGCGGGGCTCCCGGTGCCGCCGCCCGAGGGGAGCGATCCGCTCGATCTGCCGCTGGGGCGCCGCCTGTTCGTCGAGACGGTGGCAGCACTGCTCGACGAGGTGGGCGGCGTGCTCGTGATACCGCTGCCGCTGTACGCGCAGGAGCTTCGTGACCATCTCTTCGGCCGCCTCTCCTCGCGCGCGATCGCTGTGCACCATGTGCGGATCGAGGCTGACGAAACGATCCTGCACGCGTGGGCGGAGCCGGTACGGAACGAGAGGGGAGAGGCCGGGACGGCGCGGACCGGGACGATACGGACCGAGCCAATACGGGCCGAGAGGGCAGGCGCCGAGCCGACGCGGGCCGAGCCCGCGCGGAGCGAGACGCTACGGGTCGAAGCGGCGCTGGGGGACCACCTCGCGACCACGGCGACGCGCACCCGCCCCGCGAGCGTCAACGGCACCGCCACTCCGGCCCGTACCAGCCCCTACACGGTGGCACTCGCGGAGTGGCTCGCCGCCGACGCGCACCCCCTTCCCGCCGATCCGCGCGGCCCGCGCCCCACCGCCGAAGCACTCGCCCGGCTGCTCGCCTCCGGCGCCCTGCCCGCCTGCCCCATCGTCCAGACCGCCGAACCCACCGCCGAGACCCTCGCGGCGGGGGTGCTCCTCTTCGACGAGATCGGCCGCTTCCTCTTGGTCGACCCGACGTACAAGCCCGGCTGGGAGTTCCCCGGCGGCGTCGTCGAACGCGGCGAGGCCCCCTCGCTCGCGGGGCTGCGCGAGGTCGAGGAGGAGACGGGCCTCAGACTGCGGAGCACACTCCGCCTCCTCGTCGTCGACTGGGAACCCCCGATGCCGCCGGGATTCGGCGGCATGCGTCTCCTCTTCGATGGCGGGCGCCTCTCCGAAACGGCCCACGCCTCGCTGGCCCTCCCGGGCCCCGAACTGCGCGACTGGCGCTTCGTCACGGAGGAGGAGGCGGCGAAGCTGTTGCCGCCCGTCCGCTACGCGCGCCTGTGGTGGGCGCTGCGGGCGAGGCGTACCGGGACGATCGCCTACCTGGAGCGAGGAACGCCGCTGACGGATTGAGGGGGGACCTTGGTGCCGGCCCTTGGTCACGCTCATCGGCGTGTCAGTTCCTCGGGCGCGGGGGCGACCTGGCGCCTGGGGGTGAACTGGCGCCTGGGGGCGACCGGCGCCTGGAGTGACCTGGCGCTGGAGCTGGGCCGGAGTCCTGCGGCGTCAGCCCCCACCCGCCCGGGGGGCCACCTCGCGCCCGGGGGCGGGCCACCTCATGCCTGGAGTCCCGCGACGTCTCCCTCTCCCGCCCGGGGGGGGGCTCGCGCTGAGCTGGGCTTGGAGTCCCGCCGTGTCAGCCCCCTCCCGCCCGGGGAGCTTGCGCTGGACCTGCCTCCAGAGTCCCGCCGTAGCCCCTCCCGCCGGGGGGACCTCGGGCTGGAGCTGCGTCCAGAGCTCCTCCGCGTCAGCCCCCTCCCGCCGGAGGGCATTGCGCTGGAGCTGCGTCCAGAGCTCCCCCGTGGCAGCCCCCTCCCGCCCGGGGGGCGACCCCTATACCAGTCTCCCAAACCCCCACCCCCTCCCCGCCCACCCGCACGAATCTGTGGACAACCCCGCTCACCCCGCACAACCGCTCACCCGAAAGGGTGGCGCGATGTGCCGCTGCCCCCGACTTGTCCACAGGCGAGGAGTCCCCGGCGGACGGCAGA
Organism: Streptomyces sp. NRRL F-5630; assembly: GCF_000719475.1. GTDB lineage: Bacteria > Actinomycetota > Actinomycetes > Streptomycetales > Streptomycetaceae > Streptomyces. The sequence continues at coordinate 45,764 of NZ_JOGO01000046.1, read as the reverse complement.
CGGCTCCACTCGCCTCGCCCTCCCGCCAGGCCGCCACCGGGACAACGATCCACATCCGCCGCACCCCGTCCTCGGCAAGCCCCGCCCCTGCACATCACCGAGTCACCGCTCGCAAAGACTCACTGCCCCTCACAACCCCCCGTCCCGCTCCGCCGCGTACACCAGCGCCGCCGCCGCGTCCTCCGTCACCGTCTCGCCGTGCCCCGGGCACAGGATCGCCGGGCCCAGGACCGACAGGCGGCGGAGGGAGGCGCGGGCGGCCTCGCGGTCGATGTGGAAGACACCGAGGCGTACCCGGTCCGTCACCGCCACCGTGTCGCCCGTGAACAGGACGCCGTGCAGGGGCAGATGGACCGCGAGGCTGCCCGGGGTGTGGCCCGGCGTGTGCACGATCCGCGCACCGCCGCCGAACGGCACCGGATCACCGTCGTCCACCAGCCGGTCCACTCGCGTCGGCGGGGCGGGCGGCAGACCGCGCGTGGCCTCCCAGAGGGGCAGCTCCTCCTCGACGAGCACCGGTGGCGGCAGCGGCGTCTCCTGCCGTACGTACGGCGCCTCCCAGCGGTGCGCGATCACCTCGGCCCCGTACGCGCGGGCCAGTTCAGCCGCTCCGCCGCAGTGGTCCTCGTGCGCGTGCGTCAGGACCACGCGCTCAAGCCGGGCAGGGTCGAACCCCAGCCCCCGTATGCCCTGCGCGATCTCCTCGCCCGCGCCGACCGGACCCGCGTCCACCAGGGTCAGCGCGCCGTCCTCGCCCCTCTCGTGCCACAGATACGCCTGCCCCACCGCGAAGCGGAAGACGTGCAGGCCGGGCCGTATCGCCAAAGTCTCCATGCCCCGAACGTGCGCCATCCGGCCCGGCTTCACACGCCGTTACGCTCAGGGCTGAGCCCGGCGTACGGGCACGGAGGCCCCCGACGCCACCCGCCACGCCCCGGCTCCGCCCCCACGCTGACGCCGCCCAGGTCCACAGACACCGCCCGCCAGGGACCGCGAGCCGTCCCGCTCCGCGTCCGCCCCCGACTGCTCCGCAGGCGCGCGGCGCCGCCGACCCCACACCCGAGCGGCCCTGCCCGTCGCCCACCCGAGCGGCCCTGCCGACCGCACTTCCGAGCGACCCTGCCCGTCACACACGCGAGCGGCGCCGCCCGTCCTCCACGAGCGGCGCCGCCTCACGCCCTGTCCCTCAGCCCCGGTCCGTCGCGTACTCCGTCAGGAAGACCGCCTCCGCGAGGGCCAGCCGCTCCAGCTCCTGCGGCGAGACGCTCTCGTTCGGCGCGTGGATCTGCGCCTCGGGCTCGCTCAGACCGATGAGCAGGATCTCCGCCTCCGGGTACAGCCCCGCCAGCGTGTTGCACAGCGGGATCGAGCCGCCCTGGCCCGCGTACTGCATCTCCTCGCCCGGGTACGCGACGGCCATCGCGCGCGCCATCGCGCCGTATGCCGGGCTCGTCGTGTCCGCGCGGAACGGCTGCCCCTGGCCGACCTGCTCCACCGTCACCCGCGCACCCCACGGCGTGTGCCGCTCGATGTGCGCTGTCAGCAGCTCCGTCGCCTTGACGGCGTCCTGCCCGGGCGCCACCCGCAGGCTGACGAGCGCGCGCGCCGCCGCCTGCACGGACGGCGTGGCACCGGCGACCGGCGGGCAGTCGATACCGAGCACCGTCACGGCGGGCCGTGCCCAGATCCGGTCGGAAACGGTCCCCGAACCGATGAGTTCGACGCCGTCGAGGACCTTCGCGTCCGCGCGGAAGTCCTCCTCCGCGTACTGGAGACCGTCCCACTGCGCGTCCGCCGCGAGCCCGTCCACGGCCGTCGAGCCGTCCTCGGCCCGCAGCGAGTCCAGTACGCGCACGAGCGCCGCGAGCGCGTCGGGTGCCGCACCGCCGAACTGGCCCGAGTGCAGGTTCCCCGCCAGCGTGTCGACCGAGACGCGCACCATCGTCATGCCGCGCAACGTGGTCGTCACCGTCGGCAGGCCCACCCGGAAGTTCCCCGAGTCGCCGATGACGATCGTGTCGGCGCGCAGCAGCTCGGGGTGCTCCTCCGCGTACCGCTCCAGGCCGCCCGTGCCCTGCTCCTCGGAACCCTCGGCGATGAACTTCACCGTGACGGGCACGCCGCCGTTCGCCTTGAGGGCGCGCAGCGCCAGGAGGTGCATGAGGACACCGCCCTTGCAGTCGGCCGCGCCGCGCCCGTACCAGCGCCCCTCGCGCTCCGTCAGCGCGAACGGCGGCGTCCGCCACGCCTCCTCGTCGAGCGGCGGCTGGACGTCGTAGTGCGCGTAGAGCAGCACCGTCGGCGCGCCCTCCGGGCCCGCGAGCCTGCCGTACACGGACTGCGTACCGTCCGGAGTGTCGAGCAGGGCGACATCCTCGAAGCCCTCGGCGCGCAGCGCGTCCGCGACCCAGCGCGCCGCGCCCTCGGACTCGGAGCGCGGGAACAGCTCGAAGTCGGCGACGGAACGGAAGGCCACCAGCTCCGCCAGCTCCTCCTGGGCACGCGGGATCAACGAGGCGACCGACTCCGCGAGCGGGTTCGCCGCGGCGGATTCGGCAGACGGATTCGGCGACATGGGCACCCTCCAGGGGACTGCGACGTTGTAGCGGGTACACGGGGTTCTCCGTGCACTTCCGCAAGGGACTTCACGGACATCCCGACGGCTCGCGCGCGGGTGTGTGCACGGCGAACGATCTCTCGATACTCCCACAGCCGGACCACCTGCCGCCCGGCCGTAGGATGCCCGGGAACCGGGGTCACGCACAGCAGTCAACAGCGGGATGGGGAGCGGAAGCACATCGTGAGCAGCGACAACACAGCTCAGGACTCGGCGGCCACCTCACGGGTGTGGGACGTGGTGGTGGTCGGCGCGGGTCCCGCCGGAGCCTCGGCGGCCTACGCGGCGGCCGTCACGGGGCGGCGCGTCCTGCTCCTCGAAAAGGCCGGGCTGCCGAGGTACAAGACGTGTGGCGGCGGCATCATCGGGCCTTCCAGGGACAGCCTGCCGCCGGGCTTCGACCTGCCACTCCAGGACCGGGTGCACGCGGTCACCTTCAGCCTCGACGGCAAGTACCAGCGCACCCGCAAGGCCAGGCACATGCTGTTCGGCCTCGTCAACAGGCCCGAGTTCGACCTCGGGCTCGTGGAGGCCGCGCAGGAGGCGGGCGCCGAACTGCGCACCGGCGCCGTCGTGCAGCGCGTCGAGCAGCACGGCCCCGCCGTGCCCGACCGGCGCACGGTCGCGCTCGTCCTCCAGGGCGGCGAGACGCTGCTCGCGCGGGCCGTCGTCGGCGCGGACGGCAGCGCGGGCCGGATAGGAGCACACGTCGGCGTCAAGCTCGACCAGGTGGACCTGGGGCTCGAACTGGAGATTCCCGTGCCCGAGAGCGTCGCCGCCGACTGGAAGGGCCGCGTGCACATCGACTGGGGCCCGCTGCCGGGGAGCTACGGCTGGGTCTTCCCCAAGGGGGACACGCTGACGGTCGGGGTCATCTCCGCGCGTGGCGAGGGCGCGGCGACCAAGCGGTACCTGGAGGACTTCGTCGGCCGCCTCGGCCTCGCCGGCTTCGAACCGAGGGTCTCCAGCGGCCACTTGACGCGCTGCCGCACCGAGGACTCGCCGCTCTCGCGCGGTCGCGTCCTCGTCGCCGGCGACGCGGCGGGGCTCCTGGAGCCGTGGACCCGCGAGGGCATCTCCTTCGCGCTGCGGTCGGGCCGTCTCGCGGGCGAGTGGGCGGTACGGGTCTCGGAGGCGCACGACGCGGTCGACGCCCGCCGCCAAGCCCTCAACTACGCCTTCGCCATCAAGGCCGGGCTCGGCGTCGAGATGGAGGTCGGCCGCCGCCTGCTCGGCATCTTCGAGCGACGCCCCGGCCTCTTCCACACCGCCCTCACCACCGTCCGCCCGGCGTGGAACGCCTTCGCCCGCATCACGCGCGGCTCCCTCACCCTCGCCGAACTCGTCCGGAACCACCCGCTCGCCAATCGCGCGCTCCAGCGCCTCGACCCGCAGCCGAGGAAGCGCGGCGCCTCCGCCTCGGCCCGCGAGCCGCACCCGGTCACCGACGCGGCATCGGAGGAGACCCCCGACGGAACCGGAGCGGAGGCGCGGGGCTGAGGGCGCGGGCGCCCCGGCCGCCGTCCTCGACCGAGGAGGGCCGGGGGCGCCCGTAGGGGAGCGGCTGCCGGGGACCGTGCGCGCCGGTAGCCGCGTCCGTAAGACCCGAGGGTCGCGCTCCTGCGAGAAGTGCCTGCTGGTCCCCAGGTGGCAGCCGCCTCCGCGGCGAGCCGGGCGTCTCAGGCCGGCTCCGCCTCCTGCGGGGCCGGCGCCTCGCCCGCCCGCCGCGTCGCCCACGCGATGACACCTGCGAGCGCCGCGAGGACGGAGACGCTGAGCAGGGCGGTCGGCAGTGAGAACCAGTCGGCCATGAAGCCGATGACCGGAGGACCGAGGAGCAGCCCGCCGTAGCCCAGCGTCGAAGCGGTCGCCACACCCTGCGGGCCCGCGAGGGTGCCCGCGCGGCCGATCGTGGCCGGGAAGATGTTCGCGACCCCGAGGCCCATGACGGCGAAGCCGACGAGCGCGAGCCACAGCGTCGGCGCGAGCGCCGATATCAGCATCCCCGCCGCCGAGACGAACGCTCCGCCGACGACTGTGACGGTCGGGCCCAGCCTTTCCAGCAGCGTCGTTCCCGAGAGCCGCCCGATCATCATGGCGAGGGCGAAGAGCGAGTACCCGGCGGAGGCCGTGCCGGCGCTCGCGTCGAGGTCCTGGTCGAGGTGGAGCGCGCCCCAGTCGGCCATCGCCCCCTCCCCGTACGAGGAGCAGAGCGCGACGACGCCGAGGATCAGGACGACTCCCGTGATCTTGCCGTGCGCCGGGGCCTTCGCGGTCGTGCCACCGCCGGACGGCTCCGCCGGGTCGGTGCCCGCGGCGAGCTTGACGGGACGGGACGGGGGAGGGGTGCCGGGGGCACGGTGCCGCAGCAGGGCCGGGGTGGCCGCGGCGGTCACGAGGAGGCCGATCACCGTGAGCAGCGCGAGGTGCCAGGACGGGGACAGGTGCGAGGCGACGAGGCCGCCGAGCCCCGCGCCGAGCATCCCGCCGAGGCTGAACGCCGCGTGGAAGCTCGGCATGACGGGGCGTCCGAGGGCGTTCACGAGGTCCACGGCCGCGCTGTTCATCGCGACGTTGATGCCCCCGTACCCGATGCCGAAGACCAGCAGCACCGCTCCGAGCGACCAGGCCGTGTGCGTGTGCGGCGGCAGCGCGATCGCGAGCGAGACGAGCACCGCGCACGCGACGGTGACGGGGTGGTTCCCGAAGTGCCGGCACGCGCGGCCCACGAGCGCCATCGTCACGATCGCCCCGGCCGAGACCCCGAGCAGGGCGAGGCCGAGCGCGCTCGCCGACGCGTGCGTCTGCTCCTTGATGGCCGGGATGCGCACCACCCAGCCCGCGAAGACGAATCCGTCGAGCGCGAAGAAGACGGTGATCGCGGCGCGCAGCCGCAGAAGGGAACCGGGGGAGCCGTCGGAGATGACGGCGCGCGGACGCGTGGAGCGCGAGCGGCTTACTTTGTTCAGGAGCGACACAAAATCAGCGTACGGGGGGGTGCGAGTGGCTCACAAGGGGGTGGAAGGAGCGCACCGCAGGGGTGCGCGCGGGCTTACGGGCCGGGGCGCGGACGGGCCGCGGCCCGCGGCCTCTCAGCCCGGCCGGGCTCGTTGTCGTACCCGGGTGCCAGCATGGAGGGCATGGCCACACTTCTGCCGCGCTCGCGCACCACGCTCGCCCCGGGGGCCGTCCATGTCCCGGACTGGCTGCCGCCCGAGCGGCGCCGCGCGCTCGTCGAGGCGTGCAGGGAGTGGGCGCGCGGTCCCGTGCCGATGCGCAGGACGCGGTTGCCGCGCGGCGGCGTCATGTCGGTGGACAGCCTCTGCCTCGGCCGCCACTGGCTCCCCTACCGCTACAGCCGCACCGCCGACGACGTCAACGGCGCCCCCGTCCTGCCGCTGCCCGCCTGGCTCGGCGACCTCGGCCGCCGCGCGGTCGCCGCCGCCTACGACGACGAGGAGGCCGCCGCGCGCTACGACCCGGACGTCGCCCTCGTCAACCACTACGGACCCGGCGCCACGATGGGAATGCACCAGGACAAGGAGGAGCGCGCCTCCGCGCCCGTCGTCTCGCTGAGCATCGGTGACACGTGCGTCTTCCGCCTCGGCAACACCGAGACGCGGGGCAGGCCGTGGCAGGACGTCGAGCTGGAGTCCGGGGACCTCCTCGTCTTCGGCGGCCCGTCCCGCTTCGCCTACCACGGCGTCCCCAAGGTCCGCACCGGTACGGGTGACCCGGGCGACGGCCTGGCCCGGGGGCGGCTCAACATCACGCTGCGCGTGACGGGCCTGCCCGGCTGAGCGGGCGGCGGGAGGCGCAGTCGGGGCGGGGTGCGCGGATGACGGGACATGACAGACTCGCCGACATGAACGGCAAGGAGGCGGCGGCCCGTACCCCGGTCGGCACGCGGGCGGACGGTGCCGCGGTGGGACGTACCGGGGGCGAGCGGGCCGTGGGGGAGCGGACGGCGGGGGAGCGGGGCCGAAGCGAGCGCACGCGGCTGGAGCGCGGGCGCGGCGCGCTCGGCCCCGCGCTCGAACTCGTCCACACCGGACGCGCCCCCACCCGCGCCGTCCTCACCTCCGCGCTCGGTGTCACGCGCGCCACCGCCGGAGCCGTGGCCGCCGAGCTGGAGTCGCTCGGGCTGATCCGGGTCGACGCGCGTCCCGCGGCCCCCGCCGGTTCGCACGGCCGTCCCTCGCACCGGCTCGCGCTCGACCCCGAGGGCCCCGTCGTCCTCGCCGCGCAGGTGCACGCGGACGGCTACCGCGCCGCCCTGATCGGCCTCGGCGGACAGCTCGTCGCGACCTCGCCCGGCTGCGAAATGGTCGGGGCCGACCCGGCGGACGTGCTCGGCTCGGTCGTCGCCGCGGGGCTGGCCCTGCTCCGCGAGACCGGCAGACGCTGCGTGGGCGCCGGTCTCGCCGTGCCGTCCGCCGTCGCCGAGCCCGAGGGCACGGCTCTCAACCCCCTGCACGTCGCCTGGCCCGCCGGTGCCCCCGTACGCGACATCTTCGCCGCGCAGGTCCGGGCGGCGGGCCTCGACGTCCCCGCCTTCGCGGGCAACGACATCAACCTGATGGCTCTCGCGGAACACCGCCACGGCGCCGGGCGAGGCGCCCGCCACCTGCTCGTCGTCGCGACCGGGCACCGCGGTGTCGGGGGCGCGCTCGTCGTCGACGGGCGCCCGCACACCGGCAGTTCGGGACTCGCCATGGAGGTCGGGCACCTCGTGGTACGCCCCGGCGGGCACCCCTGCTACTGCGGAGGACGGGGCTGTCTCGACGTCGAGACCGACCCGCGCGCCTTCCTCCTCGCCCTCGGGCGGACACCGGGCGACTCCCAGCTCCGCGAGGCCCAGGACCTCATCACCGCGCACGGTGAGGAGCCCGCCGTGCGCGCCGCCGTCGAAACCCTCACCGATCGCCTCGGCCTCGGCCTCGCGGGCCTCGTGAACATCCTCAACCCCGACCGCGTCCTCCTCGGCGGCCTCCACCGCACCCTCCTCACCGCCGCCCCCGACCGCCTCCACGCGGTGGTCGCCGACCGCAGCCTGTGGGGCCGCAGCGGCAGCGTCCCCCTCCTGGCCACCGCCCTCGACCGCGGCAGCCTCGTCGGTGCCGCGGAACTCGCGTGGCAACCGGTCCTCGACGATCCCCTCTCCGCGCTGACCGGCTGAGCGGCCCGGCCGCGGGAAGACCGGCGGCGGCCGGACGGGAAATGCCCGCGTTGAACAGTCCGGTGAGGGGTCGGCGCGGGGCGCGCGCGGCCTCGTCAACCCACCCCTACCGCCCGTGCCGTTCGCCGCCCCGCGCGTTCCTCCGCGGGAGCCTCGGCGAACGGCTCCGCGTCCGCCCCGTACCGCCGACGCGGCGTCACGGCGGGGACCGGCGCCGTTTCCTCGGCGGCGGCGAGCGTGAACCACACGACCTTGCCGCGCTCGTCGGGACGGACGCCCCAGCTCTCGCTCACCGCCGCGACCAGCGCCAGGCCGCGTCCGCACGTCTCCGTGTCCGGGACCCGGCGCAACTCGGGGTACTTCGGGTCGCGGTCGTGCACCGAGACCGTGAGTACCCCGAGCAGGTAGTCGATCCGCACGGAACAGGTCTTGTCCGGGCCCGCGTGCCGGTGCACGTTGGTGAGCAGTTCGGTCACGCCGAGGATCGCCTGGTCGATCAAGGCGTCGAGATGCCAGTAACGCAACTGGGCGGAGACGATTCTGCGGACCTGGCCGATCCGCGACGGCAGGGCCTGAAGCTCCACCGCGCAGTGCCTGCTGGGCTGGCTGATCACGGCTGTCACTCCCCGAGATGAGTCCGGAAGAAGACGATGCTCGCGGCCGGCGGCTCCCACTCCCGTCGGCGTACAGAGGGACCGGTACGGCGGCTGGTTCACAGCGTCATCGCCGGTGGACCCAGAGTGAGGTGTGTCCAGGGTGACCCGGGGCAACCGCCCCCGCAACTCGTCGCCACGACCCGTACCACCGCACTCCTCCCCGTCAGGACGCGCGGCGAGCCCCGTCGGCTGTCGGCCACGGGGCGCGCGTCCGGGATGCAGTCTGCACGGCCCCCACGCGCCGCACCAGGGCCCGGCACCCCCACCGGGAGCGCGCGCGGGCGCATACCTACGGCCCCCCGCGAGCCCCCGCGCGCACCGCCAACACACCCGTGAGCCCACCGTGCCTCCGCCCGCAGAGGGTGTGCCCCCAAGCTTGTGCTTCGGCCGCTCAAAGAGGTGTTTATGCAGGTGAGAAGAGGTGCGAGGAGGTCTAGGATCACTTCCCACCAGCCCGCGCGCGGCCTCCCGCGCCCATTCCACAGGAGCGGCTTCGTGCCCACCCCCGAGCAGAACCGCCCCGGCCCCCCGGCGCACACCCCCGACGCTCCGGCCCGCACGCTCGATGCCGACCGGAGCGATCCCTCCTACCGGGCCTGGCTCAAGGAGGCCGTCCGGCAGGTGCAGGCCGACGCCAACCGCAGCGCCGACACGCACCTCCTCCGCTTCCCGCTCCCCGCCCACTGGGACATCCACCTCTACCTCAAGGACGAGTCGACACACCCCACGGGGAGCCTCAAGCACCGCCTCGCCCGCTCGCTCTTCCTCTATGCGCTGTGCAACGGCTGGATCAGGCCGGGCGCGCCCGTCGTCGAGGCGTCCAGCGGCTCCACCGCCGTCTCCGAGGCGTACTTCGCCCGCCTCATCGGGGTCCCCTTCATCGCCGTGATGCCCCGTTCCACGAGCCGCGAGAAGTGCCGGCTCATCGAGTTCCAGGGCGGCCGGTGCCACTTCGTCGACGACCCCCGGACGGTCTACGCGGAATCCGCCCGGCTCGCGGCGGAGACCGGCGGCCACTACATGGACCAGTTCACGTACGCGGAACGCGCCACCGACTGGCGCGGCAACAACAACATCGCCGAGTCGATCTACGAGCAGCTCCGTGAGGAGCGCTACCCGGAGCCCGCCTGGATCGTCGCCACGGCGGGCACCGGCGGCACCTCGGCGACCCTCGGCCGCTACGTGCACTACATGCGCTACGACACCCGCGTCTGCGTCGCCGATCCCGACTTCTCCTGTTTCTACGAGGGCTGGACCCACCACGACCCCGAAGCGGTGAGCGACCGCGCCTCGCGCATCGAGGGCATCGGCCGCCCGCGCATGGAACCGAGCTTCGTGCCCGGAGCGGTGGACCGCATGATGAAGGTTCCCGACGCCGCGAGCATCGCCGCCGTGCGCTTCCTCGAACGCGTCCTCGGCCGCAAGGCGGGCGGCTCCACGGGGACGGGGCTGTGGAGCGCGCTGCGCATCGTCGCCGAGATGCTCGCGCACGGCGAGAGCGGCAGCGTCGTCACCCTCCTGTGCGACCCGGGCGAGCGCTACCTCGACAAGTACTACGCGGACGAGTGGCTCGCCGCGCAGGGCCTCGACATCACGCCGTACACCGCGACCCTGGAGACCTTCCTCGCGAGCGGCAGCTGGCCGAGCGGCCCGGCCGACTGAGCCGCGCTTCCTCCCGTACGGGCCCCGGGCCACCCGCGATGGGTACGCGGCCCCGGGCCCGTCCCCCGATGCGCGGCTCAGGCCGTCGGCGGGGCGTCCGCCAGCAGCACCGACTCCACGCGCTCCGCCAGCTCCTCGCGCGCCTCCTCCGGCAGCCCCTCGTCCGTCACGACCGTGTCCACGGCACTCAGCGGAGCGAAGGAACTCAGGCCCACCGTGCCCCACTTGGTGTGATCGGCGACGACGATCACGCGCCGGGCCGCCGCCACGAGCCGCCGGTTCGTCTCCGCCTCCGCGAGGTTCGGCGTCGACAGCCCCGCCCGCGCGGAGATCCCGTGCACCCCGACGAAGAGCAGATCGAAGTGGAGGGACGCGATCGCGGCATCGGCCACCGGGCCCACGAGCGAGTCCGACGGCGTGCGCACCCCGCCCGTCAGCACGACCGTCGCCCGGCCCTGCCGCCCCTCGTGCGCCCGGTGGAAGACATCCGCGACCCGCACCGAGTTCGTCACCACCGTCAGCTCCGGCACCTCCACGAGCCGCTGGGCGAGCGCGTACGTCGTCGTGCCGCCCGAGAGCGCGATCGCCGTGCCGGGCGCGACGAGTCCGGCGGCCACGCGCGCGATGCTCTCCTTCGCGCCCTGCTCCCGGCCCGACTTCGCCTCGAAGCCCGGCTCGTGGCTGCTCGCCTCGGCCGGCGGCACCGCGCCGCCGTGCACCTTCTCCACCGCCCCCTGCCGGGCGAGCGCGTCGAGATCCCTCCGCACCGTCATGTCCGAGACGCCGAGCCGCTTGGTCAGCTCGTTGACCCGCACCCCGCCGCGCCGCCGCACCTCGTCGAGGATCACGGCCCGGCGCTGCTCGGCGAGGAGGTTCAGGTTTTCGCTCACGTCCGCCCGGTCCTTCCGCTGCTGTCGTCCCCCGACCCGTTCCGCACCGCGCGACGGAGCGTGCGGACGTCCCCCGTACTCCGGCGCGTCCCGCTGTGTCGTCGGCCCCGTCATCCTCCCACGTCGGCGAGGCCGCCCCGGCGGGACCGCTCCCGCCACCGCATCACCCGACCGGGGGACTCTCGGCCCGAGCCCTTCCGGGTACGTCCTCGCCTCGCCATGCTCGTAGGGGACATGACAGCCCTGCGGGCGGGGACAGCCGCTCGCCGGTGGCGGTACGGTACGCCGAGCGCACCGCCCCACCCGCCCCGTACGACACCCACCCCGTCCACCGTCCCGAACGAGAACCCGCCCCGCCCGCCCGTCCGTTCACAGGGAGAACCGCGCGTGCAGTCCGCCCCGGGGGAGCAGCCCGCCCTCGAACTGCTGGTCCACGGAGTCGGGGGCACGACCCCCGCCGAGATGCTCGACGATCCGCACACGGTCCGCGTCGCAGGTGACGACACGGCAGCCCTCTACCGCCGCGCGAAGGACGCGCCCCCGCGCGAGGGGGACGGACCCCCGCGCGAGGACGCGTCCCGGGCGCACGGGACCGAGGGGGACGCGCCGGTGCAGGAGGCGTACGTCTGGTGCAACCTCACCTCCGGCGACGCGAGCCGCGCCCTGTGGCTCCTCCTCCTTCCCTTCATGGTCGTCAACCTCGCGCACTGGATGCGCCCGCGCGCCCTGCGCCGCCCGCGCCTCGTGCGCCTGTACGGGGCGCTCGTGCGCCTCATCGGCCTCAGCCTCACCGTCCTCCTGGTCGCCTCCGCCTGCGAGGTCGCCCTCGACCTCACCGCCTGGCAGTGCGCGGGCACCGCCGCCTGCGCCGAGGGACGCGCCTGGCTCGGCTTCCTCTCCCCGCACACCTCACCGGGCGACTGGTGGACCCAGCCGGGCCGCCGCCTCGCCCTCGCCGCGCTCGTGCCCGCCGCCCTCGTGCTGCTCCTCTGGTTCCTCGCGCACAAGACCTGGAGCGCCTACGAGAACCAGAGGCCGCTTCCCGCCGCGACCGACGACGCCGACGTGGTCGCCGACGCGGCGGCCACCGGCCACGCGGCCGCCGCGACACCCCCCACCCCGGACGCGAAGGTGCCGCGCGACACGCCCGCCCTCGCCCGTCCCGGCTTCTGGTACGGCCGCCGCATCGTCGCCAGGCTGCGCGCCGCGCACACCGCCGCGGCCCTCCTCACCGTCGCCGCCGGGGTCGGCACCGCCGTCACCGCGCAGGACGCGGCGCACGACGGGCCCGTCCTCGCCGGGCGCCTCCTGTGCGGCCTGTACGCCGTCCTCGGAGTCCTCGTCCTCGTCGCCGTCTGCCGACGCGGGCGCAGCGAGCGGCGCCTCGACCCCGCCTTCGACCGCCTCACCGTCCGCGCCCTGCCGCTCGCCGCCCTGGTCGTCCTGCTCGCCACTCTCGGCTACGCCCTCGCCGACCGCCCCGCCGACCGGTCCACCGGAACCCTCCCCGGGGACGTCCTCTTCCGCGTCCTCACCCTCACCCAAGGGCTCCTCGTCCTCGTCCTCGCCGTCGTCGCCGCCCTCCTGCACCGCAGCGCGCCCGACTCGCGCACTGCGCTGAGGGGCTACGGGGGGCCGGCGACCGCCCTCCTCGCCTGCGCCCTCGGCGGCGTCCTCACCGGCGGCCTCGCCCAGCGCGTCGCCGACTGGCTCGACGGCCCGGCGACGCCGGGCGAGGGCGGCAGCCCTCTGGCCGGACCGCCCGTCCTGCTCTCCTGGCAGGCCGCCACGCTCCCGCCGATGCTGCTCCTCCTGCTCCTGCTCGCCGCCAGGCTCGGCCTCGCCACCTGGCGCCGCGCCCGCGCCGGGGCCGCCCAGGTCGAGGCCGACTACCCCGGCGTGCGGCACGACGAGGCGCGCACCCGCGCGATCGCCCTCACCCGGGCCGCCGCCGCGCTCACCGACCGCGCCCCCGCTCTGCTGGGGCTGAGCGCGGCCGGGATTCTGCTCCTCGGCGCCGTGGCGCTCCTCGGGGCGTGGACGAGCGGCGAGGTGCCGGGCGAGGCGACGAGCGGGCTGCCCGCCGCCGCGCACGGCGTCGCGCAGACGTGCCAGGCGCTCGGCTCCTGGCTCACCGGCCTCGCCGCGCTGCTCTTCCTCGCCTTCGGTCGCCGCGCCTACCGCGATCCGCACGCGCGCCGCACGATCGGCATCCTGTGGGACGTCGGCACGTTCTGGCCGCGTGCCGCCCACCCCTTCGCGCCGCCCTGCTACGCCGAGCGCGCCGTCCCCGACCTCACCTGGCGCATGGCGACGTGGACCGCGCGCACCGGCGGGCGGCTCGTCCTCTCCGGCCACTCGCAGGGCAGTGTGCTCGCCGCCGCCGCGGCCTGGCAGCTCCCCTCACAGGTCCGCGGCAGGATCGCCCTGCTCACCTACGGCTCCCCGCTCGAACGCCTCTACGGCCGCTGGTTCCCCGCCCACTTCGGCCCCACGGCCCTCACCGGGCTGCACGGCGACGTCTCGCAGTGGACGAACCTCTACCGCGCCACCGACCCCATCGGCGGCCCCGTCCGCGTCCCCGGCGTCGACCACACGCCCCTCAAGGACCCCCTCGCCTACGGCCGCACCCCCGACGAACCCCTTCCGCCGCCCCTCCACGGCCACGGCGACTACCCCTGCGACCCCGCCTTCGCCGAGGCCCGGGCCGCCCTCCTGCGCCGCCTGCGCCCCGCGGGCCCCGTGCCCCGGCAGCCCGGCCCGACGAGCACGGCACCGGAGGAGGCGGAGCCCACCGGAGGCGCGGCCGGAGCCTGAGCGCGGGCCTGTACCCGTACGCGGGGACCCCGGGACCGGCCCGGGCTCCCCGCGTGACTCCCTCACCTCAGCTCCGGCAGGTCCTCCGGGTACAGCAGGGTCAGGTCCGCCTTGTCCGGGCTCGAAAGCTGCGCGACGCGTCCCGCGTGGCGCTCGACCATCGCCTCGAAGGTCTGGCGGGCGGTGCGGCCGTTGCCGAAACCGGCGTCCTTCGGGATCGCCGTGAAGTACTTCAGGAGCGCCTCGCCGGTGCCCTCCGCCAGCTCGTACTCGTGCTCCTCCGCCTGCTGCTCCACGATGCGCAGCAGCTCCTCCGGGCCGTAGTCCCCGAAAGTGATCGTCCGTGAGAAGCGCGAGGCGACACCCGGGTTGACCGCGAGGAAGCGTTCCATCTCGGCCGTGTAACCCGCGACGATGACGACGACCTCGTCGCGCTGGTCCTCCATGAGCTTGACCAGCGTGTCGATCGCCTCGCGCCCGAAGTCGCGCCCCGAGTCCTCCGGAGAGAGCGCGTACGCCTCGTCGATGAAGAGCACCCCGCCCTTCGCCCGCCCGAACGCCTCCTGCGTGCGGATCGCCGTCGAGCCGATGTGCTCGCCGACCAGGTCCACGCGCGAGACCTCGACGAGGTGCCCCTTCTCCAGGACCCCGAGCGCCACGAGGATCTCCGCGTACAGGCGCGCCACCGTCGTCTTGCCGGTACCGGGCGAGCCGGTGAAGACGAGGTGGCGGCGGGCGGAGGCCGCCTTGAGCCCGGCGGCCTGGCGCCGTCTGCCCACCTCGATCATGTCCGTCATCGCGCGTACCTCGCGCTTGACGCTGTCGAGCCCCACGAGCGCGTCGAGCGCGGCCAGCACGTCCTCGGGCGTGCGCGCGGGCCGCTCCTCCCCGGCCGCGCCCTCCGGGGCCGTCGTCCCCTGCCGGGGAGCCGGGACGCCGCCGAGCAGCCCGGCGGGGGCCGTCTCGCGCACGAGCGTCTCGCCGCCCACCGGAGGCAGCACCGGCGCCGTCGCGGCGGGGGCGGCCGGGGCCGCGGCGCTCTCGTCGCTCGCGCAGTCCTCGACGACGGGGCTGCCCCCGGCCCCCTCCGCGATCTCGTAACCGCCGCGCGCGCACCGCTCGGTGCGGCAGCGGCGCAGCGTCGTGCGGTCGCCGCCGATGAGGTGGAAGCCGTACCCCGCGCTGTCGGCGACCTTGCAGGACGTGAAGGTGCCGCGCCCGTCCGCCGACACGTAGAAGCCGGACTCGGCGGCCCCCGTCACCGTGCACCGCTCCACCGCGGGATCGGCGCCCTTCGTGACGATGACGCCGGTCTGCACGTCCGCGACCGCGCAGCCGCTCAGGGTGCCGCCGCTGCCGTGGTCGCGGAACCAGGCGCCGGTCGACGCCTTCGTGATCCGGCAGTCGTCGAGCTGGGCGATCGCCCCGTCGCTGACCGAGACCGCCGTGTTGCGCACCTGCGTGAGATCGCTGTCCACGACATCGACGCGCGATCCCCGGTCGAGGACGAAGAGCGCGTCCGGCACGTCGTGCACCCGGCAGGAGTCGAGCACCGCCGTCGCGCCGTCGCTCACCCACACCGCCGGGTAGTCCCCGGTCGAGTCGTGGATCTCGCACTGGTTGGCGTCCACCCGCGTGCCCGGATCCCACACCGAGAGGCCGTTGCGCCCGAAGCGGCTGACGGAGGAACGGGTCAGCGTCAGGACCGAGCGCGAGCGCAGGTCCACCGCGTTCTCCGGGATGTCGTGCAGCCGGCAGTCGGCGAGCGTGAGCACCGCGTCCGTGTCGAGCGTGACGCCGTTCGCCGTCGTCCGGTGCAGCGCGCAGTCCGTCAGGTACGCCGTGCCGCGCTGGCTGAGCTGGAGCGCCGAGCCCTTGATCTCGTAGATCTCGCAGCCGATCGCCTCCAGGCCGCTGCCCTCGCCCGTCACGGCGAGACCGGCCCCCGAGGAGTGATGCACCCGGCAGCGCTCCAGGCGCGGGTGCGCCCCGTCCCGCACCACGATCCCCGACTGCCCCGCCGCGACGACCTCGCAGTCCTCGAAGATGCCGCTCGCCCCGGCGAGCACGGCGATCCCGAGGCCGCCCGCGTTGTCGACCGTGACGGCACGGACCGTGGGCCGCGCCCCGCCGCGCACCTCCAGGCCGACGGCGGACCGCGTCATGATCCGCAGGCCCTCCAGCTCGGGCGCGCTGTCCTCGACGAGCACGGCGGGCACCGCGGAGTCCTGGCCCTCGATGTGCAGCCCCTGCACCAGCGCGGCCCCGCGCACGGTGAGCGGGATGCCGTCGGCGGGCGCGATCCTGACCGGACCCGCCGCGTTGTCCACGGCCCGCAGCGTCACCGCCTGCCGCACGACGAGGTTCTCCCGGTACGTGCCCGGGCCGATGCTGAGGACGTCACCGTCCCCCGCGGCCTCCAGGGCGGCGGAGAGCGAGGCGTACTCGCCCGTGCGGCGCCGCCACCGCGACGTACCGGTGTGCGTCACCTGGACCGTGCCCTGTGCCATGTGCTGCTGTGCCCCCACCTCGTGCGTACGCGGGAAGTATGACGCGTGTCCTGTGGACCGGCGCGCGGTCCACCGTAGCGTGTGCGGACAAGGGGAGTTGACCGTGTCCGGCCCAGGCCACCGGCACCTGCCCGGCCCCGGCGGGGCGCACGCCCGTCAGCTCCCCGTGCCCGCGCGCCCCCAGTCCGGTCCCGTGCGCCGCCACTCCCGTTCCCAGGCCACGAGCCGCGCCCGCCGCAGCCGCCACATCAGGATCCGTCGCCCGCCCTCCAGGAGCACGACCGCCGCAGTGGCGGCGCCGACGCCCGCGAGGAAGGCGTGCGCGCGGGCGCCCGCCGCGTCGAGCGGACGCGGCATCAGGCGGCCCCGCGCGTCGGTCCAGACGGGGAAGGTGTCGCCCTTGCGCGGCGCGGACAGCGCGGCGTTCGTGAGCCCGGTGCGGCGTACCCCGTCCGGGCCCGTCCACGTGGCGCGTACCCGGACCTCGCCGACCCGCCCCGCGCCGGTCTCGGGATCGGTGTCGAAGGCGGTGCCGCGCTCCGGGCTCAGCACCGTCGCGCTCACGCGCACCCGGTCGTGGCGCTGCTCCGCCACGGTCCGCAGGAGGGCGGTGCGTGTGTGGGAGGCCGCCTGCACCCCGGCGACCGGGACGAGGACGAGGAGCAGCAGGACCGTCGCCAGCCCCGCCCAGCCCTCGATCCGGTCGCTCGTACGCCGCAGCGGGTTGTTCCGCCAGGTCCACAGCCCCATGATGGCTCGCACGTCGCGCCACCCCCTTCCCCGCCCGCGCCACCCGGCGCCCGCGGTCCACCCCCGCCGTAACCGTTCCCGGCGGGCAGCAGGCTATGCGACGGCCCCCGCGCCGTCCGCCCCGACCACCGTCAGCCGGTCACCGACACGCACCGAACCGGCCGACTCCGGCACGAGGTTCATGCCGAACATCGCCTTGCCGCCCCGCCTGCGGTGCCGCGCCAGGGTCCGCAGCGGTTCCTTGCCGCGCACCGCCGTGGCCTGGTCGACGGTCGTCACGACGCAGCGCCCGCACGGCTTCGCCACCCGGAAGAGGACCTCGCCGACGCGCACGCGCGCCCAGCCGTCCTCCGCCCACGGCGCGCTGCCCGAGACGACCAGATTGGGCCGGAACCTGCCCATCGGCACCGGGCCCTCCCCGCTCGGCCCCTCCGCGGCGATGAGGGCGTTGAGGGCGTCCAGAGAGGACACGCTCGTGAGCAGCAGCGGGTAGCCGTCCGCGAGACTCACGGTCTCGCCCGGCCGCGCGTACGCCGGGTCCACGGGGCGTGCCGTCGCGGGTGCGCCGAGGTGCACGAGCCGCGCGGGACGGCCGAGGTACGCGGCGCACCACGCGGACGCGGAGCCCGCCGCCGGCACGACCTCGACCTTGTCGCGGAACAGTTCCGCGACGACGCTCTCCCCGGCCGGGACCGGTACGTGGCACGGAGCGTGGCCGGGGCCGTTCAGCACGAGCCCGCCGTCGTCGTTCCGCCGCACGTCCAGCAGTGCCAGCCGCGGTTCGTCCCGCTGCGTCAGCTGGCGCCCCGCACCGTCCACGAGCATCCAGCGGCGGTCCCCGGCGAGCCCCCACGGCTCGACGACGGCCTCCGGGACGTCGAGGGCACGGGCTGCCTTGAGCGGATGGAGGTGGACGGAGAGGAGCGAGACGGCGGGCATGGCCGCCATTTTCCCACCGCTCGCGCGGCCTTCGCGGGAGGAAGGGGCTCTCAGCCGGGTGCCGCACGGTTCCCCGCCGTCCGCGCGCGGTCTCCTCCCTCCGGTACGGCTCCGCACGCGAGACGCCCGGCACCGCGCGCCCCGGGGGCTGCTCGGTGCCGGGCGTCTGCTTCCCGGACGGGTGGCGGCTGCCGCCGCGCTCAGTACGGCCGGTAGGGGCCGTTCTGATAGGGGTCCTGGTACGGGGCGGGCGCGGGCTGCGGAGGGCGCGGGGCCGTGGGCCGCATCGCCTCGTACCCGGTCGCGGGCTGCGGCGCGGGCCGGTAGCCGCTCTGTTGCGGGACTCCCGGGTAGCCGCCGCGCTGCGGCGCGGGCTGCTGCGGGATGTACGGCTGCGGCGCGGGGGGCAGAGGCGCCATGGACTGCTGCTGCTGCGGCGGCTGGCCGTAGTACGCCGCGGGAGGCGGGGAAGCGGGGGCGGGCGCGGGGAGCGCCGGGGGGAGCGCGGGCAGGGAACTCCCGCTCGGCTCGTACAGGGACGGCACCCGGATCGGCGCGATCTGCGGTGTGCCCCGCTCCGCTACGAGCGAGTCGTAGATCGGAGTGTCCGGGAAAGACGGCGCGGAATAGTAGCCGCTGCCGTAGGTGGGGCGGGGGGAGGTCATGGCACATAAGTTAAGCCCACGATGTGCTGGGTGGGGAGTCCGATAAGAAGGTTGTTTTGTGCGTCCCTGTCGGGTCCCCGCCCGCAATGCGATCGAAGGCGACCAAAACGGTCGTCAGATTGCCTAGATTTAACGTGGGTTGCATGTGCCCACGGCGTTACGGGGGCCTCTTCCCGGGGCGCCGACGGACCCCGCCGAGCCCTGGCCGCAGAGGGTCGCCCGCCCGTCCGTACGGCCCGTGCGGGACGCCCCTCGGCCGGTGCACAGGACACGTACAGGGAAGCCCCGACGCCTTTGCGCGGAACGGGAGTTCAGCCCTCGCCCGCCTCCACCGCCTCCGGCGCCGCATACGTCCGGCCCTTCCACGCCGCCCCGCGACCCCGGTAGTGCCGCACCGCCGAGTCCACCGTCATCAGCAGGTAGAGGAAGGCCGTCACGGGCAGCAGCGGCGCGAGCCACCGCGGCTGCCGGTAGTAGCGGAGCATCGGCATGTACGTGCCCGTCATCACGAGCCACGCGAGCCCGCCCGCGAGCGCTGTCGCCGGGTGGCCCGCGAGCAGCCCGGCCACCAGGGCGCACGGCGGGACGAGGTAGACGAGCGCGAGACCGAGCACGGTGCCGAGCAGGACCAGCGGATTGTGCCGCAGTTGCGTGTACGCGCTGCGCGAGACCATCCGCCACAGGTCCCGCAGCGCGGGGTAGGGCCGGATGCTGTCGACGTGGTCGGCGAGGCCCAGCCAGATGCGGCCCCCGGCGCGCTTGACCGCGCGTGACAGGGCGACGTCGTCGATCACGGACTGCCGGATCGCGTCGGGGATGCCCGCGGCCTCGGCCGTCCGCGTCCGCAGGAGCACGCAGCCGCCCGCCGCCGCGGCCGTCCGCGAGTCCGCCTTGTTGACCCTGCGGAAGGGGTAGAGCTGCGAGAAGAAATAGACGAAGGCGGGGACGACCATCCGCTCCCACACGCTCGCGACCCGCAGTCGCGCCATCTGGGAGACCATGTCGAGCCCCGCCCCGTCCGCCGCGGCCACGAGGCGGCGCAGGCTGTCCGGCTCGTGCGCGATGTCCGCGTCGGTGAGGAGCAGGAACGCGGGGTCGTTCTCGCGGGCGAGCGCGATGCCGTGGCGCACGGCCCACAGCTTCCCCGTCCACCCGCGCGGCGGCTCGCCCGGTGAGACGACCCGCAACGGCAGGGCTCCGGGGCGCCGCCCCAGCTCCCGAGCCAGCTCGCCCGTCCCGTCCGTGCTGCCGTCGTCGACGAGGACGACCTCCGCGCGCCCCGGGTACTCCTGCGCGAGCAGCGAGGGCAGGCTCAGCGGCAGCACCTCGGCCTCGTCCCGCGCCGGCACCACGACCGCCACCGAGGGCCACCGCTCCGGTTCCCCGGCGGTCCTCGGCAGCCGGACGTCGGTGCGCCAGAAGAAGCCCTGGGCGAGCAGCATCCACACCCAGGACGCGAGGGACAGTACGGCGATCCACATGACGGCACTCACGCGCGGCAGTCTGCCACCAGCGGGGGAGAGGCACGGGGCCGGACATGCGGGCCGCCGCCGCGAGCCCCGGGACGGCCCCGCGACGCCGCGCGGGGGAGCGGAGGGGCGGTGCTCTCGCCGCGAGCGGGAGCGGCGGCGGGGGCGGCGGCGACGGTACGGGGCGGGCGACGGGTACCGGGGTGCGCCACGGGCGAGGGGCGTCGCGGCCGCCGGGCGGCGTCACGTGCGCCGCCGACCCCGATCCCGCCCCTGCTGTCCCCGGCAAGCGTCAGCCCATGACATAAAGTGGCCGGGTGAAGATCGCGCTCCTCGATTCCGGTATCGGCCTGCTCCCCGCCGCCGCGGCGGTACGCGGCCTGCGGCCCGACGCGGACCTCGTGCTCTCCAGCGACCCGGCCTCGATGCCGTGGGGGCCGCGCACCTCCGAGGACATCACGCGCCTCGCGCTGCGTGCCGCCGAGGCCGCCGCCGCGCTCGGACCCGACGCGCTCGTCATCGCCTGCAACACCGCCTCGACGCACGCGCTGCCCGCGGTCCGCGCTCGCTTCGAGGACACCTTCCCCGTCATCGGCACCGTCCCCGCGATCAAGCCCGCCGCCGCCTTCGGCGCCCCCGTCGCGATCTGGGCCACGCCCGCCACGACCGGCAGCGAGTACCAGCGTCGCCTCATCGCCGAGTTCGCTCCCGGCGGCAATGTCACCGCCGTGGCCTGCCCCGGTCTCGCCGACGCCGTGCAGCACGCCGACGAGGCCGCGACGGAGGCCGCGATCGCCGACGCCGCAGCGCGCACCCCCGCCGGGGTCCGCGTCGTCGTCCTCGGCTGCACCCACTACGAGCTGGTCGGGGCCAGGATCGCCGCCGCGCTCACCCGCCCCGGCGGGGCGCCGCCCACCCTGCTCGGCTCCGCCCCCGCCGTCGCCGCCCAGGCCCTGCGGCGCGCCGCGGGCGGGCCGCCGGACCTCACCCGAACGGGCGAGCTGACCGTCCTGCACGGCGGCGTCGAGGAAGCCCTGCCGCCGGAGGCTCTCGCCTACGCCGAGGGCCGCCTCCTCGCCGGGGTCGGTGCCGCCCGCTGAGACCGCCCGGTGTGGCCGGTTCCACCGGACGCGCCTGTGCGAGGGGGCCTCCCGCGGCGCGGATTCTGAGTACCCTCGGCGCCATGAGGCATCCACCCCATGACGACGCGCCCACGGGCCCGGCGGACGCCGGTGCCCACCCCGAGGTCTGGACGGGTACCGCGACGAACCGCGTGCAATGGGTACTCGCCCTCGCCGGTGTCGCCTGCGTCGCCCTCGGTATCGCCCTCGCGGTCAACTCCACCTGGACCTCCGGCGTCGCCGCGCTCGCCATGTCGGTCGTCGGCTGCCTGCTCGCGGGGCTCCTGATCCTCTTCGGCACCCTCGCCTTCGTGAGCGTCGCCGTCCGCGTCGACCACGCCACCCTCGAAGTCCGATGCGGCCACATCGGCGTACCGCGCCGCCGCATCCCCCTAGCCCACGTCGTCGAGGCCGACTTCGCGCCCGCCGTCACCCCGCGCCAGTGGGGCGGCTACGGCTACCGCTGGCGACCGGAACTCGGCACCGCGGTCGTGGTGCGCCGCGGCGAGGGCGTCGTCCTGCGCCTCGGCGACGGCCGCACCTTCACCTTCACCGTCGACGACGCCGAATCCGCCGTGCACGAGATCCGCAGACGCCTCCACCTCTACGGAAGCCGCGGAAGCCATGGCGGTCGCGGCGGCCACGGCGGCCACGCCGGTCCCGGACAGGCACCCGCCGGAGCGTGACCCGCGCCGAGGCGCGACGCGCCCCGTCCCACCCGAGACCCACACCACAGGGCCACCTTTCGTCCCCGGCCGTAAACTCCGGAGCGTGACCGTCACCCTTTCCCCACCGGACGAAGCCTCGCCGCCCGCCCCCGCGTCCCGGGGCGGGCGGCGACTGCTGCGTCTCGTGCCCGCGGCCGGCGCCGTGCTCGCCGGCGTGCTCCTGTACCTGAGCTTCCCGCCCCGTACGGTGTGGTGGCTCGCGCTCCCCGCTCTCGCCCTGCTCGCCTGGGTCCTCCACGGCCGGAGCTGGAAGGCGGGGCTCGGTCTCGGCTACCTCTTCGGCCTCGGCTACTTCCTCCCCCTCCTCGTCTGGACCGGCGTCGAGGTCGGTCCAGGGCCCTGGCTCGCCCTCGCCGCCGCCGAAGCCGTCTTCGCCGCCCTCGTCGGCGCGGGGATCGCCGTCGTCTCACGACTGCCCGCCGCGCCGTTGTGGGCGGCCGCGCTCTGGACGGCGGGCGAGGCCGCCCGCGCCCGTGTCCCCTTCGGCGGCTTCCCCTGGGGCAAGGTGGCCTTCGGCCAGGCCGACGGCGTTTTCCTGCCGCTCGCCGCGCTCGGCGGCACCCCTCTCCTCGGCTTCGCCGTCGTCCTGTGCGGCTTCGGCCTGCACGCGGCGGGGCGGGCGGTGTACGAGCGCCGCGCGCGCGGCGTCCTGCCCCGCGCGGCGGCGGTCACCGCCGGGGTCGCGGTCCTCCTGCCCGTCGCCGGTGCCCTCGCCTCGCGCGCGCTCGTCTCGGACGAGGCGGAGGCCGGGACGGCCCGGGTCGCCGTCGTCCAGGGCAACGTGCCCCGGGCGGGCCTGGAGTTCAACGCCCAGCGCCGCGCCGTCCTCGACTACCACGTCAAGGAGACGAAGCGACTCGCCGACCGGGTGGAGCGCGGCGAGGTCAAGCGTCCCGACTTCGTGCTGTGGCCCGAGAACTCCTCCGACATCGACCCCTTCCGCAACCCCGACGCGAGCGCCGCCATCGACAGCGCGGCACAGGCGATCAAGGCCCCGATCTCGGTCGGCGCCGTGGTCGAGAAGGACGACGGCAAGCTCTACAACGAGCAGGTCCTGTGGCTGCCCGGCAAGGGCCCCACGGCCACGTACGACAAACGGCAGATCCAGCCCTTCGGCGAGTACCTGCCGATGCGCTCCCTGCTGCACAAGATCAACGACTCCTGGACGACGATGGTCGCCCAGGACTTCAGCCGCGGCACCACCCCCGGCGTGTTCACCGTCGACGGCACCCGCGTCGGCATCGCCACGTGCTACGAGGCGGCCTTCGACTGGGCCGTGCGCGACACTGTCACGCACGGCGCCGAGCTGATCTCCGTACCGAGCAACAACGCGACGTTCGACCGCAGCGAGATGACCTACCAGCAGCTCGCCATGTCCCGCGTCCGGGCCGTCGAGCACAGCCGCAGCGTGACCGTGCCCGTCACCAGCGGCGTCAGCGCCGTCATCCGGCCCGACGGGGAGATCGTCCGGCGCACCGGCATGTTCGTCCCCGCGACCCTCGTCGACGACGTTCCGCTGCGCACCTCGCGAACTCCCGCGACCCGTGCGGGCATCGCGCCCGAGATGGCCCTCGTCGGCGTCGCGGCCGGCGGTCTCGCCTGGGCGCTCACCCGCGCCGTCCGGGGACGCCGCGCCGCCTGACCCGGTGCCGGCCCGGTCTGTTGTGCGCGTGGGCCTCCGTCCGGTGTGCGGGGGCCCCCGCGCCCCGAAGGCGCTCCGCGCCTCCCGATAGGCTCGGCACATGCCCACTCCGGAATTCATCCTCGGCCTGCGCGAGAAGATCGGTCAGGACCTCCTCCTCCTGCCCGGCGTCAACGGCGTCGTGCTCGACGACACGGGACGCCTCCTCCTCGGGCGCCGCGCCGACACCGGCAGATGGGCGCTGCCCGCCGGGATCTGCGAGCCGGACGAGCAGCCCGCCGAGACCATCGTCCGCGAGGTCCTGGAGGAGACCGGGGTGCACTGCGAGGCCGAACGCCTCGTCCTCGTCGAGACCCTCAAGCCGATCGCCTACCCCAACGGCGACCGCTGCCAGTTCCTCGACATCACCTTCCGCTGCCGCGCCACGGGCGGCGAGGCGTTCGTCGCCGACGAGGAGTCCCTGGAGGTCGCCTGGTTCGCCCTCGACGCGCTCCCGCCCCTGGAGCGCTTCTCGCTCTTCCGCATCGAACAGGCGCTCAGCACGAGGGAGTCCGCGTGGTTCGCGCGCACCCAGGCCGAGGTCGACGACCGGAACGCCGCGGCGCTCTGAGCCGATGCGTGCCGCCCGTCTTCTGCGCATGGCCCTGCTCGTCCAGTCCTCGCCCGGTCTCACCGCCCCCGCCCTCGCCCGCGAGCTGGAGGTCTCCGAGCGCACGGTGATACGCGACGCGCAGGCCCTGCGGGATGCGGGCATCCCGGTACGGGCGGAGCGCGGGCGGGCCGGCGGCTACCACCTCGCGCCCGGCCACCGCACCCGGCTCACGCACCTGCACCCCGCCGAGGCAGAGACCCTCTACCTCGGCGGACTGCCCACCGCGCTCGCCGACCTCGGCCTCGCCCAGGCGGCCGGCACCGCGCGCCTCAAGCTCGCCGCCACGCTGCTCCCCTCGCTGCGCGCCGCCGCCGAGTCCTCCGTGCGCCGCTTCCACCTCGACGCCCCGGCCTGGTTCAGCGAACCGTCCGCGCCCCCGCTCCTCCAGGACCTCGCCCGCGCCGTCCGCGACGACCGCACGGTCCGCCTGAGCTACGCCCGCCCCGCGCGCGAAGGCCGCCCCGCCCGTACCGTCGACCGCCTCTACGAGCCGTACGGACTCGTCCTCAAGGCCGGGGTCTGGTACGTGGTGGGGCGGGTCCCCGGCCAGGGCGCGCGGGAGGCCGCCTGGCGCACGTACCGCGTCGAACGCCTCACCGCGCTCGAACCGGGCGAACCCTTCACGCGTGTCGCCTCCTTCGACCTCGCCACGCACTGGCGCGCCGAGGCGGAACGCTTCGCCCGCGCCCTGCTGCGCACTCCCGTGACCCTGCGCCTGACCCCCGAGGGACTGCGCCGCCTGCCCGGCGCGCTCGGCGCCGCGAGCACGGAGGGGCTGACACCCGGCCCGCCGGGCCCGGACGGCCGGGTCACGGTCACGGTCCCCACCGAGTCCGAGGACGTCGCCTTCGACCAGCTCACCTCCCTCGGCGCCGACGCCGAGGTCCTCGCCCCGCCCGCCCTCCGCGCCCGCTTCACCGTCCACGCCCGCGCCTTGGCGGAGCGCTACGGGACGGACCTCTGAGCCGCGCCGTCCGGGCTGCGTCCTGAGCCCGGTGTCACGTACTGAGCCTGGCGCCATGCCCTGAGCCTGGCGCAGACACCTCGTGCGTCTGCTGCGGCCGCCGAGCGCGGGACGCGGCGGGGAGAAGGCGAAGCCGGGGAGCGAGGGCACGGTGACCGTGAAGGCGTCACCGGGCTCGCCGCCGAAGCGCGAGGGCTCGGCGAGGCGGCGGGCGAGCGGGACGAGTTCGAGCACGGAACTGGGCCAGCCGTGCGTCAGGACCAGCGGGAGCGCGTCCGCCCGCTCGGCGTCGAAGCGCAGGTAATGCACAGGGGTGCCGTCGATGTCGGCGAAGTGCGAGGGAAGGGCGTTGAGTTCGGCTTCGCGTGCCCGCCAGTCGAAGCCGTCCGCCCAGTACGTGACGAGCCGTCGCAGCTCTGCGGGCTCGGTGCCCGCGGCCCAGGGCGCGATCCCCGGCCAGGCCCGGGGAAGCCGCGCGGCACGCAGCCGGGCCCGCAGGTCGTCGAGGGCGGTGTCGGGGACGGCGAGGAGAGGGCGGTCGTGCACGGGATGCTCCTGGAGGGCGTACGCGTACGGGTCAGGCGGGCGGGTCGAGAAGCGCGGAGAGCGCGGCGCGCGTGTCCTCCTCGGGTTCGGGTGCCGTGGCGAGCAGGGCGCGCAGGATCAGGCCTTCCAGGAGCGCGTCGACGCGGTTCGCCGTCGCGGGGCCGGTGAAGCGGGCGAGGACGGCGCGGCTCGCCGCGGTCCACTCCTCGGTGAGCGACCGCAGCCCCGGGTCGCGCAGCGCCGCGAGGTGCAGCTCGAAGCCGAGCACGGCGCTGCGCCGCCGCTCCGTCACCTCCCGCACCTGCGCGACGAGTACGTCGAGCAGGCCCGCCCGGTCCGGTACCTCCGCGAAGGCGGCGGCGAACTCCTCGGTGCGCAGCGCGACGTAGCGCGCGAAGGCGGCGGCCTGGAGCTCGGCGAGGCTCGCGAAGTGGTACGTGACGGAGCCGAGCGGCACGTCGGCGCGCGCGGCCACCTTGCGGTGGGTGAGCCCGGCGGCACCGTCGCTCACGAGCACGTCGAGCGTCGCGTCGAGGAGCCGCGTCCTGCGCGCGGGGTCGTGCCTGCGCGGGCGCCTTCGCGTGTCGTTTCCCCGGCCGGTGCCGGGACTGTCCTCCTGCTTCATAAGAACAAATGCACAAGACGGGGGTGGGGAGGTGTGTGCGAGGCGTGCCGCGGCCGGGGAGCGGCGCCGGGAAACGTGAAAGGAGTGCTATCGGGAACGTGTGGGGGAGTGGTGCCGGAAAGCGCGTCATGTCCCTTTGCGGGAAGTGCGCTTGCCGAGCGCTTTGGGGTCTCCGTGGTCCGCCTTTGGTACTTCCCAGACCAACGTATGGACCCCGCGTGAACACTTGATCGACAGAGTGAACGGTGCGTGCGGCCGTGTCCTGGAAGACCGCACCGCGTCCCTCCGTCACCCCAGGGGGTTTCATGAGACCTGTCCGT
This sequence comes from Streptomyces sp. NRRL F-5630, assembly GCF_000719475.1. Classification (GTDB taxonomy): domain Bacteria; phylum Actinomycetota; class Actinomycetes; order Streptomycetales; family Streptomycetaceae; genus Streptomyces. Next base: position 19,012 of record NZ_JOGO01000046.1, on the reverse strand, counting down.
TCCCGCCCGCGCGCCGCGCTGGTGCGGGCCGCCGCCCTGCCGCTGGCTGTCGGGTGCCTCGCACTCGCCGTCCCCGCGGCGGCCGCCGACTCCGGCCACTCCGCCTCGCGCCAGACCCTGGCGGGACTCATGCCGCACTGGGCCACGGGCTCCGCCGACCGCGGCGCCCTGTCCGCGGGCAAGCGGCTCACCGTCCGGGTCTACCTGGCCGGGCGTGACGCGGCGGGTCTCGCCCGCTACGCCGCCCAGGTCTCCGACCCCTCCTCGCCCGCCTACGGCAAGTACCTCACGGCGCGGCAGACGCGGGAGCGCTTCGGCGCCGACGCGCGGCAGCTCGGCGCTATCACCTCCTGGCTGCACGGCGCCGGGCTCCAGATCACCGACCGGAACCAGAACTACCTGACCGTCAGCGGCCGGGTCTCCGCCGTCGAGCGCGCCTTCTCCACCAAGCTGCACAACTACGCGCGTAGCGGCCACACCTACCACGCGCCGCTCGCCACCCCCTCCGTCCCTGCCTCGCTGCACGGCGCCGTCCTCACCGTGACGGGCCTCGACAACGCCCCGCACAAGGCGCGCCACGACGAGACGCTGCCGCCGCCGGACGCCGTCTTCCGCAACGCCGGGCCCTTCTCGACGTACTTCGGCTCGAAGACGGACAAGAAGCTGCCCTCGGCCTTCGGCTCGAAGGCCCCGTACGCGGTCAAGGGCTACACGGGCAAGCAGCTTCGGGCCGCCTACGGCGCGGGCAAGGAGACCGGCAAGGGCGTCACCGTCGCCATCACCGACGCCTACGCCTCGCCCACCGTCGCCGCCGACGCGAGCCGGTACGCCCAGCGCAACGGCGACAAGAAGTACCGCAAGGGCCAGCTCACCCAGGTCCTGCCCACGGACTACAACAGCACCGAGGAGTGCGGCGCCTCCGGCTGGTACGGCGAGGAGACCCTCGACGTCGAAGCCGTGCACGCCGTCGCCCCCGACGCGGACATCGTCTACGCCGGTGCCGCCTCCTGCTACGACGACGACCTGCTCGACTCGCTCGACAAGATCGTCGACGGCCGTCTCGCGGACATCGTCTCCAACTCCTGGGGCGACCTGGAGTCGAACGAGACGACGGCCGGGGCCGCCGCCTACGACCAGGTCTTCCAGCGCGGCGCGGTCGAGGGCATCGGCTTCTACTTCTCCTCCGGCGACAACGGCGACAACGTCGCGTCGAGCGGGACGAAGCAGGTCGACATGCCGACGAACTCCGCGTGGGTGACCGCCGTGGGCGGTACCTCGCTCGCGGTCGGCAAGGGCGACACGTACAAGTGGGAGACGGGCTGGGGCACCCGGAGCGCTCCGCTCTCCGCCGACGGCGACTCCTGGACCGGCTTCCCCGGCGCCTACACCTCCGGGGCGGGCGGCGGCACCAGCAAACTCGTCGAGCAGCCGTTCTACCAGCGCGGCGTGGTGCCCGGGAAGCTCGCGAAGGCGGGCGGCGAGAAGGCCATGCGCACCGTCCCCGACATCGCCGCGGTCGCCGACCCGAACACCGGCTTCCTCGTGGGGCAGACGCAGACCTTCCCCGACGGCTCGCTCCGGTACGGCGAGTACCGCATCGGCGGCACCTCGCTCGCCGCGCCCGTCGTCGCCGGTGTGCAGGCCCTCGCGCAGCAGGCGCGGCACGGGGTCCCGATCGGCTTCGCCAACCCGGCGATCTACGACCGGTACGGCACCTCCGCCTACCACGACGTCACCGACAGCCCGCTCGGCAAGGGCAAGGGACTCGCGGTCGTCCGCACCGACTTCGTCAACGGCTACGACGACGGCGACGGCACGCGGACCACGCTGCGCGTTCTCGGCGAGGACGCCTCTCTCAAGGCGGTCCCCGGCTACGACGACGTCACCGGCGTCGGCAGCCCGGCCGGCGGCTACCTGAAGTCCTTCCGCAGGCGCTGAGCCCGCGCCGGGCCCCCTCCCGGACCGCCCGGCCCCGGTACGCCCCGCGCGTGCCGGGGCCGGGCGTCCTCGCAGGGGGAGACCGATCTAGAGTCTGTCCGACGCTTCCCGCCGTCGTCCGCGCGGAAGGGAGCGTCGGACAGGCCCTCAGGTGAGGGCCACAGCGAGCGAGCCCGTGGAGGAACCATGTCGCGTCAGCAGGTCACGGTGGTCACCGGCGGCAGCCGGGGGATCGGCGCCGCCGTCGTCGCCCGGCTCGCCGACGAGGGCCACCACGTCGCGGTCGGCTACCACCAGGGCCGCGAGGAGGCCGAGGCCGTCGCCGAGGACGCGCGGGCGCGCGGCGTGAAGGCCGTCGCCGTCGGCGGGGACACCGCCGACGAGGCGGATGTCGAGCGGCTCTTCGACACCGCGACGAGCGCGCTCGGCCCGGTCACCGGGCTCGTCAACAACGCGGGCGTCAGCGGACCCGTCGGCAGGCTCGCCGACGCCGACGCCGCCGGGATGCGCCGCGCGCTCGACGTCAACGTCCTCGGCTGCCTGCTCTGCGCGCGCCGCGCGGTGCGCGACTGGGAGCGCGACGGCGTCGAGGGCGCGATCGTCAACATCTCCTCCGGCGCCGCGACGCTCGGCTCGCCCGGGGAGTACATCCACTACGCGGCGAGCAAGGCCGCCGTCGACGCGCTCACCATCGGGCTCTCCAAGGAGGTCGGCCCCTCCGGCATCCGCGTCAACTCCGTCGCACCCGGCGCCGTGGTGACCGACTTCCACCCGGACCCGGAGCGCCCGGCGCGGATGGCCGCCGGGGTCCCGCTGCGCCGCGTCGGCGAGCTCTCCGAGATCGCGGCGGCCGTCGCCTGGTTCCTCTCCCCCGAGTCCTCGTACGCCACCGGGGCGGTCCTGCGGGTGACCGGGGGCCGCTGAGGCAGCCCGCGCCGGGCCGCCGCGCGCCGCCGTCCCCGCGCGGACACGGGCCGGGGCCCGGTCACCTTCCGGCGAAGGCGACCGGGCCCCGGCTTGTCCTCGGGACGGTGGGTTCCGGGCCGCTTACGGCCAGGAGACCACCTGCGAGGGGACCGTGTCGGAGCCCGAGGTGGCGCCGCCGACCTCGTTGATGACGTGGTTGTACTGGCCCTTGCCGCCGAGCGAGACGACGAGCAGGTCGTGGAACTTCACGCCCGGGTTGGCCGGGGCCTGGAAGCCGTTGTCCTGCCGGATCGAGGAGTCGGCGGTGAAGTTGCAGTAGCTGCCGAGCCCCCAGCCCTCGTGGGTCTGCACCGAGTCCGCGACCTTGTACGCCGCGAAGCCCTTCGTGGTGCCGTCCTGGACGGCGGCCTGGTTCGGCGCGTCGTACGCCTTCTCGTTCTGGAAGAAGATCGTCCGGCCGCGCTCGCCGTTCCAGAGCACGTCGTACTTGTTGAAGTGCTCGACGAACAGACCCGTCGCGAGGACGTCGTCGCCGTTCACCGTGAACCCGTAGTCGGCGCGGTTGGTCTCCCAGCCGACCCCGTCGCCGTGGTCGGCCCGCCAGATCCAGGTGTGGTCGATGATCGTGTCGTCACTGTTGATCACCATGCCGTTGTCCGCCTTGCCGGGACCGGCGCCGCCGACCCGGATGAAGACGTCCTGGAGCGAGGTGGGGTTCGCCGCGTGATCCGTGTGCGTACCCTTCGTGCCGACCTCGACGAGCGTGTCCGACTTGGTGGTGCCCGCGTCCACGAGGAGCCCGGCCACCTTCACGCCGTCCACGTCGCCGACGCGCAGCGCCGTCGCGCCGCCGTCCGGCACGATCGTCGCGTAGCCGAGGCCGAGCACGACCGTGTCGGGACGGTCGACCTCGATCGGCTTGTCCACGTGGTACACGCCGGGCGTGAACAGCAGGTGCAGGCCCTGCTCGACCGCCTGGTTGATCGTGTCGGCGCTCGTTCCCGGCTTGACCACGTAGAACTGGTCGAGCGGGAGGGACTCGCCCGCCGGGTCGCCGCCCTCCCAGCTGGTGCCGCGCGCGTTCTCGCGCTTGGCGGGGACGAACACCTTGTAGTCGTTCCCGTCGAGGTAGAGGAACGGCTTCTCGCGCGAGACGGGCGTCGAGTCCAAGGTGGTGTACGGCGGCTCGGGGAAGGACTGCGCCGGGGCGCCGCTCACCCCCGAGAAGACCATGTTCCACACACCGTTGGTCCAGCCGCCGACCGAACTGTCGCGGGTGTACCACTGCTGCTGCGAGTAGGGCGCGACCTCGCCGTCGATCTTGCTGTCGGCGATGTAGCCACCACTGGCCCAGCCGTACCCGTCCGGGGCGAGATTGAGCCCGCCCTTGACGTGCATCCGGCGGAACGGCGCGGCCTGCGCGACGGCCCAGCGGTCCGTGCCGTTGACGGGGTTGAGCGCCAGGTTCTCCGCCGAACGCCAGAAATTCTGCGTGGCGTTGCCGTCGAACCAGCCCGCGTCGACGGTGACGTCCCCGTTGAAGGTGGTGTCGTCCGGGCTCAGGCCGAGCCCGGATATCGAGGTGTAGAAGCCGAGCTGGACATTGAGATTGTCGTACGTGCCGGGCTTGAACAGGAGCTGGTAGCGCCCGTCGCCGAACTGGGCGGACTCCTGCTGCTTGAAGATCGTGTCCACCTGGCCCTGGATGTCCGGGGTCGAGGGATCGAAGACCTTCACGTTCGGGCCGAGGTCGCCGCCGCCCGGCAGGTCCGCGGCCGTCGCCGGCCCCGTGGGCGCGAGCAGGAACAACGGTGTCAGCAGGGCCGAGACGGCGGTGAGCACGCCCGCGCGGCGCCGGCCGCGCGCACGCCGGGTCCCGGTGGTTCTGTGGGGAGAACCGGTGGGGGGATCGGTACGGGACATCGTGGGGGGAAAGGGCATCTGCGCCACTCCAAGGGTCGCGGACTGTGCGTGACGATGCTTCCCCGATGTTAAGAACGCGTCAAGTCCTGTGCGGGAATTGGTTTTTGGCCCGGCCGTGCCTTCAACTTCTGTTTCCTGAATCCTTGTTATCCAGGGCGATTCACCAGGAATTCAGGCCATTCACGGCCCCCTCCGTCCACCGCCCGGCTTCGGTTTCTGGCCGATGAAGCCGTACGGACGAGCAACCGCCCCGCGTACCGCTCGTTGTCCCCAGCGGGCGGCACCCCGCCCCGACCAGCGCACTCGACGACGAGGACGGAGCACCACCCCTATGGCCGCACCCACCCCCCTCGCACCCGCACCGCTGCCCACCGCCCCGCCCACGCCCCCCGAAACCGTCCCGCCGACGCCCCTCGTACCTCCCGGACCCTCGCGCCCCCGCCGCCGCGGCCTCCTCGGCGCCCTGCTCGCGCTCACCGGCCTCGCGGGGACCGGCGGCGCCCTCGCCCCGCTCCTGCGCACCGTGCGGGAGACCACCGCCGAGGGCCCCGGCACGGCGGATTCCGGCGCCACGGGTTCCGGCGCCGCCGAGACGTACCGGGGCAGGCACCTCGCGTACGGGCCCGACTGGGCCACGATCGACGGCCGCGCCCTGCACCTCATGCCCCGCGCGGACGGCGGCTTCGTCAGCTCCGTCGACCACTACACCTCGTACCCGGACACCCGGGCCGCGGCGCGCGCCGCCGTCGACGAACTCGGCGGCGCCCGGCTCAGCACCCCCGCGTACGGCGCCTGAGGCGCACACAAGCGACCCGCAGGAGACCGCCCGATGACGTACACCCGCAAGAACCAGCGCGACCTGAGCGCCGCCGAGCGCCGTCGCTTCGTCGACGCCGTGCTCGCCCTCAAGCGCTCGGGACGCTACGACGACTACGTCCGCACCCACATCCGCTACTACACCTCCGACGGCTCGAAGGGCCTGCGCGCAGCCCACATGACACCCTCCTTCCTGCCCTGGCACCGCCAGTTCCTCCTGGAGTTCGAACGCGACCTGCGCAAGATCGACGCGCGCGTCACCGTGCCCTACTGGGACTGGACGAAGGACCGCACCGCCAAGGCCGCGCTGTGGCGCGACGACTTCCTCGGCGGCAACGGACGCGCCTCCGACCAGCAGGTCACCACCGGGGCCTTCGCCCACGCGCACGGCGACTGGACCCTCACCGAGTCCACCGACGACCGCCCGTACCTGCGCCGGGCCTTCGGCCGCCCGCAGGACCCGATGGACCTGCCCACCCCGCGGGACCTCGACGAGGCCGTCTCCGACACCACCTACGACTCCCCGCCCTGGGACTCCACCGCCTCGCGCGGCTTCCGCAACAAACTGGAGGGCTGGGGCAGCGGCCGGGGCAACGCCCGCTGGCGCAACCACAACCGCGTCCACCGCTGGGTCGGCGGCACGATGCTCAGCGGCGCCTCGCCCAACGACCCCGTCTTCTGGCTCCACCACGCCTTCATCGACCGTGTCTGGTCCCGCTGGCAGCACGCCAATCCCGGCTCCGGCTACCTGCCCGACCGGCCGCTCCCGCTCGGCAACTCCCAACGGGGCCGCGTCCCCACCCTGGAGGACCCCATGCCCCCGTGGCGCGTGAAGCCCTCGGAACTGCTCGACCACAGCGGGATCTACCGGTACGCGTGAACCGCCCCGCGCAGAGGCGCGGCGGACGTGCGACGGCCCCGGAGCGCGAGCGCGCTCCGGGGCCGTTCCTCGTCACGGGCGGATGCCGACCGGATCGCACGGGGGCCCGGTCGTCCCGCCGTCACGCGGGGGTAGGGCAGCTCACTTGCCGTAGCCCTCGTCGCCGTAGCCACCGTGGCCGCGGTCGCCGTCGACGTTGGCGCAGGTGTTGCCGAACGCCGGGTTGAGCAGACCGATGACGTCGATCGTGTTGCCGCAGAGGTTCACGGGGATGTGGACCGGGACCTGCAGGGCGTTGCCCGACAGGACACCCGGGGAACCGGCGGCGAGGCCCTGGGCACCGGCGTCGGCGGCGGCGAGGCCCGCGCCGGTGGCGACCAGGGCACCCGTGCCCGCGAGAACGGCGGCGGTCTTCGCGATACGCGACATGTCTGTGTTCCTTCCAAGAGGCAGCGGCCACACCCCGTGACCGCTGTGCCCTCTCCAACGCGCGTGCGCACGCCGGGTCACGCTCCTCGCCGCCGCGTGTGGCAGTCGGGTGACGGGGCCCCCTCCCGCCCGTGCCCGGCGGGCCCCGGCGCCCTCGCCACCGCAGTCTTGACCCCGCACCACGCCCCCGCACCAGCCGTGACCAGGAGCGGGGCACCCGGGCCCGTGGCAGCCCGCCGGACGCCCGCCCGAGCACGTACCCAGGAAAGGAAGCCCGTGCCCCAGCCGGAGAACACCCCCGCCGAGCCCCGCGTCGGCGCCGACAGCCCCCACCACTCGGACCTCACCCTCCGTGTCAACGGCACCGTGTACGAGGTTCCCGCCCTCGACCACCGCACCGCGCTCATCGACCTGCTGCGCGAACACCTCGGCCTCATCGGCACCAAGAAGGGCTGCGACCACGGGCAGTGCGGGGCGTGCACCGTGCTCCTCGGCGGGCGACGCGTCAACAGCTGCCTCGTCCTCGCCGCCACGTGCCAGGACGCCGAGGTCACCACCGTCGAGGGACTCGCGGACGGGGAGCGCCTCCACCCGCTCCAGGAGGCGTTCCTCGCCCACGACGCCTACCAGTGCGGCTACTGCACCCCCGGACAGCTCTGCTCCGCGCTCGGCGTCCTCGCCGAGGCAGAGGCCGGGCACCCCTCGCTCGTCACACCGCCCGGACGCCCACCCGGCCCCGTACCGCTCGACGACGCCGAGATCCGCGAACGGCTCAGCGGCAACCTGTGCCGTTGCGGCGCCTACCCGCACCTCGTGCGCGCCGTCGCGGAGGTCGCCCGGTGAAACCCTTCGGCTACGTCCGCGCCCGCACCGTCCCCGAGGCGATCGAGGCCCACACGAGCGCACCGGCGGCGCGCTACCTCGGCGGCGGCACCAACCTCGTCGACCTCATGAAACTCGGCGTCGAGACCCCCGCGACCCTCATCGACCTCACCGCCCTGCCCCTCGACACCGTCGAGGACACCCCCGAGGGCGGCGTGCGCGTCGGCGCGGGCGTCCGCAACAGCGACCTCGCCGCGCACCCCCGCGTCCGCGCCGACTGGCCCGTCCTCTCGCAGGCGCTCCTCGCCGGCGCCTCCGGACAGCTCCGCAACGCCGCCACGACCGGCGGCAACCTCCTCCAGCGCACCCGCTGCCCCTACTTCCAGGACCTCGCCCAGCCCTGCAACAAGCGCGCCCCCGGCACCGGCTGCGGCGCGCTCACCGGGCACAGCCGCGACCTCGCCGTCCTCGGCGCCTCCCCCTCCTGCCTCGCGACCCACCTCTCCGACATGGCCGTCGCCCTGGCCGCGCTCGACGCCGAACTGACCGTCGAAGGGCCCGAGGGCACCCGCACCCTGCCCGTCACCGAACTCCACCGGCTGCCGGGCGCGCACCCCGAACGCGACACGACCCTCGCCCCCGGCGAACTCATCACCGCCGTCACCCTGCCGCCCGCCACCGCCGGGGCCCCCTCCGCCTACCGCAAGGCCCGCGACCGCGCCTCCTACGCCTTCGCCCTCGTCTCGGTCGCCGCCGTCCTGCGCCTCGGCCCCGACGGCACCGTGCGGCAGGCCAGGCTCGCGTTCGGCGGCGTCGCGCCCCGGCCCTGGCGCGCCGCGCGCGCCGAGGACGTCCTCACGGGGGCGCGCGCCGACCAGGGAACCTTCCGCCGCGCCGCCGAGGCCGAACTCGCCCAAGCGGACCCCCGCCCCGACAACGCCTTCAAGGTCCCCCTCGCCGTGGAACTCTCCGTCGCCGTCCTCACCGACCTCGCCGCCGCCCAGACCGCCCCGGAGCCGCAGCCGTGAACACCCCCGCACCCGTCCTCGGCACCGACGTCCCGCGCGCGGAGGGCCGCGCCAAGGTCACAGGGACCGCCCGCTACGCCGCCGAGCACCGCCCGCCGCGCCTCGCCCACGCCTGGCCCGTCCCCGCGACCATCGCCTCCGGACGCGTCACCGCCGTCCACGACGCCGAGGTCCTGCGCATGCCCGGTGTCGTCGCCGTCCTCAGCCACGAGAACGCCCGCCGCCTAGCCGCCCCCGACGACCCCACGCTGCACCTCCTCCAGGACCCCCGCGTCCCGCACTTCGGCTGGTACGTCGCCCTCGTCGTCGCCGAGACCCTGGAGGCCGCCCGGGCCGGGGCGCTCGCGCTGCGCGTCACGTACGAGACCGATCCGCACGACGTGGGACTGCGCCCGGGGCACACCGGCATCCAACGCCCGCAGGAGGCGAACGGCGGCTACCCCGCCGACCGCGAGCGCGGAGACTTCGCCGACGCCTTCGCCGGGGCCCCCGTCCGCGTCGACCGCACCTACCGCATCCCCCCGCTCCACAACCACCCCATGGAGCCGCACGCGAGCGTCGCGGCATGGGACGCCGGCCGCCTCGTCGTCCACGACAGCAGCCAGGGCACCAACGCCGTCCGCACCGCCCTCGCCACGCTCTTCGGCATGTCCGAGGAGGACATCACCGTCCACTCCCCGCACGTCGGCGGCGGCTTCGGCTCCAAGGGCACCCCGCGTCCGCAGCCCGTCCTCGCCGCACTCGCGGCGCTGCACGTCGGACGCCCCGTCAAACTCGCCCTGCCACGCCGCCAGCTGCCCGCCGTCGTCGGGCACCGCGCCCCGACCCTGCACCGCCTGCGGCTCGGCGCCGCCGAGGACGGCACGATCGGCGCCCTGGCCCACGAGGTCATCACGCACACCTCGCGGATCAAGGAGTTCGTCGAACAGGCCGCCGTACCCGCCCGCGTCATGTACACCTCGCCGCACAGCCGCACGACCCACCGCGTCCTGCCTCTCGACGTCCCCAGCCCCTCCTGGATGCGCGCCCCCGGCGAGGCATCCGGCATGTTCGCGCTCGAATCCGCGATGGACGAACTCGCCGAGGCCGTCGGGATCGACCCTGTCGAGCTGCGCGTCCGCAACGAGCCCGACGCGGAGCCCGACTCGGGCCGCCCCTTCAGCAGCCGCCACCTCGTCGAGTGCCTGCGCGCGGGCGCGGAGCGCTTCGGCTGGCACACGCGCGACCCACGCCCCGGTGCGCGCCGCGAGGGCCGCCTCCTCCTCGGCACCGGCGTCGCGGCGGCGACCTACCCGGTCCTGGTCTCCCCCTCGACGGCTGAGGCCACCGCGCGCCCCGACGGGACGTACGCGGTACGGGTCAACGCCACGGACATCGGTACGGGCGCCCGCACCGTCCTCGCGCAGATCGCCGCCGACGCGCTGGGTGTCCCGCTCGACCGCGTCGGCCTCGCCCTCGGCGACAGCGACCTGCCCCGCGCCCCGCTCGCGGGCGGCTCCTCCGGCACCGCGTCCTGGGGCTGGGCCGTCCACCAGGCGTGCACCGAACTCCTCGAAGCGCTCGGCGAGTACGGCGGCTCCGTGCCCGCCGAAGGGCTCACCGTCGCGGCCGACACGACGGACCTGGCGGGCGCCGGGTCGCCGTACGCGCGGCACGCCTTCGGCGCCCACTTCGCCGAGGTGCAGGTCGACACCGTGACCGGCGAGGTGCGCGCCCGGCGCCTCCTCGGCCACTACGCCGTGGGCCGTGTCCTCAACTCGCGCACCGCCCGCTCCCAGTTCCGGGGCGGCATGGTCATGGGCCTCGGCATGGCCCTCACCGAGGGCAGCTCGCTCGACCCGGCCTCGGGCGCCTTCGTCGAGTCCGACCTCGCCTCCTACCACGTACCGGCCTGTGCCGACACACCGGACATCGAGGCGGACTGGCTCGACGAGGAGGACCCGCACCTCAACCCGATGGGCAGCAAGGGCATCGGCGAGATCGGCATCGTCGGCACCGCCGCCGCCCTCGCGAACGCCGTCCACCACGCGACCGGCGTCCGCTTCAGGGAACTGCCTCTCACCCCCGACAAGATCCTCGCGGGGCTGGCGGGGGAGGGGCGGGGCGAGGAGCGGGGGGCCTGACGGTACGGGAGCGGGGCGCCCGGTCGTCCTCGGGGCGCCCCGCTCGTACCTCCGGGACCGCTCAGTCCTCCGGCCCCTCCCACACCGTCGTCACGTTGCAGAACTCCTTGATCCCGTGCCCCGCCAGCTCCCGCCCGTACCCCGAGCGCTTGACGCCGCCGAAGGGGAGCGCCGGGTGCGAGGCCGTCATGCCGTTGAAGAAGACCCCGCCCGCCTCGATGTCGCGCACGCAGCGCTCCTTCTCGGCGGCGTCCCGCGTCCACACGTTGGAGCTGAGGCCGAACGAGGTGTCGTTCGCGAGGCGGATGCCCTCCTCCAGGTCGGCGAAGCGGTAGAGCGTCGCGACCGGGCCGAAGGTCTCCTCGCGGTGGACGCGCATCTGCGGGGTGATGTCCGCGAGCACCGTCGGCTCGTAGAACCAGCCCGCCGGGCGGTCCTCCGGCCGCTTCCCGCCGGTCAGGACGCGCGCCCCCTTCGCGACCGCGTCGTCCACCAGCTCCTCCAGGTCCGCGCGGCCCTGCTCGCTGGAGAGCGGCCCCACGTCCGTGTGCTCGTCCATCGGGTCGCCGACGCGCAGCGCCGCGACACCCGCGACGAAGGCCCGCGCGAACTCCTCGTACACGTCCGCGTGCACGAGGAACCGCTTCGCCGCGATGCAGGACTGCCCGTTGTTCTGCACGCGCGCCGTCACCGCCGTACGCGCCGCCCGCTCCACGTCGGCCGAGGGCAGGACGAGGTACGGGTCGCTGCCGCCCAGCTCCAGGACCGTCCGCTTGATCTCGTCGCCCGCGATGGAGGCCACCGAGCGCCCGGCGGGCTCGCTCCCCGTGAGCGTCGCCGCCTTCACGCGCGGATCGCGCAGGATCGCCTCGATCGCCGACGAGGGCACGAGGAGCGTCTGGAAGGCGCCCTCGGGGAATCCCGCGCGGCGGAAGAGATCGCCCAGGTAGAGAGCGGTTCGCGGGACGTTCGAGGCGTGCTTGAGCAGCCCCACGTTGCCCGCCATCAGCGCGGGCGCGGCGAAGCGCACGACCTGCCACAACGGGAAGTTCCACGGCATGACCGCGAGCACCACGCCGAGCGGCCGGTAGACGACCCGCGCGGCGCGTGCCCCCGAGTCCTCGACGTCCCGCTGCTGGGGGTGCTCGTCCGCGAGCAGCCCCTCGGCGCGGTCCGCGTACCAGCGCATGGCCTTGACGCACTTCGCCGCCTCGGCGCGCGCCGCCGCGTACGTCTTGCCCATCTCCAGGGTCATCGTCCGCCCGATCTCAGCCTCCTCCTTCTCCAGGAGGTCGGCGGCCGCGCGCAGCAGCCGGGCGCGCTCGGCGAAGGACGTCGTACGGTACGTGGCGAACGTGCGGTCCGCGAGAGCGAGCCGCCGTTCCACCTCGTCCCCGGACAGCGCCTCGAACGTCTGGACCGTCTCGCCGTCGGCCGGGTTCACCGTCGCGATGGGCATGGCTCTCCTCCTGGCAGGTACTCGTCCTCTCCCACGCTCGCGCGCCTGCCACAGGCGTGCAAACGGGGCCGTACGGGACACCTGCCCCGCGCGCGGGACCGAATGCCCCCGCCGCCTCAGCCCAGGTGCTCCAGGAGCCGGTCCACGAAGGCGACCTGCGCCTTCACGACCTTCCCGCGCGCCTCGTCGGGAGCGAACCAGCCCACCCGGTCCAGCTCGGGGAACTCCTGGCGGCGTCCCGAGCGCGGCGGCCACTCCATCGTGAACGTCCCCGGACGCAGCGCCGCCGGGTCGACGTCCCCCTCCACGGCCCACACGGTCACGTGCTTGCCCCCGCTCTGCCGGATCTCGCCGAGCGGCGTGTACGGCCCCGGCGGGGGAGGGGTGCCCAGTTCCTCGGTGAACTCGCGCACCGCCGCGTCGAGCGGTGCCTCCGCCTCGGTGTACTCGCCCTTCGGGACGGACCAGGCCGCCGCGTCCTTGCGCGCCCACAACGGCCCGCCCATGTGGCCGAGCAGCACTTGGAGCCCCGCCTCGTCCGTCGTGCGGTGCACCAGCAGGCCCGCGCTGCGCCGAATCGCCATGCGCCCAGTCTCCCGCCGTGGACCGCGGCGCGCACGGCCCACCCCGCGCGCGCTGAAGGCGTCCGGGCTGCCGACGACGGCGTCCTGACGGCGCGTGCGGCGAAGGTACCGCCGTCCCGGAGCGAACCGCCGTGCCCGGGAGCACGGTTGACGCGGCCCGGTTCGCCGCGCGTCGCGGACAGGGGCGGGTCCCCGCCTCGCGTGGGTCCCGCCTCGCGCGGCGGCCGTACGGGGAGCAGGTCTGGCGCGGCGCCCCGGCTCCCGCGCACGACCGCCCTACACTCCGGCCCCATGACATCGATGCCGGCCGATCTCACGTACACCGTCGTGCTCAAGCCCCAGATCACCGATGAGGCGGGGCACCTCGACCACGGCACGGAACTGCGCCGCGCGGTCGTCCGCCCGACGGGTGCCGAGGGCACGAGCGGCTATCCGCGCTTCGCGGGCGAGGGCGTCGAGGCCGACATCAACCCCGAGAACAACGCGGTCGAGGCACTCACGGTCGACAACGAGGAACTGCCCATCGGCTGGATCGCGGAAGCGCTGCCGGGGGAGCGGCGCCTCTGAGACGGCGGGGGACCGGCGCTTCCGAGACGCGGCGCGATACCGGTCGGACCGAGCCGCACCCGCCCCCGGGCGGTGCGGCCTGGACCGAGGTTCTTCCAGCCCGTCCGCCCCTCACCGCCCCCACACCCTCCTCCGCAGCCACCACACCAGCGCCCCCGCGCCCGCCGCCGTGACGAGCGCGATCCCCGCGCCGAAGGCGCCGGGCGAGTCCCGTTCCGCCCTCGCGCTCCCGCCGAGCCCGCCCCGTACCCCGCCCTTCGGCATCTCACCGGGCACACCGGCGGGTGATTCCGCCATCCCCCTGTCCGCGTACGGGTCCACGGGCGACGCACTCGCCGTCGCCGGTGCGCTCGGGCGCGGTACGGGTGAGTCCTTCGCGCCCGTCCCCTCCGGTTGCGGCGTCACGGCAGGGGACGGCACGGGCCCCGGTACGCGTACGGCGGCCCCGCTCAGCCGTGTACCGTCGGCGCACCGTACGCGCGCCACGTACCGCCCGTCGTCGACCGCGAGCCAGGAGGCGGTGCGGGCCCGGCCTCCGGGCGCCAGGTCCACCGCGTAACCCGCGTGGGCCGCGCCGCGGCCGACCGGGACGAGGGTCGCCGTGCCGCCCCCGGGGCACGCCGAGGTCGTCAGCCGGACCGTCGAGCCCTGCGCGCGGACCGTCACGGGATCCCGCGCCGGGGCGCCGTCCGCGTGGGCGCCGGGAGCGAGTGCCAGCAGGGCGCAGGCGCCCAGCACGGTCGCTGTCAGGGAAGTCGCGCAAGGCATGGGGACCGTCCTCGGGTGCGGCACGGCGGCGCCCGGGCGGGCGCGCGACGGGAGGACCGTGCGGGCCGCTGCCCAGCCCACGGCCGCGCCGCCCCCAGCGCACCCGCGCGGCCCCCCGGCTGCCGCCGCGCAGGTGAAGAGCTCATCCGTCCGGCGCAGCCCCGCCGGGACCGGGGCACCCGCCCGGGCAGGGACCCCGTGACCCCTACCGGTCGGGCACACCTCTCGCCTGATCCGTCCCGGCCGGGGCACAGGCATTGCCTGACCTGTACCGGCCGGGGCACACGCACCCCCTGACCCCTCACCAAGGAGCCCCCCATGCCCACGATCCTCTTCGTCCTCACCGGCACCGACCACTGGACGCTCGCCGACGGCACCCGCCACCCCACCGGCTTCTGGGCCGACGAGGTGGTCGCGCCGTGGAGCGTGTTCACCGAGGCCGGGTACGAGGTCGAGGTCGCCACGCCTGGGGCGGTCGTCCCGACCGTGGACGCGGCGAGCCTCGATCCCTCCGTCGCGGGCGGTCCGGAGGGCGCGGCGCGGCTGCGCGAGGCGCTCGACACGATGACGCCGCTGCTGCGCCCCCGCCCCCTCGCCGGCATCGACCCGGACGCCTACGCCGCCGTCTTCTATCCCGGCGGCCACGGCCCCATGGAGGACCTCTCCCACGACCCCGACTCGGCGGCGCTGCTCACCCGCGCCCTCTCCTCCGGGCGCCCGCTCGCCCTCGTCTGCCACGGCCCCGCCGCGCTCCTCGCCACGGCGGACGCCGAGGGGAACAGCCCCTTCGCCGGCTACCGCCTCACCGCCTTCACCAACGCCGAGGAGACGCAGTCCGGCTTCGCCTCCCGCGCCCCCTGGCTCCTCCAGGACCGCCTGACCGCGCTCGGCGCGGACGTCCTGGAGGGCGAGGCGTGGGCCCCGAAGACGGTGAGCGACCGCACCCTCCACACCGGCCAGAACCCGGCGTCGGCGGGGCCGCTGGCCGAGGTCGTGCTCCGCGAACTGGGCTGAGGGGCGTCCGGGTCTCGGCCGAGCCGCCGCCCCGCCGCGTACGCCGTGTGTCCCCCGGGGAGGACCGGGTACTGCTCGCCCGGCCCGTCCCGCCGGACGGCGAGAGGGCCGTGCGAGCGGGGACCTCCCCTCGCGGAGGCCCCGGCTCCTCTCTCGTGCGAGTCGGCCGCCTTGGCGCGCGCACCTCCGCCGCCCGGGCACGCCGTCCCTGTCCGCGTATGCGAGTGAGCGGGCCCAGGTCCCGGTGGGCCACGGGCCCGCATGACGATGATCAGACCGTCGCGTGTGGGCCCTGTGACGAGACCATGCGGTTTCTTGAACGAGGTGCGCCCCTCATGATCGTCTGGGCGGTGTATCCCCGGGAGGGTCTCGGGGCCTTCCGGGCGTCGCGGCCGGTGTCACGCCCGCCGGGCCCCCGGGCACGTACGGTTCGGCGTCCGCGCCGGCAGGAGGAAATGAACTTCATGGGTGCACACGCCCGTCCCAACCGCTTCCACCGCACCGGCGTCCGCATCGCCTCGGTCGCTCTCGTGGGAGCGGCGCTCCCGATCGGTGCCGCGGGGCTGGCCCAGGCCGCCGCCCCGGACAGCACCCCGCACGCCACGGCGACCGAGACGGGTGAGGAGGCCGCCCCCGCCATCAAGGCCGACCACGCCTTCCTCCTCGACGCGCGCGACGGCAGCCAGGAGCGGGAGCTGTGGGCCGGGGCGAAGGCCGACGAGAGCGTGCCGATCGCCAGTACCACCAAGATCATGACGGCGGTCGTGGTGCTCAAGCACCCCGAGTGGCTCGAACGGCAGATCACCGTCAAGCAGGAGTACCGGGACTACGTGCAGAAGGTGGGCGCCAGCACGGCGGACCTCCAGACCGGCGACACCCTGACGGCCAGGCAGCTCCTGCACGCCATGCTCATCCCCTCCGGCGCCGACGCCGCCCGCGCGCTCGCCGACCACTTCGGGAACGGGGACACCGAGGAGGCGCGGATCAGCGACTTCATCGCGCAGATGAACGCCGAGGCGCAGCGACTCGGCCTCTCCGGAACGCACTTCGACTCCGTCGACGGCATCAACGACGGCAACAACCACAGCACGGCCCGCGACCTCGCCAAGCTGGGCCAGCGCGCCATGCTCCAGCCGGTGTTCGCCGAGGTCGTCAAGAACACGCAGTACAAGACCGAGGCACCGGCCGCCAACGGCCGCACCCGGTACTACACCTGGAACAACACCAACGAGCTGCTGAGCACCTACGACGGGGCTCTCGGCGTCAAGACCGGCAGCGGCCCGGAGGACGGCTACTGCGTCGTCTTCGCCGCCGAGCGCGACAACCGCACCCTCATCGGCGTCATCCTGGGCGACGACACGGGCCGCTTCGACGACGCCACGAAGGTGCTCGACTGGGGCTTCGCGCACTGAGCGCACCGGGCCCGGCGCGAGGGCCGGGGCCGCGAGGGGCTGAGTGCTCCCCGCCCCGGTTCCTCAGCGCGCCCGGCTCGCCTCGGCCCCCAGCACGCCCAGGAACGCCAGCGCCTCCGCGCTCGCAGACCCCTGGGGGGCGCTGTAGAGCACGAGCCGCTGTCCGCCCTCGTCGAGACCGAGGACATCGCAGTCGACGGTGATCTCCCCGGCGAGCGGGTGGCGGAACGTCTTCGTGAGCACGTGGGACGTCTGCACGTCGTGCCGCTCCCAGAGCCGTGCGAAGTCCGGGGAGCCCGCCCGCAGTTCCTCGATCAGCCCGGTCACCTCGGGGTCCTTGGGATGGCGGGCGAGCGCGGCCCGCAGCTCCCTCACGACGTGGTGGCGGAACTCGGCGGCGTCGGAGATCCCGTACAGCGGCGACTCCGGCTCCCCCGGCGTGAGGAACGCCCGGCGCGCGAGGTTGCGGTCCGC
This sequence comes from Streptomyces sp. NRRL F-5630, assembly GCF_000719475.1. Taxonomy (GTDB): domain Bacteria; phylum Actinomycetota; class Actinomycetes; order Streptomycetales; family Streptomycetaceae; genus Streptomyces. The sequence continues at coordinate 1,848 of NZ_JOGO01000046.1, read as the reverse complement.
CCGGTCGAGCGCGCCGAAGTCCTCCATGAGCGCGACCGTGAGGGCGTTCCACGCGAGCACCTCGAAGGTCGCGGAGAGGACGAACCCCGCGGTGTGCGGCAGCCGCTCCAAGAGGGCGAGGATGCTCGGCCGCACTTCGCGCCGGTGCGTCCGCTCGCGCACGGGCGTGGTCCCGGCGAGTACGTGCAGGTGAGCGGTCTCCGCCTCGGTGAGCCGCAGCGCGCCCGCGATCCCCGCGAGCACCTCGCCCGAGGGGCGGGGCGCGCGGCCCTGTTCGAGCCGCACGTAGTACTCCGTGGAGATGTGCGCGAGGACCGCGGCCTCCTCGCGCCGCAGCCCCGGCGTGCGGCGGCGCGGGCCGGAGGGAAGACCGACGTCCGAGGGGAGCAGCCGCTCCCGGCGGCTGCGGAGGAACGCGCCCAGCTCCTGTTTGTCCATACGCCCAGTGTGCTCCGTGCGCCCGGCGGCATCCTGGTACCGCTTGTGCCTGTATCCGGATCGGTGCCGCGCCGACGCTGAGGTCATGACACAGCACACCGCACACACTCCCCTCGGCCTGCTCACCGGCAAGGTCGTCCTCGTCACCGGCGCAAGCCGCGGCATCGGCGCGGCTGCGGCCCGCCTCTTCGCCGCCGAGGGCGCCTCCGTCGTCCTCGCGGCACGCGGGACGGACGCGCTCGCCGCCATCGTCGAGGAGATCCGCGCCACCGGCGGCGTCGCGGACGCCGTGCCGCTGGACCTCGCCGACTCCGCGAGCATCCGCGCCGCCGTCGACCGTGTCGCGGACCTCCACGGCCGCCTGGACGGCGCCTTCAACAACGGCGCGGCGGGCCAGCAGCCCGGACCGCTCCACACCACCACGGACGAGGTGATCGAGGAGCAGTTCACCGTCAACTTCCGCGCGCACTGGATCGCCATGAACGCGGAGGCCGCGCTCATGCGGCGCGGTGGCGGCGGAGCGATCGTCAACACGTCGAGCATCGGCAGCCGCCGCGCCAACCCGGCGCTCCCCGCCTACGGGGCCATGAAGCGCGCGCTCAACAGCATCACCGAGAGCGCGGCCGTGACCTGGGCGGGCGACGGCATCCGCGTCAACGGCATCACCCCCGGCGGTACGGCGACGGAGATGATCGAGGACTGGGAGGCGGCGACACCCGGCGTCGTCGACAGGATCACCTCCACCGTCCCGCTCGGCCGCATGGCGGAGCCCCGGGAGGTCGCGGAGGCGGCGGCCTGGCTGCTCAGCGACCGGGCGTCGATGGTGACGGGAGCGATCCTGCCGGTGGACGGGGGAGCGGGCGCCTGACGGGCCCCGGCCCGGGCGTTAGGCCGGAGGGCGCGGCGGTACGGAGCGTGACCGGCGGGGTGGCACGGAGCGGCCGTACGGGGCGCGACCGGTGAGGGCGTGACGGAGTGCCGGCCGGCACGCGGGCGTGGCGGGCCGGCGGTGGGGGAGGGGGCGCCATGGTCCTCTGCCGCGGTACCGGTAGGCGGGTGACCTCCCGCGCGTCACGTCCGCGCCCGGCGGGACCCGGGGCGGCGGGGGGTTACGGTCCGCGACGGTTTGTTCATCCGTTCGTGCGTTCGCTGGAGATCGGTTGACGTCCTCGATGCCGTCGTGCCCACGGCCGGGAGCCGCCCGCAGGTCGTGCCCCGTCCTGCTCACGGTGACCCTCGCCCTCGTCCCCCTCGCCTGCGCGTCCCCCGCGCCCCCCGCCCGGCCCCACCTCGCATCGGCGCCCGCGCCGCCGACGTCCCTCCGCGTGGCCCCGCTCCCCGGCCCGCCCGGACCTGTCTCTTATACACATCTCCGAGCCCACGAGACTAAGGCGAATCTCGTATGCCGTC